>CADANF010000005.1 GCA_902789175.1 uncultured Lachnospiraceae bacterium
CGAGCAGTTATAATTTTAATTTGGCTTCATGCTTAAATGATAAAAAAATACTTCCTCAAGCGGACTAAGGATGATATGTCCTTTTGAGGAGGTATTTTTTTAGTTTAATGAACAACCTCCTCAAGCGGACTAAGGATGTTATTTTGAGTCATGTACATTCCATTCAGAATGCCCATGGCTTTTTCTATATTCATAAGGCGTCATCCCAGTCACATTTTTAAAAGCCTGTGTAAAATGACTCTGGGAAGAAAAACCAAATCTTTCCGAAATCTCAACTATTGGATAGTCACTGAATTTAAGAAGATTTATAGCTGCATCAATCTTTTGCTCTCTTATGTAATCACTAACGGAACTTCCGGTTTCTTTCTTGAAAACACGGGAGAGATAGCTGGCAGAAATACCTATAGCATCAGCGATATCTTCAACATTAAGTCTTTCTTTTATATGTGAATAAATGTAATTAAGGCATTCATTTACAGGTTTTGAATTAAAGCTGCTGTATTTTAAAAGGCGCATACGACCGGTAAAATCCATTACCATCTGGTCGTGAAGATCTACTACTGACTCAACGGTATCTTTATCATCTAATTTACAGATGTAGAAATCGCTTAATCTAAAAGCTTTTTCGCTTTCCATTCCATATTGTATGCAGTAACGGGTTACAAGAGCTGCAGTTACCACAAAATGATATTTGATATTTGTGACTGGATTTCTGGAAAGACGGCCGACTCCTAAATCGCTGGAGAAACGGTGTTCTTCACAATTGCTTCTTACGGCATCAATATTTCCAGTAACAACATTGTTATAAAACTCTATCTCTTCGGTGGGTTCTCTATGTATAAAATCATTGTTTGAAGTATCGGCTTCTGACAGATACCAGTCATTGGTGAGCTGCATGAGAATCCTCCTTTCTATTTTAAAAATCTGCGGATAAAAATCTGCAAGCTTATCTATAATATACATCCTTTTTAAAAATAATTCATCTATATAAAAAATGCACCCTTATATTAAAATTCGGAACCTATAAATGAAGCATGGGGCTATTTATGATTGATAAAAGACCATTTAATATGGCAGAGTTTATCGCATTAACGAAGGGAAAAAATATGAGAAATAAGATGGACGAATTTGTGCAGAAGAATTATATGAAATCATCGCCGTTCAGCAGCTTCCTTCCTGGTATTGCAGGAAAGAAGGGTATCCCGGTATGGTGCTACTATGTGAATCGCGGCCAGGGGGTTGTGAGTTTCGGTGTTAAGGATAAAGATCATAGCATACAGGAGTTTTATCCGGCGGAGAAGGCCTATGGAGAGGTTTCGAGCCATGGATTTAGAACTTTTATAAAGGAAAATGATGAAGTTCTTGAAGCATTTTCGGATGCAGATTTAGATCATGAGATGCATATAGGAAAAAATCATATGTCAGTAAAATATGAAATGAGTGATCTTTTGATAGAGGTTTTATATTATGTCCTTCCTGAAGAAAAGATAGGGGCACTTATCCGTTCAGTCAGGATAAAGAATAAAGGGAAGAAAAGAAAGATTACGCTTCTGGATGGGCTTTCAGCAATAATCCCTTACGGAATAAGTAATGATAATCTGAAAAATATGACTGAGACATCAAAAGCCTGGATGCAGTCGGAATATATAGAGGAAAATGCTGCCATTTATAAAGTAAGCGCAGCTATGGATGATGTAGCAGAAGTTAAAGTTAATGAGGGAGCTGTTTTTGCTGCAGGTTTTGATCATAAGGGAAAAAGAATTCCTATGATAGTGGATCCGGGAAGGGTATTTGGATATGACAAGGCTTATAAAAAGCCGGTTAGATTTATCGAAGGAGACTTAAGTGGAAAAGATAATCATTCAAATGTTTTTCCTTCGGCTTTTTTTAATACCAGTATCATTCTTGAAGAAGATGAAGAGTGGGTTATGAATCAGATTTATGGAAATACTGAAGACATAGCACTTTTTAAAGAATTTATTCAGGATAGCAGGGATGAAGATTATTTTAACAATAAAGAAATGAGAGCTAAGGCACTTATTGATGAGATAACGTCTCCTTGCCTTTGCCAGACTGGAAATGAAAATTTTGATGCTTATTCAAAAAACTGTTATATGGATAACGGGCTCAGGGGAGGATTTCCTGTAAGACTCGGTCATAATAAAGTCTTTTATCTATATTCAAGAAAACACGGAGATTTAGAAAGAGATTATAATTTCTTTTCCGTGCTTCCGGAATATTATTCCCAGGGAAATGGAAATTTTAGAGATGTGGCTCAGAACAGAAGAGTTGATACTTTCTTTTCTCCTTATGTAGGAAAAGAAAATATAAGGACTTTTATGTCTCTTATCCAGCCGGATGGGTATAATCCGCTGCTTATAGAAAAACAGGTGTTTTCAATAGATCCTGAAAGTGCAGCGGTGATCCTTTCTGATGTTTCGGATGAGGAAAAGAAAGAAATATTGGATTTTCTCAAAGGTAGCTTTACTCCTGGAGAATTGTATATGTTCCTTGAGGGGAAGGTAAAAGAAGGAGTTAAGGACCTCTTTATACAGCTTATGGATTTTTCTTCTGGCGGAACAAAGGGAAGCTTTGGAGAAGGGTATTGGTGTGATCACTGGACCTATATCTTAGATCTTATTGAAGAATATCTTACTGTTTATCCGGATAGGGAGAAAGAATTGCTGACGGAAGAAAAATATACATATTATGCTCCTGAGGTAAGAGTAAATCCTTATAGAGAAAGATATGTAGAAACATCTAAAGGAATAAGGCAGTATAACAGTCTTTCAAAAGAGAGGATTAAGAATAACCTGAAAGAATACTGTGACATTAATAAAAAGGTTGTAGGTGACACTTTACTGGCTCATCTTCTTACATTGGTATCAGTTAAGTTTTCAACCCTTGATCCTTATGGATTTGGTATTGAGATGGAAGGGGGAAAACCTGGATGGTATGACGCATTAAACGGCCTTCCGGGGCTTCTTGGTTCTTCTTATGGTGAAACCCTTGAATTACTTAGATATATAAGATTTATAAAAAACAGTATTAAGAATGTAGATAGCATAAAGATATATAAAGAAGTTTCTGTCCTTATAGAAGAATTACTGGATGCCATCCGAAAGAATAAGGATGAGATCTATGAAAAAGATGAAATGATCAGCTTTTGGTATGACATAAACCATACAAGGGAAAAATATAGAGAAGCTGTATATCAAGGATTTGAAGGAAAAACAGAAGAAATTGATAAAGAAAAGATAGAAGAAGTAATGGCAGCTTTTGAGGCATTTATTTCTATAAGAATGCCGAAAGCCCTTAGGAAAAATGGGGAAGATATTGCTCCTATGTATTTTTACTATGAGATTAAAAAATATAGAAAAGCTGATTTCATCATCCCTGAAGAGTTCGTATTAAGAAGAATGCCAGGCTTTTTGGAAGGACAGGTACACCTTCTTAAAGTTTTAGAAGATGCAGGAAAGAAAAAAGATTTATATCAGGCGGTTAAAAATAGCGATATATATGATAAAGAACTGCAAATGTATAAGGTTAATGCCAGTCTTATGGATGCTACGAGTGAGATCGGAAGGTGCAAATTTTTCTCACCCGGATGGCTGGAAAATGAATCTATATTCCTCCATATGGAATATAAATATCTTCTGGAATTAGATAAGGCAGGACTTTATAAGGAGTTTTATAAAGAGCTGAAATCCTGCCTTGTGTGCTTTATGGATCCAGAGATATATGGAAGATCTATACTGGAAAATTCATCATTTATTGCCAGTTCTGCAAATCCTGCTAAAGAGCTTTGGGGCAAAGGGTATGTGGCAAGGCTCTCCGGATCCACGGTGGAATTTTTATCCATGTGGAGAAGGATGATGTTTGGTGAAAATCCATTTTCTATTGGTAAGGATGGAGAGTTGGAGCTTACATTTAATCCTCATATGCCGGATTATCTGATACCGGAATCAAAGAGAGTAAGTGCCAGATTCCTTGGAAATTGTATGGTGACCTATCATTTTAAAGAAAGACGTGATCACTACCCGGGAAATGAGACCGTGAAAAGGATTGTTGTTTATGATAAGGGAACAATAAAGGAATATGAAGGACAATTAAAGGGAAACGTTGCTAAAGATGTAAGGGAGGGAAAGGTTGAAGAAGTAACAGTCTTCATAGAATAAAAAGATTATAAAAATATGACACCTTTCTAAAAAATGGGTAATTTTTTAAGAATTATACCCGGATTAGAATGAGTATAACAAATTTAGAAAAACTGCAGAATGCAGGGGAAGAACCAGGAGGAATTTAATTTTATGAGATTAAAGAAAATCGCAGCGTTACTTCTTGCGGGATCTATGGCTTTATCTGCTACAGCTTGTGGTAATAAAACAGATCAGGACGCAAAGCAGGGAAGTGACAACAAATCAGGAGCTGTATCATCCAGCACTGATACAAAATCATCAGGAGAGAAACTTGTCGTTTGGACATTAGCTGTAGATCTTGAACAGTTCGGACAGAGATATACAGAGAAGACCGGAACAGAAGTAGAAACTGTTGTTATTGCTCCAGATGATTATGCAACAAAGGTGCAGACAGCACTTATGGGTGGTGAGAAGGAGCCGGATATTATCGTAGGTGAGCCTCAGATGCTTGAGGATATGTATGATAATGGATTCTTTGCAGACCTTAATGAGATGGGTGCACAGGATTATGCAGATAAGGTTGTTGATTATGTATGGAAGGTTGGTCAGGATAAGGACGGTATCCAGAGGGCCATTTCATATCAGATCACACCTGCAGGTATCTATTACCGTAGAGATATTGCAAAGACAGTATTTGGAACAGATGACCCTGAAGAAGTAGGAAAGCTTTTTAAGGACTATCCAACAATACTTACAACAGCTGAAACATTAAAGAAGGCTGGTTACAGAATCTTTGCTTCAGATGCAGAAATGAATTACTTCTCAGGAGATTCAGCCTGGGTTGTTGATGGAAAACTTAATGTAGCACAGGCAAGAAAAGATTATATGGATCTTGCTATTGAACTTTATCAAAAGGACCTTACAGCTTACGCTAACCAGTGGTCAACACCTTGGTATCAGGGTATGGCTGGAGAAGTTCCTATTCTTACAGCTGACATCCAGAATTATTCTGATGATTCAGTAAATGTATGGGATGCAGATCAGTTTGCAGATTCAACTAAGGATATGGATAAGACTCAGATTTTTGCTTATGGTCTTCCAAGCTGGGGAGTAATCACATTAAGAGACAATGTAAAGGAAACATCAGGTAACTGGGGCGTATGCTCAGGCCCATCTTATGGTTTTGGTGGTGGTACATATATTGGTATCTCTGCAAATTCACAGAAGAAGGATCTTGCATGGGACTATGTTAAGTTCTGTACTCTTGATGAGGATACAGCAAACTGGTGGATTGAAGCTTCACAGGGTGACACAGTTGCTCTTAAGAGTGTTCTTGAACAGCATAAAGATGATGAGAATAAAGTATATGGCGGACAGAAACTTTACAGTTTCTGGCAGAAGCAGGCTGAAGGCATCGATTATTCAAAGGTAACTCGTTATGACAAGGTTATCGGAGATGCATGGGGACAGGCTATAAGCTCTGTTAAGACAGGTCAGTCTACAAAAGAAGAAGCAATTAATAACTTCTATGACACAGTTCAGTCAACATATCCTGAGATTCAGATCGAAAGATAATAAATGGCTGTATTGAAAGGGGAGAACCGATGAAACAGCAAAATAAAAAAACGGTGTGGACCAGTTCGGTAACGAAATTTAATAGATGGGGAAATGCGTTTGTTACACCATTTACATTAGTCTTTCTTATATTCAGTGTATATCCGGTATTAAGAACATTTTTCCTTAGTTTCACTAACTTAAGGGTGATGGGCGACTATAAAATGGTAGGATTTGCAAATTATATCCGTGTTTTGAAGGATAAATTCTTCTGGAAAGCTTTACTTAATACAGTAAGGATCTGGGGAGTCAATATCGTGTTACAGCTGGGTATGGCATTCCTTCTTATGATGATATTCTCTGATGTTAAATATAAGGTAAAAGGTCTTGGTCTTTTCCGTATGATTTATTACCTCCCAAATCTTATAGCTGCTACATCAGTTGCTTTCCTTTTCCAGACATTACTGGACTGGAGATTCGGAACATTTAACATTGGAATAAATGCAGTAGCAAAGTTACTTGGGCTTCATTACAATCCGGTTAACTGGCTTGGAAGTCCTGCTATAGCTCCAATAACAATAGCAGTAATACAGTCATGGATGTGGTTTGGAAATTCATTTCTTATGCTTATGGCAGGAGTGCAGGGTATTCCGGGAGAATATTTTGAAGCAGCGGCTCTCGATGGAGCTAATCGTTATCAGATTTTCACAAAGATAACATTACCAATGATAAGACCGATCCTTATGTATGTTGCTATCACATCACTTATCGGTGGACTTCAGATGTTCGATATGCCATTTCTTCTTGAATCGGCTTCAGGATCAGCATATCAGACTACACAGACTGTTATGATGTATCTTTATAAGTTCGGATTTACTGCAGGTTCCATCCAGACAGGATATGCATCAGCGGTTGCATATGTACTTTTCCTGTTAATACTTATAGTATCTATTATTCAGTTAAGAATATTCAGAAGGAAGGAGAATTAGTATGAAAAATAGGAGTAAGAAAACCCTCATATATATTTTTTTAATACTGGTGGCAGTTGTGTGTGCACTTCCTTTCCTTCTGATGATAGTAAATGCTACAAGGTCAGGAGTTGAGATTTCCTCATCATTTACTTTAGTCCCAGGGACTCATTTAAAAGAGAACTGGCAGCAGATGAGTAAGTTCTTTAATCTTTTCAGAGGAATGTTAAATAGTATCATTGTAGCTGTACCAGCTACAGCCCTCTGTATATACTTCTCTGCCCTTACTGCATATGGACTTGCTTTCTATAAGTTTAAGGCTAACAAAATTGTATTCGTAGCAATACTTGTTTTCATGATGATACCTGGACAGCTGTCAATGATAGGTTTTTATCAGCTCTGCTCAAAGTTACATTTGATCAACAGCTACATCCCTCTTATCATTCCCTCCATCGCATCTCCAGGAACAGTATTCTTCCTTAAACAGTATGCTGAATCAGATTTAAACCCTGAAATATTAGAAGCTGCAAGAATTGATGGAGCATCAGAGATCAGAACTTTCCACACAATAGTTCTTCCAATACTTCAGCCGGGAATTGCAACTATGGGAATCATGTCATTTATCGGCAATTGGAATAACTATCTGATGCCTATGATACTCCTTACAAGTAAAGAAAAATTCACTCTTCCTGTAATGATGTCGACGCTTAAAGCAGCGACAGATCTGCAGAAGAATCAGGGTGCAATTTATCTTTCAGTAGCGATTTCAGTTATCCCAATACTTCTAGTATTCATCTTCTTCTCGAAATATATCATCAATTCTATTTCGGCGGGAGCTGTAAAAGGATAAATGAGATAAATTATAAAAAGTATAGATATAACCAAATCCTAAAAAGGCCTAAGGCAATACAAATTTTTGTATTGCCTTATTGGCGTTTGTTTTTGTATTATTAGAGATGTGTTGTGTGTCTCTTCGAAAAGGAGTGGTTAACCTTTTCGGCATAATAATTATTTCGAGGAGACTAAAATAGGTTATGAGAAAGAAAGATACAGTTCTGATAATCGTAATATTCGGTATACTGCTTATCTGTACAGGACTTTTTGCCTGGTGGGTGGTGGTTAAAAGAGACCAGAAAAAAGAAACAAAGGAAGATATATGTTTTAACTGGTACATTAATTATGAGTGGTATAACGATGAATGGAAGGATAGTGCAGTTGCACAGGCAATTACAGAAAAAACGGGTGTTACGGTAAATTTTAAAACTCCGGTAGGTAATTCCAGCAATACACTGGATACACTTATCGCAAGCAATGAGCTTCCGGATATGATAACACTTGGATATTGGGAGCCGCAGTTAAAGACTCTCATTGATAATGATATGGTATATCCTTTGAATTATCTTGCGGACAAATACTGTCCAGAATTCTATCAGGTAGCAGATCCAGATTCTATAAAATGGTATACGTATTCAAATGGTAACATTTACAGTTACCCTAATTCGTCATGCTCTTATAATGATTATCTGAATAATAAGAATTTAGCTTCCAATCAGGTTTTTATAGTGCGAAAAGATATCTATGAGGCGATCGGAAGTCCTGATATGACAACTCCGGAAGGATTCATGCAGGCAGTAAGAGATGCAGAAAAAATGTATCCGACAGTAGACTCTGAACCGCTGATACCTATTGGTGCAAATTTCTTTGATGATTTTGGAGACA
Organism: uncultured Lachnospiraceae bacterium; assembly: GCA_902789175.1. Classification (GTDB taxonomy): domain Bacteria; phylum Bacillota; class Clostridia; order Lachnospirales; family Lachnospiraceae; genus Eubacterium_Q. The sequence goes on from CADANF010000005.1 coordinate 8,381, forward strand.
CTTCATTTGACAGCTTTCTACAGAATTCTTTAGCAATCCCTTATGAAAAAGATGGAAAATACTATGACAGGAATATGGATCCTGAATATCTTTCATGGCTTAAGGCCTTTAGACAGATGAATGAGGAAGGTTATCTTTCTCCTGAGATCTTTGTTGATGAGAGAACCCAGATAACAGAAAAAATCCTTAAGGGGAGATATTTCTGTATGTTTTATCAATGGACAGATATGGAGGATCAGTTAAAAGAAATATATGATAAGGATCCTGACAGAATCTATATAGCCATTGATGGACCAAGAAATTCAAATGGAAATCCTCCTGTACTTCCTACATCCACTGTGCAGGGGTGGACTGTAACTCTTATATCTAAAAATTGTAAGGATCCAGAGAAGGCAATAGAGTTTATGACATTTCTTATGAGTGAGGAAGGACAGAAGCTTACTTATCTTGGAGTTGAAGGAGTAACTTACGATACATTGAATGGAAAACCGGTGATAAGAGATGAGGTAAAAAAAATACTGGAGACTGATAGAAAAGAATATAACCGAAAATATGGCGCAGATAATACTTACTGGATGCTGCAGGACAATATCCTTCAGCTTCAGTGGCAGCAGGACCCGATCCCCCCAGTTAAGCAGATGAAAGAATATACATATCCCTATACGGCTTACTTAGGTCAGTATTCTGTTTCGATACCGGAGGATACTGTTCTTGGTAATAAATATGAGAGACTTAGGAACCTTTGGGCGGAGACTTTAAAAAGGTTGCTGCTTTCAAAGTCAGATGAAGAGTTTGACAGTATTGTTGAAGAATATAAGGTGAAAGCAAATGAGCTTGGGATAGAAAAAGTTTATATAGAAGCCACAAAGCAAATGAAAAATTCCAAGATACGTATGGGAATTGAAGGTAGTGATCAGTAAAGATGGCAAAAAAAATAAGAGAAAAGGTAAATGATATAAAAATAAGAAAAAAAGGCCTGTTAAGCCGAATGAAAAGTATGCCGCTCACCAGCAGATTTTCTATTGTGATAGTGATCTGTATGGGAATCTTTGTGCTTATCCTTTCTGGCATACTTTTTAAAAATATGAAGGATGATGTGATAAAAGAAGGCTATAACTATATGAAATATGAGCAGAATGCTACGGAGGGAGTGATAGATCAGTCTATAAGTTCCATCTATATGTCTGTAAGAATATTTGAAACAGATGATACATTTATACAGCTTCTGCTTTCTGTGGCAAAGGGGGAAAAGATTGCCACAGAAGAATTATTAGATATATATCAGGGAGATGTTAAGACCCTTACAAGGATTTCGGCCAATAACCCTCTTATATACTGTGTAAGAGCCTATGGGGTTAATGATAATATCACCGAAATGATGTCGGTTTTATATAAGAATCAGAGAATGAAGAAGCTGCCATGGGGAAAAGATGCGGATCCTACAGGGTGGCATCTGGACTATAAGGATTCAGTTTTCAGCGGCCTTACGGAACAGGAGGATGTCAGCCTCATATCCTATGTAGGACATCTTGATGCCGTGGGATACGGATATGTTGGCTATATAGAATCTGCCATGAAGATGGAGGATATCTTTCCTGCATTTTACAGCGCTGAAAAGGATACAGACTGGGCCTTTTATATGGATGAGGATAAGAAGATCGTCCATGGTACCAACTGGCCGGGTAATGCTGATGAGATAGCTTCACTTATATCGGAAAATAAGAAGATATCACTTGAAAAAAGTATAATCTTGATGAAGGTGGATAACAGGATGCTGATGGTGTTCAGTCTTCCAAATGCATCCATGAAGGGGACATATATAGGCGTCCATGATATTACAAAGGCTGTAAATAATGTAAAGATAACAAGAAACATTTTTATTGTGATAATAATGGGAGTGATAGCTCTTCTATGGGTTATGATCGACAGGCTCTTAGTAAGGAGGATGTTAAGAGATTTCTATGAGATCCTTGGAACTATAAGATATGTAAGAAATAAAGGTGACCTTAGCATAAGAGTGGAAGAAAGAGAAGAAGAGGGTTCTGAAATGGGAGAGCTGGCCCATCAGTTTAACCGAATGCTGGACAGGATCGAAGAACTTATGAAAGAAAATATCAATAGAGAAGTTCTGATAAAGAATGCGGGAATAAAAGCTCTTCAGAATCAGATCAATGCTCATTTTATCTATAATGTTCTTGAATCCATAAAGATGTTAGCAGAGATCGATGAGGAATATGTGATCTCAGATTCCATTACGTCCCTTGGAAAAATGCTTAGATATAGTATGAAGTGGACCAGTGGAAATGTAACTCTTAATGAAGAGATGGAATATATAAATAATTATGTAGCTCTTATGAATCTGAGAAATGATTTTAAGGTGATTCTTTCTACTAGTATTCCGGAAGAGCTCTTATTGCAGCAGATACCGAAGATGTCACTTCAGCCTGTAGTTGAAAATTCCATTCTTCATGGAATAGCACCTAGGGGAGAAGATGCAACGATCTACATAAAGGTGAGAGAAGAAGATAAATTTGGAAAAAGATCGGTAAAGATAGAGATCTCTGATAATGGCGTAGGTATGACGGATGAAGAGCTGATGAAACTGATGCAGAAGATTCTTGGAGAAACAGAAACAAATGATAAAGGACATGGAATAGGTCTTAAAAATGTAGAAGACCGTATCCAGCTTTCATTTGGTAAGGAATATGGTATGTCGATAATGTCAGAAAAGGGTAAATATACCAAGGTTTCATTTGAACTGCCATATATTATGGGAGGAAACAGCAGTGAAAAAAATATTAATAGCAGAAGATGAGAAACTGATCCGTGCGGGTATAAGGACTATGATAAGCAGGAGCGGAGTAAAGATAGAGGAGATACTTGAAACCAATAACGGGGAAGATGCCTGGAAGATACTGCAAAGTGAAAAAATTGATGCAGTATTTACTGATATAAGAATGCCTAAATTGGATGGAATAGAATTAGTTAGGAGGATTCATGACATGGAGGAACCTCCCTTTGTTGTTGCGGTGAGCGGATATGACGATTTTGAATATGCAGTAGAAATGCTTAGAAATGGAGTGTTGGAATATCTTCTTAAACCTGTTGAAAGAGAAAAGATAGCAGAGGTTTTAAAACTGATTCAGTCAAAGGTTGAGGCAGTGGCAAAGAAAGAAGAAAGAGATGCTTATACCAGAGTGATTGAAAAAGGAAGATACAGGGTTATGATGTTTTATCCGGGAGCACCTGTCATGGACTTAGAGGAGGATTTTAAGGCTGTGAAACTACCGGATGCTATTGATGGAGATTTCTATGTGATAAACAGCGAGGACTTTTCTTTAGATGATTATGCAGAACTGGGAGGAGTAGGTGTCAGTGCTGAACATGAAACAGAAGAAGAACTATCCAGAGCTTATCAGGAAGTAAGAGGGGCGAGGCTTACGGCATTCTGTACGGGAAAGGTTATCTGTTTTGAAAATCTCGATAGATTTAGGGATTATCCCGAGGAAGAACTGCTTAAGGAAGCTGCAAGGACCAGAAGGATACAGCTTATTGGAACAGAAAAGCAGAAGGAACTCCTTAATCAATGGGATAATCTGTTTGATGCAGCGGCAAAAGAACTGATCTCTGCTGAGGATTTTAAAAATGAGATCACTCTAAGTCTTCGTACTATACCAAGGATATATAAGAGTTTATTTGATGAAAGAGGACTGGATGAAAGAATACTAAAATTAGAGGAACCTTTACTTTGCCCGGATATGGATTCCTACAGGGAACATTTTGTAAGATTTTTATTAAGACTTAATGGAATCTGGGAGAAACAGGATGATGCAGAGCCTGCAAAGAAAAAGATAGCTCTTGCCATTGATTATATAAAGGAAAATTATCCAAAGGATCTTAATATGGCGGTGGTATCTAATTATATATCCATGAATTATACTTTGTTTTCCATTGCGTTTAAGCAGTATACAGGAAGTAATTTTGTAAACTATCTTAAAAATGTAAGGCTTAAAGAAGCAAAAACTCTTCTGGTGGAGACAGATGATAAGATAATCGACATAGCTAAAGCAGTTGGATACGAAAATTATAAGCATTTCCTTAAGTTATTCAGGATGGAATATGGGGTAAGCCCAACGGAATACAGGAAAAATATGCAGAAAGAGGAAATATTTTAATTTTCTTTAAATTTTAAAATTTTCAAAATTTCTGTTTTAAAATTTACAATAAAAATTTTAAAATCTTCATTCAACCCCGGTACCCTTTTCGGTAAAATGAGTACATCAATCTGGTTCGGAGCTTTTTAAGCGAAAACTTAGAAATATTATTAATGAATGCCGAAAGGCATGGGAGGTAAAATGAAAAAAAGATTAGTTAGTGCAGTAGTTTGCACAGCAATGGCAGCAACAATGCTTGCCGGATGCGGATCAAAGGGCGGAACAACAGAGAAAGCAACAGAAAAGCAGGATACAACAGCTGATAAAGCTTCCTCAAGCTCTGCTGTAACAGACACAGGTTATCCAGTGCTTAATGATGGTAAGCCACTTGAACTTTCTATCTACACACAGTATGCAGATGATGATTCAATGGTCCCATATGATTATGCGATTGAACAGCTTAAGATTGCTTTTCCAAATGTAACTCTTAACAAGATCGATCAGGCACAGGACGACGGTGCTACACTTAAGACTCTTGCATCAACAGGACAGCTTCCTGATATCTATCAGGCATCAACAGATATCATTAGTACTTTCCGTGAATCAAATCAGATCATGGTTCTTAATGATGTAGCTGATTCAACAGGATTCTCTTCAAAGCTTATTGAGAGTAACAAAGAACTTGCTTACGCTGAAGATGGAAATATGTATGCATTCCCATTTGCAGGTCAGGAATATGTACTCTGGTACTACAATAAGCAGATCTTCGAAGAAAACAATCTTGAAGTTCCAAAGACATATGATGAACTTGTAAATGTCTGCAAGGTTCTCAATGAAAAAGGTATCACACCACTTGCAATCTTCGGTCAGGAAGGTTGGATCACATCAGCAACTTTCGATGCAGTTGCAACAAGATATAATAATGGGGGAATCAAGGCTCTCGATACTGGAGCAGCAAGCATTGACGACAAAGAGTACGTTGAGGCTGCAAAGGAACTCGAAGCACTTGTAAAGGCTGGCCTTTTCCAGAAGGATGCTACTACAACAAACTATGATAATGCAAATGCAATGTTTACAAGCGGAAAAGCTGCTATGATCATCAATGGTCAGTGGTACATTGAAGAAGCTACAAAGGCTCTCGGTGATAACGTTGACTGGATGTATTATCCAGCTAAGGATGAAGCTTCATATGAAGCTAATAAGCATGCATTCTCAGGCGGTGGTTCAACATCAGGTTTCGCAGTAAACCCAGATTCAGACAATGCTGAAGCAGCTGCTATCGTTGCTGAATTCATGGCAGAAAAGTATTGCGAAGCTAAGGTTCTTAAGAGACATAACCCACTTGTTGCTATCAACACAGGTATGACAAGCGAGACAGAACTTCCAGCAATGATGCAGAAGCTTGCAGAAGAGATTCCAAGCATTACATCAACAACTAAGTTCACATGGGGACTTACAAACGCAACATTCAATGATTCTATTCAGGCTAACACACAGGCACTTATCTCAGGTGAATATTCAGCAGATGATTTCACAAAGATGGTTCTTGAAGATACAGCTGAATAATTAAATTAGTGAGCTTTTTATCCATAACAATATACCTTGGAAAGCTATGATAATTTATCATAGCTTTCCTTAAAACAAGTAAAGTAGCTTGAGTTACTTCACACATGCAATGAGTAACATAATGTTATTAGGGGAATAAATAAAGAGAGGAAATATGTATGAAGAAATTCTTAGGTAATAAATTGGCGATATTCTTATTTATGTTGCCAGCCCTTGCTATTTTCATATATTTTGATTTCATTCCTATTTGTCAGGTGTTTACATACAGCTTTACAAAATGGAATGGTGTAACTAAGGCAGCTTTTACTGGCTTAGACAATTATAAGAAATTATTTGGAACAAGCACATTCGTAACTTCTAATATAAATCAGCTTATATTTGCAGTTATTATCACAGTTTATCAGATGGTACTTGCAACAGTATTTGCTATAACAATATCTGATCATAGAACAAAAGGCAGAGCCTTCCTTCGTGTAGCATACTTCATTCCAGTTGTACTTTCTGTTACAGTAGTATGTCAGCTCTGGGTTGCTATTCTTGATGGACAGGGACTCCTTAATCATATATTGGCATTATTCAACGGAAAAGGCCAGAACTGGCTTGGTAATAAGCACTTAGCGATCATTGTAGTTGCATTTGTAAATGCATGGCAGTGGATGGGTTATCAGTTCGCGCTTATTAATGCTGGTATTAAATCAATACCTAACGACTATTATGAGGCTGCTATGATCGATGGATGTACAAAGGTTCAGTCTCATATGAAGATCACAATTCCACTTCTTAAGGAAACATATAAATTCTGTCTTGTTATTTCTGTAACAGGTGGTATTAAGGCATTTACAGAAATGAATATCATGACAGGTGGTGGACCAGGACGTTCAACATATACTCTTACTTATATGATGTATTCTGCAGCATTTAAGCAGAATAAGTACGGCTACGGTCTTGCAGCTGCAACTGTAATGGTTCTTGAATGTATGGTAGTTATGCTTCTTATTAACTTCATCTTCAGAGATAAGCCGGATTCAGCTGAACAGAAAGCAGCTAGAAAGAAGATAAGGAGGATGGGCGTTAAATGAAGAATGTAAGAAAACAAAAACAGCATAAAAAACCTTCAGTAGGAAGAGTGATATTTGTTATATTCTGTTGGATTTACGCAGCATTTTCACTTTATCCTCTTATCTGGATGATCCTTTATTCATTTAAGAATAATGAAGAGATCTTTGTAACAAATCCATTTGGATTACCAACACATTTCAGAATTGAGAACTATGCAAGAGCATTTGCTAAATATAATGTTCCAAGATACTTCTTTAATTCTGTAATCGTTGCAATATTTACAGTTATAGGTGTAATAATCTGCTCACTTCTTTTCGCATATGCAACAAGCCGTATGGAATGGAAGGGAAAAGGATTATTCAGAACATTTATGAGTATCGGTATGTTCATACCAGCTCAGGCAATCATGATCCCTGTTGTTAAGCAGGTTCAGGCAGCTCATTTAACAGGAAAAAGATTATCACTTATTCTCCCATATATTGCAATCAATCTTGCTTTCTCTTGTATGGTTTATTATGGATTCTTTAAAGGAATTCCTAGAGAACTTGAAGAGGCTGCTTGTATAGATGGTGCTACTATCTATCAGACCTTCGCAAGGATCATCTGCCCTCTTGTAAAGCCTGCAACAGTAACGCTTGCAATCTACACATTCCTTAGTGCTTGGAATGAATTCATTCTTGCTAACGTTCTTGTAGGTAGCAACGATGAGTTAAAGACTCTTCCTCTCGGAGTACTTTTCTTCCAGGGTTCATTCACAACTGACTGGGGCGGAATGGGAGCTACAATGGTAATCGCTTCTTTACCAGCTATCGTAGTTTATATACTTTTCTCAGAACAGGTAGAATCAGCTATGACAATTGGTGGTGCTGTAAAGGGTTAATAATATTAAAAGATTCTGGAATTGGAAGATATCTGCTTTCATCTCTGGTTTCATATAAATTTCTAAACAAACATAGAAAGTGCAGGTCTAATTTAGGCCTGCACTTTTCATCTTGTGGCTCCAGATTTTACAAGCTATAATAATGATATTAGGGGAATACTTAAAATTAAAGAGGAATCATTTTGAAGATAAAGAAAAAAAATGTAAAGAAATCATCAATCATTTATAAGATTTCAGCCATAACATTTATAGTAAGTATTATTTCAGTCTCACTGGCGCTTATCATATTAATGACGCTTTATAACAGGGAGATAATGAAGCGAAGCAGACTTCAGATAAGTGAAAGCATTAATGTTATGTCAGATCGTGCAGAATCTGTCCTTAATGAAGCACTTATCTGTGTTAATAATCTTACTCTTGAAATTAATAATATCGAAAGAAATAAGGGGATTCAAACAAGAAAATCACAGTATATAAGAAATACTCTCGTTAAAAATTCTCAGCTTTTTAAAGGGATAAATTCTACTGTTTATATAACTAAGAATGAAATGGTTTATTTTTCCAATGACAAGATGAGAGTAAGAAGAGAAAGTATTCTTAACTCGTGGCTATATAATGAACTTAAAAAAACGAAATCTGTTAAGGAAGTAATGTATATAGATGATGAAGGCATTATGAACCTTGATGGAGATAAAAATATAGTATTTGGCAGAAGAGTAAATAGTATTGTTAATGGAGAAACTTTAGGCTACATTTTTGTCAACATGGATAGGGATTATCTTATCAGAGCTTACGATAGTGAGATAGGTGAATATTTCCTTTTTGATAAGGAATATAATTATTTAACTACAAGAGACGCGTCAAAGGAAAATAGTAAGGATGAGGAAGTTATAATTGAAAATCTGATGATGGAGGATGATGCATTTAGAGAAAAGATCCTTTCCATGAAATCAGGAGAAACAATAGATACAGAATTTGGCACATACCTAGTGGAGATAAAGACATTTGCGAGTGGGGAGTGGACCATGGTAGGTCTTACCAATGTTAACAGATTTAATGTGACCAATGGACAGCTTTTGCTGGTTTTAATAGTGGTTGCTATTGTTGTATTGGGCCTTACGGGTATGATGCAGCTTATCACTAAAAAATATGTTACGGATCCGATCGCAAAACTTAGAGACGGGGCTCTTAAGATAGCAGAGGGAGATCTAAGTGTTCGATTCTCCCCTAAGGGAAATAATGAAATAAGCGATTTCTCCAATACATTTAATTATATGACGGAGCAAAATCAGCTGCTGGTAAAAAGGATAAATGAAGAATCAAAGAAGAAGAGAGAATATGAACTGGCTTTGATACAGGAGCAGGTAAAGCCGCATTTTCTATATAATACTCTTGATATAATAATCATGCTGATAGAGATGAAGAGAGCTCGTGAGGCAGAAAGAGTAACCAGAAAGCTGGCGGAGTATTATAAGAATTCTCTTTCAGGAGCAGAAGAGATCGTTTCAATTGCAAGAGAAAAACAGATTATCATAGATTATCTGGATCTTCAGCTTATGAGATACGGAGAAAAATTTAAATATGAGGTTGATATCCCGGAGGAATTTGACAGTGTGCGCATACCTAAGATGACTCTTCAGCCTCTGGTTGAAAATGCCATTTATCACGGCATTAAATTAAGAGAGGGTTGGGGAAGTATCCGTATTTCCGGTTATGCCTTAGATGACGGGTCTGTTATGATAGTTTTATCTGATAATGGCATCGGAATGAACGAAGAACAGCTGACGAAACTTAAAAACCAGATGACAAGAAATCCGGAAGAGATCGACAGCATTGAAATGAGCGAAATAAATGATAAGAAACATTTTGGTGTATATAGCGTATATAACAGACTTAGACTGTACTACGGCGAAGATTATGGACTTAATATAGAAAGTAGTTATGGTGTTGGTACTAGAGTTCTTATACATCTTCCTTATGATTATAAACCGGAGGAATAGGATTTGATAAGGATAATGATCGTTGACGACATGCCTATATTTCTTGAGTATTTAAAGGGATGTCTGGACTGGAATCAATATGGTTTTGAAATCTGTTGTGAGGCAAAGGATGGCAGGGAGGCATTGGAAAAGATCCCGGAATACTATCCGGATGTGGTGCTCACTGATATTACTATGCCTTACGTAAATGGCCTTGAGTTAGCTGACAGGATAGTAAAGGATTATCCTAATATTTCAGTTATCCTGATAACAGGAAATAACGAATTTGAATATGCTAGACGGGCGGTAAAGATAGGGGTTTGCGACTACATAGTTAAGCCATTTGAAAAACAGGAACTTCTTCTTAGCCTTATGAAACTTCAGGATAACATAAACCGGGCTCAGGAATTAGAAAAGAAAGAGTTAAGGGAAGAAAAGATGGAAACTGAGGATGTGGCTCGAACCATTCTCTATTCCAGAGATCAGGGCGAAGTGGCCAGAGCAACTGAAAAACTAGCTTTTCCAGGAAAAAGCTTCCTTGTATGTGGAATTCAGTTCAGGGCAAATGAAGCTCAGGATATGGAACTTCTTAGTAACTGGGAAACAGTAATCCAGGATATGCTTAGTGAAATGATAGAGATTGATGGAAAATTCATCGTTTTCAGAGATTACGAGTCTCATATCATCATTGTTCTTAATTTTGAAAATGAAACAGAAGCTAAGGGCTATATGGGCTATGAATTTACAGATCTTATTCAGATCGTAAGAAATCAGCTTAGTCTTGAAACATCCATTGCCATCAGTGAAATTTATAATGATGCGTCTATGATAAGAAATGGTTATTCAAAGGTTCTTCAGACCTTACGAATAAAGGGACCTGGACAGGTTTGGGACTGCAGAAAAAGAGAATATGACAGAGCAACAGTTGACCGTGAAAATGAGGCAAATAATAATACGTTGGATATTATTTCTGCCATCATACATGATCTTCATACAGGCAATGAGAAACAGCTTCTTGAAGATATAGATCAGGCCTGGGACAGGATAAATAATAAAAATATCACAGCCCCTATCAGTGAAGAAGGATTTGCTTCCGCCATACTAAGTATACTTCTTACAGATATAATAACTGCCGGTTTATCTTTAAAAGCTCTTTATGGAGAAAACTTAAAACCTGAATATTTTGTAGCTTCAGCTGCGAATACAGAAGAAAGAAAAGAACGTATTAAGGAATTATTTTTAAAGAGACTTGCCTTTGGAAAAGAAGGAAATGCAGAAGAGTCAGATGATGCTATCCAGACAGTTAAAAGCTATATGGAAGCAAATTTCTCTGACCCGGCTCTTCAGATTTCAGACATGGTAAACCTTGTTCCGATGAACCAGACATATCTTAGAAAGCTTTTTAAAGAAGACACAGGCATGACTTTAAATGAATATCTTACCAAGCTTAGAATGGAGAAAGCTCACAGTCTTATATTAGAGACTGAAGATAAGCTTAGCGATGTAGCTGAGAGTGTAGGATACATGGATGTAAGCTATTTTTCAAATTGCTTTAAAAAGTATTATGGTACTTCTCCAAAATCGCTGAGAGGATAAAAGAATGCTGGGTAGTAGAAATATACATAATAGATTATTCGGATAATATAGTAGATTAATAACGAAGCAGGATAATAAAAAAGTACCGGATGTTTTGGTCAGTAACACATCCGGTACTTTTTAAATTCTTTTATTAACATTTAATGTTTAAGTTTTAGTGATGATCATCATAATCATCGTCATCGTAACCGTCATGATCATCGTGATCAAAATCATGGTCTGAATCATGGATAAATTCACGGCTTGTAACACGTTTCTTATCACGCATCTGTTCAACTAATTCAGAGAGCTGTTCCTTAACATCCATAACATGTTTTACATTTTTAAATTCAAAATCTTTTAATGATCTATCTGATGAATGAACATGAATTGTTCCCATTCCAAAGATCCTCTGGCCCAAAGATCTTGTTACTGAAAGGTCAAGAATGCGGTACATACGGCATTCATCAAGTCTTTTATTAAGAACACCCTGTTCTACGTATACTCTTTCTTCATCGAAACTGTAAATTGTGAATGTCCAAGGAAGACCACACCAGTTTCTTTTTCTATCTTTCCATATTTTATTATCTTTTTTTTTAGACATAAGCTCTCCCCTCATTTGCGAAAATAGGTATTTATCACAAGCCACATTATATCATATTTAAGAGGGCAGGAGATATACTTTTTTCGGGGCGTTCTTTCGTCTATTTTATCAGCCCCTTCTTCCTCCACTTTCCCTGTCTCCATCTTAGTCCCATGCATATCGCGCGGACAATCTCATCACTTGCGGCAGCTATATGTGCTCCCACAACGAAGAGTCCTAATCTGATACCTAGAAGATAGGTTCCTCCTACAGCACAAAGATACATGAAGATTACGGCAATGATCAATGTAAATAATCCATCTCCGCTGGTCTTAAGGGCCTGGCCGTAGACTAGATTTGTTACACGTCCGAATTCTAAGATTATATCAACGAAAAGAATCTGCTGTACTATTAAAGACATTTTTGGATCGTTGGTAAAAAGAGGCATATAAAGAGGGGAGCTAAGAGCGATAACTCCTTCAAATACTGAAGCACATACAGCTCCCACTAGTGCTGCTTTTCTAGTACCTCTGTCGCATTTGTCATAGTCCCCAGCTCCAAGTCTCCAGCCGGTTTGGATGGCATTTGCCTGAGCTAAGGCTGCGCCAAAACAGAAGGAGAAATTAGCTATCTGGGTAGCGTAGGATCTGGAAGTAACGTAGAAACCGGTGCTATCCATTTTATTGAGGAAGCTGATGATAAATGTCATAGCGATATTATAAGCCATTGTTTCTAGAGCAGATGGAAGGCCGACTTTAAGTATCATATTAAATATATGACGATTCTTCTCGCGGTTAGGATCTTCTTTTGCATGTATTATCATTTTGCCAAGGATCATAACAATTGCAAGGTTTACAACACGGGAAAGGACGGTGGCATAGGCAACACCGGCAACGCCCCATTTTAAAATATAAAGGGAAATGGAATTAAAAATGAGATTAACAACATTTCCGATAATGGTTGCGATAAGAGGACCTTTTGTGTGTCCGAAAGCTCTTAAATAACTTGAAAATATTGGTATAAGGGCATTAAGGATGCAGCTTCCCCCAACAATCTTCATATAGGTAACGGCGTAATTTGAAAGGTTTGGGGCGATACCTACTGAATTAAGTATGTTTCCGGCAAAGTAGTAAAGGATAAAGCCGAGGAGTATTCCGACAGAGCCATTGAAAATAAGGCCTAAGTTACGTGCCTGGTAGGAAACGCCTTCTTTTTTGGCACCGATATACTGAGTCATAACCGCAACAGCGCCATTACTTATAATAGAAAACATGATTACAAACATGCTGATATATGTGTTTGCTGTTCCGACAGCACCAACGGCTTCATCTCCAACAGAGGAAAGCATAAGGGTGTCTATCATACCGGCCAGCATATAGCATAAAGTTTCCAGGGTGATAGGTATCGCAAGTTGTTTTAAGGTTTTGGGTTCTTTCATCTGTTAGTCTCCTGTTGATGTCTAAATTGATGTTTATATATGCTGGATTTATAAAGAAGTTTGTAATCCTTTTTATAATAAATACATCGCGTTCAATAATGATATCAGATTAAAATATTAGTTCAAGCCTGTTTTTTTGTCTTTAATATGAAAATAATGTGTAGGTTAACATAAAAATGGACCATAGTCCCGGGGGCGGTGGTCCATTTTGGGATAAGAAAGTGTATGGTGAAAAAAATACAATAATGAGGGACTTCATTATGATAAAGTCTTGCACATAAACAAAGGCGTTTATGGAAAGAGATTTCCTTAAACGCCATTTTTTTTGTTCGAAGGCATGCGCGAACCAAAAAATATCCTCATAATTAGAGCGATTAATGAAAAGGAGACTAAAAGGATATGGAGATTAATACAACGACAGTTGCATGGACGCTTCTTGCGGCGGCACTGGTATATTTCATGCAGGCTGGTTTTGCACTTTGCGAAGCAGGTCTTACAAGAGCAAAAAATACAGGTAACATTTTAATGAAGAATATGATGGACTTTTGTATAGGTACACCATGTTACTGGTTAGTCGGATTTGGACTTATGTTTGGCGGAACAGGAAAGTTCATTGGCAGATTAGATCCACTAATAAGAGGAACATACACAGCTGATAACAGTGTCGTTCCACAGACAATGCCACTTTGGTGCTATGTGATATTCCAGACTGTATTCTGTGCAACAGCAGCAACTATCGTGTCTGGTGCAATGGCAGAGCGTACAAATTTCAAAGCATATTGTGTATATTCAGCAGCTATCTCACTTTTTGTATATCCAATCTGCGGTCACTGGGCATGGGGCGGTGGCTGGCTTTCGGATTTAGGCTTCCATGATTTTGCAGGTTCAACTGCAGTACATATGGTCGGTGGTGTTATCGCTTGTCTTGGTGCAGCTCTTCTCGGACCTCGTATCGGTAAGTATGGTAAAGATAAGAAAGCAAGAGCTATTCCAGGTCATAATATGACAGCTGTAGCTTTGGGTGTATTTATCTTATGGTTCTGCTGGTTTGGATTTAATGGTGGTTCAACAGTAGCAATGGATTCAGCAGAAGCAGCAAGTACAGCCTCAATAGCATTTATGAATACAAATCTTGCAGCAGCAGTTGCAACTGTTGTAGCTATGTTATTTACATGGATAAGATATGGTAAGCCGGATGTTTCTATGACTCTTAATGCAGCACTTGCTGGTCTTGTAGCTATTACAGCAGGTTGTGATACAGTTACACCAATAGCTTCATTTTTCATTGGACTTGTATCAGGTATCATAGTAGTACTTAGTGTTGAATTTTTTGATAACGTTGCACGTATTGACGATCCAGTTGGTGCAGTATCAGTCCATATGGTAAATGGTATCTGGGGTACTATCGCTGTTGGTCTTTTCTCAACAGGTAAAAATGGAACAGCAGCCGGTCTTTTCTATGGCGGCGGTGTAAAGCAGCTTGGTGTTCAGGCTTTAGGTGTTGTTTCTATCGTAGCATATACACTTATCGTAATGTTTATCGTTTTTAAGATTATTGATAAGACTATCGGACTCAGAGTTCCTGCGCAGGTTGAAATAGATGGTCTTGATATTCATGAGCATGGTCTTGCATCAGCTTATTCAGGATTTGCTATTACTGATGTAACAGACAACACAATGGAAATAAACGAAAACACAGATCTTGGTGAAGATGAATATGAATCAGCAACAGAGGCTCAGGTAAATGCAGCTGTAAAGGTTGTAAAGGCGGAATCTGTTGGTGACATAGATACAGGAATTCATAAAGTATCTATAGTATGTCGTCTTAATAAATTTGATAAGCTTAAGAGAGAACTAAATGCACTTGGTGTTACAGGTATGACAATGTATCAGGTAATGGGTTCAGGTGTACAGAGAGGAACTTCAGAGAAGTATCGTGGTACCATTGTGGATTCAACTCTCCTTCCAAAGATTAAGGTTGAAGTTATCGTTGGTAAGATTCCGGTAGATGATGTTATCGAGACAGCTAAGAAAGCTCTTTATACTGGACATATCGGAGATGGTAAGATCTTCGTATATAATGTTCAGAAGGTTGTTAAGGTACGTACAGGTGAGGAAGATCTTAACGCACTTAAGGATATTGAATGATCTTTATTCCTATAAAGGGATTAAGATAAAAATATAGCAGGTTATGTTGACATATTCATTAACCTGATATAAAATTTACTTCATTAATCGGACAAAGGCGTCCACAGTGGTAAAACTGTGGGCGCCTTTTTTAATAAAAAATTCAAGTTGACATAAAAATGGACCACAACCCCCGGGACTATGGTCCAAAATGGAGGCAGGAAAATGGTAAAAAAGGAATCAATTCAGAAAGAAATAGCTTTTAGAGCACATGAAATAATCGAAGAAAATAAAGGAAATATAAGAATGGGCGAACTGGCAGATGCCATGGGATACAGCCTTAAATATCTGGACAGGTGTTATCATAATATATATGGAACATCCATGAAAAATACGGCAGTAAATGTAAGGATGAGACATGCCATAAGATTATTAAAAATGAATCTAACGGATAAAATATATGAAGAACTGGGTTATTATGATCAGGCTTATTTTATAAGACAGTGTAAGAAATATACAGGACTTACTCCAACACAGTTAAGAGAGGCAGATTTAGATTTTTAATCTAGATCTGCTTTTTCTTATTATTGAATGTTCATAGATTGATCATAAAATTCATTTTAGACATTTATTATAGAAAATTTCTAGTATTTTGTATATTTTAATATAAGTCCTAAACGAGTATAATCAACAATGTATGCTTATATACTTTAAACGGAGAAAGGAAAATTATTGTAATGGACGTACAAAAAAATGGAATGAGACAGCAGAATTCTATTACTAAAGAAGAATTCGATTTCTCACAATGGGCAATCAAGAGTCTTTATAATTATATAGATTCAAAGATTGTTGGACAAACACAGCTTAAGAATTCGCTTATTACTGCTCTTCTTGCAGATGGCCATATTCTTATTGAATCACTTCCAGGTCTTGCTAAGACAACAGCTGCAAAGTCACTTGCAGATGCTATAAATGGTAAATTTTCACGTATTCAGTGTACTCCAGATCTTTTACCAAGTGATATTACCGGTACAGAGATTTATCATCAGGATACTGGTAAGTTTGAGACTGTTTTTGGACCAGTTTTTGCGAACTTTGTTCTTCTTGATGAGATAAATCGTTCAAGTTCAAAGACTCAGTCAGCCATGCTTGAAGCCATGCAGGAAAAACAGGTTACAATCGGCAAAGCTACTTATCTTATGCCACAGGATATTTTCATGGTAATTGCCACAGAGAACCCTATTGAGCAGGAAGGTACATACCAGCTTTCAGAAGCCCAGACAGACCGTTTTATGATCAAAGAAAAGATCACATATCCAAAGGCTGAGGAAGAATTTGAAATCTTAAACCGTATTGAGAACGGTGCTATTGATAGAAAGATAGATCCAGTACTTAAGATAGAAGATATTGACAGGGTACAGGAGATTGTAAAAAAAGTATATATTGATAATTCGATCAAACAGTATATTACTAGAATCGTAGATGCAACAAGAAAGGGAGTATCAAGCTATGTAAGAGAAGGCGCCAGCCCTCGTGCCAGCATAAACTTCCTTAAGGCAGCTAAGGCTTCAGCTTTGATCCATGGAAGAAATTATGTTATTCCAGATGATGTTAAGCTTATGAAGAATCAGATCCTTCGTCATAGACTTGCACTTACATATTCAGCAGTAGCAGATAACGTAGCAGTAGAGGATGTAATTGAGACGATTGTTAATTCAGTAGAGGCACCATGAAAATAGATTATGATTATCTGGACAGGATAAGACGCTTAGTTGAAATCTGTTCAAAAAGAAAAACTTCAGATATTTTAGATGGTGATTACAGGTCAAATGCTCATGGAAAGAGTCTTGATTTTGATGACCTTGCGGAATACCACTATGGTGATGATGTTAAGGATATTGACTGGAAATCATCATCAAGAACTGGGAAGACTCTTATAAGAAGATATTTCGCGGACAGAAAGCATGACGTTTTATTTGTTTGTGATACATCTGATGCCATGCAGGGAGATACGCCTAATGGAGAAGCAAAACATGAGATAGCGCTTATGACATTTGGCGTAGCTGCTTATATACTTGGAAAACAGGGAGCAAGTTATTCCATGGTATATAGCAAAGAGAAGGGAACATATCTTTCAGCATTTTCATCCGGATCAAATCATCTAGAGAACCTTCTCTATTCCTTTAAAAAGGGATTAGAGGAAGGTAAGGCAAGTAAGAGTGTTGCCCAGATCTTAAGAGAAGTCTCAGAGAAATTTTCAAGAAAGCTGATAATAATCCTTATTACTGATACAGAAGGATTATTAAGCGTAGATGAAGAAGTTCTTAAGAGAGTAAACTATAAAAATGATTTATATGTATTTAAAATAGAAGATGCAATGCTCACATCCTATGATGCATTTGACCTTGATGCATCTAAAAAGGTGGATGTTCTTCTTTCTATGAATAAAAAGCTTCATAGAAAGGAAGTTGCTCTTAGAGAGGGTATGGATAAAAAGATTGAAAAAACATTTACTCAGTATCCTTCATACTATATGAGCATTTCAAGAGAAGAAGACATAATAGATACTCTTATAGATCTATTTAAGTTTGGTAAAGGAATGAAAAAATGAAATATTCTGTAGGATTACAGGATCCATTTGGATTTAATTTAAAATTCTGGATTACTTTAATACTTATATTGGTGGGAATAGCGGCAATTTTATTTGTACTATCTATTTATATCCAAAAGCATAGAAAAATAAAAAAGAAGACGTTCCTTACCGGAAAACGTCTTGAATGGCTTAAAACAAAGTATTTAAAGCGAATCGATAGAATAGAACAGGATTATCTTTTAGGTAGGATCAATATGAGAACTGCTTATCAGAGAATGAGTCACGATGTGCGTAAATTTACAACTCGTGCTACAGGTAAAAAGATAAGCTCTTTAGTATATGCTGAAATTGCAGAACTTCATCATACAAGATTAACAGAGCTTATTGGAAAATATTACGCTCCTGAATTTGCATTAAGAGCCAATCCGGATATAGAGAGAGCATTTAAAGATACTAAGGAGTTGATCAGATTATGGTATTAACATTTAGAAATCCTGGAACACTCCTTTATATAATGGTATTACTTATTGTTGCTATCGGAGTGGCATTATTTTTCAGGTTAAAGAAAGAAAAAGATAAGTCAGGAATAAAGGCTGCAAATACCAAAAGACTTAGAAAACTTACACTTTACAGGGTAAAGAGAATAGAAAGCATATTGCTTCGAGTATTTTTCTTTGCAGGACTGGGTGTAGGTCTTCTTTCATCAGTTCTTTTGTTTGTGAGACCTTATAAGAGCGTACCGGATAAGGATGATTTTAATGGAAGAGATATCATGCTTTGTATTGATATCTCTGCATCAAATTATTCAGGTATAGCAGATCTTACTGACGAACTTATTAAAACTGTTGAAGGACTTGATGGGGACAGAATTGGTATCTCATTATTTAATACCTCTAGTGTTCTTTATCTTCCAGTGACAGATGATTACAAATTCGCGATAAAAAAGCTTACTGCTGTCTCAGAATATTTCAAGGCAGAAGAAGCTTTTCAGAAGGAATTTGGTGACAAATATGAATATACTTATGAGATCCCTGAAAGCGAAAGAGATAGATATGATGAATTAAATGCTACTCTTTCAGCATTTGATCAGGGTACTACAGCAGGTTATGAGATTAAAGGTACTTCATGCGTAGGTGAAGGACTTGCTTCTGCTCTTTTCAGTTTTCCAGAACTTATGATCGAGAAGAGAACCAGAACACTCATCCTTATAACTGATAATGAGCCGGAATATATTCAGGATGAGCTTGTATCTCTTGAAGATGCCTGTCAGATGTGTGTAGCAGATGATGTTACAGTATTTGGTATCTATCCGGGAACTGATATAAAGAAATATCAGGATGGCTCACAAAGAAGAGCCGAGTTTAAGAGTGCTGTTGAAGAGGCAGGTGGAAAATTCTATGAGAAGGACGCAGAGCTTGATGCAGAAAGAATATTAGATGATATTCAGGCTCAGTCAATAAAAGATACAGAACTTGCAGTTTCTACTAAGACAGTAGATAATCCAACGGGATGGTTCATTATACTTTGTATCTCTCTTGGAATCGCATTTTTATGCGTTATCATTTCATTTATAGAGACAGCATTTTTAACTTTTAAGAATAAAAAATTATATCAGAAGATAGTTTCAATAATAATGGCAGTTTTGATCATCACCTGTGTTGTATGCATCGGGATCAGACCTATGATGATCGATGAAAATTCTGATATAAGAACTAACAACCTTGATGTATGTTTCATTGTAGATACTACTATCAGTATGTGGGCAGAAGATTATAATAAAGCTCCAAGAATGGAAGGAGTAAAGAAGGATATTGAAACTATAATAAATGCACTTCCAGGAAGTTCATTTGCTCTCGTAAGTTTTGATAATTCAGCGCAGCTTCTTATGCCTTATACCAAAGATATAAATGGCGTCAGAGATGCGGTTGATGATCTGTCTATGCCGAATTACAGTACAGCCCAAGGTTCGTCGATTAATAAGATCTATGATGAAATGAAGCAGCTTGCGGATGTATCTGATGAAAAGAAAGGTGAGAGACGTACTATTTACTTCATTTTCAGTGATGGTGAAACAACAGATGGAACAAAGCTAATGGATTTCTCAAAGCTTGAAAAGGAAGTTGACGGTGGTGCAGTTATCGGATACGGATGCAGCAAGGGTGGAAAGATGAATTATCCTGGTAAAGGATATGTTAAGGATACATCAAAGGGAATCAGTGCAAGGTCTTATATAGATGAAGACAATCTTCAGGATTTTGCAAAGAAGATCAGTGTTCCATATATACATAGTGGAACTGTTGGATATAACAATCTGATCTTCTCTGAAATTGATGTTATAAAGGCTTTAAGCCGTGATGCAGCAATTGAGTCTGGGGATACAACAGGAATGATAGAACTCTACTATTATTTTGCGGGAGTTCTTGCACTTTTCCTTACAGCCTGGCTCATAAGAGATATTTATAAAGGAGGATTATCATGAAAGATACAATGATAAAAGTCATGAGAGTCCTTGGTATTCTGATAGTTGCCTGTGTACTTGTTTTACTGTCCAGACTTCTTATAAATAAAGCTTTTCTACATGATTATGGCAACAGATCTTATAGAGAAATGCCGGAAGCATCTCTCCAGTATCTGCCATTAGGAGAGAATTATATCGCTCCTTATAATGTTGGAAATGTAAAATATAAGAAGGCAGATTATGACAGTGCCATAAGATACTACAATAAGGCTCTTAAGCTTAATCCGACTGAAGAAGATGAATGTAAGATCAGGATAAATCTTGCTCTTGCTATGTGTCATAAGATCAAATTTAATGAGATCGATAAGAAAGATTCTAATTCTGTTCAGATTGCTATAGATCAGCTGAAAAAAGCCCGTAACGTACTTACAGAAAAGGGCTGTGCATCAGAAGGAGTTATGACAGATGATGGTCATTCCAAAGATGCTGAAAAATTAAAGCATGATATTGATGCAAAAATCATGGAATTAGAGGCTTCACAGCAGGATCCACCTGATAATCCTGATAAGGATAAGAACAGTGGCGGAGATGCTGATAAGGACAAAGCTAGTGGCGGAGATGCTGATAAAGATAAGGATAAAGACCAGGGCAATGATCAGAAGGATCAGGATAAATACGGCGAAGATGGAAAATATGGTAAGAAGCAGCAGGATGATCTAAAGGATAAGCTTGAAAAGCAGGAAGATGACCTTAAATCAGGACGTACTTCTGATGATGATGCTGACTATAGATACATTGACGGCGGTGAGATATCCGGTTTTGGAGATGGAACACAATGGTAAAGAATAAAATTATTAAAAGAATCACTTCAATTTCACTTGTTCTTGCCATGTCGCTTGCATTTACAGGTTGTGTAGTCGGAGATAAGAAGACTAAAAAAGACGAAGAGTATAAGGTAAATGTAGGACCAGGTGATGATGCATATAAGGATGCAGGTAAAGATACGGATACTGATGATTATAAAGGTACTGTTCTTACTGCGCCGGATACACCACCGGAAGGCAAGAGATATGATGAATGGAAAGGGATTGAATATACAACAGATCTGGAAATGGATGTAAGAACTTACTTCCAGCCAGTGCTTAGTTCAACAGAGGATCCTTTGGATAATGGTTATAGCTATGATCCGGATATCAATTCAAAGATTAAGATCGTAGAAGCACATGTTGAACCTGTTGGTGGGGAAATGAAGCTTAGATCAGGTGGATATGTTGATATTACGATAAAGGCAGAATGGGAAGGAACAATAAGTTACTCCTATTCAAATAGAAATGCTATAAGTAAGTTCTATTTCCAGGAAGTAAACCCTCAGCCTTTTGATATATACACAGGAACAAGTTTTCTTAATCATAGTGGGGATACTGATGAATCAAATTCTATGAGTCAGGGTGAAGCTACAGATTCAGGTACTATAGAATCAGATATTACCTGGAAGAACCGTGTATATAGGATTTTTGTAAGCGCAGATGAGAAGAATAATAGTTTTGGTGGATGGGATATTTCTAATAATAAGGTAACTGCTGATTGTTCTACTATAGTAGAGATTAAGTGCAGAGTGCCTGCAGATTATGACGGCCTTGCTTTTAAGATCAAGAAAGATATAACTGATGAAAGAACAAAATCTATGGATAGATTTGGAAATCTTATATCAACTCCGGATCTTTATGCAGATGTATTTACAGATCCATGGGGAAACAAGCATGACCAGTCGGAATATTATATAATCAAGGCAGCAGATATCCTTAATCAGTTGGATGGAAAGAATGAGCAGTAGAATATTAGCGAAAAAAAGAACTTCTGATATTAGACTTTAAAATTAAACACTTTACTTAAGGAGCATAATAGTTGTGAAAACATTAGCCATAGTTTTATTCGTACTTATGTACGTTCTTATGATATCGCTTAAATCAAAATTTAGACCTTTTGTTGCCTGCGGAACAGCTCTGATCTTCCTTATAACAGGAATACTTCCATGGAAGAACCTTGGCAGTGTAATAGACTGGAATATTTTGATGATGATCTTTGGTACTGTAGTAATAGTGGATTATTTCATCCAGTCAAAGATGCCAAATCTTATTGCAGATAAGCTTCTCAATATCTCACCAAATGTAATGATGGTAACTATCATCATGTCCCTTTTTTCAGGTATTGTATCTGCTTTTATAGACAATGTAGCAACAGTATATATGATTGCTCCAGTTGGTCTTGCAATCTGCAAGAAGCTTAAGATTTCGCCGGTTCCAATGATCATATCGATTTCGGTATCATCAAATCTTCAGGGAGCCGCAACTCTTGTAGGTGACACAACTTCTATTATGCTTGCAGCAAAAAATGCAGCTGATATGGATTTTATGGATTTCTTCTGGTTCCACGGAAGACCGGGTATATTCTTCGCGGTTGAAGTAGGCGCCCTCCTTACAGTTCCTATTATGTTGATTCTCTTTAGAAAGATGAAGGATCCAGTAAAGGGTGATGAAAAGACAGTAATAAAAGACTATATTCCTACTATCTCAATGGCAGGACACATCATTTTCCTTATTGCGGCATCATTTATACCAAACAAGCCAGAGACAACAAATGGTATCATCTGTCTTGTATGGGGAATTGGCTGTATCGTAGCTGAATATATTAAGACTAAAGATAAAGAGACAATGATAGAGAATTTAAAGAATGTAGATTATGCAACAATCTTCCTTCTTGCAGGCCTCTTTACTGTAATCGGAGGTATCACAAATCAGGGTATCATTAAAGATATCGCAGGTTTCATTGTTGAAGTAGGCGGAAATAATTATTTCCTCTTATATTCAATCATAGTTTGGGGCTCAGTTCTTGTATCTGCATTTGTAGATAATATCCCTTATGTTGCAACAATGATCCCGGTTGTGGTTGGTGTTACTCAACAGATGGGTTATAAGCCATATACACTTCTTTTCGGACTGCTTATAGGAGCTACTCTTGGAGGAAATATCACTCCTGTGGGTGCTTCTGCAAATATTGCAGGAACAGGTCTTCTCCGCAAAGCAGGATATGAAGTTAAGTTTAAGGATTTCATGAAGATAGGTCTTCCATTTACCCTGGCAGCGGTAATTGGGGGATATGTATATGTTTGGTTTGTGCTGAACTTCTAAGAAATGTGCAGAGATATGTTTCTTCGCTTATTCGATCAGAAACATAGCTCTGCACTTATTTTTTTGGCGTTTGTTCGTCTATGGTGTTTTTTGAATTGTGTCTAGGGGGGGGCAATTTTGCGCCGGAAATCAAAATTGTCAAATAATATCTTGACATAAGCTCTCTTTGGGAATATACTTCAAATTGTATTAAATGTGATGAGGGGAAATTCATATATCTTATTCTTAGATATATTTTTCCATAAATCCGGTATTTTCCGGTTTATATAAAAAGAGCCCTAAGTATGTCGCGAAATACCCAGAGCTCAGATACCAAATTAAGCACTTAATTAGAAAAGTACTATGGCTTAAAGTGTACCGCTTTTCTAATTAGGTGTAAAGAAATTATTTAGCAGAGAAAGGCGATATTTATGAGATTTAAAAGAATCAGTTTTGTTGTAACTATTGTTGCGGTAATAATATTAAATACGATGGTTGTTTGTGCTGAAACAAGAGAAATAAATAAAAGACACTATCCTAATTCAAATGTCTATACATATGCTTGGACAGGCTTTAATGGAAAAAATGCATCTTGGTATTGGAATTGTTGCGGAAGTGGAGAAATAGACGGATATACGGTTTCATTTAAAACTGATGATAAGACCTATTTTACTTATAGTTTTCCTACAACTTCAAATAATATAAGTCATTACAGATATCAGAGGAAGACTTTTTGGACTAAAGATGGTGCAAAATCAGAGGGCAAGACTATTATCGAGGCTAACTATAATAATGGGACTTATTTACTTTATTTAACAGCAGAATGGAGTGAATAAAAAAATGAAAGGTAAAAAGGATGGATTTTAAGAACAAACTTATATTTTCAATAGATTTTATACAGAGCAATAAAAAAAGATTTTTGGGAGAGGTTATTCTTTTAATTCTATCCTTTTGCCTGTTTATAATAGGTTTCTTGATTTTGGAGGAGAGAAAAAAATATAGATATCAAGTAGAACAAGCCTGTAGGGGCGATTTATCCAATATAGGTTATATTCATGTTTCACAAAATGTAAAAGGGTTTCAAGAAATAGATAAATTATTGAGAAAAGAAAAAAAAATATCCGCGTATACCTCGTCGATGGGTTCGGGTTTTTTGGGAGATAAAGAATTATCGAATTATATAGAGGGACGAGAAATAGATTATGACTGTATGAAAGAAATGTGCATGAATGATCAATACGACGGTAAGGTACTTACTATAGATATTGGCGGATTAGAGATATTCAGTATGGATTTGATAGATGGAAAAATCTGGTCAAAAAAGGAGTTTGACGATAAAAAAAATGATGAAGAATCTAAAACTGGTGAAAAGTGTACATGGACGGGAGTGTATTTAGGCGCGAAATATATAGATATTCCAGTAGGGACAATAATTAAGGCAGGGGATAGTGGTAGAACTTATGAAATTTTGGGGCATTTGAAAGAAGATTCAAAACTATTAAAAGAATTAGATCTTTATTATGAAGCAAATGAAATTAGAGATAAGGTTTATTATAATCTGAATAATTGTGCAGTTGTAATTTCCTTAGGCGACTGTATCGATGGAAAATATCTGTTTAAAGTAAAGGACGGGGAAGACTTAAACGCAGTTTGTAGTTATTTAAATGATAAATATTATAGCGAATATAGTATCTATAGCGAAAAACTAGAAGATATTTTAAATAAATCAGAGAAAGCAAAAAAACCGGAATATTATAAATACTTTAAGTTATTTTTTTTAATCGGAATAGTGACTGTATGTGCTATTGCCTGCATGGAAATAGTTTCTATTATTAACAAAAAGGAGACATTAGGCATTTTTATTGCAAATGGGGCAAGTGTGTCAGACTTAAAAATGATGATAGTAATAGAGGCTGGATTAAAACTATTACTATGTTTTGTGGTTGTGTTCTTGTTAGGAATGTATATATTAAACGGTTATTTGCAGTCTTTTAGTGTATTAAATCCAGATTACATTTTGTTATTGAATAATCTTTATATGAGAAATGTATTTCCTAAAGCGCTTATTGGAATGGTTCTTATATATGGAATAGCAAATATAATACCGATGTATATTATGCTAAATAATAAACCAGCAGATTTGTTGCGAGGAATAAAATAAATGAAAGAAAAGATTATAGATAAAATATTTAGAGACAGACTTAGCTCATCTTTGCTGGTCATAACTTTTGCCATTTGTTTTTTTTCTGTATATAACTTTTCAGATTTATTAGGTAAATATCAATTACAGAAAGAAAAGAATAATAAATATCTTAATGTTTTTAATGGAGATTTAGAATATAACATCGAATCTATTAAAGATAATGATTTAATATATTTTAAAATAACAATTAATAAATCAGATATTTGGCAAATGATTAAAGGAATAGAAATATCGAATGCATATCGAAAAAAAATATCTGTCTATACATATTTAGAAGATGGATATACGGGTATTTCAACAGTATTTGATTTTTCTAATGAATATACAGAAGAAATAGAGTGTTATTTTGACAATAGAAAAGGTGTTCCGGGAGTATATATATCAAAGGGTGTTTTGAAATATGTATCAAATGAAGGTGGAAAAAAATATATTCATTTTAATGGAAATAAGTATCTTGTTAAGGCGGTATATAAAGATTATACCTTGGATCAAAATGATTATAGAATAGTGATATCGTGGAATTTATTAAATAAAAATGAAAAGAATTATTATGTGAATTTATTTGTTAGTAAAATAGAAAAATTAGAATTAATCAGTTTGGATTTGGAATCAAATGAAGACATAACAAATGATATTCAATTAATAAAAAATTTTACTGAAAAGAACAATCTTATCATTAATGGAAATGTTAGTAGTGAGGACGCGAGTTCAATACTTACCCAAGGGATAATTTTAATAGTTATGGTGATATTTGCAGTTATTAATGCATTCACAGTTACAGGTATGTGGATTGTAAGAAGAAGAGAAGAGCTTATGATAAAGAAAGCCTGGGGAATGAGCGAAGGGATGATCTATATAAGAACCTTCCTGGAATTATCACGACATCTTATTGCCAGTATCCCGGTGATGATTATTTTTCAAATTCTATATATGCTTATATTTAAGGAGAGTGTGACATTTAATCTATACAAATATGCATATTTAATACTGGGAATAATTATCATTCTGTTATTGGTAAGCTATGCTGCCTTGTTAAGAATCAGAAAACTAAAGCCGGCAGAAGGTTTAAGAGGAGAATAGAAGATAAAAGGAAAAGGTATGATCAAATTAGAAAATATTATTAAAATATATAATAAAAAAGAAGCTGAATGTATTGCTTTGGATGGGATTAATCTGGAGATAGAAGAAGGCAGTATGACTGCTCTTATGGGACCTTCCGGCTCTGGAAAGAGTACACTTCTTAATATAATCGGAGCCATGGATACAGCAACAAAAGGCAGCTATAAATATAATGATATTGAAGTGAGTGCACTTAATACTTCTAAGTTTAATAAATTTAGAAAAGAGCATGTGGCATTTGTATTTCAGCAGTTTGCTCTTATGGATAAATATACAGTACTTGAAAATGTTGAACTGCCGCTCTTAATAAGAAATGTTCCTAAAAAAGAGAGAAGAAGGAAGGCTATGGAAGTCCTTACTTCTCTTGGAATAGAGAAGCTTAAAAATAAAAGGCCTGCGAAACTATCTGGTGGTGAAAAACAAAGATGCGCAGTAGCAAGAGCAATAGCTGCAGATGTACCGCTGATACTTGCAGATGAGCCAACAGGTGCCCTAGATTCAGCTAACGGAGAAAATATTATGGAAATCTTTACAAAGCTGAATAAAGAAGGAAAAACCATAATAATAGTAACCCATGATGAACATGTGGCGTCATACTGCGAAAGAATAATAAGATTAAAAGACGGAAAACTTGTGGATTAAAATATAAATAAAGACGTGAAAAGAATCGCTCCAAAGGGCTTATTTTACCGCTGGAGCGATTGCTTTGAGCACCTTATTTATTTTGGCGTTTGTTCGCCAATTGTACTTGAGCATCAATACTATCGGGGTGTTCGTTCGCCTATTATATTTTTACATCCACTTTCAATTTTTTCTTCGAGATTATAAAGTAAGCCCCCATTACCAGCGTACCTGTTATGCACCAGGAAACAGGGTATACATTTAACAGCATTTCATAAGTCTTACTTATTGGGAAGATAAAGTAGATCCAGAATAATCGGAATCCTACACATCCAAATATCGTAAGAATGGTTGGGGTTGCTGAATATCCCATACCACGCAGATTTGAACCTGATATCTCATAGGTAGATGCAATGCACTGAAATGAGATAACATGGATCATTCTGATATAGGCAGCCTTTACTACTTCACTATCACCAGAGAAAAGAGAAAGGACAGGTCCGTGGAAGATAAGCAGCAGGATATCTATTATAAGGCATGATATAAGACCGCAAAGGAGAGTATATCTAAATACTTTTCTGCAACGGTCTTTTTTACCAGCAGCGTAGTTCTGGCTCATAAAGGTTGTAGCTGACTGGTTAAATGAATTAATGGCATAGTATCCAATCGTTTCTATATTCTGTGATGCTGTTGATCCTGCCATTATGGTCGAATTAAAGCCATTCAGGTGGGTCTGGATTATGCTGTTTGAAAATGAAAAGATCATTCCCTGAATTCCAGAAGGGACACCAATTCTAAGTACTTCTAAGAAGAACTCTTTATCAAATTTTAATTCATGCACATTAAGACGGAAATCCTCATCTCCTTTTATGAGGAAAATAATAATAAATATAGAACTAATGGCATTTGAAATAACTGTGGCAATTGCAACACCTGCAACTCCCATCTTAAATACTATTACTAAGATAAGATTGAGAGATACATTTACAAGGCCGGAGAAGAGAAGAGCAAAAAATGGTCTTCTTGAGTCCCCGCGGCTCCTTAGTATTGCTGCGCCAAAGTCGTAGATCATGATAAAGGGCATTCCCAGTGAATAAATCTGTAAATACTCTATTGCCAGATAAAGCACATCGTCAGGCGTTTTCATCAGACGGAGTACAGGAGATGCAAGTATCAGTCCAAGAACTAAGAGGAGGATGCCGCTTAATACAGCCAGGATCATTATAGTTGTTATGGCGGTATTTATCCTTTTCCTTTCATTGTGCCCTATGAGACGTCCGATTGATACATTTGCACCTACAGAAAGCCCAACAAAAAGTGAGACTATAAGACAGATTACAGAGGCATTTGCTCCAACTGCCGCCATATCCTGAGAACTTGCAAAATTGCCTACAACAGCTGTATCGCAGGAGTTAAACAACTGCTGAAGTATACTTGAACCTGCAAGCGGGAGAGCGAAAAGGATTATCTTATCCAGTAAGGAGCCCTCTAACATATTTACTTCATTTTTGTTTGTTATATTATTTTTACCCATACACATGATTTTATACCGTTTTTTTGATAATTGCTATTTTGTTTTGTGAAAATAATGTTATAATATCACGTGGAATATTAGTAAAAATTTCTAAGGAAGGAATAAAAAACATGATCAGCTGGAAGAATTTAGATGAGCTTAAGTCATTTCAGGAACTTAAGGAAGTAGAGAAGGTTAACTTAAGAGAAGTAATGTCTGGGGAAAAGGGTGCAGAACGTGTAAAGAATTACAGTGTACCAATGGCAGAGGGTTTTGCATATAATTATGCTGCTAAAGCAGTTGATGAAAATGTTATAGATAAGCTTGCTCAGCTTGCTGAGGAAGCAAACCTTGTTGAGAAATATGAGGCACTTTTAAATGGTGAAGTGATCAATACTGGTGAGAAGAGACTTGTTCTTCATCAGCTTACAAGAGGTCAGCTTAAAGATGATGTTATGGCTGACGGAACAAATAAGAGAGATTTCTATGTTGAACAGCAGACAAAGATGGCTGAGTTCGCAAAGAAGGTTCATGCAGGTGAGATCGTAAACGAGCAGGGAGAGAAGTTTACAACAGTATGCCAGATCGGTATCGGTGGATCAGACCTTGGCCCTAGAGCTATGTATCTTGCTCTTGAAGATTGGGCTAAGAAGAATGATACATTCTTCATGGATGCTCATTTCATTTCAAATGTAGATCCTGATGATGCTACATCAGTTCTTAATTCAATCGATGTTGCACATACAATCTTCATCCTTGTTTCTAAGTCAGGTACAACACTTGAGACTCTTACAAATGAGGCATTTGTAAATGATGCATTAACAAAGAAGGGACTTAATCCTTCAAAGCATATGATCGCTGTTACAAGTGAGACCTCTCCACTTGCATCATCAGATAATTATATGGCTGCATTCTTCATGGATGATTATATCGGTGGACGTTTCTCATCAACATCAGCATGTGGTGGAGCAGTTCTTACACTAGCATTTGGTGCAGATGTATTTGCTGATTTCCTTGCTGGTGCTGCAGAAGAAGATAAATTAGCATTAAATAAGGATTTAAGAAAGAACCCAGAAATGCTTGATGCCCTTATCGGCGTATATGAGAGAAATGTACTTGGTTTTGGTACCACAGCAGTTCTTCCATATTCACAGGCATTAAACAGATTCCCAGCTCATCTTCAGCAGCTTGATATGGAATCAAATGGTAAGTCAGTAAACAGATTTGGAGAGCCTGTTAACTATGTTACAGGTCCTGTAATCTTTGGTGAGCCAGGAACAAATGGTCAGCATTCATTCTATCAGCTCCTTCACCAGGGAACAGATATCATTCCACTTCAGTTTGTTGGATTTAAGAACAACCAGAACGGAAATGATGTCACAATCCAGGGTTCAACATCACAGCAGAAATTACTTGCAAATGTAGCAGCTCAGATCGTAGCATTTGCCTGTGGTAAGGATGATGAAAATCTTAATAAGAACTTCAAGGGTGGACGCCCATCATCAATCATCATTGGTGAACAGGTAAATCCTAGAACTCTTGGCGCTCTTCTTTCACACTTTGAGAATAAGATCATGTTCCAGGGATTTGCTTGGAATGTAAACTCATTTGACCAGGAAGGCGTACAGCTTGGTAAGACACTTGCTAAAAATGTACTTAGTGGAAACACAGATGGAGCACTTAAGTGCTACAGTGATCTTCTTAACATCTGATTGTTTTGAATAAAAACTTCTCTAGATAAGAAATAAAAATCATGATAAAAATAACTCCGCAAAAGGACAAGTTAGTCCGATTGTGGAGTTATTTTTTTAATAAGTATCTGCTTTTTTTCTTCTGTGGTATACGGGGCTCCTTTATAGGGATTGTTGATAACTATAGCATAGCACATGTTTTATCAGATAATCTATGATATTATTGTGTCTAGAGGCGGACGCATATCTCGGATCTGAACTGATTTTCTAAGGCTTCAAATTTAGCTGAACCCTGATGCCTTTCGGAAATGGATTTAAGAGAGCTGAGTCCGATGGCATCTCCTTTATGCTTTGTGGAGTAAAATAAATCTCCATTAGGAAGATAATTTCCGTTTGAACTGTTGTCCATGGTTATAAATAGCATTTCTCCTTTTTTTTGAGAATTGATATTTATATAACGGCCGCCTTTTGGAAGAACAGAGCAGGCGGCAATGGCATTTTCAAGGAGATTTCCTAAGATCACACTGATTTCTGAATCTGAAATATGAGGATTAGAACGAGGAATCTCAAGATTTGTATTGATCTCAATATCGGCATTTAATGCTGTTTCTATATAATATTCAATAGTTGAATTGACAATTACATTTTCGCAGTATTTCTTATTTGAAAAATTAGGTATGCTTTTTTCTATTGAAGAAAGATAAGTTGACAGCTCGATATATTTCTTCTTTTCCAGAAGATCAGACATGGTCCTGATATGATGTTTAAGGTCATGGCGCTGTTTTCTTATATCGTCAAAGTGAGTGATCATAAGTTCAAGCTTTTCTTTGCTAGTCTCAATTGTCTGAGTCTGGAGCTTCATATTATTTTTTAATTCAAGAGTATCAAGACTTTGCTTATAGATCCTGCTGGACTCAATGCCTCCTAAGATTCCAAGAACAATGGAGAAGACAAAAAGGCTGTCCTGGAATATGAGCATCATCTGATCAAGAAAATGAATCTGATAATTAAGATACTCCAGAACTGAAGAAAGAAGCATGAATAGAGTGGCTAAAAAGAACCAGAGGTCGCTCCATTTTCTTTCTTTTATCAGACGCTGGAAAACTATGAGCGCAAGACAAAGGAAGGTGGCAGTAAGGAACATCTGGTAGAAATGAAATGATTTCTGAAATGGCACGATTCCCATGATCCCAAAGGCCAGAGTTATTATAAATGTGAGAATTTCTATAAATGTAAGGTACCTTAAAGGCTTACTGTTCTCCATATTTAAAGATCTTTTGGTGGATTCGCAAAGTGGTATTCCTATAAAGAACATAGAAATAAAACCGGTGATATAAAGTATCTTCGGATAACGGGTTAAAAGTATAACAAGGCTGTTATTTGAGAACTGCCATAGACCTGATGAAAGAGCCATAAGTCCAGGCCATAAAAAGAAAGCCCCATGTTTAGGTGATTTAATATAAAATATTGCAAAAAACATAAGTATTAATCCGAGACTTATAAAGAAAAGGAAATTAAGTACATATTTGCCTTCTTTTTCTATAAGAAAATGAAATATAGTGATTGAATCCCCGGCTAATGGAGGATATAAAACTACATCATTTCTGGTGTTAGAAGCGGTGTAGAGCATTGTAACATCATAAGGCTTGTAGCTCTTTGGAAGGTTAACGATCTCGTATAAAACAGGTGGATCTAAAAAAAGAGAAGTTTTAGAATTCTTTCCATAACTATAGAGATGTTCACCGCTGGCATAGACTTCTATAGGACAGTAGATGGATGCAAAATAAATAGAAGAAGCATCAGGCGCCACTCTATACTGAACTTTTACAACCGTTCCAGGTTTTAGATCAGAAATCCTGCAGGGTAATGTAGCATTATATTCCTTATCACCATAGGAAACTGTAACGGTATTTATGTTATATATGGTAACTCCCGAGTTTGAAGTATTTGTTGAATATATGAGAGTGTGATTAACAATTATATAAAATAATAAAACTATGGAAGTTGTGATTATGATATTAATGAAATTTGAGCTCTTTTTTTCCATGCTGACCCATTTATAGAAGAAAACTATTCAGAAATGTTTCTTGTACATTCAAACATATATTTCTTATAGCTGTCTTCAATCTCCTTTAAGCTGTTTCTTCTGATATATACTGAACCGCCTTCAGACATTTCGAATAGAAGGAGATCCTTATTTAAAAAATTAACATGTATTAGATTAACTATATAACTTTTGTGACATTTAATAAATGGTGGAAGTGGAAGAAGAGACTCAATATCGGAAAGCTTATAATTGATCTCTTCGTCTCGTCCGCCTGTGAGATGAAGTATCATGCTGTGGCCGCGCTGTTCTATATATCTTATCTGCATATAGGGAATTTCTAAATCTGAATAACCGCTTCGGATGCGTAAGGAAGGCAGATTTTTCTTTTCGTAAGCTGCAAGAGAAAGGACTTCTTTGATATCCGGTTCATTAAAAGGCTTGGTAAGATATCGATTAACATGGTGGATATAACCGTCCATGGCATGGTCAAGGCTGGTTGTTATAAAGGCGATAGGAACATGTTTATCTTTTTCTCTGATCTTTGATACAGCTTCGATGCCGTTCATAACAGGCATATAGATATCCATTAAGATCAGGTCATATTTACAAGGATAATAAGAAGAAACCATATCATTTCCATTTTCAAATAATTCAATCTTGATATTGTAATCAGATTTTTCTAATAATTTAAGAAGAACTTTTTGTTCAATCTTATCGTCTTCACAAATGCCTACATTTAAAATTTCCATATTCGCCCTCTGTTTTTCTAAAATTTTAAAAACTGTATCATGAAAAAAATCTTACAACCTTTATAATAAGGTAACTCTGCGGTAACTATCACTAGTTTAGAATGGAATTTGGTTAAAATCAATAGAATCTTGGTTGAATTTAGAACAAAAACTGGAAAAATGTCAAGAACGAATTTTGAGCAAAAGTTGCGCATGAACGGGACTTTTAAATTATGGTTGATTATAGCATAATGTAAATACAGTTGTTCTCGAAGTAATAGGATTGGATGCCAGATCATCGGGGGATGAAAGAGGGAAAAAGTAATATGGCATTCAGATATATCTATGTGTTATTTTTGAGTATCACTGTGGGGTAAAAGTGAAGGCTTTTATATATTACCACGCCTAGGGGCGTGGTTTTTCTATGCCTTTTTTTAGTGACTTATTTTTGATTATAAAGAAAAATATCTATTGTTTTTTTTAATTTAATAGTATTATAGTTCTATATGATGTAAGTTGTGACTGACTAATGTTTAGTCCACAAAACACAAATTGGAGGAATTGAGATTGAAAACCCTTAGAGATATACCTGTTGGTGGCAGGGCAAAAGTTGTAAAAGTTCATGGAGAAGGGGCTTTAAGAAGACGTATCATGGATATGGGAATTACAAAGGGCACAGAAATATTTGTTAAGAAAGTCGCTCCATTTGGCGACCCCGTGGAAGTGACAGTAAGGGGTTATGAATTGTCACTTCGTAAGGACGATGCAGATATAATCGAGATGGAATAGGACGGGATAAAAATGGAAATTAGGATTGCTTTAGCTGGAAATCCCAATTGTGGAAAAACTACATTATTTAATGAACTTACTGGAAGCAACCAGTATGTAGGCAACTGGGCTGGTGTAACAGTTGAAAAAAAAGAAGGATATTTAAAGGGAGATAAGAAAGTTATAATCCAGGATCTTCCGGGGATATATTCTCTTAGTCCATATACTTTAGAAGAAGTAGTGGCAAGAAATTACATAGTAAATGAAAAACCGGATGTTATCCTTAATGTTGTTGATGGTACCAATATTGAGAGAAACCTTTATCTTACAACTCAGCTTATAGAAACTGGGATTCCTGTGGTCATTGCCATAAATATGATGGATGCTGTAAGAAAAAATGGAGATGATATCGATATTGAAAAACTCGGTAAATCTTTAAAATGTGAGATAATTCAGATATCGGCACTAAAAAATGAAGGTACCGTGGAAGCGGCTGAGATGGCTGTAAAGGTAGCAAAAGAAAAGAAGAAGATAAGACTTCCTCACGTTTATGGAGGATGCGTTGAACATGCTATAGCGCACATTGAGGAATCTATTGAAGACCTTGTGGAAGAAAATCTTCTCAGGTGGTATGCCATAAAATTTTTTGAAAGAGATGAAAAGGCATATGAAATCATAAATCTTCCTACTGATATCAAGGAACATATTGAAGAACATATTAAAGAATGTGAAGCGGAAATGGATGATGACGCAGATTCTATCATTATTAATCAGAGATATGAATATGTAACTTCATTGGTTGAAAAGGCTGTAACCCGTGGAAGAAAACCGGGAGAGCTTACAGTTTCTGATAAGATAGACAGGATTGTTACTAACAGATGGCTGGCACTTCCGATATTTGCGGGCCTAATGTTCCTTGTTTATTATATTGCTGTTACCACAGTGGGAACGGTTATGACAGACTGGATAAATGATACTTTATTCGGAAGTTGGATCGAGCCTGGAATGGAAAAACTCCTTACCAATATGGGTGCGTCAAAGTGGGTTATCTCGCTTGTTGTAAATGGCATAGTTCATGGTATTGGAACACCTTTGGGATTTGTGCCTCAGCTTGCTATTGTATTTATATTCCTTTCTTTCCTTGAAGATTGTGGATATATGGCAAGAATTGCATTTATCATGGATAAGCTCTTTCGTAAATTCGGTCTTTCAGGAAAGAGTTTTATTCCTTTCCTTATATCATCAGGTTGTGGTGTTCCGGGTATTCTTGCTACAAGAACTATTGAATCTGAAAAAGACAGACGCCTCACTATGATGACTACTACCATGATACCATGTAGTGCGAAGCTTCCTATTATCGCCCTTATCAGTGGATATCTTATGGGCGGGGCCTGGTGGATGGCTCCTGCTATGTATTTCCTAGGAGTAGCACTTGTTATCATTTATTGTTTAATATTAAAGAAAACAAAAGAATTTTCCGGAGAAGCAATTCCGTTTGTAATGGAACTTCCTAATTATCATATGCCGGTTTTTAAAAGCATGTTTATGCATGTCTGGGAAAGAGTCTGGGCATTTATCAAAAAGGCAGGAACTGTACTTTTCCTCTGCTGTACTGTCATGTGGTTCCTTAGCAATTTTGGTATAAGCGAAAATGGATTTGGTCTTACTACAGCAGATAAGTCTCTTCTTGCAATCATTGGAACAGGTATTGCTCCATTATTCATACCTCTCGGCTTTGGTACATGGCAGTCGGTGGCATCATCACTTTCGGGTTTTGTTGCAAAAGAGAGTATAGTTTCAACTATGTCACTGCTTGCATCCACGGGAGTGGATCTTACAATGGCTTCTAATCAGGAAGGATTCCATGTTGCATTTAATACATTCTTTTCAACAAAAATGGCAGCATTTTCTTTCCTTATATTTAATCTCTTTAATTCTCCTTGTATCGCGGCAGTGGCAACACTTGCGAAGGAATTGGGAAAAAAGAGATGGTTTATATATGCATTACTCTTCCAGAATAT
The DNA here is from genome assembly GCA_902789175.1 of uncultured Lachnospiraceae bacterium. Classification (GTDB taxonomy): domain Bacteria; phylum Bacillota; class Clostridia; order Lachnospirales; family Lachnospiraceae; genus Eubacterium_Q. The sequence goes on from CADANF010000005.1 coordinate 44,671, forward strand.
TTCGGCTTACGTCGTGGCACTGATAATATATCAGCTGGGAGGTCTTATGATAGGGCAGGTAGCATTTTCGTGGGCGACAATAATGGCAATAGGAGTACTCGCTTTTATATTATATCTGTTATTTAGAAAGGATAAAAATAAGAAAAAAGAGGTGATTATTTGAAGTATGACATAACAGGAATGTCTTGTGCGGCCTGTCAGGTACATATTGAAAAGGCGGTTTCAAAAGTTGAGGGAGTTGATAAGGTATCGGTTTCCCTTCTTACAAACGAGATGGTGGTTGAAGGAAATGCAAAGGATAAAGATATTGTTCAGGCGGTAGAAAATGCCGGCTATGGAGCGTTCAATAAGGATAAAAAAACAGATCCTCATATTTTAGAAAATGTTACTGAAACAATAGAAAATAAAGAAATCAGACACTTGGTAAAAAGGCTTACATATTCTGCCTTTTTTTTACTTTTACTGATGTATATATCCATGGGAAGTAATATGCTTCATTTTCCATTGCCTGGGGTTCTGGATAAGAATTATATAGGACTTTCAATCATCCAGATGATGTTTTCCCTTATCGTTATGATGATAAATAAGGATTTCTTTATTTCTGGATTTAAGTCAGTTAAAAATATGGCTCCTAACATGGATACACTGGTGGCTTTAGGATCTTCAGTATCATTTTTATGGTCATTTTTTATGCTTCTTAAAATGACTATACTGCTTCGGGATGGAAGTAGCATTCATATGATATATATGAAGGAACTTTATTTTGAATCAGCGGCGATGATACCAGCTCTTATAACAGTTGGAAAGACTCTTGAATCCTATTCTAAAGGTCGTACGAGCGATGCATTGAAGAGTCTGATGGAATTATCTCCACAAAAAGCATTTGTAGAAAAAAATGACCAGATTAAAGAAGTGACGATAGATGAAGTTGGGGTAGGAGATGTCTTTATTGTTAAAACAGGTGGATCGATTCCCTGTGACGGGGAAATAATAGAAGGCAGTGCTTCAGTTGATGAATCTATGCTTACAGGAGAATCAATTCCTGTAGATAAAAAAGAAGGGGATATGGTTGCTGCTGCAACAAAGAATGTTTCAGGTTTTATAAAGGCCAGAGCCACAAGAGTTGGAGAAGATACCAGCCTTTCAAAGATAATAAAAATGGTAAGAGATGCGGCTGCAACAAAGGCTCCTATTGCAAGAATAGCAGACAAAGTGTCTTACTATTTTGTACCAGCTGTGATCCTTTTGACAGTTGCTGTTTTCTTTTTATGGATCATTTTTGGGAAAACAGTAGCATTTGCAATAGAAAGATCAGTGAGCGTTCTTGTAATATCCTGTCCATGCGCATTAGGGCTTGCTACTCCTGTGGCCATTATGGTAGGAAATGGAGTAGGAGCAAAGAACGGGATATTGTTTAAAACAAGCGAAGCTCTTGAAAATCTTGGAAAGACTGAGATAGTCGCTCTTGATAAGACCGGAACCATAACAAAAGGAACACCGGAAGTGGTTGATATTGTAGGAGGAAAAGATTTACTCAAGGTGGCGTATAGTTTAGAAGTTTTATCTGAACATCCATTGGCAAAGGCTATTTCAGTTTATGCAGAAGAAAATAAAATTCAAAAGCTTAAAGTAGAGGATTTTAAAGTCCTTTCAGGAAGCGGTATCAAGGGTAAAATCGATAATGAAACATTTTACGGCGGATCTTTTAAGTTTATCAGTTCTATAGTAAACCTGAGTGAAGATCAGAGAAAAAATCTTGATCTGATGGCATTAAAAGGAAAGACGCCGGTTTTATTTGCTACAGAAAAGAAATTGCTGGGTATCATTTCACTTAGAGATAAGGTTAAAGAAGACTCACTGAAAGCCATCAATGAAATGAAGAATATGGGCATTAAAGTAGTGATGCTTACAGGAGATAATAAAAAGACAGCCCTTGCTTTAAATGAAGAGATAAAGGTAGATAAGGTGATAGCAGGTGTTCTTCCGGAAGGGAAAAAAGATGTTATCCTCAAATTAAAAAAACTTGGAAAAACTGCTATGGCGGGGGATGGTATAAATGACGCCCCAGGTCTTAAAAGTGCTGATGTGGGTATAGCCATTGGTTCGGGAACGGATGTGGCGATAGATTCAGGAGATGTGGTGCTGGTAAATTCGGACCTTTCTTCACTTAGTGCAGCTATAAGGCTTAGCAGATGGACTCTTAGGAATATATATCAGAATCTGTTCTGGGCTTTTGGATATAATATCATCCTTATACCTATGGCGGCTGGACTTTATAAAGAAATCAATATGAATCCTATGTGGGGAGCTCTTGCCATGTCTCTTTCAAGTTTTACAGTTTGTATTAATGCTTTAAGGATCAATCTTTATAAGATACATAAAGCTTCAAAAGATAAGAAGCGAAAAAAAGATATAAAATTTGATGATATTTTTGATGTTGAAGATGATATAGGAGAAAATAATATGAAGAAAATAGTTAAAGTTGAAGGGATGATGTGTGCTCATTGTGAGGCGGCAGTAAGAAAAGTACTTTTGAATATCCCGGGGATTGAAGAAGCAGAAGTAAGTCATGAAAAAGGAACAGCTGAGATAACACTTTCATCTTCTGTAGATGAAGCAGTGATAAAAAAGGCGATCGAAGATAAGGATTATAAATTCCTTGGAGTAGAGTAAGGGACATAAAAATAGTGTTGCTTTTTCATCCTATATACTATTTTGATGTCAGGCTATTAAATATATAGTCATCTTTTTTTCGTTTTTTCAGATAGTGAAGGAATGATATAATTATTCTATAGGGTAAAAATATATTTCCAATGGAGGGCGAATATATGAAAAAAAGATTAATAAGTGGGAAAATGTCATTACTGGCGTTATTTATGGCATTTTTCTTAGTGGTGCCGTGGGTTGATGTAAAAGCGGCAGAACCAGATGATAATACAAAACAAAGCAGTAGTAATGAAAAAGAGATAACGGAGGAGTCTGTTTCTAAAGAAGTTACTGATGTTTTGGTGGATGTTCCCAAAGAAGAGTTTTATGTAGAAGCGTATATGGAACATGCTTTCTATGAGGCGGTGAATGCCTCTTTAGCTGCAGGAATTACAAGAAAACAGCTTTCTGGGATCAATAAAAAGTTATATGACGCATTAGAGAAAAAAATCGAGGCGGCAGCAGCGGGACAGCTTGCTTCTTCTGAATTTAAGGTTTCTTTATCAGAACTTGGCATAACAAAGACCAGATATACAAGAGAAGAAATAGGCGTAGATATTATTGTTGATGGTAAATTAAGTAAAGAGGCTGTTAATAGGTTAAATGACTTCCTTTATGGCGGCCTTGATGTGCCTAAGGTAGTAAATGCACTTCTTTATAATAAGCCATATGACCTGTATTGGTTTGATAAAACAGAGGGTTATATATATAGTTTAACTGGAACAAGAGGAGAGACTAACTATATCGAAGCTGCAGATGCGGAAATAAGTGTTAATTTTAAGATTTCAACGGATTATGCTGCAGTAGATAATGGTTATTATAATATTTATAAATTTGATCTTTCAAAGATAAATGCAGTCTCTTTTGCGGTAAATAATGCCAAAAATATTGTAAGTCAGAATGCTTCAAAATCCGATTATGAAAAATTAAAGGCTTATAAAAATGCTATTTGTGATATGGTAAGCTATGATAGTTCCAGTGCGGATATCGGAAGAGCTTATGGTGATCCATGGCAGCTTATAAATGTTTTTGATGATGATTCTTCAACAAATGTTGTATGTGAAGGGTATTCAAAAGCATTTAAGTATCTTTGTGATATGAGTACATTTAGTGATTCATCATTTTCCTGTATTTTAGTGTCAGGAAACATGGCGGGTGGTACCGGTGCAGGAGGTCATATGTGGAATCTGGTAACACTTGATGATAAGAATTATCTGGTAGATGTTACTAATTGTGATTCACATACTATTGGAAATCCGGATAAATTATTCCTTGTGGGAAATCCTAATGGAAGCGCAGCTGCTGGTTATGCTTTTTCGCTCGGTTATACAATTACATTTGAATATGATGCTGTAACATTGGCAGCTTATGACTTATCAGAATTAACTCTTGCAGCTACAGATTACGATCCACAGAGTGAACCAGACCCACAGCCAGAGCCAGAGCCGGAACCACAGCCAGAGCCAGAGCCGGAACCGGAACCACAGCCAGAGCCAGAGCCGGAACCGGAACCACAGCCAGAGCCACAGCCAGAACCAATAATTTTAAAGAATGGCTGGGAAAAGATTGATGGAATCTGGTATTACTTTACGGCCGATGTGAAAGCTACAGGTTGGAAGAAGATTAGTAATGTCTGGTATTTTTTTAATAGTTCAGGCGCCATGCAGACAGGCTGGAAGAAGATTAATAATGTCTGGTATTATCTTAAACCATCAGGAGCCATGGCCACAGGATGGCTTAAAGTAAGTAATGTCTGGTACTATTTTAATGGTTCGGGTGCTATGCAGACGGGCTGGATAAAAGTAAGTGGAACATATTATTATATGCATCCATCAGGTGCTATGGCAGAAAACGAATGGGTACAGGGGTACTGGCTTAGCAAAGGTGGAAAATGGACATATAAGAATAAAGCTTCATGGCATGCCAACGCAACTGGAAAGTGGTATGGAGATACCAGCGGATGGTATGCAAAGAGTGAATCACTTAAGATAGATGGAAAGATTTACAGGTTTGATTCAAGAGGCTATACTTATTAGAAAAAACAATTAATTTGATATTTTTTATCAATATGCTTATAATAGAGAAAATTATTTTTATTATTCTAGAGAGGAATACTAACTTGAATAATCAAAGCGTAAGATCAAAGCATATTGATTTTGTCATATTGGACATAATCAGTATCATCGTATGTATGGTTTCGGCATATGCATTATATATCATTTTTTATCTGGGTGAAAAAAATGATGTGTATATGACATTTTTCATGAAGATTGGAATGGGTGTCATAGCACTTTATCTTATCATAATGCTGTTCCAGCCAATCCACAGTAAGATACTCAAACGAAATAAGGTAGATGAACTAAAGAGAGTCATAGTCCTTAATATTGAGATATTGGGCTTACTTCTTTTATCGCTTTTCATTGTAAAACAGACGGATAATTACTCCAGAGCAACAATAATGCTGTTCTTTGTATTTGATATCATCCTTATGTACATTTTGAGAGTTATCTGGAAGAAGGTTATAAGAACAAGATTTAAAGAAGGTAAACAGGTTAGTCATGTAATCGTGGCAACTTACAGAAGATCCATAAGAGATTATCTTGATGAGTTAAAGAAGAATAACAATGGATATTATGATTTCATCGGTATCTTACTCCTAAATGACGAACATCATCCGGACAATACTCCTATCACAAGTGTTGACGGTGTTCCTGTAATTGAGGGAGATCTTCTTGATTTCATGAAGGATAATGAAGTAAATGAAGTTTTCCTTTTAGCAAAGCACGGTGAAAGTGCCAGATTATCAAAGCAGTTCCTTAATATGGGTATAACAACTCATATTTCGCTTAATCTTGAAATGTCTGCGAGCCTTGATAATGTATCACTTGAAAATACTGGTAAATACACAACCATCACAACAAGGATTGATAACGGCAGTACCGGTGAACTTATTGTTAAGCGAATATTTGATATATTTGTTTCAATAATCGGACTTATATTTACTGGGATACTCTATCTTATATTTGCACCTATCATTAAGAAACAGTCTCCGGGACCAGCTTTCTTTGGACAGGAAAGAGTTGGAAAGAATGGGCGAATCTTTAAGATGTATAAATTCAGATCCATGTATATGGATGCTGAGGAACGTAAGAAGGAACTTATGGCTCATAATGAAATGAGTGGTCTTATGTTCAAAATGGAAGACGATCCGCGAATCATGCCAATTGGAAAGTTTATAAGAAAAACAAGTATTGATGAATTTCCACAGTTCTGGAATATCCTTAAGGGAGATATGTCTCTTGTGGGAACAAGACCACCAACACTTGATGAATTCAAGCAGTATGACCCTCATCATCTGAGCCGTCTGGCTATGAAACCTGGTCTCACAGGTATGTGGCAGTGCTCAGGAAGATCAGATATTACTGATTTTGAAGAGGTAGTTAAGCTTGATAATGATTACATCAGAAATTTTTCTATATTACTTGATTTTAAGATTATATTAAAGACCTTCGTTGCAGTGTTTGATATGAAGGGCTCAAAATAAGACACACATAAATTGCGGGGATTAACAAATGAATAATAAAAAGATAAGAAGTATCATATTGACTGTCATTATGTTACTTTCATTACTTACTTATGTTCCGTTTAAGGTTGAGGCGGCAGGAACTACACTTCCAAAGCCTTCTTATCCTGCGGGATCACCGGCGGCACTTCATGGTGCTCTTAAGATATCGGGAAAGAATATTTATGACGCTAGCGGTAATAAATTCCAGATGAGAGGAGTAAGTACTCATGGACTTCAGTGGGATGGAGATCCATATGGAGATGTAGGCGGAACTTATGTTTCTGAGGCTTCATTTAAGACTTTGAGAGATGATTGGGGCGCAAATGCCATAAGGCTTGCTCTTTACGTAGATCAGGGCGGATACGCTGATTCTTCGAAAAGGACCCAGCTTAAAAACAAGGTTATGAATGGGGTTAAATATGCTACTAATCTTGGAATGTATGTAGTGATCGACTGGCATATCCTTGACTCAGATCCTAATAATCATAAGACAGAAGCTATTGAATTCTTTAAGGAAATGGCTGCTACTTATAAGAATTATGATAATGTGATATTTGAAATATGTAATGAGCCATCTGCAATACAGTGGTCAACTATTAAGAGATATGCTACTGATGTGATAAGAGAGATAAGAAAGATCAGTAATCATATCATTATTGTTGGAACTCCAAGATATTCTCAGCTTACCCTTAATGCCTGGGAAGCAAATAGCAATGATGTAGCAGATGATCCGATTACAGGATATTCAAATATTGCTTATTCACTTCATTTTTACTGTAATGAATCAGGACATACAAGAGACCTTCCCGGAAAACTTCAGTATGCCTTAAATAAGAACATTCCTGTGGTCATCTCAGAATTTGGCCTTTCGGCTGCAAATGGTAATGATGGTATAAATAAGAGTCAGGCAGATAAATGGATGTCTATTCTTAATTCAGATGAGAACAAGATAAGCTATTTCTGTTGGAGTCTCTCAAGAAAAAATGAAAGTTCAGCACTTCTTAAGAGTTCAACAGGTTCTACCAGCAACTGGTCAGATTCAGAGCTTTCTGATGCAGGTAAGTATATAAAAGATCTGTACAAAAAAGAAGCAAAGAAGGACAGCGTGTTCTCAACTCCTGGATGGCATCAGTCTAACGGAAGCTGGTACTATGTTTATAACGGTAAGCTTAAGACAGGATGGCTTTTAGATAATGGTAAATGGTACTATTTCGATGGTTCAGGAAAAATGCAGCTGGGCTGGAAGCTTATAAATGAAAAATGGTATTACTTTGTTCCTGGTGGCGCAATGGCTACAGGATGGATCAAGGTAAAGGATGTTTACTATTATTTCTATAGTGACGGACATATGGCAAGTAATGAGTGGATCAATGGCTACTGGCTGGGAGGAAATGGTTCCTGGACATATAAAGCAAAAGGTTCATGGAGAAAGAATGCTAAGGGCAGCTGGTTTGGAGATACATCAGGCTGGTATGCAAAAAATATGTCAATGAAAATAGATGGAAAAGAATATAAATTTGATTCTTTAGGATATCTTATCCAGTAAAGGTCAAAAAAATAATGCTCGGTTCGTGCCGGGCATTATTTTTTTTGCTTTTTTCATTGACAATATGAAATTAAAATGGTAATTTATATGTGTTCATACGGTGAAAGTACAAAAAAGTTCGTGAACGAGGGGGAAAATATAATATAAGAACGAGGTAGATATGAGTCAGTTGGCGGGTACCCGGAATGTAGATGAAAAAATCTATAAAGAAAATGGGGAATATAATGGGACAGCTTTTAAGGCTGCATCCAAAAGGAAAAGAATAACAGTTAGAGGATTAAAGAATATAGGAAATGTACTTTTATTTACATTACCTGCAATGTTACCTATGGTTCTCTTTTGGATCTATCCTATTATCAATACAGGCTGGCTTAGTTTTACTGATTGGGACTACATGACACCAGAATATAACCTGGTCGGAATTGAGAATTATCAGAACATATTTACAGATTCAAGATTCTGGGAGGCAATGACCCATACAATCCTTTTTGCTGTTGGTACAGTTATCCCCATCCTCATGTTTGGGCTTATACTTGCGCTTCTGATGAGAAACAAATTCAGAGGAAGTGCTGTATATAAATTTCTTATTTTTTCACCATGGATAACACCGACAGTAGCCATTTCCATAATATGGAACTGGATATTTTTACCCAATGGTGGACTTGCAAACCAAGTCCTCAAAATACTTAACCTTCCTGCATCTCAATGGACTCAGAGTTCTGATTCCGCTCTGATGTCTGTTATTATCGTTACTGTGTGGAAAAGTATTGGCTATGCGATGATTTTTTATATAACTGCATTAGAAAAGATTCCTCAGGAACGAATTGAAGCTGCGTCTCTTGACGGTGCAAACAAGCTTCAAAAATTTAGATATATCATTTTTCCAGGTATATCACCAACTACATTTTTCCTGTCAGTTGTTACCATGGTGGATTCCTTAAAGGCCTATGACCAGATTCAGATACTTACTCAGGGCGGCCCTTCAGGAAGTACAAGAACACTCACTTACCTTTATTACCAGTTGGGATTTGAAGAATTTAATATGGGAGCAGCTTCAGCTGTAGCCATCGTTCTTATTATGATAACAGTTACTTTGTCACTTATTCAGTTCAAAGTATCAAAGAAGTGGGTGAATTATTAATGAAAAAGATAATATCAAGATTTTTTAAACATATAGTACTTTTGGTCTTAAGCCTCCTAATGGTGTTTCCTCTGATCTGGATGATACTTGGGGCATTAAAGACAAGCAAGGAAGCTATGAATGCAAATATCATACTTCCATCTACATATCATTTTGAAAATATAACAAAGGTTTTAACAGAGTCTCCATTGTTAAAGTATGTTGGAAACAGTTTATTTATTGCTGGAGTCACAGTCTTTATCCAGATGGTGACAGGAGCAATGCTGGCTTATGCATTTGTCTTCTTTAAGTTTAAGGGAAGAAATGTACTTTTTGGAATTGTTATGGGAACATATATGCTCCCATCATGTGCAACTTATATTCCTGCCTTTGTTCTTTTAGCCAGATATAACATGTTGAACAGCTTTAAGGGACTGATCATTTCACAGTGTGTAAGTATTTTCGGAATATTTCTTTTAAGACAGGCCTTTCTTCAGTTTCCGAAAGAACTTATTGAAGCTGCCAGAGTTGATGGAGCTAGTGAATTTAAGATACTTTGGAAGATTGTATTTCCGGTGACAAGACCATCATTTGTCGCATTTTTTCTTATAAGCTTTATAAGTCTTTACAACAATTACATGTGGCCATCGCTTATCACTAAAGACGAGAAATACTATCAGGTTGCTCAGGGACTTAGAAACTTCTTCTTTGAAGGAGGAGCTTATGGAACCGACTGGTCAGCGGTTATGGCAGGAAGCACAGTTATCGTATTGCCGCTTCTGATCCTATTTGCTTTTACTCAGAAATGGTTCATATCAGGACTTGCTGGTGATACAGGAGTAAAGGGTTAAGAAAACGTCGAAAGACGTTTGAAAATATAGATACTTGTGTTAGGGACACGGGTATTGATTACATGGGCATAAGGCCTAGAAAAGAGGAAAAAAATGAAGTTAGGAAAGAGAATTTTAACAGGCATTTTAGCTGGTGCAATGACACTGGGAGCTCTTACTGGTTGTAAGGCTAGTGTGAATACAGGATCAGCTAAGAGGGAAGCAACAAAGACTGCTGATGGAAAGATTGAGATCGAGTTCTGGTTTGCTGGTGGCAAAACAGCAGTGAAGGTTATCCAGGGAATAGTTGATGATTATAATAATTCTCAGGATAAGTATTTTGTAAAGACGGTTGTTCAGGCTGATTACGATGAGACATATCAGAAACTTCAGGCTTCAATCGCAGGAAATGTAGCACCAGATGTAGCCCTTATTGAAGTGGTTCCTACATATAATCTTGCCCAGAAAGGATTATTAACAGATCTTACAGATACTATCGCAAATGACAGCGATTTCGATAAGAGTGATTATATAGATGTATTCATGGAGCAGGGTATAGCAGACGGAAAGAACTATGCAATACCTGCTTATGGAACAACGCAGGTTTTCTATTACAACAGAGCTTTGTTTGAAAAAGCTGGTGTAAAGGAAGAAGATATTAAGACCTGGAATGATCTTAACAATGCATACGATAAGGTTAAGGCTGCAGGTGGTACTTATGTATGGGAGCCAATGTGGGGACCAGATAACCTTGTAGACGTATCAATCTCAAATGGTGCAAAGCTTTTAAGTGATGATGGAAAGACAGTACTTATCAACTCACCTGAATGGGTAGAGGTTTGGGATTCATTTGGAAAATGGATCAATACTGATAAGACTATGGCTATACATTCTGGTGGTGAAGGCTGGGAATACTGGTACAGCACAATGGATGACGCTGTAAATGGTGTTGCCGGTGGATACACAGGTTCATCAGGTGATCAGGCTGATCTTGATTTTACAGTTGTTGCAGCTATGGAACAGCCAGCATGGAAGGAAGGTGGAGTTGCTACTCCTACAGCAGAATCAAAGAACCTTGTATCAGTTAATGCTTCTTCTGATGAAGAAAAGGCTGGTGCATATGATTTCATGAAGTTCTTTACAAATCCTGAAAATCAGGCTAACTGGTCAATCAATACAGGTTATGTTCCTGTTCGTTCATCAGCAAAGGATACAGAAAGCTATAAGGCATACTCAAGTGAACATCCAGAAATCTTAGTTCCACTTGCACAGGCACAGCATGCTTCAGTTGCACCAATCGATCCAACAGGTGGAGCAATCTATGATGCACTTAAGACAGCTGCAGATAAGGTAGAAATTGAAGGTGTACCTGCCAGGGAAGCTCTTGACGAAGCTTGCAAAACAGCTCAGGCGGCACTTGATAAATTTAATAAATAAGTTTAATATTTGCGATCAGCTTTTTGGATTCTGGATATAGGCATCTATTCTTCCCATAATCTTACCAAGATTTTCAATATCCGTTACCAGGTTGCCTGTTTCTAAGGAGTGGTTCGAGTCCTTTGTGATGAAAAGTGGGAGATTTAAGTTTTCGCAGTTTTTCACTAAAACAGGGGTGTTTATCCAAGGGTCACTAGTGCCATGAAATACGATTCCTGAGGAAGGTCGCATATAATTAAAACTTTGTTCAACGGGAGTGAGATATATAAATCTTATCTCTTTGGTAGTGAAGGAACAAAGTATTTTAGAAGCATAGGCTGCTGCTACGGCGGTGCCTATGCTTTTTCCGATTATAAGGATATCTTTATTATTAAAGTCTATTGAAGAAAGACGTGTTTTTGCCTGCTCAAACGCAATATTAAAGCAAAGCTCCATCTTTTCTTTGTTTCCTTTTACGTTAGATGGAAAACCGGAATAATTTATCTCGATTATCTGATAACCATATGAAACGGCTATTTTTTTCGGATAATATAGTAAAGGTTTGTCACAGTTATAACCCAGACCGGGAAAAATAAGAGCGATTTTTTGGGAATTATTTATTGTCATGATTTGTTTAACAGATTCCTTTCAATAAAATAGATGTTGGTGTAAATTTTACAATCAAAATTCATGTTACACCTAAATTTTATGCCTTTCAACTGATGGTATAGTAGCATTGTACTTTTATTAATACAATTTAACGAAATGTACGTTATTTTGTACAATTAATTTTGTCTGTCGTGTTGCGAATCTTAATTCAAATGAGTAAACTAGAATAGTTGGTTGAAGTTTTAAGCATTAGGAGTAAAACATGAAAGGTTATATACGAGGACTTAAGGCCGGGGTTCCTATTGCACTTGGATATCTTTCGGTCTCTTTTACATTTGGTATAAAAGCCGTGTCCTTAGGTTTTACATGGTGGCAAGCTGTCATTATCTCAATGATGGTAGTCACATCAGCCGGACAGTTTGCTGGCGTTCAGATGATGATGACGCCGGGATTATACTTCGATATGCTGATTTCACAGATAACGATCAATGTTCGTTATTCATTTATGTCAGTATCCATATCTCAGAAAGTTGAAGAGAAATTTAAAGGGGCCTATAGATGGATCCTTGGGTTCTTTATGACAGATGAGATATTTGCTGTTGCAGCAGCTGAAGATAAAGTAACGAGAAGCTTCTTCGCAGGACTTTCAACTCTGCCATGGGTTGGATGGAGTGTGGGAACATTATTTGGCGGACTTCTTGGAGAAGTTCTTCCCAAGGCTGTAATGAACGCACTGGGACTTGCTATTTATGGAATGTTTGTAGCAATCGTAGTGCCAGAGGTAAAGAAGGTAAAGAAGGTAGCACTCCCGGTTTTTATCGCCGCAGCCTTAAGTATAATGTTTAAATATGTTCCGGTATTCAAAGAAATATCAGCAGGCATGGTGATCACTATCAGTGCACTGATCAGTGCCGTGGTTGCTGCTATTATTTTTCCGGTAAAAGAAGTTGATGAAGAGTCTTTAGATGAGACAAAAAAGGAGGATGAGTAATGGGTAATAAACAATTCATTATCTATCTTCTTATCATGTCAGGTTCGACCTATCTTATCAGGGCGCTGCCTTTTGCTCTGGTAAAAAAGAAGATCAAAAACAGATTTATTCAGTCGGTACTTTATTATATTCCATATGCAGTTCTTACTGCTATGACGATACCTGATATATTTACTGCCACAGGATCGATATATTCTGCAATAGCCGGATTTTTCACAGCCATAGTCCTCGCTCTGTTGGGACGTGGGCTTACAACTGTTGCAATACTTTCGTGCATAGTTGTATATCTGACTGAGTTATTGATAAGGATCATTTAATTCATATTTGGAACAAAAAAAATAAAAAACGATTCTTTATAAAATAATGGTGTGAAAAACCACAGAAAAATCATATTTTCTGCTTAATACTTCATTCAAATAGTGCTATCATTAAAAATGTGATTTTATGGGATTAAACTATATCACATAGTGTTTGGGGTACGCATATACATAACTGTAAGAAGGAGAAAGGAAAATGTTTGGTTTCGGACAATTAATCGAAAAACTTAAGAAAGATCCGAAGAAGATCGTATTAACAGAAGGTACAGATTCAAGAATTCTTGAAGCAGCATCAAGATTGCTGGCAAGTAATTTCCTTGAACCAGTTCTTATTGGAAACGAGGCAGAGGTTTACGAGGCTGCAGAAAACTGTGGCTTTAATATAAGGGGAGCAAAGATCATTGATCCTTTAAACTTTCCACAGATAGAGGAAATGATCGATCTCTATTGTGAGCTTAGAAAGAAAAAAGGTGTTACAAGAGAAGAGGCTAGAGAAGTACTCAAAGCAAATAATTATTTTGGTACTATGCTTGTTAAGATGGGATATGCAGATGCACTTCTTGGAGGAGCAACATATTCTACAGCTGATACAGTAAGACCTGCACTTCAGCTTATTAAGACAAGACCTGGAAATACAATTGTTTCATCTTGTTTTATCCTGGTAAGGCCGGGAGCTACAGGTGAGAACGAAGTTCTAGCTATGGGCGATTGTGGTCTGAATATTGATCCATCAGAAGATGAATTGGTTGAGATCGCTGAAGAGACGATCAAGTGTGCCAAGGCATTTGGCGTTGATCCAAAGGTAGCTTTCCTTAGCTATTCAACAAATGGATCTGGAAAGGGCCCAACAGTTGATAAGATGAGAAATGCTGCAAAGCGTACAGCAGCTATTCATCCGGATATTCCAATTGATGGTGAGATGCAGTTCGATGCAGCAGTTTCACCTAAGGTTGCAGCAAAGAAATATCCTGACTCAAATGTAGCAGGACATGCAAATACATTTATTTTCCCTGATATCAATGCAGGTAACATTGGTTACAAAATTGCACAGAGAATGGGAAATTTCGAAGCGTTCGGACCGATACTTCTTGGTCTTAATGCACCAGTTAATGATCTTTCAAGAGGATGTACAGCATCTGAAGTATATTCTATGGCGATCATTACAGCAGCTCTTTCAAACTAAAAAAAAAGAGAATAACTACCCTCCTTGGCTATAAGGAGGGTAGTTTTATATAAGTAGTAAGTTGGTTTTAGTCCTAGATGGGAGAGGGACGAAAAATTATGAATATACTATTTACTGGAAACATTACAAGGTTATCGGCACAGTTTTTTGAGACGGTGGCGGGGTTAGATAACAAAGAAAATCTTTTGATTCTTTATAATGAAGAATCCGATGAGCGTGAAAAACAGGATAAAAAAATAAAAGAAAATTTAGACAGGATAAGAGGCCTGTCTTTTGTTCGTGTATTTGATTCCGGAAAAGGCAAAAGTTTAGAGACTTTATTTAAATCCTATTCCTTTGGAATGATAGTTTATTTTTCTAAGGCTTTGGATGGAGCAAAGCGTTTCTATGATGAACTTGAGGATCTTGAGGAAAATCTTCATCTGGCAAAAAAATATAATGTTCCTCTTTTTACTCAGGTGGTGACAAATGATATTTACCGTGAGGTAAAAGATGCTGATATAAGATTCAGAAACAGAAGAATGCTTCTTATGACTGGAGAAAGGATGGGGTATATCAGCGCGTCCACGGATGATATAAAGGTAGTGACTCTAAGGGTCCCAAGACTATATTCTGATAAAGAAAATGACTGGGAATTCAGTTCCTGGGTGGATGAAGCTATATTAAATAAAAAAATTGTATTTTCAGGTGGAAGACTTGAAGATACAGATTTTTTAAATGATCAGGATTTAGGGGAGCTTATCGAGCGTATTGCAGATCTTCCGCCTAAAGCTGATTATACTGAGATGGATCTTTCTGGTGGAAATGTATGTAATCTTGAGATCATATATGAAAATATCCAGAAAGTGCAGCCGGATGTGAATGTATTTTATAAAAATGACATCGTGATACAGCCTATTATAAAAAGTTCAGAAGTGGCAAGAACAGAATATGGCTGGTATCCAAAACATAATCTATGGAAAGAATTACCGGTCATATATGAAAAACGGTATGAAGATATAAAGAAAAATAATATTAAAAAAGAAAAAAAAGAAAAACTTCGTAAATTTGGCGAAGCGACCCGTGTGGGTTTTGAGATCCTTTCCCTTGCTTTTATAGCGGAATGGCTCAATCGACGGGTTAGTGGAAATGCAGTTCTGGGATTTATTGATTTCAGAATGGTTGCTGTTACTATCATCGGGTCCATGAATGGACTTATGCCTGGTCTTTTATCGGCTTCTCTTGCTAGCATTGGTTATCTCATAATGAGCCATAAGACCTTATCTTGGCAGATCCTTTTACTTAACGTAATGAACTGGCTTCCTTTTGTGTCCTATTTCCTTCTTGGTGCTGTATCTGGTTATGGAAAAGATAAGCATGAAGATGAAAAGAGAGAGGCAAAACAGGAAAGAAGAGTATTAGAGAAAAAATATGAATTCCTAAATAAGACATATGAAGATGTTTTAAAAAGTGCTGAACAGTATAATAGTCAGATCATAGGCTATACGGACAGCTACGGAAAGATCTATGGAGCTATTCAAAGATTAGATTCAATGAAGCCTGAAGAGGTTTATTTTGAAGGAATTCAGGTGTTAGAAAAATTATTGGAGAATAATTCCATCGCAATTTATAACGTGTATGAAGGTAATATATTTGCGAGACTGGTAGTATGTTCAAAACAGGAAAATGGTAATCTGAGTAAATCATTTGATTTAAGGGCATTTCCTCAGATGACTGAAAAAATCCTTAAGGGAGAGTCATTTATCAATAGTAAATGTCTCCCGGATTATCCGGCTTACTGCTGTCCTATTATGGAAGGTGACACACTTCGTGCCATGGTCCAGATAATCCATGCAAAAGACAGTCAGATGAATAATGAATTCCATAATAAATTATTTATAATTTCAAGACTTATCTCAGCTTCTATTGCAAGAGCTGTTTCAGAACAGGAAAGAGAAGATAGATTTATAGAAGGAACTCATGTGCTGAGTAAAGATAAGTTTTGTGAAACACTAGAAATCTATAAGCAGATGAGTTTAAAGAATTTTATGGACTATACCTTGATCAGGCTTATTCCTGTAAGGCCTGAAGTGGATATACATGATCCAGGTAATATAAAGGCAGTTGAGTCGGGACTTCAAGGTGTTATAAGAAATAATGATATTTTAGGAATTGGCTCTGATGATGCTATCTGGCTGCTTTTACTTCAGACAGGAAAAGCTGGAGCGAACGTTGTTAAGGAAAGACTTGCGGAAAGAAAATTTGTGTTTGAGGATGTAAAATGATCTTTTTCATTTGGGGTCACATGTTGATATGTATACTTGTGGCGGTTCTGCTAAAACTTGATATTGTAAAAACCAGGGAACATCTTATGCCTTTTGTAATTCTTGTGCCTTATGTGGGAGCGATGGTCTTATTTATAGAACAGTGGCTTCAGAAAAAAAAGATCTATTCTACCAGGGAAACGGGTTATGAGAAGTTAGAAGTTGATGATCTAAGGTTTAAAAAGATCATATTGCCTGTAAGTGGCGAAAATACTGATGTTATACCTTTGGAAGAAGCTATGGAAATGAATGGCTCAGGCACCAGAAGAAGCCTTATCATGGATATATTAAAAGGAAATCCGGAGGAATATGTTTCTGTCCTTGAAAGTGCCAGTCTTTCCAGTGATACAGAATTATCTCATTATGCCACTACTTCTATGATCGCGATCCAGACTGGTTATGAAGCAAAATTAGGGGAACTTGAAGCGAGAATGAAGGAGATAAGAGGACTTGATGAGATAGATCCCGCAAAAGAAGTAGATATTGATGAGTTTGAAAAAACTGTCAGAGAAAAAGAAAACACAGTTGAATTAGTTACTAAAAAAGTAAATATGCCTAGCAAGGGCTATATCAAGCTGTTGGATGAATATATAACGATAATCGATAAATATATGGGAAGTGGTCTTATCTCCGGTGCTGTATATGAGATATACCAGGAGAAATTTGATGATTCCCTGGTGGAAATGCTGGGATATGTGAAAGACAATAAGAAGTACTGGCTTATGTTTGTTACCAACAGGATAGAAACAGGAAGACTTAAAAATATGGATAAGCTGCTGGAACTTATCAGATGCAGCTGGCCTGAGGATGAGAAGTGTTATATGGCATATATGGCTTATGCTCATAAGACTTCCAATGATGAACTGGCGTTAGAGGTAATAGAAACTGTTAAGGAAAAAGATATCTATCTCTCTAAGGCGGGAAAGGCCTGGTATAAATTCTGGAAGGGTGAATATGAAAATCCATTTTAAGAAAGATAAAGAAGAAAATAATACAGGATGGAACAGGGTAGCGGTTCCTGTAGTGGCTATATTTATATTTACATTTCTCGTGATCCTTCAAAGAAGAGGAGTTGTTCTTGATGATAACAGAGGAGAAGTAAATGGAGATTATTCCTTTACCGAAGATGTAAAAACTACAGCAGAATGTCTGCTTATTGTTGATAAAGAAGATGTAAATACCTTAGAGATAACTCCAGAGATGGAGATAGTCCTTAAGCAGATGAAGATTCCTTATGACAAGAAGGATGTAACCGAGGTGGATTGGGATACAGACCTTTATAATTACAGGAATGTTGTAATATCTTTTAGTGATTGGGATAAGATGGAAGGCGGGGCAGAAACCTTGTCCAGATGGATCCTCACAGGAGGACATCTTATGTGTGATACCACACCTTATGTGGGAACGGTATTTAAAGCACTTTTTCCAAGACTTGGCATAGAGAGCTGCGCGGGTTATACAAAGATCAAAGGGATAACGCTTCTTGATGAGAGGATGATAGGTTCATATGTTAAAAAGAATTTTAAATTCTCTCTTGATGGAGAAGAGGATGGACTTGATATCTCTTTAGGGATCCAGCTTTCAAAAGACTGTGACAGAGTTGTGGCTTCAGAGGATGGAAGCGTGCCTCTTTTATGGGGATATAAATCTGGCAGTGGTAAGACAGTTATCATGAATTATACAATGACAGATAAATTCCAGAGAGGTTTTTACTGCCTTGCTTACAGTATGTTAGATGATGTATGCATTTACCCGGTGATCAATGCCTCTTCTTATTATATCGATGATTTTCCGTCACCGGTACCTAGTGGTGATTCCACTTATATCATGAGGGATTATGGGGTTGATATTGCTACATTTTATGCCAATTACTGGCTGCCACAGGTGATCAAATGGGAAAAAGAGTATGGTATTGTTCATACCGGTTTTATCATTGAGGATTATAACGATAATGTAAATGCACCATTTAAGAGAAATTATGCTACAGCCCGTTTCTTGATGTTTGGAAATATGCTTCTTAACAATGGTGGAGAATTAGGACTTCATGGATATAACCATCAGCCTTTATGTATAAAAGGTATAGATGATGACATGCAGTTCGGCACATATAAATTATGGCCTGATTCAAAGAGCATTGTTGAAGCTATTACGGAATTAAAGGATTTTTCAGGTCAGTTATTCCCAAATGAAACTTTTAGAGTTTATGTACCTCCTTCAAATATCATATCTGAAGAAGGTAAGAAAGCTCTCCTTAATGCGGATAAGGATATTACCATTATTTCAAGTATTTATCTTCCGGATGCAGATGTTAACAGTTGTACCCAGGAATTTGGGATAGATGAAGAAAATAATGTTATAGAGACTCCTAGAATTGTGTCAGGTTGTGATATGGATGAATATATGTATTATACAGCATTTTCAGAACTGAATTTTCATTATGTTCAGTCCCATTTCCTTCATCCGGATGATGTTTTAGACCCGGACCGAGGTGCTGAGGCAGGCTGGGCTAAAAATGTAGAGTGGTTCAATGAATATCTGGATTTCTTAAAAGTATCTGTTCCTGATATAAGGCAGTGTACAGGGTCTGAGATGGGAGATGCTACGCTTAAATATACAAAGCTTTCAGTTGAAAGAATCTATAAAAATGACTGTCTGGAGGTAAATCTGGGAGGATATGCTGGAGATGCATCATTTTTACTGAGGCTTACAGATAAGGAAATTGTAAATGTTGCCGGAGGAACTGCATATAAGCAGGCGGAAGGTTGCTATCTTATAAATGCAACAAGTGACCATTTAAAGATCGAATTTAAGTAGGAGATGAATCATATGAGAGTCTGTATGATACTTGAGGGCTGCTATCCATATGTTTTTGGTGGCGTTTCAAGCTGGACACATCATTATATAGAGGCTATGCCGGATACAGAATTTTCTCTTTGGACCATCGGAGCGAGTGAGGGGCAGAAGGGAAAATTTAAATTTACTCTGCCTGAAAATGTAGTGGAGACAAAAGAACTGTTCCTTGATACAGCACTTAATATAAAGATGGATAAAAAACAAAGAAAACATCCGGATCTTTCTCATAGCGAATTAGAAGAACTGAGTAACCTGTTTACAGGAGAAAAGGTTAAATGGGATGTGCTTTTTAACCTTTTTAATGTAAAAAAGGCAAATCCTATGTCGGTTTTAATGAGCGATGAATTCTTTAGTGTGATAATTAAAGAGTGTAAAGAAAAATATCCCTTTATATCATTTTCAAGTTTTTTCTTTAATGTAAGATCGATGCTTTTGCCTGAACTTTATCTGCTTACCAGTGATATTCCGGAGGCGGATATTTATCATTCTGCATCGACGGGATATGCGGGACTTCTGGGGGCTTTAGCCAGCTGGAAAACTGAGAAGCCATTTATTGTAACGGAACACGGCATTTATACAAGAGAAAGGGAAGAAGAACTGTTATCTGCTAAATGGGTGCCTTCTTATCTTAGACAGCAGTGGATAGACCTGTTTTATCAGTTTTCTTCATGTGCTTATAATTATGCGGCAAAGGTCACATGTTTATTCAAAAATGCAATGAAGATCCAGCAGGATATTGGATGTCCTGCTGAAAAACAACTGGTAACCCCGAATGGCATTAATTTTGACAGATTTAAAGATATTCCTGTTAAAGAGGATAATGGTTTTATAGATATTGGAGCAGTAGTCAGGATTGCGAAGATTAAGGATATTAAGACCATGATATATGCATTTGCAGAAGTAAAGAACAGAGTCAGTAATGCGAGACTATTTATATTAGGGGATGTGGATGACCCTGAATATAATGAAGAATGTCTTGGACTTATCAAACAGCTTGGGGTTAAAGATATAATCTTTACCGGTGTTGTAAATGTCTTAGAATATATGCCTAAGTTTGATTTCACGATCTTAACCAGTATATCTGAAGGCCAGCCACTCTCTGTCCTTGAATCATTTGCAGCGGGACGCCCTGCGGTAACTACAGATGTGGGATGCTGCAGAGAACTGATGGATGGGGAAGATGGACTTGGACCTGCGGGAATAGTAGTTCCTCCAATGCATAAAGATCAGCTGGCAGATGCAATGGTCTATATGTGTGTTGATAAGGAAATGAGACTTAGAATGGGTGAGGCTGGAAGAAAAAGAGCAGGAATGTATTATACCCAGAAAATGAGTATAGATAAATTTCGAGAGCTTTATAAGGAGGTGAATTCCTGATGGCTGGAATAGGTTTTGAACTTAAGAAAGCGTTTAATAAAAAAGGAATCATCGCCCTCCTTAAAGCATATGGATATTCCGGACTGGTATGTACTGGTCCTATGATACTCGGAATCGTACTTCTTCTCGGTATCAGAATGCTTGGAATCATGGCTCATGCTACAAGAGGAGAATTAGGTCTTTTAAATGCCATGGTGACTTATACTCTGCTTTTTTCTCTTGTTATGGTAAATATACTTGCCATGGTAACTACGAGATATATAGCAGATTGCATTTATATGAAAAGGGAGGAAGACATCATGCCTTCCTTTTATGGAAGCATATCCTGTGTCCTTTTACTGGGATGTCCTGTATGGGGAGTGTTTCTTCATTTTTCAGGTGTAAGTTTAAGTGAAAGATTCTGCTGTTATGTATTTTTCGGAGAACTGGTACTTGTATGGACGGAGATCAATTATCTTACGGCTATTAAGAATTATCGTGAGATTATGAAAGCTTTCCTTGTGGCAGTGGCTGCTTCTCTTATAGTGGGATATATATTCGGAGTCAGACTTCATATCCTGCCTACTACAATGGCTCTTCTTGCTTCAATGTGTGTAGGATATGGTATTATGGGACTCTGGTATTATGTGCTTCTTACAAGATATTTTCCTCGTGGAAGATGCAGTGCCATGAAATTTTTAAGATGGCTTTCGGTCTATCCGGAGTTGGGATGCCTTGGAATCTGCATGTCTTTCGGACTATATGGACACATTGTACTTATGTGGTCCTCTCCAATAAATAACTGTGTAAAGGGATTATTCTTTGAAGCACCTCAGTACGATGTGCCGGCACTGCTCAGTTTCCTTTCCATACTTATAACCACCATTAATTTTGTTACGAGTGTAGAAGTTGAATTTTATCCTAAATACAGGAATTTCTTTGGACTGCTGAATTCTGAAATGACTTATTCAGATATTGAGCAGGCTCGTATAGAGATGGAACAGACTCTTACTCGTGAGTTATCATATACATTTTTAAAACAGTTTTTTTCAACCCTTCTTTTTATCATCATAGGAACATTTCTGATACCGAAAATGCCTATGGGATTTAATGATGATATGTTGGGAATATATAATGTACTTTGCTGTGCATATGCATTCTATGCCATTGGAAATGCTACAATGCTGATCCAGCTTTATTTTGCAGATAATAGCGGAGCTCTTATATCCGGAGCGGTATTTATGTTCTTTTCCTTTGGTGGTACATTTGCAACTCTGTTTTTAGATATAAAATGGTACGGTTTTGGTTTTTTACTGGGTTCTTTCCTTTTTGCTGTAGTTTCTTTAGTTCAGCTAAAGAGATTCTTAGCGAAGATTTTAGAAAATGTATTAAGCCGTCAGCCTATTAAAAATGAGGAAGTCGATGGTATTATGAGCCGTTTTGCAGATAAATGTGAAAGGGTTTACAGAAATCTATATAGAAAAGACATTCTTAGAGAAGAGGAAGAATGATATGAAAAGAAATAGTAAATTGAAAAGGTTTACAGCAGGGCTTTTATCTTTATCCTTCGTATTTTTAACCTGGGGGTGTGTTGGAATAAAGGTTCCGGACAGATATAAGGAACAACAGGAAGAGGATAAAAAAGACAGAGCTGTAGAAAAGGCTTCTCCTACTGAAGCAAGATTAAAAGACAATATGGCTCTTTACACTGAAGACGAAGATGAAGTCATCACCATGTATCTTACTGTATCCAAGGGAAATTCTTCAGACAGCACAGACCATACATGGCAGGAAGTTAATACCTATTCTACAGATTATTATACAGAACAGGGGCTTGATAGATATAAAGTAAATGGTGTTCTTCAGGTGGGAGATGAAACGGGACCTGTTCCGGGAGAACTTGGATATGGAAGAACGACTCCTAATTGTACTGTATCAGTCCGTGGGCAGACTTCATCCAAGGATCCTCAGAAGGGATATAAGATTAAGATTAAAGATAATCAGGGCATGTGGGACGGACAGACTGTGCTGAATCTTAATAAACATGAGATGGAAGGCCTCAGATTCAGAAATAAGATCATGTATAAGCTTCAGGAAGGACTCCCTGATATGGTGTCTTTAAGGACCAGATTTGTTCATCTTTATGTTAAGGACTTGACCAAGGACAGCCCTGATACTGTTTTTGTTGATTACGGACTTTATACTCACGTAGAACAGGCTAATAAGAAAATGCTTAAGGCTCATGGACTTGATTCAGAAGGTTTCCTTTATAAAGAGAATCAGATGTTTGAATTCTATGATTATGAGGATATAAGACTTGTCACAGATCCTTTATATGATGAGGAGAAGTTTGGATACTATCTTGAAAGCAAAGGCAGTAATGATCATTCAAAATTAAAAGAGATGCTTAAAGATGTAAACAGCAATGCTATGGATGGAGATGCTTTGTTAGATAAATGGTTCGACAGGGATAACCTTGCTATGTGGATGGCGTTTAATATCATCACAGGAAATGTTGATACCCAAAGTAGAAATACACTTCTTTACAGTCCTTCAAATATAAATAAATGGTATTTTATAAATTGGGATTGTGATGCAGGATTAAGAAGATATGAATGGGCATTAAATAAGCATGATATGTCTTATTATTCTAAGGAATCTTTTGGCTGGGAGTATGGAATAAGTAATTACTGGTCAAATGTATTATTCCAGAAAGTTCTTAAATCTGATGATTTTAGAAAGCTTCTTGATAGTAAGGTGGAATATATATATAAGGATTTTCACGGTGGGAAGGTCCAGAGATTAGCAGAATATTATGCAGATATAGTAAGGCCATACTGTTTTGGGGATGCGGATAAGCTATATGAACCTCTTACAGAAGCAGAATATGATGATATGCTTTCTAAAATTGATGATGAACTTGAATATAACTATTCGCTTTATAAGGATTCATTAAAGAATCCGATGCCTTTTTATATAGGAAAACCTGAAGTCTTAGATGGAAAAACAGTATTTGAATGGGATGCGTCCTATCATTTTGGCGGAAGTGATATGTCCTATAAGGTAGAAGTGGCTGATAATTATGATTTTAAAAATCCTATAATAAAAGAGGATAGCTTATTCCTTGGACAGGTAGTATATGATAAAAGACTAGAACCTGGACAGTATTTTATAAAAGTAAAAGCTGTTGATGAAGAAGGTAATGAATGCACTGCATTTGATGTTTACTATAGCGAGAATGGAAAGATTTTTGGTTGTATCTGTTTTTATGTAGGAGCAGATGGTTCTATTAAGCTGGAGGGAGAATAATGGCCGAAGAGATCGTTAGAAAATTCCGGCATGAACTTAAATATATGATATCGGAATCAGAAGCTCTTATATTAAAACAACGATTTAAAGGGATAATGTCTCTTGATAAAAATGCTGGTGAAACAGGATATCTTATAAGAAGTCTTTATTTTGATGATGAGAAGGAGTCAGCCATTATGGATAAGATGGCCGGTACTGCGGCTCGTGCTAAGTTCAGGATAAGGATATATAATTATAAAGATGGTTTTATTATGCTGGAAAGAAAAGCAAAGCAGGGACAGTATATTCAAAAAACCTCAGTTTCACTTACAAAGGAAGAGTATTATAAAGTTTATGATAAGGATTACAGATTCCTTCTTGATAGAAAAGAAGACTTATGTAAGGACTTTTATTTTGAACTTGTATCTAATAATCTTAAACCTGTAGTAATAGTTGATTATGACAGAGTGCCATTTGTATATGAATATGGAGATGTGAGAGTAACTTTTGATGAAAATATCAGAAGTGCAGGTGCCACAAGAGAAATATTTAGTGATAGGCTGGATACTTATAGTGTGATGCCGCCACAAACTCTTATCCTGGAAGTTAAATTCACGGAATTTTTGCCGCAGATAATAAGAGATATGCTGGATATAAGAAGTTCAACTTATGTATCTGCTTCAAAATATGTAATGTGTCTTGAAAGAAGACTGGAAAATATCATGAGAAAAAAAGCTGAGTAGGGAGGAAAAAAGATATGTCTATTGAGGATATCATAAAAGATTCGGATGCATTTCAACAGGCTATAACACCTGGAGTTGCCCTTACTATTGCATTGGATCTTCTGTTTGCACTGGTAATGGGAGTTTTGATCTATTTTGTATATAAAAAATATTTCTCAGGGGTTGTTTATAGCAGAAACTATGCTATAACCCTTATTGGAATGAGTGTGCTTACCTGTATGGTAACCCTTGCTATCAGTACTAATATTGTTATCTCTCTTGGTATGGTAGGTGCTCTTTCTATTGTCCGTTTCAGAACTGCCATAAAGGAGCCCCTTGATCTTATGTATCTTTTCTGGGCTATAACCTGTGGTATCACAGCGGGAGCAAGTATGTATATCCTTGCTATTGCGGCTTTTATCATAATGCTTATCATTATTATGATCTTTGGACGTAGAAATGCTACAGGAAAAACATATGTAATGATAGTTCATTATAATGGGGCTGATACAGAAGGTCGTATTGTAAGAGAGATCTCAGATCTTAAGTATAATATCAGATCTAAGATAGAAAGAAAGGAAGATACAGAACTTACTATCCAACTTCAGATTAGAAAGGGAAACTTAAGCTTCACTGAAAAGATAAAATCTCTGGATGAAGTAAAAGATGTGGCTGTTCTTAACTTTGATGGAGAATATCATTAATATAAAAATTTTGATATGAAGATTAATAAATTTCGTTTAAAGCTATCGTGATAATTGAAACGTTTATGCCATAAAAATATCATATTTATATAAATTTTTAGGCATTTAAATTTTTGAGACATCTGACCGCGCCAAAGAAAGGGTAAAGAGTTTTCTTAAACTCAAAGAAATCCTTTTAAGGTGCGGTTTTCTTATGTTTTAAAGGGGGAGAAAGACATTTTTTTGAAATGGAAAAATCATTTAAATTTTTAAGTGAAAGTTGGTTTTGTTATACTAAATGTCATAAAGTTGATATATACGCTTATTTAAAAATTTGTTAGAGTTGACTTAAATCGAAAACGTTTCCGGCTAAAGAGCCGGTAATATGAAAGAGGGGAAAACGTGAAAGAAAGACTTAAACAAAGAGGAGCAGGCATCCTTATGTCAATTACCAGTCTCCCATCTCCATACGGTATTGGAACAATGGGTAAGGCAGCATATCACTTTGTTGATCAGTTAGCAAAGGCTGGACAGAGTTATTGGCAGGTGCTTCCTATTGGACCAACAAGTTTAGGAGACAGCCCATATCAGGCGTGTTCTTCATTTGCAGGAAATCCATATTTCATCGATCTTGATATGCTTATCGAGGATGGATTACTGAAAAAAAACGATCTCAAGGGCTATGATTTCGGAAATGATGAAGCAAATGTAGATTATGAAAAAATCTGGAATTACAGATTCAAGGTGCTTCGCACAGCTTATGAAAACAGCAAGGATATGCATGATGATGCCCAGGATTACTTCGAGAAGAAGAATCGTGAATGGCTTGATGATTATGCTCTTTTCATGGCAGTTAAGAACCATTTTGATAATCATGAATGGCTCATGTGGGATGAGGATATCAGATTCCGTGAGAGAAAGGCTATGATCTCTTATAAGAAGGCTCTTTCAGAAGAAATCGGATTCTGGAAATTCATTCAGTTTGAGTTCTACAAGCAGTGGGACAGCTTAAAGAAGTATGCTAACGAGAAAGGTATTTCCATCATTGGTGATATCCCAATCTACGTTGCTTTAGACAGTGTTGATGTATGGAAGAATCCGGAACAGTTCCTTTTAGATGAGGACAGAAGACCAACGCTTGTAGCAGGATGTCCTCCAGATGCATTTTCTGATGAAGGTCAGAAATGGGGAAATCCTATTTATGACTGGAAGAAGATGGAAGAGGATAATTTCTCATGGTGGAAAAAGAGAATCGAAGGTTCTGCTAAGCTTTATGACATCATAAGGATCGATCATTTCATCGGTGTTGTAAGATACTACACAATTCCTGTAAATGAAAGCGCTAAACATGGTAAGTTCGAGTGGGGACCTGGGGAAAAACTCACAAAGGCTATCGACAGTGCAAAGGGTGAAGCTGAAATAATTGCTGAAGACCTTGGTGTTGTTATTCCAGAAGTTCAGCAGCTTATTGAAAAAACAGGATATCCTGGAATGAAGATACTTGAGTTTGCTTTTGATCAGAATCCTGATAATGAACACCTTCCACAGAATTACACTAAGAATTTTGTTGTGTATGGTGGAACTCATGATAATGACACACTTAAGAGTTATTATAAGTCTATTGATAAGCGTTCAAGACAGTATGCTTATAACTATGTTGGGGCTCATACAGAGGATGAACTTCTTGATAATGTTCTTCGTCTGGCATATGGAAGCGTAGCGAATACTGTAATCTGGCAGATGCAGGACGTACTTAAACTTGATGGTGATGCAAGAATGAACCTTCCTTCAACAATCGGCACAAACTGGAAGTGGCGTATGAAGAAGGGTGAATTCACAAATGACATGGTAAAGAAATTGGCTATGCTGTCAAAACTTTATGGCAGAAAAAGGGATATACCAGTCAAAAATGCATCAAAGACTGCAGAAGCTAAAAAGACAACAAAGAAAAAAGAAAAGAAATAAGCAGCTGTTATAGCGCGAAAATATTATATAAAAGGGAGTTTGGATAATGTTAGAGAATTACTTAAAGAAACATTTCAACAAGACAATCGCTGAATGTACTGACGAAGAAATTTATGCAGCTCTTCTTCTTCTCACAAAGGAGAAAGCAGAGAAGCGTGTTAGTACAAATGGTAAGAAGAAGCTTTATTATATCTCAGCTGAGTTCCTTATTGGTAAGCTTCTTAGTAATAACCTTATTAACCTTGGAATTTATGATGCAATAGCAAATGAGCTTAGTGCTAATGGTAAGTCTATCACTCTTATTGAAGAAGTTGAGCAGGAGCCATCGCTTGGTAATGGTGGTCTTGGAAGACTTGCAGCTTGCTTCCTTGATTCTATTGCAACACTTGGACTTAACGGTGACGGTATCGGACTTAACTACCATCTTGGACTTTTCAAGCAGGTATTTGAGAAGAACCTTCAGAAGGAAACTATCAATCCATGGATCGATGATCATAGCTGGCTTACAAAGAGAAAAGAGAATTATACAGTTGAATTCGGTGATTTCAAGGTAAAATCAACCCTTTATGATATTGCTGTAACAGGTTATGAAAACAGAACAAATGAGCTTCATCTTTTCGATATCGACTCAGTAGATGAAAGTATCGTAAAGAAGGATTCAATCTCATTCGATAAGGAAGCAATTAAGAAGAATCTTACACTTTTCCTTTATCCAGATGATAGTGATGAAGCAGGAAATCTCCTTCGTGTATATCAGCAGTACTTCATGGTATCAAATGCTGCACAGTTCATCATTGCTGAAGCTAAGGAAAGGGGTTCTAACTTACATGACCTTGCAGATTATGTTGCTGTTCAGATCAATGATACACATCCATCAATGGTAATTCCTGAACTTATCAGACTCCTTGATAAGGAAGGAATCAAGTTCGAAGAGGCTGTAGAGATCGTAACAAATACATGTGCATATACTAACCATACAATCCTTGCAGAGGCTCTTGAGAAATGGCCTATCAAGTTCATTGAAAAGGTTGCACCAGCTATCGTTCCTATCATTAAGAAGCTTAATGACATTGTTGTTAAGAAGTTCGATGATCCATCAGTAGCGATCATTGATGAAGACGAAAGAGTACACATGGCTCATATGGACATCCATTTTGGTCACAGCGTAAATGGTGTTGCTTACCTTCATACAGAAATCTTAAAGAACACAGAATTAAACAAGTTCTATAAGTTATATCCAGAGAAGTTCAACAACAAGACAAATGGTATCACATTCCGTAGATGGCTTCTTCACTGTGATCATGATCTTACAAAGTTCATCGAGGCGCATATCGGAACAGGATTTAAGAATGACGCTACAGAGCTTGAGAACCTTCTTGAGTATATCGATGATGAAAAGACACTTTATGATCTTCTTTCAGTAAAGGCTGAAAATAAGAAAATCTTAAAGAACTTCCTTAAGAGAACAGATAATATGGAATTAAATGAAAATTCTATCTTTGACGTTCAGGTTAAGAGACTTCATGAGTATAAGAGACAGCAGCTTAACTGCCTCTATGCTATTCATAAATATTTAGAGATCAAGGCAGGTAAGAAGCCAACAACTCCTATCACAATGCTTTTCGGAGCTAAGGCAGCCCCTGCATATACAATCGCTAAGGATATCATTCACCTTATCCTTTGCCTTCAGGAACTTACAGCAAATGATCCGGATGTAGCTCCATACTTCAGAGTTGTTATGGTTGAGAACTATAACGTATCAAAGGCTGAGAAGGTTATCCCAGCTGCTGATATCTCAGAACAGATCTCACTTGCTTCTAAGGAAGCTTCAGGAACAGGTAACATGAAGTTCATGTTAAATGGTGCTATCACAGTTGGTACAATGGACGGAGCTAATGTTGAGATTGCTCAGTTCGTTGGAGAGGACAATATCTATATCTTCGGTGAGGATTCAGATACAGTTATTAAGAGATATGCTGAAGCTTCTTATGTATCAAAAGATTATTACAAGAAGAATACAGTTATCAAGGAAGCTGTTGACTTCATCGTAGGTAAAGAAATGATGAAGATCGGAAATAAGGAGAACTTAGAGAGACTCTATAATGAACTTCTTAACAAAGACTGGTTCATGACATTCCCTGATGTTGATGATTATTTTGCAACAAAGGAAAAGGCATATAAGGATTATGAGGACCGTCTTGGATGGGCTCGTAAGATGCTTGTAAATATTGCCAAGGCTGGTTTCTTCTCATCAGATAGAACTATTGAAGAATACAACAGAGATATCTGGAAGTTATCATAATTACAAAAATTACGTATATTAGGCTAGAATATGTTACTATTAGTGTGGTCCGATTTGGGCCACACTTTTTTTAACAGAAATATATACAGGATTTTATATAGAAAAATACAGGAGTTAAAATGTTACAGATATTTTCGATGGATGGACCACTTTATAAGTTCTTATCTACGTTAGCTAATATTGTCATCATCAATATACTTTGGCTTATAACGGTAATCCCGGTGATTACTTTTGGCCCGGCTACAGAGGCTGCTATTTACACACTTACAAAAGTGTATAAGGGTGAAGATTCAAAGCTGATACGTAAATACTTTAAAGAATTTAGAGATGGATTTAAGAAAAATATGGCAGCTGGACTTATAGTTCTTATATCAGCTGCAGTGGTAGCAATGGATCTTTTTATTTTTTATAATCTGCTAAAGAGTGATGATTACAGCAAAAGTAAAGAGATGATAAAGATCATTGGTATAGCGTTTGTTATTCTTTATATCATTTTGTTTTCATTTTTCATGCCATTAATGGCAACATTTGAAAATTCTATAAGGCAAAATCTTAAAAACAGTCTGCTTTTAGGGGTAAGAAGATTTTATATAGCACTTCCTATGGGGCTTATAACTTTCATACCTCTTATGATATTCTTATATGATCAGCAGTTTTTTATGAAGATATTTATGCTTTTTCTCATGCTGGGGTTTGCTGGACCGGAATATATCAATGTGATACTGTTCAGGTTTGGAGTAAAAGAATATCTCCCTAAAGAGGACTAAATATACTTAAATGCTGGATTTATACAATTTAGAGGTTTTGTACAAAAAAATGGATTGTGGAAAAAGAGGTTTCCGGGAAATGGGAACCTCTTTTTGTGTATAATGCACTAAGAAAAAACAAAAACTTTGTAAATCCATAACAAATATGTGAAAATGTGAAAAAAGGATGTTGAAATCGTATGTGTAAAGTGCTAACATCGGACTTAGTTGGGAACGTTACCGAAATCGTTGTACGAAAACAGTTCCGGTTTCGATACCATGAGTTCATTATATTAAAAGGAGCGGGTAAAAATGAGAAAATTTAAGAAGGCAGCAGCTTTATCAATGGCACTTGCTATGTCAGCTACTATGGCTGTCGGCTGCGGATCAAAAAACGAAGGAACAACAGCAGCTACAGCAAAGCAGGACCAGAACCAAACAACAACTGATACAGATAAGAAGGATGATAAGGCGTCATCTGGTAAGGGATCAGTTTATATGCTTAACTTCAAGCCGGAAACAGATGAAGTTTGGCAGGATCTTGCAAAGACATACAAAGATCAGACAGGCGTTGAGGTGACAGTACTTACGGCTGCTGAAGGTCAGTATTCAACAACACTTCAGTCAGAAATGGCAAAGGGCGCTGATGCACCAACAATCTTTAATATTGGTAATACAACAGCTGCTCAGACATGGAATGATTATACATATGATTTAAAAGACTCAGATATCTACAATCATCTTTCAGATAAGTCACTTTCTATCAATTTCGATGGAAAGGTTGCAGGTGTTGCTAACTGCTACGAAGCATTTGGTATCATTTACAACAAGAAGATCATTGCTGATTACTGCAAATTAGATAACGCAGTTGTTAAGTCAGCAGATGAGATCGACAGCTTCGATAAGTTAAAGGCTGTTGCTGAAGATATCAACAAGAGAGTTGATGAGATGAATGAGAAGTATGGTTATGAACTTACAGAAGCATTTGCTTCATCAGGTCTTGATAGTGGTTCGTCATGGAGATTCTCAGGACACCTTTCATGCATTCCTCTTTACTATGAATTTAAGGATGCAGGATGTGACCTTATAGCAGGTCAGGGTGAGATCACAGGTAAGTATCTTGACAGCTTCAAGAATATGTGGGATCTTTACGTTTCAACATCATCAGCTGATCCTAAGACTCTTACATCAGGTACATATAATGCTGAGACAGAGTTCGGTATGGAACAGGCTGTATTCTATCAGAATGGTAACTGGGAGTATGCTCCTCTCACAAATGAAGAGAATGGTTACCTTGTACAGGCAGAAGATCTTGGTATGATGCCAATCTACGGCGGAGTTGATGATGCTAATCAGGGACTTTGCGTTGGTACAGAAAACTATTGGGCAGTTAACAGCCAGGCTTCAGAAGAAAACATTCAGGCTACACTTGATTTCCTTACATGGGTTATCACTTCAGATGAAGGCCGTGATGCAGTAACAAATAAGATGGGACTTTCAGCTCCATTTGATACATTTACAGGTGAATATGCTCCATCAAATGTATTCTCACAGGATGCTCAGAAGTATATGGATGCTGGTAAGACATCAGTTGCATGGTCATTCAATGCTACACCAAACGTTGATGACTGGAGAGCAGATGTAGTTACAGCGCTTACAGCTTATACAGATGGATCAGGTGACTGGTCAGCAGTACAGACAGCATTTGTTGATGGTTGGGCTAAGCAGTGGAAACTTGCTGAAGAAGCAGCTAAGTAATTAACAAACTGATTGAATATGAATTGTGTAGGGTGGGCTAAGTCCACCCTATTTTTAAAAAAGGAGCAAATGATGGAAAAATCAATCAAGAGATATTGGCCACTTTTTGTTCTACCAACCATGGCGGCATTCACAATTGGATTCCTTATTCCATTTGTTTACGGTATCTTCCTTTCGTTCTGCAAGTTTACAACTGTTGTTGATTGGAAGTGGGTAGGATTTAAGAATTATACAAAAATTTTTGTGGTTAATGGAGAAGTGGATAAGACATTCATTCACTCACTCTGGTATACCACTTTATTTACAGTAGTTACTATGATAATCATCAATGTGGTTGCATTTGCAATCGCTTGGTGTCTTACAAAGGGAATAAAGGGAACCTCACTTTTCAGAACGGTTTTCTTTCTTCCAAACCTCATCGGTGGTATAGTACTTAGTTACGTATGGCTGATGATATTTAATTCATTTCTTCAGAAATATTCACAGACGATCGTTACATCTCAGTGGCATGCATTCTGGGGAATGGTCATCGTTGTCTGCTGGCAGCAGATCGGTTATATGATGATCATCTATGTAGCAGGTATTCAGAGTATTTCAGGTGATGTGCTGGAAGCTGCAAAGATCGACGGAGCTACAGGAAAGAGCATGTTATTTAAGATCATTCTCCCAATGCTTGCACCAACGATCACAGTTTGTTCATTCCTTACAATGACAAATGGATTTAAGCTTTTCGATCAGAACCTGGCTCTTACAGGTGGTAACCCTGGTAAGATGTCTCAGTTACTTGCACTTAATATTTATGACACTATGTATGGAACTACAGGATGGCAGGGAGTAGGACAGGCGAAGGCTGTTATCTTCTTCCTTTTAGTTGCTGTAATTTCAATCATTCAGAATAAGATATCAAGAAGCAGGGAGGTGCAGTAGAAATGGCTAAGCAAGAAAAAAAAGAAAGCAATGTTTCGACTGTAAGACAGTCAAAGCATTCTGGGCTTCTTACTGTTTTTTTCACTATCATATCAGTGATATGGCTGCTTCCTATGTTCCTTGTAGCACTTAACTCATTTAAGAGAAAAGCATATATCTTCTCTAATCCATATGGAATAAGTTCAAAGAACTTATCAGATGGATATAAAGCATGGAAAGCCGGAATAAGCAGAGTAATGGTGGGATTCCTTAACTATAAAAATGCTCTTAAGAAGACAGATTTCTTCAAGGCTTTTGGATATTCATTATTTATAACTATTGCATCAGTACTACTTATCATAATTTGTACATCAATGTGTGCATGGTTTATCGTAAGAGTACACGGTAAAGTCACAATGATGATTTATTATTTATGTATATTCGCCATGGTAGTACCATTCCAGATGGTTATGTTTACATTGTCAAAATTTGCAAACATGCTTCATCTTGGAAATCCTCTGGGTATAGTTATAGTTTATCTGGGTTTTGGAGCCAGTACCTGTGTCTTTATGTTTACGGGATTTGTTAAAGCAATCCCTGTAGAGATAGAGGAGGCTGCCCTTATTGATGGATGTAATCCATTGCAGACATATTTCCTTGTGGTTTTCCCAATGATGAAACCAACAACAGTTACTGTTGCAATTCTTCAGGCAATGTGGGTATGGAACGATTATCTTCTTCCTTGTCTTGTATTAAATATCAATAAATACAGGACAATACCAATTGCTATTCAGTTTTTGAAACAGAGTCATGGACAGCTGGACTGGGGGGCTATGATGGCTGCACTTGTACTTGCAATTTTACCAATAGTTATTTTTTACATAGCAGGTCAGAAATACATTATAGAAGGTGTGCTGACTGGTGCTGTAAAAGGTTAAATGTTATAATTACGATATGATTTTTAAAGAAAGGCAGGGAAAAAAGAATGAGAACAAGCGGAATACTTTTCCCAATATTTAGTCTGCCATCACCATATGGAATAGGCTGTTTTTCAAAGGAGGCTTATGACTTTGTAGATTACCTTAAGGAATGTGGACAGAGTTATTGGCAGATACTTCCATTAGGCCCGACAGGCTATGGGGATTCACCCTACCAGAGCTTTTCAACATTTGCGGGGAATCCATATTTTATCGATCTTACCGCGCTTATTGAAGAGGGCTTACTTACTAAAAAAGAATGTGAATCAGCAGATTTAGGAAATGACGAAAAGTCTATTGATTATTACAAACTTTATAAAAACAGATGGCCTTTACTTAGAAAGGCTTACGACAGGTATGATAAGGAAGGGGATGCAGAATTCCGTAAGTTTCAGGAAGAACAGGCATACTGGCTCAAAGATTACTCGCTTTTCATGGCTGTAAAAGACAGATTTGAAGGAGTTGAATGGCGAAAATGGGCTGATGATATCCGTTACAGACATAAAAATGCTATGGAATATTATCAGACAGAAGAATATTTCAATATTGAGTTTTATCAGTTTGTACAGTATCTGTTTTTTAAACAGTGGTACAAGCTTAAGGCTTATGCAAATGAACAGGGAATAAAGATAATTGGTGATATTCCAATCTATGTATCACCAGACTCATCAGATGCATGGGCAAATCCAGAATTATTCCAGATGGATGAAACCGGAAATTTTGCCAGAGTTGCAGGATGTCCTCCGGATGGCTTTGCAGCTGAGGGTCAGCTCTGGGGTAATCCTTTGTACAGATGGGATTATCATCGTGATACTGGCTATGAATGGTGGGTTAAGAGACTTGCTGCCTGCTACAATATGTATGATGGTGTAAGGATCGATCATTTCAGAGGCTTTGATGAATATTATTCAATCCCAGCTGGAGATAAGAATGCAGTAAATGGTGTCTGGGTCAAGGGACCGGGTATTGATCTTTTTAATACGGTCAAATATAGACTCGGTAACGATAAGATGATCATTGCTGAGGACCTTGGCTATATGACAGAGACAGTAAAACAGTTAGTGAAAGATTCTGGTTATCCGGGAATGAAAGTAATTGAATTTGCTTTCGATGAAAGAGATTCTTCCGGGCCTGTTGCATATCTTCCACATAACTATAATGAAAATTGTGCTGCTTATACAGGAACACATGATAATGAAACTCTTGCTCAATGGATTTCAGGTATTTCTAAACGTGAATTATCAAAGGTAAAGAAATATATTGGCATTGAAACAGATGATGTTGATGTGATCGTAGATGGACTTATCAGGGTGCTTCAGATGAGTGTTGCGAAG
Organism: uncultured Lachnospiraceae bacterium; assembly: GCA_902789175.1. GTDB lineage: Bacteria > Bacillota > Clostridia > Lachnospirales > Lachnospiraceae > Eubacterium_Q. Next base: position 80,147 of record CADANF010000005.1, read on the forward strand.
TACTGTATAATTCCATTACAGGATTATCTTAAACTGGGTAAAGAAGCAAGGATCAATACTCCATCAACTCAGGGTGGAAACTGGATATGGAGAATTGACAAGAAACTTCTTACTAAGAAAAATGCAAAATATATTAGAGATTTTGCTGAAACTTACGGTAGAATCGAGACAGAAGAGGAACTTTAATGATTTGCGGATATATCCTAAGGGTATATCCGCATTTATTTATGTTTTAAATATCTTAGGGCTGTTTATATATTTTTAATCTGAATAATTTCGGTTCGTTAGAAATCTCTTGAATATTGCACATTTTTCATATGTTTTTTAATTGACAGATTGTAAATTGGTAACGTATAATTATTTCCGGTAACGTTTTTTTGTAGCATTTTTGTACAAAAAAATCAGGTACGAAAACTAAGAAAAAGGGTAAAGTAATGGCTTCTATCACGATAAAAGATGTAGCGCGACTTAGCGGCTACAGCATTAGTACGGTTTCCAGAGCACTTAATGATCATAGGGACATTAGTCCTGAAACAAAGGAAAAAATCCAGAAAGTAATAAAAGAATATGGATATATTCCTAATAACAGTGCAAGAAACCTTAAGAAAAAAGATTCAAATACTATTTCGATCATTGTAAAAGGTATCTCTAATCCATTTTTCCAGGATATGTATACTATGTTTGAACATAGCCAGCAGATGAGAAATTATACACTTTCACTGACTCAGGTAGCGGAAGATGAGAGCGAGATATTTGCAGCTATTGAGGCTGAAAAAGAGAAAAAACTCTGTGGTGTCATTTTCTTCGGAGGTTATTTCGATGAAAAGGCCAGAGATTATTTAAAGAGGATCAATGTTCCTTATGTTCTTTGTACAGCCAAGATGGACGGTGATGCTGATCCGGCTACTTATACTGAGGTTGGTATCGATGATGAATTAGAAAGCTATAAAGTTGTTAAATATCTTACTGAGCTTGGACATAAACGAATTGCCATAATAGGTGGTAAGAAGACAGATAGAAATATCGGAAGATACAGACTTCAGGGCTATTATAAGGCTTTAAAAGATGCGGGTATCACTCCGGATGAAAGTCTTGTTTTTTACATGGATGATAATTATCCTGAACATACACCAGAAAATGGCTATGCTGTAATGAACAGTATGCTTGACAGCGGAGTGGATTTCAGTGCTGTATATGTTATCTCAGATAACACAGCTTACGGTGCATGTAAGGCAATGTTAGACAGAGGACTTAAGATTCCTGAGGATTATTCTCTTGCATCTTTCGATGGGCTTGAGATGTCAAGATATTACCATCCATCTCTTACAACTATGAAGCAGCCTTGTCAGAGAATGGTAGATGAAGTAGTTAAACAGCTTCTTATGCTTATGAATGCAGAAGATGGAGAAGAAGTTCAGCATGTTCATAAGATATTCCCTGCGAAGCTTATAATAGGGCAGTCAACAGCACCTTATAAGCCAAAGAAAAAGAAATAGATGATAATGCCAAAATAGATAGTGGCAAACAAACGCCAAAATGGTATAGATGCGAAAGTAAATCCCTCCAGCGGTAAAATAAGCCCTTTGGAGGGATTCTTTCGCTTTTTTTACACTATTTTGGCTGATGATCAAAAAACACTTTTAGAGCTCGGAAAGGATTATAAGATTCCAAGGTTCTATCCTGAGTATATCTCCCGGGCGGACTACTTCATTTCCATCCAGAGGAAGTAAGGTGTTGTTGTTTAGCAATACTTTAAGATTGCCTTTGTCATGGCAGTATTCTTCGGAATGACTGGAATAGTTGAAAATGTAACGGATCTTTTTACTATTCTGTCCTACGCCCTCTTTGATTACTATTGGAAAATGCTCATTTCTTAAAGTTATATCTATCTTTTCTTCCTGGATTAATTTTCTTATGGTCATTTCAAGTTCTCTTTCTTCAAAATAACATCCAAGATATGTTACAGAACCTTTGTTATTTTTTTTATGGGTTATTGCAGCATATTCTTTCCAGAAGAAATTGTCATAACGGGCCCAGACTTCAGCATCAGAAGGGATAAGTAATTCAATCCATTTTGACAATGAAGCTTTATATTCATTTCCTGAAATGTCTCTTAGGCGTAGACCAGTGTTTTTCGGATAAGTAAAGTCAGAATAGCTGGCACCGATTAAATCTGTCATCATAAATGGCTGGTCATCAGCGTATATTTTTAATTCTTCATCAGAAAAACAGGATTTAAATCCAAGGATTAAATGACCTCCGGATAAGACATAGGCTCTTAACTTTTCAATCGTTTCTTTCTTAGCGCTGTATAGTGCAGGAACAAAAAGAAGCTTATAATCAGAAAAGTCACTGTCTTTATAAACAATATCCGTTTCCAGGTTCATTTTATAGCAGGTGTCATGCATCCATCTGAAAATCTGGTTGTAATTAAGACCGGAATTTATTGGAAATTCGTCCAGTCCTGTAAGGCTACGCTGGTCTAAAAGGATGGCAGCTTCTGATTTTTTATTAAGATGCAGCAGGTGTTTTTTTAAGATATTCATTTCTCCTGCATATTCTTTAATTTCATAATACTCTCTGTTAGGCTTCAGATTGTGAGAAAGGATACCTTTCCAGTAGGATTCAATAGCGTTGTGGATAGAGTGCCAGTGCCAATACATTATAGAATCTGCACCTGAGGAAAGGTGGCTGTAGGCCTGGAGTCTTAGTTGTCCCGGGTAAGGAAGCCACTGGGTAAGTCCCTGGCAGGCTGTTTCTAAAACGAGATAGTTGTCATTTTTAAGTGATCTTGCGATGGCACCACCGAAATCAATTTCGATACCGGTAAGATCTTCATTGGATTCGTGGTAAATGTCACAACCGGCAATGTCCATACATACGGCAGCTTCTGGCTGATCTACCAGTGGCTGGAGACCTACGGAGTGATCGTCCCATGCAAAATCAAAGTTGTGAGTTATAAATTGATCAGGACGCATATACTCTCTTACGATGGAAGAAAGAAAAGTAAGGAAGTCAGTGATGGTATCTCTTAGAAATTTTTTATAGGCTGCGGAAAGGCTGCCGTTGATAGTTCCTCTTATATCAGGAAAATCCTCCCAGCTGTTTATGCGGTTGCTCCAGTAATCCAGACCGAACTTGCGGTTGAATTCATTTATATCTGGATATTTTTTCTTCAGGGATTCTACAAATAATTTCTGAGTACCGGGATTTGCGGCATCAGCAGCGCGGGTTTCATTGTCTAACTGGAAGCCGATGACACATTTATAATTTTTTTGCTCTTCCATAAGACGCCTGGTGATGCGTTCGCAGTATTTTCTAAAAGTAGGATTTGTAAGATCAAAATGCTGTCTTCCGCCATATATTTCCTGGCCGTGTTTGGTAATTGCCATTATGTCCGGATATTTTTTGATGAGCCAGGATGGAACGGCATATGTAGGTGTTCCAATGATGACATTAAGGCCGTTTTTTTCGGCCATTGAAAGTACGTGATGGAGCTGTGAAAAGTCAAAGGTATTGTCATGAGGTTCCCAGGTGCTCCAGGTGGATTCGGCAATCCTTATGGTATTTATGCCTGCTTCTTTCATGAGCTGCATATCTTTCTCGACGCGCTCATAAGGCATATATTCAGTATAGTAGGCGGCTCCTATAAGTAGGTCATTAACTTTCATTCTTTATCCTCCCGGTTTTTATTGATCGATCTAATATAAATTATAATTTAAAAATATACAGTTTCTTAGATTTTATATAACTTAAAAGACATTTGTGTATTTTTACGTACAAAAGTTGCGCAGGATAAATGCTTGAATTTGCAAGGATTAGAGGCGTTTAAGATTTAAAAACGTAACACTTTTGTAAAGAAAAACTTGACATGTCTAGTAAAAATTGCTAATATTTCAAATGACAACCGATTGCGCATAATATAGCACACTGGGATTGAAATGTAAAGTTAAAGGTTTTTGGGAAAATCAGAATGAGTGAAGAAAAAAATACAGTTCAGTTTAAAGAAGAGAACTCAAAGATAACTATATCTGATGTGGCTGATGCTTTAGGTATTTCAAAAACTACAGTATCAAGAGCAATTTCTGGCAAGGGCAGGATTGGTGAAGCTACAAGACAGAGAGTTCTTGAATACATTTCTAAGAATCATTACAGACCAAGCATCATAGCTAAAGGCCTTGCTAATTCTAAAACATACAATATTGGCTGGATCATTCCGGGAGATTCATCATCTTCTGATCTGCCATTCTTCCAGAGATGTATGATGGGTGTCAGTGAAGTGGCAGCAACGGAAAACTATGATCTTTTAATGACCATGGTGTTCAGTAAGGATATATCGCAGCTTGAAAGAGTTGTTAGAAATAGAAAAGTAGATGGAATTGTAGTTGGAAGAACTCTTATGGATGATCCGACAGTGGCGTTCCTTAAGAAAAATGATATTCCATTTGTGGTTATAGGAAGCTGTAATGATAATTCGGTCGTTCAGATTGATAATGATCATGTAAATGCTTGTAGAGAGATTACATCAATACTCCTTATGAAGGGTGTTAAGAAGCCTGTTCTGATCGGAGGAAGTGAGAATCATATTGTTAACAGAAGCAGAAAGAATGGATATATATTAGGACTTGAAAGTCAGGGGATGCACCCATCAGATGATCTGATCTTTATGAACATGGATACAGATGTGATGATAGAAAGAGCAGTTGATGAAGCTGTAAGTAATAAGGCAGACTGCATTTTCTGTATGGATGACAGGATATGTGCAACTGTACTTTCAAAATTAAGAGACGATGGAATTGGTATTCCAGGACAGATGAAGGTTGCATCTTTTTATAACAGCAAGCTTCTTCAGTCAAATCAGCCACAGATCACAACTCTTCAGTATGATCCAAAAGAACTTGGAGCTGTAGCATGTAAGACGTTGTTTGATTATATGGCTGGTAAAGAAATACAACGCAAAGTATATCTTGGTTATGAAGTAGTACTTAAGGGTTCTACAAAATAGCTAAAGATTATACATATATAACCCCCTTTTTAATATAATGAGCTTGAAAGACTTCATTGCAGAATTTACCGTTTTTGTTCTGCAATGGAGTCTTTCTTTATTTTTATTTTCAGTTTAAACGTTTTTTTAGGCAAAATAACGGAAAACTATCGGAAAATAGTATGGTTAAAGTATGTCTTAAATATGACCGGGCGGTCATTGAAAGCAGATTAATGATATTTTGGGTGCAGAAATTTAACACTTTTTTATTGTGTATTTTTGCTATAAAACATGCATTTTAGACCAGGGGTAATTGGTAAAAACCGCGTAAAATCCCCCCTTTTTACCGATTCGACAATTTTACCAATGACGGGCGCCAGATACTTGACAATTATGTTAAATATGTGCTAAAATTCGTGAAAACGGTACCAATAACGGTGCCATTTTAACCAAATGTTATTGTTTATTAGCGTTTAAACGTTTTTTCAAGCGAAATTATGGTTGTGAAAATGCACAAAAATAAATTTCCGGGGGAGAGAAAACTGGCTATTGACAACAAAAACTATGTTTGATATCATCAAAAACAGAACAACCGATTGCGCGTACGGCTAGGGAACCTATTTATGATTGTTTATGATGGAAACCAACCCATTTCATCATTTAACAATAAATATTTTTCAAAACATTATTATGGAGGAAATGTTAATGAGAAAGAAGAGTTTACTCGCACTTACACTTGCAACAGCTATGACAGCAGGTGTGCTTGCAGGATGCGGAAACAAGAATGAAACAACAACAGCAGCACCTGAAAAGAATTCAGAAGTTGCATCAGAGGCAACAGGCGATGCAGAAAAGAATGTAGATGCATCAACATATGATGGAAAGACTGTTAAGGTTTGGGTAGCTAATGAAATCGTTGGATTTACAGAGAAGCAGATCGCAGACTTCCAGGAAAAGTACCCACAGTACAAAGGCGTTACTTTCACAGTTGAAGCAGTAGGCGAAGGCGATGCAGCTTCAAACGTTATCACAGACGTTAAGGCAGCAGCTGATATTTACGGTTTCGCACAGGATCAGTTAACACGTCTTGTTACAGCTGGTGCTCTTGAAGAAGTTAACCCAGATTACAAGGAAGCAGTTTTAACTTCTAACGATGATGGAGCTGTTAAGTCAGCTACAGTTGGTGATGTAATGTATGCATACCCAATCACATCAGATAATGGCTATTTCTTATATTATGATAAGTCAGTAGTTAAGGATCCTTCAACTCTTGAAGGTATCGTTAAGGATTGTGAAGCAGCAGGAAAGAACTTCTACTTCGAAATCAATTCAGGTTGGTATCAGACAGCATTCTTCTTCGGAACAGGATGCACACTTACATATGATACAGATAAAGATGGTAACTTTACAGGATGTAACGTTGACTACGCTTCAGATAAGGGTATCGTAGCTCTTAAGAAGATAATCGAGCTTAAGTCATCATCATCATTCCAGAATGGTTCATCACTTTCAAATGCAACAAACGTTGGTGCTATCGTTGATGGTACATGGGATGCTTCAGCAGCTAAGGAACTCTTCGGAGACAATTATGCAACAGCTAAGCTTCCTACATTCCAGGGTTCAGATGGAAAGACATATCAGCTTTCAGGTTTCTCAGGAAACAAGCTTCTTGGTGTTAAGCCACAGGAAGATACAGATAAGCTTCAGATCTGTGATGATCTTGCTTTCTATCTTTCATCAGAAGAAGTACAGCTTGCTAGATTTGATGAAGTAGGTTGGGGCCCATCAAACAAGAATGCTCAGGCAAACGAAAAGGTTGCAGCTGATGAAGCTCTTAAGGCTCTTGGTGAGCAGATCGCATTTGATATTCCACAGGGACAGTATCCTGGTGAGTATTGGTCACTTGCTACAGGTCTTGGTGATAGCGTAATTTCAGATACACTTACAGCTAACACAAGCGATGATGATCTTCTCAAGGCTCTTACAGATTTCCAGAATACATGTAAGTCATACGCTGGTCAGTAAGATCAATATAAATTAAAAAATTTTATGTGGTTCACGGAATCATAAAATGATTAATGCGGACCGGTAAAATATATTACCGGCCCGCTTTTTTAAGGAAAATGTTTGTTTAGAATTTGTAATTAAAGCGGAGGAAGAACGTTATGTCAAACGTTAAGGCTGCTTCTGCTGTTAAAGTTAATCCGGTAGGTGCTTTTTTCAAAGCATTAGGTAATGATCTTAAAGAATTAGGTGTAACATTCGTAAAGGGCGATTTTGCAACTAAGATTTCATTTCTTATCATGGGATTTGGCCAGTTTATCAGAGGTCAGATTGTCAAAGGAATTGCTTTTCTTGCAGCGGAAGTTTTATTTTTCTATTATTTATTCGCAATCGGTTTAGGGTATTTAAAGAAATTTAATACTCTTGGTACAGTACAGACTCAGAAGATTCGTAGAAAGACTGTTTATGGTGATAACAGTTTCATGATTCTTCTTTTTGGTATTTTAACAATTATTGCAATCATTGCATTTATCTTTGTTTGGAGATTAAATGTAAAAGATAATTATAACGAAGAGAAAATTCTCAGAGCCGGAAAGGCTTTGCCTAAGAATAAAAAGGTGCTTGCATCACTTCTTGATCAGAATTTTGATAAGACACTTCTTACACTTCCAGTAGCTGGTATTTTTGTATTTACAGTGCTTCCTATCATCTTCATGATCTGTGTTGCATTCACAAATTATGATAAGAACCATCAGTCTCCTACAAACCTTTTCACATGGACAGGTCTTAAAAACTTTAAGGAACTTGTTTCATTTGGTGGTGACGGTTTTGGTTCAACATTCTTTAAAGTATTATTATGGACACTCGTTTGGGCATTCTTTGCAACATTTATTGACTATTTCATCGGTATTGCGGTTGCTATGCTCATTAATAAAAAGGGAATTAAGTTTAAGAAGCTTTGGAGAACAATCCTTGTTCTTACAATCGCTATCCCACAGTTTATCTCACTCCTTTATGTTTCAAAGATGTTTGCAGCAGATGGACTTATAAACGGAGTATTAATGAGGTGGGGATGGATCAGTAAAGCTATACCATTCTGGACAAATCCAACACTTGCAAAGATAACAGTTATCGTTATCAATATATGGATCGGTATTCCTTACATGATGCTTATTGCAACAGGTCTTCTTATGAATATTCCTGCAGATCTTTATGAATCAGCACGTATTGATGGTGCAAACGCATGGGAGATGTTCAGATATATCACACTTCCATATATGTTATTCGTAACAGGACCATTCCTTCTTACAACATATACAAGTAACCTGAACAACTTCAACGTTATATACCTTCTTACAGGTGGTGGACCACAGAGTATCAAGTTCGCGGGAAATGCAGGTCAGACAGACCTTCTTGTAACATGGCTCTATAAGACAACTGTAAATGATACAAACTACAGAATGGCTGCGGTTATTGGTATCATGGTATTCGTTGTAACAGCTGTTATATCTCTTATTGTTTATAACATGTTACCTTCAGTTAAAGATGAGGAGGGATTCCAGTAATGAGCAAAACATATAAGCCAAGATCAATGTCAGGAAAAAGAAGAGCTGGAAACATTGCTGCATATATAGCACTTATACTTATCAGTATCATCTGGCTTTTCCCATTCTTTGGAATAGTAATGCAGTCTTTCCGTTCATATCATGAAATGGGCGGTGGTATGGTTGATTATATAATTCCAAAAAAGTTCTCACTTGACAGTTATAAAGCGATTTTATCAGGCGAAACAAACTTCTTACTTTGGTATAAAAATACAGTAATCATTGCTTTCTGCGTAGCAGTATTACAGACAATCATCATTGTTTGTGTAAGTTATGTTCTTTCAAGATCAAGATTTAAAGGAAGAACTCTTCTTATGAGATTCTGGCTTGTACTTGGTATGTTCCCAGGATTCCTTACAATGATCTGCCTTTACTTCCTTTTAAAGCAGTTTGGACTTACACAGGCTGGTGCTATCCCTGGACTGATCCTTGTATCAGTTGCAAGTTCAGGTATGGGATACTATGTATGTAAAGGTTTCTTTGATACTATTCCTAAGGAAATTGATGAAGCTGCAAAAATAGATGGTGCTACAAGTTCACAGGTCATGGTAAAGATGATCCTTCCACTTTCAAAGCCTATCCTTATCTATACAGCTCTTACAGCTTTCATGGCTCCTTGGAATGATTATATCTTCGCATCATACATTGCATTCGGTAATGATAAGTCTTACAACGTTGCCGTAGCTATGTACAGATGGGTTAAGACAAATGACTATCAGGGTTATTTCACAAGATTCTGCGCCGGCGGTGTTTTGATCGCTATTCCAGTAACAATACTCTTCATGGCTCTTCAGAGATATTATGTTGAAGGTGTTACAGGCGGTGCTGTTAAAGGTTAATTATTTAAAAACAGGGTTTGACATAACAAGTGGCCGGCCGATTTGGCCGGCCATTTTTTATAAAAATATAGCGGGTAAAGATGAACTTATCAACATTAGATTTTTTTGAAAAGGGGAATTATGTTTAAGAAAAGATTATTAGCAGCAGCGATGTCATTTGCCTTGGTATTAGGAATCAGTGGATGCGCAAATACTAAAAATACAGGTAACACTGAAAACATTGAAAAGACTGTAAATACTAATGCAGATGCTGCATCAACAGAAGCTTCAACTGGTTCACAGCTCGCAACAGAAATGGTTAAAGTTGAAGCTCTGGATGACAATTACAGAAACTATTACGAAATTTTTGTAAGATCCTATTGTGATTCGAATGGTGATCATATAGGGGATCTGAATGGCGTGACAAGCAAATTGGATTATATTGCAGATCTGGGTATAAATGGAATCTGGTTTATGCCTGTGACACAGTCAACAACATATCATAAATATGACGTTGTTGATTATAAGTCGATTGATAAAGAATATGGCACAATGGAGGACTTTGATAATCTTACTCAGGAGGCTCATAAGAGAGGAATCCGTGTTATCATAGATTTAGTCATCAATCATACATCTTCACAGCATGAATGGTTTAAGACGGCCTGTGAATATCTTAAAGGTCTTGGTGACAATGAACCCGATGTTTCGGAATGCAAATATTTTGGTTATTACAATTTTGCAAAAGAAAAGGTGAATGGTTCATATTATAATGTTCCGGGAACAAACTGGTATTATGAAGGATCATTTTGGTCAGAGATGCCAGATTTAAACCTTAAAAATGAAACACTTATGGCAGAAATTAAAGAAATTGCTGATTTCTGGATGGAACACGGAGTTGATGGTTTCAGAATGGATGCAGCTCTTCATTTTGAAGAAGGAGATACAGCAAAGAATACAGCAATATTAAATGATCTTTTCACTTACTGTAAAGAAAAGAATCCAAACTTTTATATGGTTTCAGAAATCTGGGCGGATCAGAGTACTATCGCTTCTTATTATGCAAGTTTAACTCCTAGTATGTTTAACTTTGCTGTATCAGGTGGAGAAGGACCGATTGTTAAAGCAGGAAGAGGTAAATATAGTGCAGAACGCTTTGTAACTACAATGGTTAAATCAGAGGAAACTTATGTCCTGGAGAATCCTGAGTTTATTGATGCACCATTTATTTCAAATCATGATCAGCCTCGAGTATCAAATAATCTTAATGGGAAAACAGATGATATGAAGTATGCAGGCGGTCTGCTTCTTTCTATGGGTGGAAGTCCATTTGTATATTATGGAGAAGAAATCGGAATGGCAAGTTCCGGACAAAAGGATGAAAACAAGAGACTTCCAATGGTCTGGTCAAAGGATGATACAACAGGTATTACAAATGCTCCAGCAGGTGCAGATAAAATAGAGCAGGATATTGATGGAGTTGATAAACAGTTAAAGGATGAAAGCTCATTACTTAATTATTATAAGAAGGCTCTTAGGATAAGAAATGAGAATCCTGAGATAGCAAGAGGAAAGACTGTCATTGTTGATAGCCTTACAAAGGATGATCAGGCGGCAATAATTCGTACATGGAATGATAAAAAGATCGCAGTGATATATAATACAGATGATGTTTCATATGAGATGGATCTTAAGGGAACAGAACTTGAAAACCTTAAGATAGTAGAAAGCTTAACTTGTGATGGAACTAGTGCTGAGTTAAATGGTACAAAGATAATACTTCCTGCAAGAAGTATTATCTATCTTAAATAATTAAAAAACGAAATAAATAAAAAAACCTCTTTATTCGGGATCAAAGCTTGTTCTGGATAAGGAGGTTTTTTTAATAGAAGGATTTATAGAATCGGTATAAGGATTGATATGAAAACTTAAATTTTTTATAACACAGATTTTTCATATATAAAACAATAAAAACTCAGTTGACATTAGAAAAGCTATTTGTTATATTTATAACAGAACAACCGATTGCGCAAAAATGAAAGTCAGGTGTTTCGAGTCGACAGGAACAGTAAACTTTCATTTTGAGAGAGAGATAACAAAATTATTATTTTAGTAACTGGAGAGGATAAAGATGGAAAATACATTTGTTGTAAATATCATTCACAGACCGGAACTTATGCCGGAGTATTCAGCCACAGTTACAGGACAGGGCAAAGAAGAAGACATTGCTGATAAGAAGATCTTAAATGAGTCACTGGATATCTTTAAATTCCAGCAGAAGACAGCTCATGATAATGGTCTTAAAGTTACAATTCAGATGACTTATGCCAGCCTGTTTAATGATGAGGCAATTGAGATCGCAAAACATGACCATGATACATATGGAGATGAGATCTCACTTTCACTTTTAGGACTTCCTTGCGAGCAGTTCAGAGATAAGTATAAGACTAAGGACTTCTGCATCTGGATGTTCTCTATGGAAGATAAGAAGAAGATAGTAAAAGACGTATTTGAAAAATTCCATGAGAAGTTCGGTTTCTATCCGGAATCAACAGGTTCATACTATATGGATGCAGATCTTACAAATTATATCAAGAAAGAGTATCCATCAGTAAAATGTGCCATTGCAACCTGCTGGGAAGAAGGTCCAAAGGCTTATCACACATGCAACAACTCCTGGTATACACTTTTTGACGGAGGCCCATGGGCTCCATGGATCCCTTCAAAGCAGAACACTCACGCACCAGCTGCAAATGAAGCAGAAGATAGTGGAATAGTAGCTATACCACATCTTTCAAGAGACCTTATAGCATGTTATGACGGAAACGGATCTAACTTCGGAACTCATCCACAGAATGTACTTCGTGGAATGATCTATGATACAAAGACCTGGGAATTCCCTTATCTTTTTAACCTTATCGATCAGTTCAGACATCTTGCAAAGTATAACAATGGTTATTCATATAACATGATGTTTGTTGGACCAGGCTGGTTAAATAAGATGGGACGCTGGGAAGCTCCATATGAACTTCTTAAGAAGTCTTATGAAGAAGGAATGGGATACTACGGACAGTTAAAGAAGGAAGGCAAATTAGTTGATATGACAATGGCTGAATTTGCCGACTTCTATAGAGCAAATAAGACTTATGAAGAACCTGAATGTGCTCTCTGGAAGGATATTCTCTATGGTTCAGATAAGCAGCTCTTCTGGTATACAGACCCATATATGAGGGCCTGCGTAAATATGGAACAGGGTGGAGCGATAGTTGACCTTCGTCCATATGCAGCTAAGTTGGAATGGCCTGTAGGAATCGGAACAAAGCATGTACAGGATGCTTCATATCCATTCCTTATTCAGGAGAAATACAGAGCGGGATACTTCACACATTATGCCGGAGAAGGAACATTAAGAAGTGCAAAGGTTTGCCACAATGGGGAAGAAGTTGATCTTGCCCTTTGCAGAAGCCATGCATCATTCAGCCAGGAAGGAAAAGACAGGATTCTTACTTTAGATCCTGTAGATATTGAGTTTAAGGATCTTACAGTTAAACTAGAGACAAAGATTCATTTCCTTGAGGGATCATCATCAATCAGAGTTGAGAGAAATATCCTTTCAATGACAGATCCTGATGCAGAAGTTATCATTAAGGAATATATCACAGCCTGCTACGGAACAACAGAATATCCTGAAGACATGACAGGAATCCTTCTTTCTGTAACAGACGGTGAAAAGACTGAAAATATAGAATATGAATATAAGTGCAGAGAGGCATTTGTAGAAGGTGCAAATTGTGCCAAGGCTGTTATTAATGCCATCGATACAGAAGTTACACTTACTACAGATGTTAAGGATGCTAAGGGATTTATCCGTGAAGGATATGCATTCAGCCCAATGTTTACTCTCGGATTTGAGAAGAAGATTTCTTTAAAGGAGGTATATTCAACATGGCTCAATCTAGCAAAGGCAAATTAAATTTCAGATGTCCATCATGTTTCCTCCGTGACCTGGATATCGATATGTTTTATGATAAGGATAAGAAGCAGTACTACTGTTTAAGATGTCAGTATGAAGGTACTGAAGAGGATGTATTAAGAGATAATGAGATAGTAAGATTCCGCTATAAGCTTATGCATACTCGTATTACAGATCCTAAATTTTTTGATTAATATTTACTCCATAATTATTAATAGAATAAAGGGGCGTGTTATGCACGTCCCTAAAATACTATAAGGAGGCTTTTGATGAAGATAGATAGATTTATAAAGGGTATGGATGTTTCCACCATAATTGAAGAAGAAGCCTGCGGAGCCAGATTCTTTAAGGATGGAAAAGAAGATGACCTTTTTAATATATTAAAGGAATATGGAACAAATTCCATAAGGATCCGCCTTTGGAATGATCCATATGATGAAAATAAAAATCCTTACGGAGCAGGAACCAATGATTATGAAAAAGCTGTTCTTATATCAAGAAGAGCAAAAGAAGTGGGAATGAGCACGCTTCTTGACTTTCATTACAGTGATTTCTGGGCTGATCCGGGAAAGCAGATCCTGCCTAAGGCCTGGAAGGATTTTAATGAAGATCAGCTTGCTGATGCAGTTTACACATATACTAAGAAGGTTCTCCTTGATCTAAAGAAAGAAGGGCTTCTCCCTGATATGGTCCAGATAGGAAATGAGATAACTAACGGACTTTTATGGCCGACAGGTTTAAAGCCTAATTTTGATCAGATAAAAAGATATGTCAGCGCAGGACTTAAGGCTGTTAAGGAAGTAAGCAAAGATATCATTACCATGATCCATCTTGATAATGGTGGAAATGCACCAATGTATAAAGAATGGTTTGATGAATACTTTAAGAGAGATGGGGAAGACTTTGATATTATTGGTCTTTCTTATTATCCTTTCTGGCATGGGACTTTGGATGACCTTAGAGCAAATATGCTTGCTCTTGCTGAAAGATATGGAAAAGAAATGATAATCGATGAAGTTTCTACTGGCTTTTCCATGGAAGACTATTCTAGTTATGAAGGCCTTAAAGCAGAGGAAAGAAAGGGGTATGCTACAAAGAAAGAACTTGTGGCAAAGGTTCCCTATCCAATGACAAAAGAAGGCCAGGCTGCATTTATGAAAGATATTATGGAGCTGATTGTATCTATAAAAGGGGGAAGAGGTTTTTATTATTGGGAACCAGCCTGGATCCCTGTTCCAGGATGTGGATGGGCCAGTGATGCTGCTTTAGAATATACTAAGGAAAAAGGACCTGGCGGAAATGAATGGGCTAATCAGGCGCTGTTTGATTATGAAGGAAATAGTTTGCCGGCGCTTGCAGTAATTAGAGATTTTGAGGGCGAAATAATATAGACGACGAACGGACGCCAAAATAATATAGACACTCAAGCAATTCCTCCAGCGGGCTAAAACATGCCCTTTGGAGGGATTCTTTCGTGTCTATTTTATTATTTTTGCTGGTTATGTATGCTTTATTTGCTAGTATAATGTTCGCAAAATAACTGGACTAATGCGCTGAATGCCTGTTCGAGAGTGCGTCTCAAAAAACGTAGGCGCAGCGGGCTACGCTGAGGATTTTTGAGGCGTGCTATCGATGTAAGCAGGCAAGCCTTCGGTCCAGTTATTTAAGTGACGTTATACTAGATATTTCTCACGGACTCCAGGCGTTTGTGGAGGCGGAGGATATGTTCTAATTTTTCTTTAGATGCTTTTCTTCCGGAGAAGTAATAGGTTGTATTTCCAGAAAGAAGCATGTCATCCACATCTTTAAAATCTACATTTATTTCATTATTAGTAAGACTGATATTTAATACATCAGCAATATGGTGAATGGTTCCTCTGTTTCCATCGATAAAAGAAGTTGTCTCATCGAAATATTTACGATAGTAAGGCTTAAAATAATTAAAATGAGTGCATCCTAAAACTAAAGAGGAATAGTTTTTAGATGAGCGGTTAAAAAACTGCTTATCTAAATATTCTGTTAATTTATCCTCGTCAAAGGTTTCATTTTCTGCAAAATTAACCAACTGTGGCATAGGAAGAAGGTCTACTATATGATCTTCATCAACCCTGTCGATAAGCTTTTTTAATTTTGTTTCTCTTAAGGTAACGGGAGTTGCCATGACAAGTATCCTGCGGGAATCATTTGTCTCTACAGCAGGTTTTACAGCAGGTTCCATTCCGATTATTGGAAGTGAATATTTTGATCTTAGGAACTTTGCAGAACAGCTTGTTGCAGTATTGCAGGCTATGATTATAGCGTCACAGGATTCATTTATTAAAAATTTAACTATATCATCTGAGAAATGTCGGATCTCATCCGGAGTTCTTGAACCATATGGAACATGGTCTGTATCGGCATAGAATATATATTCTGTGTCCTTTAACATATGGTATGCTTCGTGAAGAACTGAGAGACCTCCTATTCCAGAATCAAAAATACCAATTTTCATATCAATGCCTTCATTTTTCTAAGAATAATAAACAGTATATCATAATAAGGAAATATTTGCTTCTTTTATCTTATAAAAAGGTTAAAAAATAAAGAGAAATGGTGTACAATAGTGAGGTATGTTTAAAAAAATATAGAGGTCTGTTATGGAAAATAAGAAAAAAATAGCTGCATCATGTGATACATGTGCATACTATGTATATGATGATGATTATGAAGGCTACGTATGTGATATAGATATGGATGAAGATGACTTTGGAAGGCTTATGCAGGACAGATCATTTCAGTGCCCATATTATACAAATGGTGATGAATATAGAGTTGTAAGGAGACAGGCATAATGGCTGATGAACTTTGTATTGGTGAACTTCGCCTTAAGTCAAGATTTATGTTGGGCTCAGGGAAAACTTCTGTCTATACCCCTGAACTTATAAAGGCAGCGGTAGAATATGCCGGTGTTGAAATGATTTCCGTTGCGATCGCCAAGCTGGATACAGAGGAAAATCCTATTCCTTTTATTCCTGAAAGTGTGGTGATACTTCCTAATACTTTAGGTGCGAGAGATTCGGAGTCAGCTGTTGCTATGGCAAGACATGCCGCAGATTCAGGACTTGGAAAGATAGTAAAACTAGAAATAATGCAGGATTCGAAATACTTCCTTCCAGATGCACCGGAAACATTAAGAGCAACAGAGATTCTTACTAATGAAGGTTTTACAGTTCTTCCTTATATGTATCCCGAACTGGTTACAGCAAAAGAATTATATAATGCCGGTGCAAAGGCATTGATCCCTCTTGCTTCACCAAGCGGATCCAATAAGGGACTGCAGACAAAGGATTTTATCGAAGTGTTGATAAGAGAGATAGATCTTCCGATTATTGTTGATGCAGGAATTGGAAAACCATCTCAAGCCTGTGAAGCGATGGAAATGGGATGTGCGGCTGTAATGGCCAAAACTGCTCTTTCTACTGCAGGTAATATCAGGATAATGGCAAGATCTTTTAAGAAAGCTATTGAAGCTGGAAGAGAGGCTTATCTCTCCCAGGAGAGTCAGAGATTATAGTATAGGAGAAATGTATGAATTTATTAAATGGAAGAGAAAAGAAGATAGGAAGAAATGATCCATGCTGGTGTGGTAGTGGAAAGAAGTATAAGGTATGCCATGAAGAATTTGACAGAAAGATTGATATGGCACGTCTTGCTGGACATATAGTACCAGCAAGAAAACTTATCAAAACTCCAGAACAGATTGCTCTTATCAAAGAAAGTGCAAAAGTAAATGTGGAGTGTCTTGATGTAGTAGCAGATAAAATCTGTGCCGGAATGAGTACAGAAGAGATAAATGATATCATCAATGAAGTCTGCAAAAAGCATGGCGCTATTCCTGCACCTCTTAATTATTGCGGATTTCCAAAGAGTGTATGTACATCAATAAATGATGCAGTATGTCATGGTATTCCATCAAAGGATGAAATTCTTATGGATGGAGATATTATAAATGTTGACTGCTCAACAATACTTAATGGATATTTCTCAGATTCATCCAGAATGTTCTGCATTGGAAATGTAGATCCTGAGGTTAAAAAATTAGTTGATGTATGTAAGGAATGTGTTGAGCTTGGCTTAAAAGAAGTTAAGCCATGGGGATTCCTTGGAGATATGGGCCAGGTTATAAATGACCATGCCAAGGCTAATGGTTACAGTGTTGTAAGAGAGATCGGTGGTCATGGAGTTGGACTTGAGTTCCATGAAGATCCATGGGTAGGTTATACAACAAAGCGTGGAACAGATATGCTTATGGCTCCTGGAATGATGTTTACTATTGAGCCAATGCTTAATGCAGGTGAGCCAGATGTATTTGAAGATTCAGAAAATAACTGGACAATCTATACAGAAGATGGTTCTCCTTCAGCTCAGTGGGAGATTCAGGTTCTTGTTACGGAAACAGGACATGAAGTAATAGCATGGTAGTTTTATATAATTGATGATAAAAAAGGAAGTACATTGTGCGTACTTCCTTTTTTTGGCAGATGGCCCCTTTCGACCTTGTCCTCTTTTATGGTGTAGATTTAAGGATCTCAGTTACTGTATCCTCTTCTTTTTCGTTGTAATTCTTAAATACTTTATCTAATTCGTTGAGTATATCACCGTCGATCTCTCCTTTGTCAACGCCTTCCTGAAGGATTGCAATAGCTTTTTCGTGAGGGAAGCCTTTCTTATAGGCTCTTTCTTCAGTTAAGGCCTGATAGATATCACAGCAGCAAAGCATTCTTTCTTCAAGAGAAAGCTGTTTTGCAGGAAGTCCGAAAGGATATCCGTTACCATCTAATTTTTCATGATGGTGAGAAGCCCATTTGGCAACATTTTTCATGCCTTTTAAATCCTTAAGGATGAGATAGGTATAATAGGCATGCTGTTTCATGATCTCATATTCATCATCAGAAAGCTTTGCGGGTTTCTTTAGGATATAGTTTGGGATCATCAGCTTTCCTACATCGTGAAGTGCACCGGCAAGATAATACTGGATGGTCTTATCCTGATCAAAATTATAATGAATGGCCATTATCTCGGCTTTTCTGGCTACACCTAAAGAATGCTTACAGGTGTAGTGAGATTTAAAGTCGATGATACGAGCCATAAGGGTTGCAAGATTATGAACTTCCTGTGGGAAGTATTCATCTTCATAATGCTTAATGGAAGAACGAAGGAAGCCGTCTAATTTAAGCGGATTCATGAATTTCATGTCCTTTTGTCTGAAGCTTCCTACAAATGCATCTGCCACTTCTCTTGAGAAGAGGGAAGAAGTATTGGATCTTACATAATAAATGATATCTGAATAATTAGAATCCTCTGCACGGGTGAGATTAAAATTAGTCTCAACCATATCAGCAAGATGGATTATCTGTGCTTTAACCGGAGTTCTGTCAGCTATACGGCCAAAAGGTCCGGATCCATCAGCATTTTCATGATGAAGAAGAATTACATCACGGTTATTTGTTCTGAATGGAAGAAGCTTTGTGTTTATTTCACCTATGGTACAATGACGCACAAGGAAATCATGGTCTGAATATCTCATACCATTGTTATAATTCATATATTCAATCTGTTCCTGGTCAAATTCGGTAAGTGCATTATCATGAAGAATGGCATATGCAGCAAGATCTATCAGGTCTTTATCGGAAAGACCAAGAGCCTTACCCATGATGATAGAGATAGCTGCAATCCTCTTACTATGACCTGCTGTAACGCCAAGATATTCGCCTTCAGCAGCATCCAGACCGGATGATACAGCATATAAAATTTCATTTAGATTTATTTTCATAACTCATCCTTTATAATGCGTCGCATAAAGCTATTTTCACTCCTAAATGATACCAAAATATTAAGTATATGTAAAGAAAGAAGAATTACTTGAGTCAGTTACTTTTTTTGCTGGTCGCTTCGCGTCTAAGGCTGTCCCTTCGTTTCATTACGGTCGCTCCGTGCGTCAAAAGAGGAGCTACAAAATATTAGATAATGCTAATCTATTCCAATAGCTCCTCTTTTGCGTACTCGCCTGACCTATTCAACTCAGGACAGCCTAAGAGCTACGCTTATTCGCAGAAAAAAGTAACTGTCTCAATGAGTTGGTGAACCCCGGAAAGGATTGTAAGGCTAGATGTGAGGCATATTAGATAAAACTACATGATAGAAATCGTACCAACGATTAATTGACAGTATCATAAGTATGATATTTATGACAGTATCATAAGTATGATATTTATTGATGTAAATAATTAGGTGGATTATCCTTACGAAGGAATGTAATAGATAGAGTTAAGGTGTCATTAGAGAAAAAAGGAGGCCTGGATAGAAATTATTATGAAGATAAGAGGAGATTAGCAATGGATGAGGATATGTTATGTTTAACAATTTTTGGGATTATATTTTTTATTTTTACTAGGTTTATTTTTAGAAGATTGTCAGATTCTTTCAAAAAAACAATGATAATAATATCGACCGTATTAGTTATAGTTATATTTTTATTTTTACGTATCAATAAAGGAATTTTAAAATCTTTAATTGTACCGGGGCTATATTTTGAGATGTTTACTCTTTATTTGGTATGTACATGTATGGAGAGGTATCCAATTTTAAAAAAAGAGTATGACGATTGGCAAGGAATATTTTTTTTCTCCAATATCATGACTTTTATTGGAGGAATAATATTTTATTAATTTTATATGACCTAGTTGCATAGGGAGAGGCTTTTAAATGGACACTAAAGAATTAATATCGTGCAATTCTAAAAACATTCGGAGAACGCAGATTTTCTTCGAAAATCGCTAACTCCTCATGTTTTTGGCGTATCTAAAAGTCAAAATACTTTTTCTGCAAGCAGAATCGTATTTTGACTTTTGATACTTATGTCATATAATTAAATATGTAAATGAAGTAAATGGTGAAGTAGTATTTTTAAAGATGAGGTAGACGCTATGAGATTAATTCCTTTATATGACATTATTATTCTACCTGACGTAACATTCTATTTTAAAAAAGAAATAGTAGAAGAATGGCAAACCAGTGATCTTAAAGAAGGAGAAGAAATTGTTTTTGCCATTTTAAAGTCAGAAATTGAGCCCCAAAAAGCAGAAGTCAGCGATATATGTGAGATTGGCGTAAAAGCTGTAGTGGATATAGTTGATGCTGAAAGAGATATAAAGATTTGTACCAAAGAAAGAGTAAATATCTTTAATTGTACAAAGACAGAGAATGGTTTATTTGAGGCAGAGATAGAAACAAGACATGAAACCGTGGATATTACTGAGGATGAGGAAAATGAAAGATTTGAGAAGATAAAAAGCGAATATCTTAAATTTATTCAGCAATATCAGTGGGGACTTTGGGCAAGATCATTTATGCTTCATTGGAAGAATATAAATGAACTTTGCTGTTCTATGTCTGGATATTTTGTTATTACTCCAGAAGAAAAATATAAGATTGTTGAGATAGATTCAAAAAAAGAAAGATTTGAACATATTGAAACTATCGCATATGAATTTATGGAGATGGCAAAAGTCCATAATGAAGCTGAAGATGAACAGCAAAAGGCTAATGAAAGTATCTATCGTGAAAGTGCTTTAAAAAAGCAGATTGATATACTTCAGAAGCAGTTAGATGAGATGCATCCGGAAAATATATCTGATGTTAGAATGTTTCAGAAGAAGATAGAAGAATCTGGTATGAATGAACAGGCTCTTAAAGAGGCTGAGAAAATCTTAAACAGAATGAAGCATGAAGGGCAAGATGGGCATGAGTATGGAATGCTTTATGATTATTTGGATTTTGTAACTTCCCTTAATTGGAAGAAGCAGGATACAAATGAGATAGATTTAGATAAGGCTGATGAGGTTCTTAATAAAGATCATTACGGCTTAAAGAAAGTAAAGAATAGAATTATTCAGCAGCTGGCGGTTATGGCTCTTAATAAAAAACAATCAGGTTCTATTCTTCTTTTTGTAGGACCTCCTGGAACAGGAAAAACCAGTATAGGACAGAGTATTGCTGAAGCTTTAGGAAGAAAGTATGTAAGAATATCTCTTGGTGGTATAAGAGATGAGGCAGAAATTAGAGGTCACAGAAGGACTTACATAGGAGCAATGCCTGGAAGAATAATGGAAGGTATTAAACAGTCAGGAACTTCGAATCCTGTAATGGTTTTAGATGAAGTGGACAAATTAGTCAGGGATTTCAGTGGAGATCCGGGAAGCGCCCTTTTGGAAGTGTTAGATCCTGAACAGAATTTTAGTTTTACAGACCATTACATGAATGTACCTTACGACCTTTCGGATGTGTTTTTTATATGCACTGCTAATTCATTAGATACAATACCTGAACCACTTCTTAACAGAATGGAAGTTATTAGCTTTAGTGGTTACACAGCAGTGGATAAGTTTAATATTGCAAAGAAACATCTTGTTCCAAAGGCTATGAAAATGGCGGGTTTAAAGAAAAATCAGATAAAGATAACAGATGCAGCTATTAAAAAGATTATTTCTGATTATACCGCAGAGGCAGGAGTAAGAGGACTTAAGAAAAGAATAGATGATGTAATGCGATATGCAGCAGTTAAGGTTGTTAAAGGGGAAGAAAATCTCTCTGTAAAACCAGAAATGTTACATGAATATCTTGGAAGAAGAGGAATAATAAGAGAAGATGTTCCAAAACAAGCAGTTCCGGGGATTGTAACGGGACTTGCATGGACAGAAGCTGGTGGTGAAATTCTATATATTGAGACAAAAAAAGTAAAAGGCCAGGGAAAAGTAATTATAACAGGACAACTTGGAGATGTAATGAGAGAATCTGTGGAGATAGCTCTTACTATTGTAAGAGGAATGTTTCCTGAAGAAACAAAGGATATAGAAAAACAAGATATTCATATCCATGTTCCGGAAGGTGCTGTGCCAAAAGATGGTCCTTCAGCGGGAATCACTATCGTTACTGCACTTACATCACTTTTTACAAAGAAAAAAGTTGATCCACATATTGCTATGACTGGAGAAGTCAGCCTCAGGGGTTATGTAATGCCGATAGGGGGACTTACCGAAAAGCTTATGGCAGCAACAAGAGCTGGTGTAAAGAAGGTATTTATACCAGATAAGAATAAAGAAGACCTGGAAGATGTTCCTGATGAAGTAAAGGAAAAATTAGAGATAGTTTCTATTAAAAAGATAACAGATGTTCTTTCTGATTTAGGACTGAAATGATCATCGTAGGAAACTGAATATCTAACGTGTAAACAAAAGTGTCTGGATTTAGTAAGAAACCAGACACTTTTTTTGGCGTTTTTTCGATTTATTTTAGGCTGAATATATCACATGTTTTCACTGGATTTGTGATATTGTATAAGATAAGTGAATATATTTTGAATGCTTTGTCATATTGCACAAAAAAACGAAACCAATATTGTTTAAATGGTTTCTTGTTAGGTTAGTTAAGGTGTTATATTATAAAATTACAGAAACTAAAAAGACGAAAACTAGTTTCTTTTTGGGAAACTGAGAAGTAATACGCCACAAATATACATACTAAAGGAGAGTGCAAATATGGGAAGAGAATTAAGAGAGAAAGTACTTGCGGGAGCTCTTATAGTTTACAACCAGAAAGGTGTTAAATTTACAATGGATGATCTGGCAAAGGAACTCAAAATGAGTAAAAAGACTATCTATACAGTATTTAACGGAAAAGAAGAAATATTTCTTATGGCTGTAGATTATCTCTTTAATTCAATTAAAGAAAGTGAGAGCGAAGTGCTTCGTGATGGAAGTCTTAGCACACTTGATAAGTTAAAGAAACTTTTAGGAGTTTTTCCAGATGCTTATGCAAATGTTAATTTCAGAGATCTTGCGCTTATCAGAGCTAAATTCCCTTCTGTATATGAAAAAGTAAGAGAGAGATTAGAAACAGGATGGGATCCTACACTTAACCTTATCAATAAGGGAATCAAGGAAGGTTCTATCAGAAAGGATTTAAATGTTCAGTTATTTAAGTCTATGTTCCAGGCGTCTCTTGAAAGATTCTTCCAGGATGATTTTCTTAAGGAGAATGGTATTTCATATCAGACAGCGTTAAATGATGTTACAGAGATATTAGTAGAAGGTATCAAACCAGCAGAATAATTGGGAGGATAAGCAAGATGATTGAGCGTTCAAAGATTATATTCGGTAATGAGATGAAAAACAGCACATATAAAAAAGCTGTCAGATCAAAGCAAAAGTATATAAAGAAATTTGGTGATGATTCTGATCGTGATTATCCTGCATATACTGAGGAAAATCCATATATTGGAAATACACTTGGGGTAAGAAATGTTAGTCTTGTTAAGAAGGAGGACCAGGCAGGATTTGATACTGAGAAAGGTATCATAGTTGGCAATATCCGTATGGGTTTTGGCCATTACAGAATATCAATGGCTATGGCATCTTGCGCTAATGCCTTGGGATACCAGCCATATTGGATGGATCTTAATTCTTATCCGGAGACCACCTGTACAAAGGTGATTTCAGCCCAGAATGATCTTTATTCACTTGGATCCAGACTCTCACAAAAGAGCAGATTATTTAATAAATTTGTTTGGGAGCCGATTAATTATGAGGGTTTCAGACAGCTCTCATACAATGCTGCAGACCAGAAAAATGCAGAGCTTATGGCTCCGGTCTTTAAAAATGTACCTAAGGATATTCCTGTAATTGGTACTCATGTATGGCCTGCTCAGGCTGCGATACATGCAGGTATGAAATATGTAGTAAATGCTATTCCTGATAACTGGCCTATGGCGCTTCATCTTGCAGAAGGATCAGTTCATACGATCCAGACACATTATGCATATCAGGGATATCGTGTTCTTAATGGTTTTAATAAGAACAGGGTTAATAAACCTATGCCAGAAAAGGATATTATCTATACAGGGCATTATGTTGATGATGAACTTGTAAAAAATATAGAAATTGACTGTGAAAGAAGAATTGAAAGAAAGAAATCTAAAGCTCCTATGAGGTTCCTTCTTACTATAGGAGGAGCTGGTGCTCAGGGGGAGATCTTTAAAGCTATAATCGAAAAATTAATACCTTATATTAAATCAGGTAAAGCAGCACTTTACGTAAATGTAGGCGATTATAAGAAGGTCTGGGATAGCCTTGTGGCAGATATTAAAGAGCTTAACGGTCTTTCAACAAAACATTTTGATGACTGGGCAGGAACTATTAAATTTGCAGAAGATGCTCTTACAGGCGAAGTAAAAGGAGTTCATGCATTCTATCATTCAAATATCTTTGAAGCAGTTTATTGCACAAATCTTCTTATGAGAAGTGCAGATGTACTGGTTACAAAACCAAGTGAACTTGCCTTCTATCCTATTCCAAAACTTTTTATTAAGAGAGTAGGAGGACATGAGATGTGGGGAGCAATCCATTCTGCTGAGATAGGAGATGGAACTCTTGAAACAAGAGATATTCCACATACACTGCAGATGGTGGAGCTTTTCCTTAATGATAATGTGACATTAAAAGATATGTGCGATAACATAATCCGTAACAAGAATTCAGGACTTTATAACGGGGCTTATGAAGTTATAAAACTTGCTATGGGACTTAAAAAGTAGTGACCAGGGAGGGGATTTTATGAATTTAGGTTTTAAAGAAAAGGCTTCTTATGGCCTTGGTGCAATAGGAAAGGATATGGTATATATGCTTTCCGCAAGTTATATACTTTATTATTTCCAGGATACACTTGGAGTTAGTTCAGTGGCAATGGGTATCATACTTCTTGTTGCCCGTATATTTGATGCGTTTAACGATCCTATCATGGGAGTTATCGTTGCAAAAACCAACACCAGATGGGGTAAATTCAGACCTTGGTTATTTATTGGAACTCTTACAAATGCAGTGATACTTTATCTGATGTTTGCCGCTCCGGTCTCACTTACACCGGGAGGACTTGTAGCTTATGCAGCTGTAACATATATATTATGGGGTGTTACCTATACAATGATGGACATTCCATACTGGTCAATGATACCTGCATTTACAAAGTCAGGTAAAGAACGTGAAGGACTTACAACTTTAGCAAGATCTTGTGCAGGTGTAGGTTCATCACTGGTTGTAGTATTTACAATGATGATCGTTAAGATGATCGGTGGTGCAGACGAAGTAAAGGGATTTAAATATTTTGCCCTTATCGTTGCTGTACTTTTCGTTGTATTCATTACGATCACCTGTATCAATATTAAGGAAGAAGCAGACGTAAATATGGAAACAGCTACTGTTAAGCAGATGTTTAAGTCACTTCTTTCAAATGATCAGGCTATGACAATAGTTATTGCCATTGTCCTTATTAATTCATCAATCTATCTTACATCAAACCTTGTTATCTATTTCTTTAAATATGACTTTGGTGGAACTGGCTGGTATAACAGCTATACACTTTTTAATATGTTTGGTGGAGCTATACAGATCCTTTCTATGATGGTTGCTTATCCTTTACTTCGTAAGAAGTTCTCAAATATTAAGATCTTCTACATCACACTTGCCAGTGCGATCATTGGATATGCAGTACTTTTAGGAATCGCATTTACAAATATGCAGCAGGTATATGTGCTTTTCATTCCTGCATTCTTCATATTTGCAGCTAATGGTGTACTTCAGGTCCTTACAACTGTTTTCCTTGCAAACACCGTTGATTATGGAGATTTAAAGAATAATAGAAGAGATGAATCAGTAATCTTTTCAATGCAGACTTTTGTAGTAAAACTTGCTTCAGGACTTGCAGCATTTATCGCAGCAATGTGCCTTGCAGTTAACAGCCTTAAGTCAGGTACAGAGGTATCAGATACTGATCAAAAAATCGATTTTTCTTTAAATGTTGCAGCATCATCAAAGACTGGACTTAGAATGACAATGACAATCCTTCCTGTTATAGGTCTTATCATTGCCATCATGATATTTAGAAAGAGATTTATCCTTACAGAAGAAAAGATGGTTGAGATAGAAAGTGAGATAAAGACAAGAAACTCAGCGAAAAAATAAGATTAAAGATAGGGATACTAGAATGATAAAAAAACTTGGTAATACATTTGTTCTTGAAACAGAAAAAACTACATATGCATTTCAGGTTACAGAAACAAAGCATCTTGCACATCTTTATTATGGAAGAAAGATAAGACTTTCAGAGGATGCAGCGGGTGTTAAAGAAGTGCATATCTTCCAGCCGGGAAATGGTATTTCTTATGATAAAGAGCATCAGAATTTTACCCTGGACGATCTTAAACTTGAAATGTCATCTTATGGTAAGGGTGATGCCAGAGAACCATTTATCTGTTTAACTCATGAAGATGGTTCAGTTACATCAGATTTCTTATATGAAAAATATGAGATAAAAGAAAATAAAGAAGAGATATGCGGCATGCCATCATCTTATGATGATGAAGGAAATGCGGGCACTCTTCTTATAACTCTTAAAGATAAAGCTTATGATCTCATATTGGTATTAAAATACAGCGTTTATCCAAAAGAGAATGTTATAACAAGATCAGCAGAATTAATAAATGACAGCGAAAATACTGTAAAGATAAGACGTATAATGTCAAACCAGCTGGATCTTGATGCAGGAGATTTCAATTTTACAAATTTCACCGGTGCATGGACAAGAGAGATGAAAAAATCTGTTATGCCACTTAAAGCCGGAAAGATAGTAAATAGCACTTATGTGGGAGTATCTTCAAACAGAGCAAATCCATTTACGATGATCTCGAGAAGAAATGCTACAGAGGACTATGGTGATGTTTATGGATTTAATCTTATCTATAGTGGAAATCACTATAGTGCTGCTGAGGTTTCTCCTTACGGAAAGATCAGATTTGTATCAGGTATAAATCCAGAAGGATTTGAATGGACTCTTGATAAAAAAGATACTTTCCAGACTCCTGAAGCTGTAATGACATATTCAGCAGAAGGATTCACAGGAATGAGCCATAATATGCATCGATTTGTTAGAAAGCATATTGTAAGAGGACAGTGGAGAGATAAGGAAAGACCTATCCTTCTTAACAGCTGGGAAGCGTGCTATTTTGATATCAGTGAATCTAAACTTCTTCGCCTTGCCAAGGCAGGAAAAGAAGAGGGAATTGAACTCTTTGTTATGGATGATGGCTGGTTTAAAGGAAGAAATGATGATAAGAGAGCTTTGGGTGACTGGGAGCCTGATCCAAAGAAACTTCCAGGCGGATTAAAGAGCCTCGCAGATAAGGTTAAACGCCTCGGACTTGATTTCGGTATCTGGGTTGAGCCGGAAATGATAAATGAAGACAGTGATCTCTTTAGAGCACATCCAGACTGGTCTCTTGCTATTCCTGGAAAGGATCATTCAGAAGGAAGAAATGAAAGATTCCTTGATCTTACAAGAACAGAAGTTCAGGATTATATAATTGAAAAAATGTCAAAAGTGTTTGGCTCTGCTGACATTTCCTATGTTAAATGGGACATGAACAGAAATATGTCAGATGTATATTCTGCTTCTCTTGATAGAGAAAGACAGGGAGAAGTAGCTCATAGATATATGCTGGGTATGTATAGAGTTATGAAGACTCTTACAGAGAAATTCCCACAGATCCTCTTTGAAGGATGTGCTGCGGGAGGAGACAGATTTGACCTGGGTATTCTTTCTTACTTCCCTCAGATCTGGGCCAGTGATGATACTGACGCCTTTGTCAGAAGTGAAGTTGAGACAAATTATAGTTATGGATATCCAATGTCGGTTATCTCAAGCCATGTATCTGCAACACCTAATCATCAGACACTTCGCCGTACACCACTTGAAACCAGATTTAATGTGGCGGCCTTTGGAGTCCTGGGTTATGAGTACAATTTCCCTGATCTTTACGCAGATGAATTAAATCAGATCAAGGCAGATATTGAATTTTATAAGCAGTGGAGAGAATTGTTCTTCTTTGGTGATTTCTACAGAGGAAGAAAATATCAGGATGCGTCAGATATTACAGCTCTTGCTAATTTTACTGGAAATGAGCTTGAGTGGACTGTGGTATCACCTGATAAGAAAAAAGCAGCAGGGATGCTGATGCAGATGCTGGTTCATCCAAATTCAGAAACAGCAATATTTACTCCTAAAGGACTTGACCCTGAAAAGGATTATCATTTTTATAACAGAGCATTAAAGTATAATATAAAAGACTTTGGAAGCCTTATAAATGCTGTTTCACCGGTACATGTAAGACCGGATTCATTTGCCCATAATATGCTGGCAAAGAAGTTTCATATGGATGGAGAATTGGAAGATATCAAGTCTTCAGGAAGTGCACTTATGTATGCAGGTGTGCATCTTAAACCATCTTTTGCTTCCGTTGGCTACAATAATGATGTAAGATATTATCCAGATTTTGGATCAAGAATTTATCTTGTGGAGGAGTTGGATAATGGAGACGAAGAAAAATAAAGCGGTACTAAGTATTACCTACAATGCACCTGTAGTGCTTACATTTGCTCTGCTGGCACTTATTGTTTTGTTTGTGAACCAGATGACAAAAGGAGCTGCTAATCATCAGTTCTTTTCAGTTTATAGAAGCAGATTAAGCGTTGCATGGTTTATAAGACTTTTTTGCTATGTGCTGGGACATTCATCATTTGCTCATTTTGCAGGCAATATGACACTGTTTCTTCTTTTAGGACCTATTCTTGAAGAAAAGTATGGCAGCAAAAATCTTCTGGAAATGATTGCTATTACAGCAGTAGTATCTGGAATTATCAATATGATATTCTTCCCTCACATCGCTCTTTTAGGTGCCAGTGGAATAGTATTTATGATGATAATACTTGTATCAAGTTCGGGCCTTTCCAAGGGAAAGATTCCGCTTACCATGATACTTGTGGCGGTTATATACCTTGGATCTGAAGTTTATTCAGCAATATTTGCAAAGGATAATATATCTCAGTTTGCGCATATTGTAGGTGGTGTCTGCGGAGCACTTTTTGCATTTGCATATGAGAGACTTGGAATAAAGAAAAACTAAAAAATATTTAATCTAAGACAGAAGTTGATAGCTTCTGTCTTTTTAAATATATTTTCTTATTTTATAGATAAAAAATGTGGTAAGATTTATGAGTAATTATTACTTGTATATTTTTGTATACAGGAATAAAATATATCACTAGTTCAATAATTCTAGGAAAGGAGATAGATTTAGTTGACTAAAAAACAAAAAATAAGAACACTTGTAATCCTTGGAGTTCTGCTTGTCCTAATCATCATTGGAATAATTCTTACTAATGGTCAATATGAGAAGCACGAAACCATTAAAGAGGTTATGAGGGATGCTGTTCTTCATGAGGATGGTAAGATCAGATTCTTTGGTCTTAGTGCTAATCCATCGGTAGTATCGGGCTTTATAGTAACATGTATCATACTGTTATTTGCTTTGATAGTTAGACTTTTCTTTCTTCCAAGATTTAAAGAGGTACCTGGAAAATTTCAGCTGCTTATAGAAACTTGGGTAGAGACATTCAGAAATCTTGCTGAGGGTAATAGCAAACATATCAATAAATTTCTTGGAGCTTATGTATTTGCGGCAGGAAGTTATATATTTGTTGGAACTTGTTTTGAACTTTTTGGAATTCAGTTTGAAACTATCAAAGGAAATTCAATAGCTTTACCAGCACCTTTAGCAGATATTAATGGAGCCATTTCCATTGGCGTACTTTCATATCTCGTGATTCTTTCAGGAGGTATAGCCGGAAATAAACTTAAGGGCGTTGGACTTACATTAAAGGAATTTTCACTTCCTATTTCTATGAGTTTCAGATTATTTGGTGCACTTCTTTCAGGAGCCTTAGTAACTGAACTTGTTTATTTCTATATTAATCTTAGTTTTGGACTGCCGGTTGTGGTAGGACTTCTTTTCACTGCTTTACATGCATTGATTCAGGCATATGTATTATGCATGTTAACAACAGTTTTCTATGGAGAAGTTTCAGAACCTGTTGCTAAGAAAGAAAAGAAGAAAAAAGATAAGAAGACAAAAGCAAAAGTAATGGAGGAATTATAAAATGAAAAATATTTCTAAGATATTTACAATACTTGCAGTTGTTGTGCTGGTAATGGCATTAGTACCATTTAATAAGGTTAAGGCAGCAGGCCCGGTAGATGGAGGATCTTCAATAACTGTACTTCGTGATGAATCACCAGAAGTTCCAGTTGAAACAGCTAAAGAAACTGAGGCAAAGGATTCAAATGTTGGTTCTAAGGCTGTAGCAGCAGCTATCGCTGTTGGTCTTGCAGCAGCAGCAGGTGCTATAGGTATGGGTCTTGCCATTGGAAAATCAGCTGAGGGTATCTCACGTCAGCCGGAAGCAGATGGTAAGATAAGAACAACTCTTATGCTTGGTCTTGTATTCATAGAGACAGCTATTATTTATGCACTTGTTGTCGCAATTCTTATCATATTCGTAATGTAATGAATAGAAAGAATGGTTTAAGAGAGGAGAATTCTAATGAGTGATTTACCACTTAATATAGATGTTCAGCAAATCCTTTTACATTTCTTTAACTTTGCTATTTTATTTGTAGGACTTTATCTTATCCTTTATAAACCTGTTAAGGATTTCATGGATAACAGAACTGCAAAATATAATAAAGATAAAGAAGAAGCAGAAAATTTACTTAATTCGGCTGCAGAAAAGGAAAAATTATATCAGGAGAAATTAGAAGCTGCTGATAAAGAGATTGCAGATAAGAAGAGAAAAGCTGATGCAGAGATAGATGAATTAAGATCTACTGGCGTTGCACAGGCTAAGAAGGAAGCTGAATCAATCGTTGAAAATGCCCGTAAGGAAGCATTTACACTTAAGGAAAATATCATAAAGAGTGCCGAGAAGGATATTACTGAGATGGTTGAACAGGCATCAAGAAAGATGATGCTTGAAGAGAGCACAGAAGATGTTTATGATGCATTCCTTAAAGAGGCGAAAAGGAGTGTAAAGGATGGAAAAGCTGGAAAATAATGAAAAAGAAATAGCATATCTTTATTCATCCTTATGTCCGGATGAAGCAAGACAGGCTGAGTTCGTTTCTTTCCTTGAAAATAAATATAATAAAGAATTTGACCTTGAATGGGTTGAAGATAATACTGTTGGAAATGGCTTTAAGTTAGAAGTCTTAGACGAAGTTTATGACTGGACTCCAGAAGGACGTTATCAGCAGTTAAAAGAAATGTTCGACAGAGTAGCATCCAAGAAGAAAAAAGGCGATGCTAAAGACTTTATAGCTTCTATAAAGAAGGCTGAAAACGAATGGCATGTTATGCCAATCCCTGAAGAAGAGGGAGTTGTAAAAACTGTAGGTGATGGTGTTGTTAATGCTACAGGACTTGATTCAGCAGTTTATGGCGAGGTTGTTATTTTTGAATCAGGTGTTAAGGGAATGGTACAGGATCTTAGACCTGATGATATAGGTATCATCCTTTTTGGTGACGATAACGATATTACAGAGGGAAGCCGTGTAAGAAGAACAAAGAAGACAGCAGGTATCCCTGTTGGCGAAGGATTCCTTGGAAGAGTAATCGATGCTCTTGGTAATCCAATCGACGGTTTAGGTGAGATCGAAGCTGATGAGTATAGACCAATAGAGACACCTGCTCCAGGAATAATAGATAGACAGCCTGTAAATACTCCTATGGATACAGGACTTCTTGCCATCGACTCTATGTTCCCTATCGGTAGAGGTCAAAGAGAACTTATCATAGGTGACAGGCAGACTGGAAAAACAGCTATAGCGTTAGATACTATCCTTAATCAGAAGGGCAAAGATGTAATATGTATTTATGTTGCCATAGGTCAGAAGGCAAGCTCTATTGCGCATTTAGTAGGAACATTAAGAAAAAATGATGCTATGAAATATACTATAGTTGTTGCAGCTACAGCTAGTGATCCTGCACCACTTCAGTACATTTCTCCATATGCCGGTACTGCAATGGGAGAATATTTCATGAATAGGGGTAAAGATGTACTTATCGTATATGATGACCTTTCAAAACATGCTATTGCTTATCGTGCCATGAGTCTTCTGCTTGAGAGATCTCCCGGACGTGAAGCTTATCCTGGAGACGTTTTCTATCTTCATTCAAGACTTCTTGAAAGATCAGCACATCTTTCAGCAGAAAGGGGAGGCGGGTCACTTACAGCCCTTCCTATTGTTGAGACTCAGGCAGGGGACGTATCAGCCTACATCCCAACAAATATAATTTCTATTACAGATGGACAGATATTCCTTGAGTCAGATCTTTTCTTCTCAGGTCAGAGACCAGCTGTAAATGTAGGACTTTCAGTATCCCGTGTAGGTGGAGCAGCGCAGACAAAGGCTATGAAGAAAGCAGCAGGTGGTATTAGACTTGATCTGGCTCAGTATAGAGAAATGGAAGTATTTACTCAGTTCTCCAGTGATCTGGATGAAGCAACAAAGAAACAGCTGAATTATGGTCAGGGACTTATGAGACTCTTAAGACAGCAGCAGAGTAATCCATTAAGTCTTCATCAGCAGGTTATAATCCTCATATCTGCAACAGCTAAAGTTATGGTGGATATTCCTGTGGAAAAGGTCCTTTTATTCAGGGAATATCTTTTAAATGCATTTGAAGCAGATGAGAAGAGCCTTTGCGACAGAATAGATGAGTCAGGGGTATTCTCAGATGATGATAAAGAATACATTATAGAAAAAGCAAAAGAGATCAGAGATAGATATAAACAGGAAAAGAATCTTTAAGGTGGTGAAGTGATTTGGCAAGTCTTAAAGAAATAAAAGACAGAATGAATAGTGTCAGTAATACCAGAAAGATTACTAATGCCATGTATCTTATCTCTTCTACCAAGCTTAGAAAAGCGAAGATGGAATTAGATAAGGCGCGTCCGTATTTTGATCTGCAGGAAAGCGAGATCAAGAAGATCTTCGAGAGAAGACTGGATGTACACAGCCATTATTTCTATCCGATGAAGGGCAGAAAACCTGCAGAAACATACGCTTATCTTGTTATCACAGCAGATAAGGGGCTTGCAGGGGCCTATAACCACAACGTACTTCGCACAGCAGAAGAAGAGATGAAGCTTCATAAGAATGTAGAACTTTATGTTGTTGGAAGTTATGGAAGAAATTATTTCATAAAAAAGAATGTGCCTATTGAGAAGTCATTTCTTTATACAGCACAGAATCCTTCCTTCAGACGAGCGAGAGAGATAAGTAGTCTTCTTCTTCAGAGATTTAATGAAAGAAAAGTAGATGAGATCCGTGTTATTTACAGTAATATGGAGAATGGCATGGGTTCAAATGTAAAGATATCAAGACTTCTTCCATTTGATAGAGGAAGTTTCTTCGGAAATGATGCAGAGAGCCGTTTTACAAGTGCAAATGCTACTGAATCAGAAGTTACTACCGAATATGATTTCTTTCCATCAGTTACTGATGTTATTAACAATATCGTACCTAGTTATGTTGCCGGATTTATATATGGAGCTTTGGTTGACAGCTTCTGTAGCGAACAGAATGCCCGTATGACAGCCATGAGTTCAGCTAATGAGAATGCAACCCAGCTTCTTTCGGAGCTATCCGTTCAATATAACAGAGTAAGACAGGCAGCCATCACCCAGGAGATCACGGAAGTATCTGCTGGTGCAAAGGCTGAGAAAAATAAGAGAAAGAAGGAGGCAGCAAATAAGTGAATAAAGGTAAGATAATTCGTATTTCAGGACCTGTTATAGATGTAGAATTTGAGCAGGGAAAGCTGCCAAAGATAAATGAAGCCCTGGTAGTTAATGTTCAGGGTGAGAAGAGAATTATGGAAGTATCTCAGCTTCTGTCAGGTAATGTTGTAAGATGCATTATCCTTTCACAGAGTGAGGGACTCTCAAGAAATATGACAGTTCACGCTACAGGTTCACCCATCAAGGTTCCTGTAGGTAAGCCAACAATAGGAAGAATGTTTAATGTTTTAGGACAGCCTATAGATGGTGGTGAAGAGATTGAAAAGAATAGTGAAAAGTGGGCCATTCATAGAAAGGCTCCTTCTTTTGCAGAACAGAGAACAGATGTAGAAATACTTGAAACCGGAATCAAAGTAATCGACCTTCTTGAGCCTTATCAGAAGGGTGGAAAGATAGGTCTCTTTGGTGGTGCCGGTGTAGGTAAGACAGTTCTCATTCAGGAACTTATCCACAATGTTGCTATGGAGCACGGCGGATATTCAATCTTTACCGGTGTAGGAGAACGTAGCCGTGAAGGTAACGATCTCTGGAGTGAAATGAAAGAAAGCGGAACTATTGATAAGACAGCCATGGTATTCGGGCAGATGAATGAGTCCCCCGGAGTACGTATGAGAGTCGCTCTTACAGGACTTACTATGGCAGAATATTTCCGTGACGTGGAACATAGAGATGTACTTCTTTTCATTGATAACATTTTCAGATTTGTACAGGCAGGTTCTGAAGTTTCTACACTTCTTGGACGTATGCCATCTGCAGTAGGTTATCAGCCTACTCTTGCAAATGAAATGGGTGCACTTCAGGAAAGAATTACATCGACTCAGGCGGGTTCAGTTACATCAGTACAGGCAGTATATGTACCTGCAGATGACCTTACTGACCCGGCTCCTGCTACTACATTTACACATCTTGATGCAACTACTGTTCTTTCACGTAAGATCGCAGAACAGGGTATCTATCCTGCGGTAGATCCTCTTGAATCAACTTCAAGAATACTTGAGGCAAGCATTGTAGGTGAAGAACATTACTATGTAGCAAGAACAGTACAGGAATACCTCCAGAAATATAATGAACTTCAGGATATCATAGCTATTCTTGGTATGGATGAACTTGGTGATAATGATAAGGCTATCGTTAATCGTGCCAGAAAGATCATAAGATTCTTATCACAGCCTATGTTTGTAGCTGAGAAATTCACAGGA
Organism: uncultured Lachnospiraceae bacterium; assembly: GCA_902789175.1. Classification (GTDB taxonomy): domain Bacteria; phylum Bacillota; class Clostridia; order Lachnospirales; family Lachnospiraceae; genus Eubacterium_Q. The sequence goes on from CADANF010000005.1 coordinate 115,509, forward strand.
AATCCAGGTGCTTTTGTACCTTTATCAGAGACTATCAAGGGCTTTAAAGGAATCATTGAAGGTAAGTATGATGATCTTCCTGAAGCTGCATTCTTTAATGTCGGAACCATAGATGATGCAATAAGAAAAGCTGAGCGCTTAAATTCTGAGGAGTGATCTTAATTTGAAGACATTTAAGACAAGAATATACGAGGCAGACAGTACTTTCTTTGAAGGCGAATTAGAGTCCCTTATAATCCCTACCAGCGGAGGAGAATATGGTGTTCTTGCAAGCCACAGAAATGCAGTTTTTGCTATCGTACCGGGAATAATAAAATACAGACCTAAAGATAGCGAGATGCTCTTTGCTGCTGTTTCAGAAGGTATGATGCGTATTGAGAATGGAGATGTCCTTATCTTAGTAAATACAGCTGAACATCCTGATGAAATAGATGAAATGAGGGCAAGAGAAAGAGCTGAAGAAGCTAAAGAAATTATGCTTCAAAAGAAGAGTATTGAGGAATACTATCAGGCAGAGGCAACACTTCGCCGTGCCATGATAAGACTTAGAGTTAAGAATCATGATATTAAGTAAGCGTAACTAAATTGATTAGAAAAGCTTATAGTTAACTGAATCAGATATAAATACTTATATTAAAAATCAGGTGATGGAGAGGAATGCTGTCACCTGATTTTTTATTTACGTGAGTTGTGTTATCATATAAAGCATAATAGGAAAAAGGAGAAGACTATGAGGATCATTCATACAGCAGATCTGCATCTTTATTCATCTTTTGGCAGTTATAAGGATAAAGAAAAAGCGAAGATAAGAAAAAATGAGACGGATTCCTGCCTCGAAAGAATAATAGAATATGCAGGTAATAACCAGGTTAAAGCAATTCTTATCTCAGGAGATATGTTTGATAAAGAGATAGTATCTTCAAAAGATATGGCTCAGGTATGTCATCTTATCAGAGCAAACCGGAATATAGAATTCTTCTTTGTCCCAGGTAATCATGATATGAATATCAGTCTCCCTGAAATGACGAACTTTCATATATTTGGAAATAAACCTGTTTTTTATTCCATAGGAAAGGTACGTATTGCAGGAATGGCAATAAATGATAATACTTTAAAAATGGATTATTATGATATAAGTTTTGATGAAGATAGTATAAATATCCTTATGCTTCATGGGAATATCATTCCAGGAGAAATAAGAGGGGCTAAGGATATACCTGTAGAATCATTAAAATATAAGAATATCGATTATCTGGCCCTAGGTCATATCCATACATTTAGAGAAGGAAGTATTGATAAGAGATGTGTCTATTGTTACCCGGGATGTATGTCGGGAAGAGGATTTGATGAGACAGGGGATAAGGGCTTTGTTCTTCTTGATATTGATGAAGAAACCAGAGAGATAAGAAGACATTTTATCAAGGACAAGACAAGGATAATAGAAGATATAAAGATGGATATTTCTTCATGTGATGATATCTATGAAGCAATGGATATGATAAGAAATGGGTTACAAAATAAGGATAACATCATTAAGGTAAGACTCACAGGAAACAGGAGTGAAGAATTGCTTCTTGATACAGACTTTATGGAAGAACGTCTTTCAAAGGATTTTTTTTATATAAAGATAGTGGATGAAACAAAAACTGTAGTAGATGAAGAATCTTATAGATATGATGAGTCATTAAAGGGTGAATTTATAAGAAATGTTGCTTTTCACGAGTGCGATAAAGATGAGAGAAGCGAAATAATAAGATATGGGCTTAAGGCTCTCAGGGGAGAAGACTTATATTTAGATTAGATCAAGGTGAGAGAAATTGAGGATTATTAGTTGTCATATAGATAATTTTGGAAAATTACATAATTATGATGTATGCTTTTCAGATCTTACAGAGGTAATAGAAAAGAACGGCTGGGGAAAGTCTACTCTGGCTCAGTTTATAAAGGCTATGTTTTATGGACTTTCAGGAAATGCAAGAAAGAGTATAACTGATAATGAATTTATGCATTATACCCCATGGAGTAATGAATCATTTACAGGAAGACTGGTATTTGAAGCTAATGGAAAAACCTATATTATAATAAGGGATTTTTCATATGGAAAAAAAGGATTCTTTGAATTAAGAGATGCTATTACCAATAAAATTTCTAATGATTTTTCTGAAAAGATTGGAGAAGAATTATTCGGGATGGACAGAGAATCATTTGAAAGAACTGTCTTTATAGACGAAAGCTCTAAAGTCCTTCTTGGGGCAACGAATGATATCAATGCCCATATTGGAAATCTCAGCAGCGCGATAGATGATATCAATAATTATGATGTTGCTGAGGAAAATCTAAATGATTATCTGAATAAGATGTCGCCTACAAGAAAGACAGGCCGCATCAGGATAATGAAAGATGAGCTGCTTTTAAAAAAAGAGAAGATTAAAACGAAAGAAATGTTAGAAAGAAGGATTCATGAATGTGATAAGGAAATTGCTTCTTTAAGAGCAAATGTTGAGAACATAAGTCAAAAGAAAAAAATCGTATTAGAAAAATATAAAAAGACCACAGAAATGAAGATAAAGCAGCTGGAAGAAGAAAAACTGGCTGCAAAAAATGCTTCGTCTATAAAGGCTGAAAATGAGGCTGAAGATGGTTTGGTTATAAGAAGACTTTTGCTTTTTATATGCTGCTGCATGGCGGGAGTTATATGCATCATAACAGGTTGTATGTGCTTAGTGGTGATTCCTTATGGAGGGAAAGATTTAAATCCAGTCCGTATTTTAGGAATAGTTTCTTTAATAATTGGAATCCTTATGTTTACGGCAGGACTCCTTAATAAAAGGCTTATTAGGAAGAAAAAGAAAAATGATATCAAGACTAAGACAGGCAAAGATGGAGTGATTATAGATGCAAGCACTGGTGAAGACAGTGGGATAAAGGAAGATTTTAATAGCGCAGGTGAAGATGGTGCGCGAAATGCAGTTTTTAGGGGCACTGGCGAAGAAAATGCGATAGATCATATCCTGGCAGATCTGGATAAAAGATATGAGATTGCCATAAGAAATATAGAAGTTATATCTAAAGAAAAAGAAAAGCTGATCGAGGAATATGAAGCTATACTTGAATTAAGTGACAAGGCCAAAGATTTAGAGATGGAAATAGAAAAGGCATTGGACAAATATAAAAAAATTGAAAAAACCAGAGATTATTTAAGAAAAGCAAAAGATAATTTCCTTTCAAAATATCTTAATCCCGTGAAGAAGAATTTTGATCATTACTATAAAGTGCTTTCATCTAATGAGCTTTCTTCTAATGCGAAGTATTCGGATAGTATCAGCATGGACACAGATGTGACTCTTTTAGTAATGGATGAAGGAAGACAAAGAGAAATATCTTATATGAGTGATGGCATTAAGAGTCTTATGGGATTGGCCCTAAGATTTGCTTTATGTGATGCGATATTTAAAAATGAAAAGCCATTTATATTATTAGATGATCCTTTTACAGACCTGGATGATGATAATCTTTTAAGAGCAAAAAGACTTGTGAAGGACATGGCAAAGGATTATCAGGTGATCTATCTAAGCTGCAGCAAAGTAAGAGGACTTTCGTGATATGTTTTTTTCGCTGGACGTTATACTAGTATAACGTCACTTAAATAACTGGACCGAATGCTTGCCTGCTTACATCGATAGCACGCCTCAAAAATCCTCAGCGTAGCCCGCTACG
>CADANF010000006.1 GCA_902789175.1 uncultured Lachnospiraceae bacterium
TACCAACCGGTCCCGGGATCATTGCTGCCATACCTAAAAGATCATGAGCCAGATTAACGTAAGGCTGTAGTATCTGTCTTGGTGAAAGCCCAAACGGATTATTATAATTTATCGGATTACCCTGAACATATGCATACCTGTTAAGACTCTGGCTTAGTGTTGCAGAACCGCTAAGTATATCCTGATTGATAAAGCGCTTGATATCAGTATTATAATATCTCTGGCGCATATACATAAGGCCGTTATTATCAGTGATGACACCAAGAGCACCATTGTATAAGAAACGAACAGGATGATTTTTATTTATTTCCTTTAAGGATGCGTTCTTTCCATCCCAAATGGATAAAAGCTCTCCATAAGTTCCATACTTAAATGAATAACAAATATCTCCATTTTCATCAGTTACATTTCTTGTGCTTCCCAGATGGTCAAAATGATATACTAGGATCTTATCTTCTGCTTTTTCGTAAATAAGGCCAACACCGTAGTAGTAGCTGATTACTTCGCAAGAATTATCGCTACTAGATTCGGAATGATTACTATTTGAATCAAGATTATCACTATCTGAGTCTGAATTATTATGATTCTTATCAGGATTTTCAGCTTCTGAATCTTCATCCGATTCAGAATTCTTGTGATATCTAATAATCTGCAAAGTATGTGTAAGATCACTTTCTCTATCCGTTACATACTCTTCAGTGTATTCAGGATAGATAGCAGCAATCCTAATATTCTCTGCGTCGTATTTATATATTATATCACCTGCACGGACTAAACGGTTACGTGAATCATACTGGAATTCTGTCATCTTTCCATCAAGCGGTCCGTAGATCATATTTCCGTCGGCATCATACTTTACTTCTTCGCCATTGTAAGAGATAAGTCTGTTTGCTGCGTCATATTTCATCTCGACGGTAGATGTGCCATATATAGTATCATTACTGTCCGCATCACTAGATGATGCCTTATAAGTTACTTCTCCTGATGCTTCTTTGCTGTAATCAACATCCCCGGAGAAATCAATATTATCCTTAACAGATGTGATATTTCCAAAGCCGTCATAACTATACTCAAAGCTAAGGATTGCTCTGCCTGATGCATTGACTGTAACATCAGTCTTTAAATTACCTGAATCATCATAGGTCTTTGTTTCCACACTTCCGTCAGGATTAACCATCAGTTACATTCTTTAATGACAGATCAGGATTATACTCATAACGGACAATCTCTCCGCCTGGATATGTAAGACTTATTATATTTCCAAGTTCGTCATATCCATATTTAACAGTCTTTCCATTACAATCAGTAGCTTCTGTAACTCTGTTAAGATTATCATATTTTCTTGTTATCGTTCCGGACTCATCAGATATCTCGGTCAGGTTGCCGTTCTTATCATAAGCGTAACTTACTTCACCTGCCTCATCCTTCATCTTTATCAGTCTACCAAGATCATCATATTCAAATGTTGCAGTCTGTCCTCTGCCATTCGTTCTTGAAATAAGATAACCTTTCGAATTGTATGAGTACTCTATCTTTACACCGATTGCATTTTCCTCTGCGATAAGTCGTGATGTTTCGTCATATGTGTAACTTGTGGTTCCTCCCATGGCATCTGTAACCTGCGTTACATTTCCAAGTTCATCATATGTCGTGCTTGTCTCATAATTCATAGGGTCGATAGTAGATATAAGCCTTCCCATAGAATCATACTTGAATGAGTATACTTTTGAAGCCTCATCCTCTGAGAGTCCTGACATACTTGAAGATGTGATCCTTCCAAGCTCATCATATTCAGCTGTATATGAGCCGCCATTAGAGAATTTCTCCTCTATCATATTTCCAACACTATCATAGACATATGTTACTTCTGAACCGTCTATTCCCTTTTCAGACTTAAGGCGGTTAAGCTCATCATATGTATATTCAGTCTTTCTTCCCATAGTGTCTGTATAAGATAGTACATTGCCCATAGCGTCATAAGTATAACTTTCAATAAGCTCCTTACCCTGAACTTCTGTTCTTATCTGAATGATATTGTAGCAGCAGTCATAGGTATAATGAATATCAAGCCCTGAAGGAAGTATCTTTTCGATACAATGGCCTGAGGCATCATAGATATATGAAGTTACATTGTTATTTGAATCAACTTCCTTTATCAGTTCATCCCAGCAGTTATACTCATAGTTAACAGTATTGCCAAGTGAATCCGTTTTACTAAGGACATTTCCGCTGGCATCATATGTAAAGTCATTAGAGCCTCCTGAGGAAAGATCTGTTCTTATAAGACGTCCCTTCTCATCAAAATCATATGAAAGCTGATTGCCATAGCTATCTGTGGCCATATTAAGTTTTTCAAGCTTATCGTTGTATGAATATGAAATAATATTACCTTTTTGATCCGCACTTGTAGTAACCCTTCCGTTACTGTCATAAGTAAGTGTTTCCGATGTTCCATCAGGATATGTGATCTTAGTATTACGGCCAAAAGAATCATATTCATAAAGATATACTGTATCATTAGGATAGATCTTCTTTACAAGATTTCCTGCCGCATCATAAACAAATGATACACTTGTGCCGTTTGGCAGGATTGCCTTTGTAAGGTTTCCTGCTGTGTCATATTCATATCTGCTTGTATTTCCTAATGCATCTGTTTTGGCAACAACATTGTTATAATCATCATATTCATAATATGTTGTGTTTCCGTTTAGATCTGTCTCCGAAACCTTCTGATTCAGGGCATTATAATTATATACATAGCTGTTACCGTTTGCCGCAGTAATTTTGGTAAGATTACCTGCATCATCATATTCGAGTAATGACTTATTTCCATTCTCGTCTGTAACAGCTGTTATCCTGCCCTTTTCAGATTCAAAATACATGGTTCCTTTACCAGTCTTTGATTGTGAACTGACTATTCCATCATCAGAATATGTATACTTTGTCTCTGCCCCGCCGACATTCGAAAGGATAAGGTTATTATTTTCATCATATGAATATTCAGATTTTACTCCGCCTGCTATAAGAGAGGTAATATTTCCATTCTCATCATATTCGGCACTGAAGTCTTTTCCTTCACAACCTTCAGCTTTAAGAAGCTTTCCATCCTTATCATATGTTAAATCAGCTGTATTACCGTAAACATTTGTATAGGAAGTTACATTTCCATCTTTATCATAGGTATAACTTTCAGTAGTACCAGATTCATTGATAACCGATGTAACTCTTCCCTTAAAGTCTGAAATAACAGTTCTTGTTACATCATCGTAGCCTTCAGCCTTTGTGGTTGCTGTACATTTAAGGCCGCCATCAGAAGTTTCTTCGTATGTAAAGATGATTTCCTTACCATATGGATCAATCTGATGTATAACTCTTCCACTATCATCATAATTATTTGATACAAATGTGTTTCCAGAATTATTCTTTTCTGCAACTATTCTGTTTTTATCATCATATTCGTATGATGTAGTATTTCCAAGCGCATCAGTTACAGCAGAAATGTTTCCATTAGTATATGTAAGATAAGTAGCTCTTTTATTTCCATCACTTATCTTTACTATTTTTCCTTCATCATTTAAATCAATGATTATCTTATTTCCAGATATTTCTTCCTTAATGATGATCTGAGTATCTGTGTACTCTAATGTTGTGATACCACCATCTTCCATGGTAATTTTTACAAGTCTACCATTCTTATCATAAGACATTATCTTATGAGATGGTGATTCCATATCATAAGTTCCATCGCTATGACGTGTAAGAATATAGCCTTCCATACCGTGGGTTACGCTGACAAATCTGATGTCCTCATTCTTATCAGCCATGCTGGAAAGAATAATATCTCTCTTAGTCTCTGTCTTTGCATCTGTTTCCGTACTGCTCGCTGTCTTTGCGTCTGTATCGGTACTTTTTACTGTCTCAGTACTGTTTACTTGCTCAACTTTACCATAGACTTTTCCGTTATAAGAATCCTCTGCAATAAATGCATTGTATATATATGGATTAGTATAATACTTAATTATTCCATTCTCTTCTTTAACAGAGGAACTAAAGCTTCCAAACCAACCCTTACCAAGAGGATTATTATATTCCTGAATAGTTTCATCACTTGCAATGAGAGAATCATAAGAAAGTGAATAATCTAATGTATCTTTTCCCTGTAATGACAAAACACTTATATCATCTGTAAAGGCACCAGTAGTCATATCTACCGGATCTCCTACATGAATAACTACATCTTCTCCATAATAATAAGAATATCGAATCTTACTAACATGACTTCCTATAGGTTTAACCTTTACAGTTACACCTAAGTTTTCGCCTTCAAGTACTTCAACTAAAGTTTTTACAAGGCGGAAATATTCTCTCATGCCATCGCAGGAAAATCCATGGGATTCGACATTTGTATTATCTTCATCTCCCGCTTTCCATGTTCCATAAATGGTCTGTCCTGGCAATAGGGTCGGAATAGTGACTGTATCTCCTCCTGATAAAACAGGCATATAATAAAGCTGTTCATCCTTTGGCAAGCGGTAGCCATTATTACCCGTTGAAGTGCTGACATTTAAAATTGCATCCGTATCAGGATCAACCAAAATCTTAACAGATTTACTTGATGGAACTCTTTTATCACCTATACTTGTAGTAAAATTATAAAGTGGTTCATTGCCTTTATTTGTTATAGCATACTGAATATAGTAATCTTCTCCCATATAATATGCATCCTCTGGCATAACCTCTATTAAAATGTCATTTTTCTCCACTTCCATCTCTGTTTCTGAAACGAAAGTCTTAGTGATAGGAGTATTAAATGGAGTAAGTATTCCAGAAAAAACAGCTTTTAAATTATACTTTCCGGACTTATCACCTTTAAGTATCCAGCTTGCTGTTTTTGACTGCTGTCCAGGAATATCTCCCATATCTATTGTTAAGGTCTGTCCTGTACTGTTACCTGCTTCCTTTCTTTTAGATTCATCAAGTACCGCAAGAGACACTCCCTCAGGAAGCTCTATAGTTCCCTTTGAATCTTCCAGGACAAACTTACTGTCTGCCATGTTTAATATTGTAAGGTTAGCTGAATACATGGACTTAAGCCATGAAACTGACTGAGTAACCGACATTACAGCAATCATATTTACAGGTTCTATAGATGGAACACTTATACATGAAACCTGAGTTTGAGGAGCACTCGGTTCACTCCCCCAGTTGATAGTAAAATCCTTTGTTCCACAGTAACCACCACCTTCTTCATCAGGGGAGCCAGTCATTATTATATTTCCTGGAATCACCTCAAGCACATATGGAATAGGAGCATTTTGGAATGTTAAGGTTGTTTTATAAGTAAATGTATTAAGGTTCGCTGGGTCAGAAAGGTCCACTCCAGCGTCTACCATTTCCTGAATACTCATTCTTTGAACATCGAAACTACCAACTACAACCTCTCCACTTGAAAGTCTCAGAACTTCTTCTGTTACCCTCATGTTGGTTATCGTATAATCCTCTTCTTCCGGAAGATATCCCTCCTTATAGGCAGCAACTTTATATGTTCCAGCTTTATAACATAAAGATATCTTACCTGCTCCATCAGTCATAAATGTTGTTTCGCTGTCTGCACCTGCTTTTATATAAACATATGCATAAGGAATAGGATTTCCATCATAATCAACTACAGTAAGATTACATATACCACTGTCCCCTTCTTCATTTACCTGAACTTCTATCTCCTTTTCAGAAGAATTACCTGAAGTATCTTTAACAGTAAGCTTAACAGTATATTTTCCACTTTGGGTAAACTTATATTTTGGGCGGGCACCATGTAATTTTTCTCCATTACCCATATCCCATTCAAAACTTTTAATTTTTACGTTATCTTTACTATCTGCTGCATCAAAGCCAACTTCCATTCCTACAACAGAAGTAATCTTATCTGGAGCTATTATAGTAGGAGCAATAGTATCATTATCAGTTGCAACTGCATTAACTATTGGTGTCCAGGAAAAATTTCCTACTTCATCATATGCTCTTGCTGCATATCTATAGGCAACATGAGGAGTTACATTTTTATCTGTAAATTGACTATTATTAGCACCTACTTTAAGTATTTCTTCAGCTGAACACTTTCCTATACTTACTGCTTTTGTATAAAACATATAATCCGAACTACTGTCAGTAAGCTCATATCTATATATCTCATAATATGAAATATCAGATTCCATCAAATCCTTGCTAAGTTCAAGATCTATTTCAAAATCCCCACCCTTTGCAGCAATATTTGCCTTAGGAGGATTCTTATCTAAAGTACAGCTGTAAAGGAAGTCTTCGCTTCTGTTTTTATTTCTGTCCTCACAGACAGTTTTAAAATATATCTTACCTTCTTTTTCATTTTTAAAATCTGCGTTAAAGCTTAACAGATAACTTCTTCCTTGCACCTTAGTTTCATTTAACAGAGCCCAGGCATCATCTTCACTACTTCTATAATATGTCTCAACCTTGCTAAGAGAAGAATTATCTGTAACTATTATAGAAAATGATGTGGTGGCTCCAATCTTTGAGCCCTCTGCAGGAGACACACCATTTACTTTTGGTGCAGTTTCATCCGGAAGAGCTGTTGCGTATGTAAGATTAGACTTCTCTGATTTATTTCCTGCTTCATCCACTGCTATTACATAATATTCATAGCTTTCACCATCATCAATAGATGTATCATAATAATTTAATGAAGCTCCATCCATCACGCAAATATAACTGTCAGATCCAGTTTTTGCCCTGTAAACCTGATATTTTGTTACATCTTCTTCCGAATTCTTATCCCAGTTGACATTAATATATCCATCATATGCGACAGCTGATACATTCTTTACTGCATCAGGGGCAGTTCTATCTATGGTGTATTTCATTATTATCTCTGAACCATCTGATACTGGAAGATTCTTATTTCCAGCCATATCGTAAGCTTCAGACTTAATATAAATATCTCCTTCAGGATACATATCTGTATCGGAAATATCAAAGCTATGATCAAACTTCTGTGATGCAGAATTCCCTTCTTTTTTTGCTATCTCAGAATAGGTCTCCCCATCAAGACTGTAACTCCAGATTACATATGCAACTTTATAGTTGTCAGTAACCGACATACTAAGGTTAATTTTTCCCTGTACTCTTCCCTGAACAGGATAAACAGCTGTTATACAAGGCGCAGTTGTATCTTGCAGCGTAAGTAGTGTTACCTCATCAGAGTATTCACCCTTGTTTCCAAGATTGTCAACACCACATACTCTAAAAGTGTATGTAGTTTCTGGAGTAAGACCACTTAAAGTACAACCTGCAGTATCGCTTACCTTTTTAACCTCTTTATATGCTTCTTTATCTAACTGTTCTACAGAAAAATATGAGAAATCTTTATCAGATACATCATCCCACATAAGCTGGACAAATGTAGAACCTGCATTGGTTTTGTTGATGTTGATTTTTTCGATACCTGAATTATCAATCTCATATCTCTTATTATTTATATCGTTGCTGAAATTATCTGATGAATCCTTAGCTATTGCAGCTATAAAATAAATACCATCTTCAAATTTTGTTGTATCAAGATTAATGGACGCAACAAATCTACCATTCTCTACTGAAATATCTGTGCTTCTACCTATTTCAGTCCAGGATGCTATGTCTTTAGTCTTATTATTTTTCTTATCCTTTATCTTATCTTCATCTTCTGTCTTATCATTTGTCTCATCTTTCAGCTTATTATAATCATTTTCACTTAAGATATAGAAAATGATTTCCGATATTTCTTTATTATCTTTACCAAAGGCTTTGATGGATGTAACACCTGATATTCTGTCTTTTGCAGAAACAATATTTGTTATCTCTGGAGACTGCTTGTCACTACCTACAGTTATAGTCACATAATCAGAAAGAGAACTTTCATTTTCCATGTTATCTACTGCGGAAACATAATATCTAGCCTCTGTTCCTTCTTTAAGGGTGTTGTCCCTATATGAATTTTCATATTTGTCAGTTATTTCTGCAAGTTCTGTTAACTCTGTCTCATCTCCAGCATTTATAACGTATCTATAGACCTTATACTTTGCAAAATCAGCTTCTCCTGACACCTTCCATTCTAATTTTGCCACACCATTAATGTCTTCTGCAGTAAGTTTAGTCGGACTGGCAGGAGCAGTATGGTCTATATCATATTCTGTTTCATATACAGACTTATCATTTGATGCATCAGTCAGTTCAAATTTAACTTCAATGCTTTTTGACTCAAAGCCTGAAATATCCCAATCATAGGTTGATACATATTCTGAACTGCTGTAATTTGTCTGCTCTAAAGCAGAATCATTAATTTTAACCCATTCATTGTTATTTTTATAAAAGATATTTACGCTGTTCTTACTATTTATTCCATAATTCTTATAATATACCTTAAGTTTTACTGTCTTACCGCCAATCTTATCATAATCATTCGGTGTAACTTTTGTAATCTTTGGAGATGCAACTGTTGTGATTAACCCATCACATTTTTCTGATTCATTTCCAGCAGCATCAACAGCAGAAACTTCATATGTATATATTTCATCGGCAACCAGCCCCTTATCAACATACTCCGTTGTTTTAAGATTTTCTTCTATTGCCTTGCCGTTTCTATAAACGATATATCTAACTACACCAACATTATCCTTAGAAGCCGACCATTTAAGTGTTACGGTACTTCCTGTTCTGCTTAAAATATTTACACTCTTAGGTTCAGTAGGTTTTTCTTCATCCTTAAGTGTCTGCACCAAGAGAACATCTGATGCTTCTGAAAGTATTTTGTGAGTATCAAATGCATATACACTATATTCGTACTTTGTTTCCGGAGTTAAATCTGTATCAGTGAACTCTGTCTTATCAGTTGTAGCTATCAATTCCCCATCTCTATAGATTTCATAACCTGCAGACTTTGGATCATTGTTATCTATAAATGAAAACGTTACCGTTTTCTCTGTAACTTTTACTACTGTTAAATCTGTAACAGCCAGGAATTTCGTATCATCATATTCACAAATGGTCTGATTTGCAATATTAATAAGATCATTATCAAATGAATATACATATTCATTTCCCCTGAGTACAAGTATATTAAATTTAGAATTTCTGTTTCTTCCAAAAATAATTTTCTGGTTAATGTACTCACCATTCTCATCCTTTACAGGACTAAAAATAACCTTATGATTCCCAGAAGCTACAAAGCTATTATTACTGCATGAAAAATTCCCACTGATTTCAATAATTCCGTCAGTTAAAATATAGGGATAATGGCTTTGCGTCATGGAATCGGCAGCTGAATAAATTTTCATATCATTCAAGACTTTAATATAGTCTTTTTCATTATTCATAATGAGAGATGATGATCCACTGATATACAGGTTATTTACAGTTATACTTTTTCCATCCAGTTCAACAGAATTTCCAAGTGAAAGATTACCGTAAATCAAAACATCCTTTTTAAGTTGATCTTTATAATCAAAATAACCATTGCTTAAATATAAATCACCATAATAAGGATATTCAACATTATTTAAGGATGTAACACAAATCTCAATTTCATTATTCTTACGTGTAGATTTAAGACTTCCTGTTACGGTAATATAGCCATTTTCAAATGTAATAGTATCTTTTGTATTTATTTCAAGATTTTTAAACCCTTTAACATTATAGTCTACAGTCTGACTTTCTGAAGAGTTAAGGATAATCTTTGTTCCAAAATCAAAATATGTATCTCTTTCTGATGTATGAATATCCCCATTTACTATTAAAGAACCCTTCTGCATCTTAAATGTTACATCCGAATCCAGATATGCATCACCATAAACTATTATTTCATCCTTATCATTTGAAAGACATAATGAACCATCTCCTCTTAGAAATTCATCTTCAAAAGGAATCTGTTCCCTTAAATCTTTCTTTATAATAAGTTTACCATTATTAATGTTAATTCTTCCCCCGGCATGTATAAGGTTTCCATCAACTGTTAATGTATGTCCGTTTAAGTCAATTTCTCCATTAGCCAAAATAAGATCTCCTGAAAAAGTACGATCTTCTTTGAGTACAAAACCTTCAGTTACATCTCCACAACTGTATGTGAGCTTACATCCATTTGTAATAAGCTTGTCATAACTTAAAGTTGATTTTGAATATACGCCCTCTTCAGAGTAATTCTGAAGCTCTAACGTTGCAAAATGTCCAAAAGGACTTTGTATTGTTTGCTTTTTATTTCCATTAAGAATTACCTTGTTTTCATCTTTAGCCCAAAAGCCGTCATTAACGGAAATAAAATTTTCTCCCACAATCAGGGTTCCGGACTTTAGAGCAGAAGGATGTAATTTTACGCTTATCCATCCATATTCTTCTGTTTCTATTCCATATTTTCCTGTTTGTGAATTAAAGTAAAATACTCCCTGTACATTATAATCGTCTAATCCCTGTACATAATTATCTATCTGTGGATCATAATTATCTTCTTCGTATTCATAATCATCAGTTTCCTGATTAGACTCCTCTGTTTCATAATCATAATCATTTGTATCCTGATTAGACTCCTGAATTATTTTATCAATGTCTTCAATTTTGCGAGGAGATTTTTCAACCTTTGCTAATGCTCCCCAAGTATTCCAGTTATATCCATATATCAGATTTCCTAAAACATTTACTGTATCTTCTTTATTTAACATTGTAATATCATGTACAGTTAAGTCTTTGGATATATCCACCTGACCTTTATTAACATCAAGTGTATAAATCTCAGCCGAACCTTTTATCTTAAGCTTTCCAGAATTGATATCCAGATTTCCACTTTGCTGTATATAGTTTCCTACTACTTCAAGGGTATGACCATTAAGATCAACCGTTACCTCGCCCTCTGTCTTTATAGAGGCAACCGTACAGTCACTATCAAGTACCCAATTCGTTGTAATAAAAAGACTCTCTAATTCTTCTTCATCCTCACCTAAAAAGTCTCCCTGTTCCTCTTCATTATTCTTTATATAATCGCTATCATCTATATAACCATCATCATATGTGTCATCAGTATTATCAGAGTGATCAAAATCATCAATGTTATCAGTATTACCTGACTCATATCCTTCCCCTGGTTCATCAGGAGAACCTGCATGAACATCATATAAAGGTCCAAAAGAAGACCATGGTAACATAAAAATAACCATGGTCGTTGCTATTATTTTTTTAATCTTATATCTAGTCTTCATTTTCTTCCCCAATATATAATTTGTTTTTTCTTTTTTTGTGAATAAGTAAAACTATCAAATTGATTGAAATAAGCATTAACAATAAAACTGGTACTAAAGGCGTTTCATCACCAGTTTTTACACCATCTACTACGTCTTTAGTCTGATCTTCACTTGGCTTCTTCTCTTCTCCTGATGGTTTATTATCCCCGCCCGTTGGTTTATCTTCTCCGGTCGGTTTATCTTCTCCGGTCGGTTTATCTTCTCCGGTCGGTTTATTGTCCCCGCCCGTTGGTTTATCTTCTTCCCCGGTTGGCTTATCTTCCCCTCCCGTTGTTTCTTTTTTCACTACATCTGTTTTTATACTGATTATATTTCCATTTTTGTCGTACTCATATTCTGTAACACTTCCATCATCATGTTTTACAGATGTAATACGGCCATTGTCATCATATTGGTATTCATCAGCATGAACATCTAATGATTTTCCTAATACACATGAAAATATACATACCGTTGCTAACAAATATAGCTTTAAATAAGTTTTCTTTTTCATTCTCTCTCCTTTCTTCCGATAATTAATCACCCCCAGAATCTGTTAAAAAATTTAAGGTCTAAATTATATACTATATTTAAAGCCCTGGTGCCATAATGATTTGCTGGAAAAGAATTTATATATAATTTCTTTATGGTACTAAAATCAATTTTCCTTTTTGTTTTTCATTTAATGTATTACACCTACAACTTTTATTAATATTAGTTGTAGGAATAATACGCTCAATACTGTCAGAATTTTGCTTAAATTTATACTTATTGCAATGAGCTGATCCATGACATCTTTCGTTATATAATTCACAGAAGGATTCACTTTTCCTAAAATAGGTGCAGTTACTTCTATGTCTTCTTTCATCACCCTCTGCTCTTGTAAATCTCTCTGTATGCCAAGGAACTCCTGTAAGATCACTTAATCCCATATAATCCCCCTATAATCTTTTGCTATTTCTCACTAATCTCATTCCACTCATAAGGAGTGTTCTGGTACACGTAATAATTCAGCCAGTTTGTGTATAGCATATTTGCATGACACCTCCACGACTTTACAGGCTTACGGGTTGCATCATTATTTGGATAATAATTGCAAGGAAGAGCAGGATCAATGCCCTTCTTTAAATCCCTCTTATATTCCTTATCAAGTGTATCCACATCATATTCAGGATGACCTGTGATAAAGATATTCTTTCCATTATCTCCGATAATAAGATATGGACCGCATTCCTCAGAATCAGCAACGATCTCAAGATGATCATTCTCTTCTATCGCATTTCTGTCTGATCCTGTATATCTTGACTGAGGTACAAAGAAATAATCATCAAAGCCACGAACAAGTTCAGTCTTTTTATGGAATGTCTTCATCTGATATATTCCTGAAAGCTTTGCTGGAAGGGCGAACTTAGGCACGTTATATCTGTAATAAAGACCTGCCTGGGCACCCCAGCAGATATGAAGGGTTGAAGTAACATTTTTTTCTGACCAGTCCATTATCTCTGTAAGTTCGTTCCAGTAATTAACTTCTTCAAATTCCAGCTTTTCCACAGGCGCACCTGTAATTATAAGCCCGTCCCATTTTCTCTTTTTTACAGTTGGAAAATCTGAATAGAATCTTTCTATATGCTGCTTTGAAGCATGCTTAGATTCATAAGAAAGAGTTCTTATAAATGTTACATTTACCTGCAGCGGTGTATTTGAAAGACTTCTAAGTAAAGCAAGTTCCGTATCTTCTTTAAGAGGCATAAGGTTAAGGATAAGGATATCAAGAGGTCTTATATCCTGAGAATTCGACCTGTTCTCATCCATTACAAATATATTCTCATCTTCAAGTATCTTCTTTACAGGAATATCATTATCAATTCTAATTGGCATCTAAAAACCTCCTTTGAATAAAGTCATCTTCAGTAATAATCGGAATATCAAGGCTCTTAGCTTTTTTATTCTTTCCTGAATTTGATGTAATATCGTTATTAATAAGAAATGAAGTCTTAGAACTTACGGAACCGGCAACTTTACCGCCTCGGTTCTCAATCTCATTTTTTAATTCATCACGGTTAGTATAATTATTTAAAGATCCAGTGATAACAAAAGTAAGCCCAGTAAGGTCCTGCTCGCCTGCCACTTCCACAGCCTTAAAATGAATCTCCGAAAGAAGTCTTCTTACTTCCGAAAGATTATCAGGATCTTTAAAATAACCAGAGATATTTTTACCCAGCACATCACCCATATGGTCGATCTCACTGATATCCTCAGCACTTGCTGCAATTATCTTTTCAATATCATTATCAAAATGTTTAACCAGAAGTTTTGCGTTGGAAAGTCCAACTCCACTGATGCCAAGACCATAGATAAATCCTGCCATATCAGCTTCTCTTGAGACATCAATTGATTCTATTATATTGTTATAGGACTTTTCTCCAAAGCCATCCATATTTATAATTTCATCCTTATGATCTGCAAGATGATAGAGATCAGAAAGTCGATGGATAAAACCTGAATCGATAAATTTTTCCATAGTCTGTTCTGACAATCCATCAAGGTTCATGGCATTTCTTTCAGCAAAATGAGAGAAAAGCTTGATGTTTTTAGCAGGACATAAAGGATTAGGACAGTTAAGAGTCTCAGTGCCATTTTCATTTTTAATCTCAGTTTTTGAACCACAGCATGGACAGCACTTTGGTATCTCAACATTTCCAGATCTTGTAAGATTTTCTGAAATCTGAGGAATGATCATATTAGCCTTATAGACTTTTATCTCGTCCCCAATACCAAGAGCCAGCTCTTTTACGATACTTATATTATGCACTGAAGCACGACTTACATCTGTTCCTTCAAGGCTTACAGTATCAAATATCGCTACAGGATTGATAAGACCTGTTCTTGATGGGCTCCATTCAATTTCTCTAAGAGTAGTAAGCGCTTCTTCATCCTGCCACTTAAAAGCGATGGCATTTCTTGGAAATTTAGCAGTTCTTCCAAGCGACTTACCAAAAGCCACGTCTTCATAAGAAAGTACAAGACCATCTGATGGAAAATCATTATCTTTAATAACTTCAGAGAAATACTTTACTGCATCCCTTATATTATCTTTATCTACTTTCTTATATTCAACTACTTCAAAACCAAGACCTGCTAAAAATTCAAATCTTTTACTTAAAGAATTATCAAATGACTCTATTAAAAGAGGATCTTCCGGGTCCACTAAGTAAAATGCAAAGAAATGGACATTTCTTTCCGCTGTTATCTTACTCTGAAGCTGTCTTACTGAACCAGAGCAAAGATTTCTTGGATTCTTATATTTTGCATCGATATCCTTTATCTCTGCATTGATCTTTTCAAAATCTGAATACTTGATAACCGCCTCTCCTCTAATGGAAAGGGTATTTTTATAACTGATCTTTTGAGGTATATTTTTAAAGGTCTTTGCATTAGCTGTTATAACTTCGCCTACTTCACCATTACCACGGGTTACTGCTTTAACAAGTTCTCCGTTCTCATAAGTAAGTACTACTGTAAGACCATCCATCTTCCAGGAGATAAGGCCTTCTTTATCCATTAACCAGTCCCTTAATGCTTCTACATCTTTAGTCTTATCTAAAGAAAGCATAGGAGAAGGATGTTTTTCTTTAGGAAGTTCTGAAACAACCTCATAACCAACTCTTATTGTAGGGCTGTTAGAAAGGACCGTATTTAATTCCTTTTCTAATTCTAGTAATTCATCATAAAGCTTATCATATTCAAAATTAGACATTATCTCTTCTGAATCCATATAATAAGCCTTTGAAGCTTTATTAAGAAGATCAATAAGATCTTTCATTCTTTGTAACTTGTCCACTGACTAACCTCCTCAACTCTTTTTCTTCAGCAGATGTGATCTCTCTATATTCTCCCGGCTTAAGATCACCTAAATGAATATTTATTTCCCTTATTCTCTTAAGATAAGTAACCCTGTATCCAAAGTATTCACACATTCTTCTGATCTGTCTGTTTAATCCCTGAGTAAGGATTATCCTAAAGGAATTTCTTCCCTGTTTTTCAACTTTACATTTCTTAGTAACTGTATCAAGGATCGGAACTCCTTCTCTCATTCCCTTGATAAAATCTTCTGTTATCTCTTTATCTACTCTTACAACATATTCCTTTTCATGATTATATCTTGATTTCTGGATCATATTGCTAAGATCTCCATCATTGGTAAGAAGAAGGAGGCCTTGTGAGTCCTTATCAAGTCTTCCTACATAACTAAGCTTTACCGGATAATCAAACGATCTAAAAAGGCTGTCTTTATCTGCTTCTTTAGCAGTACAAACCTTTCCAAGGGGCTTATTATAAACAAGTATAACTTTCTTTTTTGCGGGAGTAAGAAGTTTTCCATCAAGAAGAACTAAGTCATCTTCTCCTACCTTATCACCCATAACAGCTACTTTACCATTTATCATTACTCTTCCATCTGCAATCGCTTCATCAGCCTTTCTTCTGGAAAGAGCACCTGATTCACTTATATATTTATTTAATCTTATTTTTTCTTCCATATACGCCTAATCCTTAACAATATTAACTAAAATAATATTTTTATTGAAAAATATTAACCAAAAGAGTACAATTCACTTGTTATAAGAAATTATACTTAAAATTCTAAATTAAAGGGGAAAAACAGTGGATAAAATAGATATTAAACTAATTCAACTTCTTCAGGAAAATGCCAGATATCCATTAAAATATCTTGCATCTCAGGTATTTCTTTCATCACCTGCAGTTTCAGCAAGAATTGAAAGACTTGAAAAATGCGGTATCATAAGTGGTTATCATGCAAATGTAGATCCACTTACATTAGGATATCACATAACAGCATTTATCAATATGTCACTTGATCCTAAGAGAAAGCCTGAATTCTATCCATTCATCTCTGCTTGTCCAAATGTAATTGAATGCGATTGTGTAACAGGTGAGTTCTCGATGCATATAAAAGTATGTTTTCCAAGCACCATCGAACTAGATACATTTATCGGTCAGCTCCAGAGATTTGGAAAAACTGAAACACAGATCGTATTCTCTACTCCAGTTCCAAACAGAGGAATTGACATTACTCAATTTGAAACAGAAGCCGATAAAGAAAAGGAAAAAGAGAAACTTTAATAAAGTTTCTCATAGAAGTTTTTAAAGGTAGGATCTTCATTTACACAACGTTCCTGATCATCCATAACCTTTTTATATATTTCCTGAATTCCTGAATCACCGGATATTTCATCAATATATTCTTCAGTTTCTTTATCTTTAGGTCGATTATCGATCCAGTATCTACCTTTATCATCTTTAACAACTAAAAATGGAGGTAGTATATCAAGCGGTGTAGAATCTACACCGCTTATTGTAATATTTGTTACAGCAAATACGATGTAAGTATTCTCTTTTAATCCGTCAACGATATAGCATACTATATTATTATACTGGGTAATGACTTTTGAACGGCTCTTAACTACAGTCATATCATTAAACTGCGTAGGATCCAAAACCAGTCTCATTAAAGTATTATCATCTGTATTGGATAATCCTTCAAGATAGGCTGCTATAAGAATATTAATCTCACCAGATCTGTCTTCTGTAATCAAGACACCCTTTCCTTTAAATAGATCCTGCTTTATATCTTTCCAGTTTAATACTGAAAAAACCGCTAGAAACGCGAGCATTATGATAAAGATACTCCATAGTCCAATAAGCATCTTCTTTATTTTTTGATCTCTTTCTTTATCTTTCATCCAACACCCCTCACAATAAAATGCACCAGGCAGGAATCGAACCTGCGCACGCGGCTCCGGAGGCCACCGCTCTATCCACTGAGCTACTGGTGCTTTTTTTAGCCTCGGATCTTTTCTATGTCTTTTCTTATCTGAAGCTTTAATTCATCCAAATTGCTAAATTTCATCTCCGGTCTTATAAAATCGTTTAATACGATAGAAACCTTCGATCCATAAATATCTTTATTAAAATCAAGTACAAATGTTTCAATACCGGCTTTATCTCCATTAACTGTAGGTTTTACACCAATATTGGTAAAGCCTGTGTATCTTACACCATCTAAAAGGACATCTGTTTTATATACTCCATATCTAGGAAGCATATGTCTTTCTTCAGGATAAATATTCAATGTTGGAAAACCAATACCTGTCCCTAAGTGTCTTCCATGAACAACTTCATTAGTAAAACAGATCTTTCTTCCAAGATATTTTTCAGCAGCTTTGATATTTCCATCAGAAAGCAGCTCTCTTATAAGTGAAGAACTGACGATATTTCCATCAATTACAAGCTTATTAAAGCTTTCTACAGCAAAACCATACTTACTGCCTAATTCCTTTAAAGTAGCGACATTTCCACTTCTATTACATCCAAATGAAAAATCATTGCCAATAACTACATATGAAGCATGTAATTCATCTAATAAATATGTCCTCACAAATTCTTCAGGACTAAGGCTTGAAAACTGTGATGTAAATTTCATTACACGAACTTTGTCAATCCCACTGGATAAGGCAGCTTCTTTTTGCTGATCCAAAGAAAGAATCCTTGGACGCCCAGCATCTATAAGACATACAATTGTATGATACCCTTTCTTTTTAAGCTCTGCAAGTCGATTTATAAGAAGCATATGTCCTTTATGAAAGCCATCAAATTTTCCAATTGTTATTGCAACTTTATCCATTTTTTATTCACCAAGCATTTTAAAATTACGCAAAAGATTATCATCTTTATCATATCTATAAAGAGCAAATAATTCTTTATTACGATTTATCCGTACAAAATCTGCCGTTTTAATTCTTTCTCTTTCATTTTCATCAAATGAAAGCTGATTCATAAAAATCTTATTACCATTTGAAAGATATTTATCTCCTTCAGGCTTTATTTCAGCCACAGGGAAATTCTTAAGCAGATTATCGATAGGAAGAATGGCTTTTTCTAGTTCTCCATCTTCTTTTAACTTAGATAACTGATCAAGTGTATATGAATCCTTGCTGTAAAAGCCATTAACTTCTTCTCTGATAAGACTTTTCATTACTCCACCGACTCCAAGTTTTCTTCCCATATCTCTGCAAAGGCTTCTGATATAAGTACCCTTGGAACATCTGACAACAAATTCAACTTCAGGGAGCATGATTCTTTCAATATGAATATCATATATAGAGATATCTCTGGCAGGAATCTCTACAGATTCACCACTTCTTGCATAATCATAAAGTTTTCTTCCATTGATCTTTAGCGCAGAATAAATAGGAGGAACCTGTTTTTGTTCCCCGACAAATGAAGCTATTACATTTCTTATCTCTTCTTCACTTAAAGAAGTGACTTTATCTTTTTCTGTTTCTTTAAGAATTTTTCCTGTAACATCTTCTGTATCTGTTTCTAAACCAAGAAGCATCGTACATCTATATTCCTTTTCCTTAGAAACAATGATATCTGCTAACTTTGTAGCTTTTCCAAGGCAAAGAATAAGAACTCCCTCTGCAAGTGGATCAAGAGTCCCGGTATGACCAATCTTCTTCTGTCCAAAAATGCCACGGCTTTTAGCCACGGCATCCAGAGATGTAAAAGCACGTTCTTTATATAGATTTACGATTCCATTAAACATATATTTCTCTCTTTATTTAAGCTGTTCTTTAACTAGTTCTAAAACTTTTTCCATAGCCTCTTCAAGCGGCATATCTGTCTCAAAGCCTGCAGCTCTGATGTGACCGCCGCCGCCAAATGATGTGGCAATAGTACTAACATCAATATAATTCTTGGCACGAAGGCTGAACTTATATGTTTTCTTTGTCAGCTGATAAACGAAAACCGCAACCTCAACACCTTCTGTAAGTCTCAGCTGTTCTACGATTCCTTCTGTATCCATGGTAGTACAGCCAAATTCCTTAAACATCTCTTTAGAGATAAAACCACTTATGACTTTACCTTCAAAATGAAGGTTTGATTCAAGAATACATCTAGCCATAAGAAGATTCTGCTTATAACTCTTTTTATAAAAAGTTTCATCGATTATATAGGCCGTATCTACACCTTTTTCTATGAGGCGTCCAGCTGCTTCCATTGTCTTTCTACTAGTTGAACTGTATTTAAATACACCTGTATCATGAACCATACCAAGATAAAGACATTCAGCTGTATTCTTTGATACTTTGTCCATATCAAGCATATCAGTTATAACTTCACAACAACTTGAAGCATCTGCATCTACATAGCAATAATCACCAAATCCAGTATTACTTACATGATGATCAAGACATACAGTAGTAATTGAAGTTGAAAAGACTTCTGCAAAATCCCCATGTCTATCTGTGTCTGAAGAATCTACTGAAATTGAAAGATCATAGTGGAACTTATCTTTAAGACTATGCTTTATTTTTTTAGCTCCATTTAAAAAATTAAAATCATTAGAAAACTTATCTGCATAAACATGTACGGTTTTACCCTTATAATTTTCAGTTATATAATTATAAAGTGAAAGCAAAGATCCAATACAATCTCCATCCGGCCTCATATGGCCAAGGATGGAAATTGTATCAGCTGCCTCGATCAATTTTAAAAATCTTCTGGATTTTTCTTTAACATCACTTTGCATTTAATTTTCCTCTTTAAGCTTCTTTGTCTTCATTACGAAGTTCAGCTTCTGCCTCATCCTTTTCTCTGATAGGCTTCATTATCTCATCAATCTTATGAGACATATCTACACCATACTGAATAGAATGATCTAAAACAAAATTAATCTCAGGTGTGTTTCTTAAATTAAGTGTTGATGCAAGACATTTACGGATATATCCCTTAGCAGCATTAAGTCCCTTAAGAGTTTCTTTCTGTTCTTCAGAATCAGCTAAAACACTTACAAATGCCTTACATTCCTTAAGATCTTTAGTAACTTCAACCTTAACAATCGAAGTCATTATATTTATACGTGGATCCTTCAGCTCATATGAAACAATATGGCTTAGGACGCGCTGAACATCAGAGTTCACGCGCTCACCTCTATGGTTATTTGTCCTCATTAATTAACCTCTGAATTATTTTCTAGGAACCTCTACCATCTTATAAACTTCAATCTGATCACTTTCGCGAAGATCACTAAAACCTTCAAATACGATACCACATTCATATCCGGCTTTAACTTCCTTAGCATCATCCTTAAAACGCTTAAGAGATCCGATCTCACCTTCAAAGATAAGGTCCTTTCCTCTTGTGATACGAGCCTTTGCTTCTCTTTCAACAGAACCATCAAGTACATAGCAACCTGCAATGATACCAACACCTGATGCCTTATATGTCTGACGAACTTCAGCATGACCGATGATCTTTTCTTCATATATAGGATCCAGCATGCCCTTCATTGCTGACTCAATATCATCAATTACATTATAAATAACTTTATAAAGTCTAAGATCTACATGCTCCTGATCAGCAAGAGACTTAGCCTGTGTATCAGGTCTTACATTAAATCCGATAACAAGTGCCTTTGATGCTGAAGCAAGAACAATATCTGACTCATTGATAGCACCAACGCCTGAATGGATACATTTAATAACGATCTCATCATTTGAAAGCTTAAGAAGACTCTGCTTGACAGCTTCTACAGAACCCTGAACATCAGCTTTGATAATGATGTTAAATTCCTTTAATGAGCCTTCCTTCATCTGATCAAAGATATCTGAAAGTGATACATTCTTCTTTGTCTCAGCAATAAGATTTTCCTTACCACGAGTGATAAATGCTTCTGAAATCTGTCTTGCTTCCTTATCAGTATCTGTACTTACAAATGTATCTCCGGCATAAGGAACACCTGAAAGTCCGATGATCTCAACAGGCATTGAAGGTGTAGCAGCCTTAAGATCTCTATGTTTGTCATCGATCATAGCTCTAACACGTCCATTGAACTCACCGATAGCGATGTAATCACCAACATGTAATGTACCCTTCTGAACAAGAAGTGTTGCAACAGGTCCGCGTCCCTTATCAAGCTTAGCTTCAATTACGATACCTCTGGCCTTACGGTTCTTATTGGCTTTAAGCTCAAGAACTTCTGAAGTAAGAAGGATCATATCAAGAAGGTTATCGATACCTTCACCTGTATGAGCTGATACTGGACAGAATACTGTGCTTCCGCCCCAGTCTTCAGCGATAAGTCCATACTCACTAAGTTCTCTCTTTACTTTATCAATATCTGCATTTGGCTTATCAATCTTATTAACAGCAACAATGATTTCAATTCCGGCAGCCTTAGCATGATTGATAGCTTCAACTGTCTGTGGCATAACACCATCATCAGCAGCTACAACAAGGATTGCGATATCTGTTGACTTTGCACCACGAAGTCTCATAGCTGTAAATGCTTCATGTCCTGGTGTATCAAGGAATGTGATAGTTTCACCACTTTCAACCTTAACTGAAGAAGCACCGATTGCTTGTGTGATACCACCAGCTTCGCCCTCAGTTACATTTGTCTTTCTGATGGCATCAAGAAGAGATGTCTTACCATGGTCAACATGTCCCATAACACATACTACAGGAGGTCTTGTTGTAAGAGTATCATCTGGATCTTCGATATCTCTTAAAGCTTCCTCAACTATATCTATCTTCTTTTCCGGCTCTGCGATATAGTTATACTCAAGTGCGATATTTTCTGCATCATCATAAGAAATCTCAGAATTTACAGTATACATCTTGCCTGACATAAAGAGTTTCTTAATAAGCTGATTAACAGGAGTCTTGATCTTGTCAGCAAGTTCGCCGATAGTAAGACTCTCTGGAAGCTCAATTGACTTTATTGTTGGCTCCTCAGCTGCCTTAGGCTGTGGTCTCTGATTATTATTCTGATTATTTCTATTATTATGATTATTGTTCCTGTTATTATTAAATCTATTATTGTTGTTATTATTTCTGTTACCCTGGTTGTTATTTCTATTACCCTGGTTGTTTCTATTGCCCTGGTTATTTCCCTGGTTGTTGTTTCTATTACCTTGATTATTGCCCTGGCTATTGTTTCTATTAACCTGATTATTGCCCTGGCTATTGTTTCTATTGCCCTGGTTATTTCCCTGGCTATTGTTTCTATTAACCTGGTTATTTCCCTGGTTGTTATTTCTATTAACCTGGTTATTTCCCTGGTTCTGAGGCTGATTATTTCTACCTGCTTCTTTCTGAAGTGGTTTATTCTTCTTTTCCTCATGCTCCTTTTTAGCAAGCATTGTAAGACGGTCTACCTTTGATGCATCTTTCTTTGCTTCATGCTTTTCATCTGAAGGCTTCTTAGGCTCAGACTTAACTTCTGCCTTTGGAGCTTCCTTCTTTATTTCTTCCTTAGGCTCAACTTTACGTGGTTCTTCCTTCTTTACTTCAGTTTTCTTTACTTCAGCAGCCTTTGTTTCTTCTTTACGTGACTCTTCCTTTTTGTCAGATCTCTTAATATTAAATCTGTCATAAATGAAATCTATAAGATCGTCACTTACTGAACTCATTGTTTTAAGGCCTGGCTTCTTTTCGCTAAGCATTTCAATAAGTTCACTACTTGATATTTTTTTATTTAAATCTGTCGATAACTGTTTTGCTAATTCGTGTACTCGCAATGGCTTACACCTCCTGATCTTTTATGCCGAACTTTTTAACAAACTGTTTTCCGAATCCTTCATCTACGATAGCAAGACATGTTCTGTCTCCCTTGCCTATCATATGTCCAATAATATCCTGTGTGCCATATACAACATAAGGAATTCCATAAAAATCACATTTGTTTATAAATTTCTTCTTCGTGTTATCTGATGCATCTTCTGTGATCAACACAAAATATGCTTTGCCTTTTATGATTGCTTCCTCTGTCATAAAGCCACCCGATGCAACCTTACCAGCCTTAGCACATATTCCAAGCAATCCAAGTTTGTTATCTATCAATTAAATCAGCTCCTTAAGAAGTTCTTCTTTAACAGTCTCACTAATCTTCTTTTGCTTAAATGCTTTTTCTATACATTTTGCATCTCTGCAAAGATAAGCTCCACGGCCATTTGATCTTCCTGTTTCATCAAAAGATTTATCACCGGTTGAACTTACAACTACTCTCAGTAATTCTTTCTTAGGTTTTGACTCGTTACATGCTATGCATTTACGAAGAGGAATCTTCTTTACCTTCATTTTTTTAACTCATTTCTAAAATTCAGCATAATGCTTGTTAATAGTTACAAATATTTACTCGTCGATTGATTCTGTATCCTCTAAATCATCAGCCTCATCAAACTCTTCTGCAGCTGCTTCAAGTTCTCTTTCCTGAGATTCTGACTTAATATCAATCTTATAACCTGTAAGTCTTGCAGCAAGTCTTGCATTCTGACCTTCCTTACCAATTGCAAGTGATAACTGGAAGTCAGGAACAACAACCCTTGCAGCTTTTTCTTCTGGATCTACAGTTACAGAAACAACCTTAGATGGTGAAAGTGCATGCTCAATGTAAATTGCAGGATCTTCATTATATTCAATGATATCAATCTTTTCTCCATTAAGCTCATCTACGATTGTATTTACACGCTGTCCATTGAGACCTACACATGCTCCAACAGCATCAACTTTATCATTGTTAGATTTAACAGCGATCTTGGTACGAGAACCTGCTTCTCTTGAAACAGACATGATCTCTACTGTTCCATCTTCAACTTCAGATACTTCTCTCTCGAAAAGTCTCTTAACAAGTTCTGGATGAGTTCTTGAAACCATGATCCTGAATCCACCCTTAAGATTCTTCTTAACTTCAACAACATAAAGATGAATCCTGTCTCCTCTTTCATAGAATTCTCCAGGGATCATCTCTTTTTCATTTAAGATAGTATCTGTTCTCTCATCAAGACTTACGCTTAAGTTATTACCAATAAACTTCTGTACAACACCAGTGATGATATCGTGTTCTTTATCTTTATATCTGTCAAATTCAGCTGTTCTTTCGCCTTCCTTGATAGCCTGAACGATGATACCTCTAGCCTTCTGAGCTGCAATACGTCCAAAGTCTCTTGTTGTTATCTCAACAGGAACTTCATCATCAATATTGTAATTAGGATCTATCTTTCTTGCTTCCTCAACTGTCATCTCTGATCTTGAATCATAAACCTCTTCAACAACAAGCTTATGAGCGAAAACCTTGATCTCTCCTGTTTCTCTATCCATGTGAACTGAAAAATCAGTATCCTTACCGAAATCTTTCTCACATGCTGAGTAAAGAGACTTCTCAATAGCTTCCATGATATCATCTTTACTTATATTCTTCTCTTTCTCAAGTGCATCAAGTGCATCCATTATCTCTTTCATTTTTTCTAAATCCCTCCTTAGATTATTCCTTCTCTTCTTCGACGTAGGCAAGTTTTATTCCTGAGACATCTTCTCTTAAGAATGTTAACTCCTCCTGATCGACAGTGATCATTATTTCTTTTTCATTATAACCTTTAAGTGTTCCTTCAAATTCCTTAGCACCATTAACAGGCTTATAGGTTTTTAATTCTACAAGACGGCCCACACTGTGCCTGAAATCATTCTCTGTTTTAAGAGGTCTTGTGAGTCCTGGTGAACTAACCTCTAAAGTGTACGCATCCGATATATAATTCTCTTCATCAAGTTTCGGATCAAGGGCTCTGCTGACATTTACACAATCAGAAATGTCGATTGGACTATCTTTAAATATAAATACTCTAAGATAGAAGTCCTTCCCTTCTTTAACGTAAACCACATCCCACAGCTTTAATCCCAGCTCCTCAAGAATTGGTTCTACAAGCTCTGTGGTACGCTTTTCAATTTCTGTTTTTTTCAAAACACATACCGCCTTCTTAAAAAATTTGCCCCTAACAATATTAAAGAGTGGGTCCGTTTGGCGAACCCACTCTAGTAATTAATTAGTTAAGCTATAATTATATTAACATAATTTATTTAAATTGCAAGCATTTTTTGATAAAAAGCCAGTAAATATGCGGTTTTTTATCATTATTTATATGATCTAAAGCTCAATAAGTTCTTTTGAAGAATTAGAATATCGAACATATCCATTTTCAGTGATAACACCCATATCTTCAATTCTTACTCCAAATTTACCTGGAAGATATATTCCCGGCTCAACAGTTTCTATCATACCAGGTCTAAGTATTGTCTCATCCCTCATATTAAGTGCAGGACTCTCGTGGATAAAAAGACCAACGCTATGGCCAAGTCCATGACCAAAATATTTTCCATAGCCCTTACTTTCAATATAGTCTCTGGCAACCTTATCAGCTTCCTTACACATCATTCCCGGATGTATTGCCTCTTCAGCCATTTCATTTGCCTTAAGGACGATGTTATATATCTCTTTTTGCTCATCACTGGCTTTACCGCAGATAACCGTTCTTGTCATATCTGAGCAATAGCCATTATATATGCAGCCAAAATCCATAGTTATAAAATCGCCATTTTCAATTTTTTTCTCACTTGGGATTGCATGAGGCATTGAACTATGAATTCCTGATGCTACTATTGTGTCAAAAGAAAAGCCTGCTGCACCGTGACGTTTCATACTGTATTCAAGTTCACAGGCAATTTCAAGTTCTGTCATACCAGGCTTAATGATACCAATGATATCTGAAAAAGCCATATCTCCGATTTCTTCTGCTTTCTTAAGATATGAAAGCTCTTCATCAGTTTTGATACTTCGCTGTTTTAATAATGCATCTTTAACAGGGACAAATTCTTCAAGACCTTTAAGATTATTAAGATAATCTGAATACTCTGAAACAAGCATTGATCTATCTTCAAAGCCCATAACCTTTATATTTTCAAGTTCAATAATATCATTAATGATATTGAGAAGAGGATTTTCGCGGTTATATTCTACAACTCTAAAATCAGATTCTTCTTTAGCTGCTTCTGTATATCTTGAATCAACTATAAGAGTCTTGGTATTTCTTGTTATAACAAGAATTCCTTCACCGCCTCTGAATTTTGAAAAATATCTGAGATTAAAGCCATCAGTTACAAGGATGGCGTCAAGTTTTAATTCATCTAATAAAGTATTAAATTCCATAATAACACTCCGTAATAAAAATCCCCTGATTAATTCCTAATCAGGGGAAAAATAATCATAAAATAATCAAATTATTGATTAGCCATTGATCTGAGCTGCAACTTCTGCTGCAAAATCCTCATTCTTCTTCTCAAGACCTTCACCTGTTTCAAAACGAACAAAGCTCTTGATCTCGAATGTGCAACCATTGTCTTTAGCAACCTTAGCAACATACTGTCCAACTGATTCCTTATCCTCAGCCTTAACGTATGCCTGGTCAACTAAGCAGATTTCCTTAAGGTGCTTGTTGAAACGACCTTCAACAAGTCCGTTGAAGATCTTATTCTCAACATACTCAGCCTTGTGAGTATTAGCAATGTCTCTAAGAACCTGAACACCTTCATTTGAAAGGAAGTTGAAGAGGTACTTATCGTTCTTCTTCTCAGCAATAACAGCCTTATCTTCATCAGACATAGCTGAACCAGCGCAAGCCTCGTCTAAAACTGCATTAAGAAGTGGCTTTGGAAGAGTAGCAGGATCATTGATAGCTGAATCAACGATGATTTCCTTTTCCTTATCAAGTGATTCCTGTGACATTTCATTTCTGCTAACGAATGAAGGATTCATAGCTGCGATCTGCATAGCTACATTCTTCATAGCTTCCTGTACAGCATCTGTGTAATTATCACAAACTGCTTCTACAAGAACACCGATCTTACCACCCATGTGGATGTATGATGCAACTGCATCACCTGTTAATGACTCAAAACGACGGATTGTAAGATTCTCACCGATCTTAGCAACCATAGCTTTGTGGTGCTCTTCAACTGTTGCTGTAGCATCGATATCTGATGTAGCAGCAAGGAATGCAGCCATATCAGCATAGTCATTATTGTTGATCTGTGTAGCAAGACCATTTACATAGTTCTGGAAAACTTCGTTCTTAGCAACGAAGTCTGTTTCTGAATTAACTTCGATGATTGTTGCCTTCTTAGCATCATCTGAAACAACTGTTGTTACGATACCTTCAGCAGCGATACGTCCAGCCTTCTTTTCTGCAGTTGCAAGACCTTTCTTACGAAGGAATTCTACAGCAGCCTGTACATCACCGTCTGTCTCTGCAAGAGCCTTCTTGCAGTCCATCATACCAGCGCCAGTCATTTCTCTTAAATCTTTAACGTCCTTAGCTGTAATTGCCATCTTAATATCCTCCTAAAGTTGATTATATATTACTCTGTAACTTCTTCTGACTCAGCTGAATCAAGTGAAGCTTCATCAGCACCCTGGTTAGCTTCGATAACAGCATCAGCAAGCTTTGAAACGATAAGCTTTACTGCACGGATAGCGTCATCATTACCTGGGATAACATAATCAAGTTCTTCTGGATCGCAGTTTGTATCTGCAATACCGATGATAGGGATGTTAAGAGCCTTAGCTTCCTGAACGCAGATTCTTTCCTTACGTGGATCAACGATGAAGATCATATCTGGGATCTTCTTCATATCCTTGATACCACCGATATTCTTCTGAAGCTTGTCCATTTCCTTCTTAATCTCAACAACTTCTTTCTTAGGAAGAACATCAAATGTTCCATCTTCAGCCATCTTCTCATACTTCTTTAAAGTTTCGATTCTTGACTTGATTGTTCTGAAGTTTGTGAGCATACCGCCGAGCCATCTCTGGTTAACATAGTACATACCACAACGTTCTGCTTCTGACTGGATTGAATCCTGAGCCTGCTTCTTTGTACCAACGAAAAGGATGTTTCCACCTTCTGCTGCACAATCGAATACTGCCTTGTAAGCATCATCCATCATACCAACTGTCTTCTGTAAGTCGATGATATGGATTCCGTTACGCTCTGTGTAGATGTACTTAGCCATCTTAGGATTCCATCTTCTTGTCTGATGTCCGAAATGAACACCTGCTTCGAGTAACTGTTTCATTGAAATAACGCTCATAATTTACCTCCTGGTTTTTTCATCTGCAGTTTTCCTTTTATTTATGAGATCTAACCATTACAATTAATGGCACCATTCTCACAAAAACTGCATGTATTTTTTTTCGCGCAGAGTTGAGTTTATCATAAAAAAAGCGTATATGCAAGTACAAATCTCACATATACGCTATTAATCCATATTTTCTTATCTTCCCTGTGTTGTAAGGACTTTCGCTATTTCTTCTTCGCTCATTCCTTTAGTAAATGTAAATGTTCCTACTCTGATACTGCTGGCATATCCGTTATTCTCAAGATATAAATTATAAGAATATTCATCACTTATAAGACCAGCTTCATAAAGAAGAGAACAAACTGATTCTGAACCCATTCCAGCACTGACAGTAATACTTACTTCTTCTTTAGTTTTTGCTTCTGTTGTAGGTTCTTCAGTTGTTGGGGCTTCTGTTGTTGGAGCCTCTGTTGTTGGAGCTTCTGTTGTTGGAGCCTCTGTTGTTGGAGCTTCTGTTGTTGGAGCTTCTGTTGTTGGGGCTTCCGTAGTAGTAGCCTCTGTTGTTTTCACTTCTTCTTTTTTACGAGAAGCATCTTCAGTAGCTACAGTTCCATTAGATTCAGTATAATTACCTGTACGAAATGCAGTATAAGTAACGAGACATCCAATGATAAGACCAATTCCAATACCACGAAGTAAATATTTTCTATTCATCTAACGTCCCACCTTTTCTACTTACTCTGATGATCAATGATGTACTTTACATCACTTACACCTATCTTCATAACTTTAGAAATCTCAATAATACTAAATCCAGCCTGATACATGCCGATAACATTACCATTTACATCACCGTCAGAAATATCGATTCCTTCTTCAGCAAGAATCTCATCAAGACTTTCAGGTAATCTTTCTATTTCTTCCTTAGGCTTTTTCTTAAATTTCTTGATATCTACAACTTTATTTTCAGTCTTCTTATTCCTATTGCCTTTTCTTCTTGCTTCTCTTCTTGCTCTATCTTCAGCTTCCTCAGCTTCTTTACGTGCCTTATCTTCTGCCTCTTTTTTAGCTTTTTCCTCGGCTTCTTTTTTTTCTGCTTCTTCGGCTATTCTTTCAGCTTCTTCAGCATCCTTACGTGCCTTTTCTTCTGCCTCTTTTTTAGCTTTTTCCTCGGCTTCTTTTTTTGCTGCTTCTTCGGCTTCTTTTTTTGCTATTATTTCAGCTTCTTCAGCATCCTTACCAGCCTTTTCTTCTGCCTCTTTTTTAGCTTTTTCTTCAGCTTCTTTTTTTTCTGCCTCTTCGGCATCTTTTTTGGCTATTTCTTCAGCTTCTTTTGCATCCTTACTAGCCTTTTCTTCTGCCTCTTTTTTAGCTTTTTCCTCGGCTTCTTTTTTTGCTGCTTCTTCGGCTATTCTTTCAGCTTCTTTACGTGCAGTTTCTTCTTTAAGGTCTGTCTTCATTTTTTCAAGACCTTTTTTATATTCATCTGCAACACCAAGCATTGTCTTTACTTCTTTTTCTTTTTCAGTTACAAGATTAAATACCTGATTTATCTCGACTTTTGCTTTTTCAGCTGTTTCTGATACAGAAGAATACTTCTCATCAATTTCTTTTTCCTTTTTATCAGCAGCTTCATTAATAGCATTTATCTTTTTTTCTAAATCTGCATTTTTTGCATTTATCCTGTCTTTAATCTCATTATCAACGGCACTCTTTACAGATTCTTTAACTTTTTTCTTACTGTATTCATTAATATATGAATCAGTCATCTTTTTAAGCTGTTTCTTATCAGCCTCAGATAATTCGCTCTTTAATCCAGGAGTAACCTGTTCCTCTTCCTTATTCTCATCACTTGTAAGGAAAAAACTAACCGCAATAAGAGCAACACCTAATACAAGTACAATAATAACAGCAGTATTCATTATATCTTCACCTCATCATTTATTTTTCACCCTTATTATCAACGCTGTCAAAATCAAATACAGCATCATTAAGGATCTTAATATATGTTCCCTTCATACCCTGGGAACGCGCTTCGATAACTCCAGCGCTTTCAAGTTTCTTTATCGCATTTACAATAATAGAACGTGTAATATTATTCTTTGCTGCAACCTTTGAAGCAACCAGATTTCCCTGTTTCTTTCCAAGTTCATTAAATACAAACTTGATAGCTTCTTTCTCAGACACTGAAAGTGAATCCATAGCAGATTTCACCATATCTTTATTACGTTTTCTCTCTGTATCCTCTTCATAGATGGCTCTCATCATTTCAAGCTCTATAACAGTATTTACATACTCACTTAAAATGATATCTTCTACTAAGAAATCATTTTTAGGTCTATAGATAAATGTAGATCCGAGTCTCTCACCAGCAAAATCAATAGGAAGGATAATTGCAGAAAAATCATTATTATCAAACCCAAGAGTAAGAAGATTCACATTTTCTTTAGTGGAAAGAACTGATAAGAACCTTTCATTAAGTTCTGTATCTATAACCTCACCTACATTTTCAGTTAACATATCATGTAGTAATGGAAGTCCCTCTTTTTCATATATTCCAAGAACTTTCCCCTTAGCTGAAACCACAAGGACATTGGCATCTAAAATGTCGCCAACGCATTTGCATATATCACTAAAGACCACAACATAAGAAGTATTATTATGCAACAGCTGGCTTATTTTCCTTGTTCTATCAAGAAGCTGAACACTCATATTTACACCTTCCTTTTTTAATAAAATAAGTCATAAAAAGGCAAACAAAAAAGTTTGCGCCATACATATTTAAAATATAGCACAAACTTTCTTTGCTAACAACAAAAAATTGTCATACAACTAAAAAAGAATTTATCGATTCGAAACTAATTACAAAAATTTGTCTCACTCTTCATTCTTATCTGAATAATCCTCTGTATATCCACACTGAGGATCAGAACATGCAAGTTTTTTACCCTTGATCACCATATATTTACCGCACTGAGGGCAATGTTTCTCATGAGGTCTCTGCCAAGACATAAAATCACACTCTGGATAATCAATACATCCGTAGAAGATTCTGCCTTTCTTTGTACGTCTTATGATTATATCTTTACCACACTTAGGGCAGGACACACCAATCTTTTCAAAATAAGGCATTGTATTCTTACACTCAGGGAAATTAGGACAGGCAAGGAATTTACCATAAGCTCCGTACTTAATTACCATCATAGCTCCGCAAAGTTCACATTTAACATCTGAAACCTCATCAGCAATATGAACAGATTCAAGAGTCTTTTCAGCCTCATTTACAGCTTCAGAAAGATCCGGGTAAAAATTCTTTACAACCACTTTCCACTTGATGTCACCAGCTCCTATATTATCAAGAAGTGATTCCATATTTGCAGTGAAATTCACATCAATTATTACTGAGAAGGCTTTTTCCATGATACTGTTAACAGCATCTCCTAATTCAGTAACATATATATCTTTCTTTTCTTTTGTTATGTAACGTCTGGCAAGAAGTGTAGAAATTGTAGGCGCATAAGTTGAAGGTCTTCCAATTCCTGCATCTTCCATAGCTTTAACAAGGCTTGCTTCTGTATAATGAGATACAGGACTTGTAAAATGCTGTTCCTTCTCAATTTTATCTCTTTTAAGGATATCTCCAGCCTTTATACCATTAAAATCAGCCTGTTTCTTTTCTTTTTCCTTTGGAGGATAAACATTTAAAAATCCTGCAAATGATACAAAGCTTGAAGACGCTTTATAAATATCATCTCCATTTGAAACACTTACAGTAAATGTATCATAGCATGCATTTTTCATTCGGCTGGCAAGGAATCTCTCATAGATAAGATTATATAATTTAAACTGTTCCTCAGAGATAATTCCCTTAAGCTGCTGTGGTGTAAGACTAAGATCTGTAGGTCGGATAGCTTCATGAGCGTCCTGAACATTTTTTGTTTTATTAGATGTTCTTACTTCATCTGAAACATAATCTTCACCAAAATTCTTAGCAATATATTCTCTTGCAGCTTTATCAGCCTCATCCGAAACACGGGTTGAGTCTGTTCTTAAATATGTTATAAGACCAACTGTTCCATGCCCTTTGATCTCAACACCTTCATAAAGCTGCTGAGCTACTCTCATAGTTTTTGAAGTAGCAAAATTAAGTCTTCCGGATGCTGACTGCTGAAGTGTACTTGTAGTAAAAGGAAGTGGAGCTTTTTTTGTACGCTGTCCCTTTTTAATATCCAATACCTTAAAATCATTTTTAGAAGCATTTTCTACAACTTTCTCAGCTTCTTTCTCATTAGAAAGATCCCCAGAATATTTAAAGTCAACAGATGCTTTCTGGCCCGGTACATTAAGGAATGCATCCACTGTCCAGAACTCTTCTGGTATAAAATCATTTATCTCTTTTTCTCTATCACTGATCATCTTAAGAGTAACAGACTGAACTCTTCCTGCTGAAAGACCTCTCTTATGAACCTTCTGCCAGAGAAGCGGGCTTATCTCATACCCCACAAGTCTGTCTAAAACTCTTCTAGCCTGCTGTGCATCCACAAGATCCATATCTATAGGCCTTGCTTCTTTTATTGATTTTTTAACAGCATTCTTTGTGATCTCATTAAATGTAATTCTCTTATATTTTCCTTCTTCAAGCTTAAGAGCTACAGAAAGATGATAAGAAATCGCTTCCCCCTCGCGGTCCGGGTCAGTTGCAAGATAAACCATATCAGCCTTCTTAACAGCTTTTCTAAGTTTGTTAAGAAGCTCTCCTTTTCCACGAATAGTTATATAATGTGGCTCGAAATCATTTTCAATATCAATGCCCATATCACTCTTAGGAAGATCTCTAACATGTCCTTCTGAAGCTATGACTTCATAATTGCTTCCAAGGAATTTCTTTATTGTTTTTGCCTTTGTTGGTGACTCAACGATAACTAAATTCTTTGCCATTTTATTTTCCTTCATTGTAATATGTAATCCCCTTCACACTATTCTAAACATAATTCTTAAACGTGCACACTATAACGCACTAAAAAAGATAATGCAAGTAAAAATTATGTCAAATTGTGATCAAATTGTGTTTTTAGTACTTAAAAACATACTTTCTTACAACCCATAATATAAATAAATGCAATGGATAGAAGGTATAAAAACATATTCTTATAAACCTGTTATCCAAACCCTTCCCATGTTTACCGTTATATAAACTAAATAACATAACATCCGGAAATGAAAATATTTCGATCATCCCACAACATAAGATGAATACAAAATTTAAAAAATAACATCTCCTCTTATCGTCATGCAAGTAATAAAAAGTAAATATTATCAGTACGCCGAAAAATGAATAATCTGTATTAAGAAGCAGTGCAACCAGACCATAAAATACAGCTATCATATAGCAAATGATGATCTCCACAGGTTTTTTCACTTTTTTTATTTTAAGAACCATCCTTATACGATCTGCTATCATTATAGATATAAGGCCTATAAGCAACGTAAAATAAACATTCTGATGTTTTATATCCACCTTCTTATTAAAAATGGCCATATCATAAGGCACCTCTGAAACAAGTGCAAATATAAGCAGTCTTGCAGCATATTTAATAACATTTCTAGTATTAAAAAAACCTTCGACTATTAAGAAAGCAAAAATTGGAAATGCAAGTCTTCCAATGCCTCTGATGAAAAGATCCAAAATCTGCAGTGACTGCTTTGAATCATATATCATACAAGGATGATATTCCAAAACAGCCGCTCCCAGATGATCTATAATCATTGCTGACACAGCTATCAGTTTTAAGATCAGCGCATTAACTCCATACTTTTCCTTAATTAATTTAGCGTCGAAGGTTGATGTCATATTATTATCCTTTATTATTCTTTAGTTTTTCTTTGCAAGCATCATTAAAATCTCATTACTTCTCTCAACAAACTTAGGAAGCTCTTCTTTTGATAAAGGCTTATTTGAAAGAACTGCAAGATCATAAAGCTGACAACAGATCTTATCTGTTAAATCGCCCTTTGGATTATCAAGTACATACTTAACAAGCTCATTGCTGTAATTTAATACAAGAGTCTCTGAATCCTTACCAAAATCCATTCCTCCCATACCAGCCATAGC
The DNA here is from genome assembly GCA_902789175.1 of uncultured Lachnospiraceae bacterium. Lineage (GTDB taxonomy): Bacteria > Bacillota > Clostridia > Lachnospirales > Lachnospiraceae > Eubacterium_Q. The sequence continues at coordinate 34,378 of CADANF010000006.1, forward strand.
ATACATCTTCATCATCTCAGCCATACGTCTTTCCTGTTCTGACTGAGTTAAGATTGAAGAAATGGCACTGTCCTTAAGTACTTCAACCTTTATATTTATCTTCTCAACATTAAGGGCTTTCTTAAAGGTTTCTGTTAATTCATCTGTATACTTCTTTGCATCTTCCTCTGAAAGCTGCTCACCCTTGAAATTTTCACTTACATCTGAGTCAATTCTAAGGAACTTTATCTGCTCCTCTTCCTTCTTATCAGCATTTTCCTTAACTTCAAGGTTTGTGATAAATGGATTATCAATATTATGAGTCATAATGATGGCATCCATTTTCTCGTCCTTAAACATCTGAATATAGCGTGACTGCGCCTGTTCATCTGTTACATAGAATACCTTATTCTTATATTTATCTTTACCAGCTTCTAAATATTCAGGAAGAGATACATATTTACCGTTTAAATTCTTATAAATGATATAATCATGCATCTTTTCGTTGAATTTTTCATCCTTAAGGCAGCCATACTTAATGAATGGTGAAAGATCATCCCAGAGTTTCTCATAATCTTCTCTCTTTGTCTTGCACATTCCAATAAGTTTATCAGCAACCTTCTTTGTAATATAATCTGATATCTTTTTAACAAAACCATCATTCTGAAGAGCTGATCGGCTTACATTAAGCGGAAGATCAGGACAATCAATGATTCCCTTTAATACAAGAAGGAATTCAGGAATAACTTCCTTAATGTTATCTGCAACGAACACCTGATTATTATAAAGTTTAACCTTTCCTTCAAGTGGATCTGTATTTGGATTAATTCTTGGGAAGTAAAGGATTCCCTTTAAATTAAATGGATAGTCCATATTAAGATGTATCCAGAAAAGAGGTTCCTTAAAATCATAGAACACCTTCTGGTAAAAATTCTTATAATCCTCATCCTTACAATCTCCAGGAGTTCTCATCCATAAAGGATTTGTATCATTTAATGGAAGGGCTTTCTTTTCTTCTTTTGCATCTTCCTTTTTCTCTTCCTTATTATCGCTGGATACATCACCTATAAGATCATCTTCTTCGTCTTTTACAGCTTCTGCTTCTACTTCATCTATTCTTTCTTTAGCCTTTTTTTCTTCTTCATCCTGATTAACATAATAGATTTCAACCGGCATAAAAGAACAATATTTATTAATTACTTCTTTTACTTTATATTCATTTGCAAATTCTAATGAATCTTCAGAAAGATCAAGTGTTATCTTTGTTCCACGAGTGCTTAAATCACCTTCACCCATGGTATATTCTGTACCACCATCACATTCCCAATATACAGGGTGTGCTCCTTCCTGATATGAAAGTGTCTCAATAGTAACCTTATCAGCAACCATGAATGCTGAATAGAATCCTAATCCAAAATGACCGATGATCTGATCTTTTGCATCTTTATCTTTATATTTATTCATAAAATCAGTAGCACCCGAAAAAGCAATCTGGTTGATATACTTCTCAACCTCTTCTTCAGTCATACCGATACCATTATCAACAAATGTAAGTGTCTTATCTTTAGCGCTTGAATAAACTGTTACCTTATATTTTTCTCCTGAAGGAATCTTAGCCTCACCAATAGATGAAAGTCTCTTTAACTTAGTAATAGCATCAACACCATTTGACACAAGCTCTCTGATAAAAATATCATGATCAGAATAAAGCCATTTCTTGATTATCGGGAATATGTTCTCACTGTTAATTGTTAAACTTCCTTTTGCCTGACTCACGTTACATTCCTCTTTTCTATATAATAAACTCTTGGTGAAATACACCAAAAATTATTTTAGTTCTATATAATATATAAGTCAAGAAAAAATTAGCACTCAAAGAGTTTGAGTGCTAATAAGTCAGATTATTGTTTTTTCAATTCTTTTCTTTAGATATTCATCACATTCCATAGGAAATACCTTATCAAGACTAAAGGTCTTCATGGCAAGTCCTGTAGTGACGATCATTTTCTCTCTGTCATATAAGATATTATATGTTACAAGACTCACTTCCTCTGGTCTGATACCTAATTCACTGTTTTTTAATACAAGATTTTTTATCTCATCCCGTGGTAAAGCCAGTACTATCTTAAAACCAAGAGGAAGTACTGTTCCCCTTATCATCTGGTAAAAATAATTCTTCATTTCATGCCAGGATGCATATTTATCAGTATACTCTCCCTCATCATCAAAATAATCCTTGTTGATCTTTCCATCAATAGTAAAATCCACCATGGTTTTTAGCTCCATCTTAACCAGTTTAAGGACATCAAATGTTTCATCATGAAGAAGACTGGTTATAAACTTTTTAACATCAGTAATTTCTAAACTAATCATAAAAACTTAATTCACCACAATAACAATCACATTATAGTCATCACTACCAAGAGTCATGTAACTAAGGGATGTTACTCTTTCTGAAGTATACATATCCTGAAGTTTTTCAGGATCAAAAGCAAATCCATAGTAGCCTAGTTCGATCAGTCCAGCGCCTTTAAATGTTGCAATTTCCGTAGCTTTTTTTATCATATTTTCAGGATCTGAAAAGAAAAGTCCTTCATGATTATAATAATTCCAGGTTGTTGAATTACACTTCTTATATGATGCTTTATCCCAATAATGATCTTTCCACAGAATATCATCCGTAACATTAAAGTAAACATGGATAATTATATTATTTTCGCCTACAGGATCATCCCAGGTTGAGTCCACATTATACCACTCACCATTTATACGCACATGATTCCAGGCATGATTCTCCTCTTTACCATCTGCTGTTGCTGTTCCAACAACAAACTCATTTTCAATACCAGCACAGGTAAGAAGAAGAGAAAATGCCTCTGCATAGCCATTACAAACTGCCTTTCCTTCTACCAAAGCTCCATATGCTCTATATTCATTATCATTATCTTCACTTCCAAAACTATACTCGCAGTTTTTTATAAGATAATCATGAAGTCTTTTTTCTTTCTCATATTCAGTGAGTTTCCCCTTAATACAGGTATCTAACACAACACATACCTTATGATATAAATGCACAGCTTCTGCTCTATCCTCAGGAATAGGCGCCCCTGTAAGATAGGCATCCATAACATAACTGTTATCAGACCTTTCTATCTCAAAATCCACTTTTCTTACACCTAAAAATGCAGGATAGATCTTAATTGATTTTACGCTTCCATTTATATTATTAAGACTGTAATTTATAAGCTGCAATTCTGAATCGTCGATATTTTTTATATAATAAGAAACTGACCCTTCCGTCTTTTTTGCTATATCATTATTCAGTTTAGCAGTAAGTCCTGATAAACCATCATAAGCATCCCCTAAATGATACAAATTAAATGCCGGATTAAATCCCGTAGTAAAATCTACCACCGCTATAATAACTACAAGAAAGAAAAATATATAAACAATCTTTACTAATAATTTATTCATACCATGCCTCATTTTCCAATAAATACTTTTCACCGCAACTAATATAATAGCATTATTTACAACTTGATAGCAACAAATAACTGTTGTAAAATGATTCAGTAAATTAAAGTGTTAAATTATTATTATAAGAAAGGAATTGTAAGATATGGCTCAACTCTGGGGCGGTCGTTTCACTAAAGAAACAGATAAACTCGTTTATAATTTCAATGCTTCCATAACATTTGACCAGAAATTTTTCAAACAGGATATTAAAGGAAGCATGGCCCACGCAAAAATGTTAGGTAAGCAGGAAATCATCTCAAAAAAAGAGATGGAAGCTATCCTTTCGGGCCTTCAATCAATCTATACAGATGTAACAGAAGGTAAATTAGAGATCACATCAAAGTATGAAGATATCCATAGTTTTGTTGAGGCAAATCTTATAGACAGGATTGGCGATGCAGGAAAGAAGCTTCATACCGGAAGAAGCCGTAATGATCAGGTTGCCCTTGATATGAGACTCTATATAAGAGATGAGATTTCAGATATTGAAGAAGAATTATTACTTCTTGTAAAGGAACTTCATCAGATAATGAAAGACAACCTTGATACTTTCATGCCTGGATTCACTCATTTACAAAAAGCCCAGCCTGTTACATTTGCTCATCATGTCGGAGCATATTTAGAAATGTTCAAACGTGACCTTTCAAGAATGCAGGATATATATAAGAGAATGAATTACTGTCCTCTTGGAGCAGGAGCACTGGCAGGAACCACCTATCCTTTAGATAGAGAATATACTGCTTCTCTCCTCGACTTTACAGGTCCTACGCTTAATAGCATGGATTCTGTATCAGACCGCGACTATGTAATAGAACTTCTATCAGCTCTTTCTACCATACAGATGCATCTTTCAAGATTCTCCGAAGAGATCATCATCTGGAATTCAAATGAATACCAGTTTGTAGAATTAGATGATGCCTATAGTACCGGCAGTTCTATCATGCCTCAGAAGAAAAATCCGGATATTGCCGAGTTAGTCCGTGGAAAAACCGGCCGCGTATATGGAGCCCTTACTTCTATCCTCACAACCATGAAAGGAATTCCTCTTGCCTACAATAAAGATATGCAGGAAGATAAGGAACTTACCTTTGATGCTATCGATACTGTAAAGGGATGCATAATGCTTTTCCGTGGAATGATAAGCACCATGAAGCTTAACAAAGAAAATATGGAACGTTCTGCTATGAACGGTTTCACAAACGCTACAGATGCAGCGGACTACCTTGTAAAAAAAGGTGTTCCTTTTAGAGATGCTCACGGAATAATCGGACGACTCGTACTTTACTGCATCGATAAAGATAAAGCCATTGATGAATTATCATTAGAAGAATTAAAAGAGCTGGATCCAACTTTTGAAAATGATATCTATGATGCAATAAGCCTTAAGACCTGCGTTGACAAACGTATAACCTTAGGAGCTCCTGGCCCAAGTGTAATGCAGCAGGTTATAGACTCAAACGAAAAGTACATAAACAGTATCAACTTGGATAAAGCTGCATACTAACATAAAAAAACACCTCTTAAAGCGTACAAAATACAGCTTTAAGAGGTGTTTTTATTTTATTGAAATATACTAACGCAATAAATTATGGTCGCTTTATTTCTCCTCTGGTTTTTTTGAATCTGATTTTACCATAAACTGATCTGTGTCTTTATCAGAAAGATTTAAATAAACTTCCTTTGACTCGATCTGATCAGCAAGTTCTGTTTTAAGTCTTTTGATCTGGTCTTCTGTAAGTCCAGACATCATCATGATCTCAGCTTCATCAATACGTGCCTTAAGCATTTTAGCTGCAAGCTCATATTTTGCTTTGGTTGTATTATTCATATAAGCCTCCTTTTTATCATTTTATATCGACCTTTTATAAAGTTGCCATTTCATGTATAGCAGCAACCATTGCAGGTATAACCTGCTTCTTTCTTGAAACACAATTTTTAAGAACAATCTTTTCCTCATCAATCTCGGCATTAGGGAAAGCATGCATAAGTATATTATCAGCCATCTTGCCGAAATAAAGCATGTTTGTATCTCCTGTAAGTATATTTGTAAGCATAAAGAAAATACAATCAACTTCTTTTTCTTCAAATACATTATTGATGTAAGATTTAAGCCTGTCGCCTACATTTGAAAGCACCGAAGAATTAAAGGCAGATATCTGACCTACACCAAATTTAATATCATCTGATGTAAATATCTTATAATCCTGATTAAATATCTCTTCATCAGTCTTATCTTTAAGCTTACTGCCTGCATTAAGCATCGCAACTCCATAGCTGTCCAGGTCAATACGAGCTATACGGGCAAGTTCCCTTGCAACCTCTTCATCATATTTTGTACATGTTGGAGATCTAAAGAGTAATGAATCAGAAATGATAGCCGAACAAAGAAGCCCCGCAATCTTTTCAGGTATTTCTACACCCTGTTCCAAAAACATCTGATATATGATAGTTGCTGTACATCCAAGAGGCTGATTTCTGAAATAAATAGGATTCATAGTAGATATACCACCTATTCTATGATGATCTATTATCTCAAGAAGTGTTACTTCCTCTATTCCATCAACCGCCTGAGATCTTTCATTATGATCCACAAGAATAACTTTCTTAGGATTAGCATTCAGATAATTACGCTGTGAAAGAAGTCCTACGTATCTGCCAGTCTCATCAAGCACAGGATAATACTGATATCTCTTTGACGCCAGTACATCTCTGATATCGGAAATATAATCTTCTGTATCAAATGTGATAAGATTATCAGTCTTCATAAAGAAGCTGATAGGAATACTCTGGTTGATAAGACGAGCTACAGTATAAGTATCATAAGGTGAACTTATAACAGTACAATTATGATCTTCAGCCATCTTTGTAATAGAAACGGACACCTCAGCACCATCACAAACTATGATACACTGGGCATTCATAAGTATTGCTGAAAGCTGGGATTCATATCTGTTACCAAGAATAACAATATCATCTTTATTTATATAATTTTCCATAAGATCAGGATTTGCAGCAGCAACCAGCACTTTACCCGGCTTTACTGTCTCTGTCTCATCTCCAACTACCATCTTACCTGCAAGCGTATCAATTATGTTATTATAGCTGGTTCTTGCCTTTGTAAGTACAGTATTATCAAGAATATCCATATAAGACATGGCAATATCTTTATAGGTTATAACTCCTGTCAGGAAATCATGATCATCTACAGCCGGAAGGGTTGTAGCTCCTGATTCCGAAAGGATTTCCCATGCTCTCTTAAGAGAGATATCACCCTTAACGCCGTCCATATGTCTATACTCAACATCTTTAACCTGAGTATACATACCTTCTACAAGCTTAGGCGGCTCAATATTAAATGTTTTAAGTACAAAAGCTGTTTCCTGATTGAGTGCGCCTGCACGGCATGGTACATAATCCTTATCGCTAAGCTGATTCTTTAAATAAGCATAACAAATAGCAGCACAGACTGAATCAGTATCAGGATTCTTATGTCCTATGACATAAATCTTATCATTATTATCCAAACTAAAACCTCACTTAAAAATATCAAAATTTGCTGTTTTTATATACAGCGAAACCCTTTCTTTAATCCTGCCTATGATAACTACAAGACGAAAAAGAAAGGGTTTAAAGTTCATATATAAAGATTATTACTTACGATTAGCACGCATACGCATACGTGAATCAAGGATCTTCTTTCTGATACGAAGACTCTTTGGAGTGATCTCAAGGAGTTCATCATTATCAAGGAAATCAAGAGCCTGCTCAAGTGACATAACCTTAGGTGGTACAAGTTTAAGAGCATCATCAGCTCCTGAAGAACGAGTATTTGAAAGATGTTTTGTCTTACAAACATTTACTTCGATATCTTCAGCCTTACCTGTCTCACCAACTACCATTCCGGCATATACTTCTACACCTGCGCCAATGAAAAGAGTTCCTCTTTCCTGAGCATTATAAAGACCATAAGTGATTGAAGTACCATTTTCGAAAGCTATAAGAGATCCATTAGATCTGTAATTCATGTCACCCTTATAATCATCATATCCGTCAAAAATAGTATTGATGACACCGTTACCCTTTGTAGCTGTAAGGAAAGGTCCACGGAATCCGATAAGTCCGCGAGAAGGGATCCTGAATTCAAGTCTTGTTGTGCCTGAATCTGAAGGTGACATACCTGAAAGCTCACCCTTACGGATACTCATCATATTGATAACAGTTCCTGCAAATTCATCTGGAACATCAACAACTGCGATCTCATACGGCTCACTCTTCTTACCGCGCTCGTCATATTTGAAAATAACTTCTGCCTTAGATACAGCAAATTCATATCCTTCACGTCTCATATTTTCAATAAGAACAGAAAGATGAAGCTCACCACGTCCTGAAACCTTGAAGCAGTCTGTTGATTCTGTATCCTCAACACGGAGTGAAACGTCTGTATTAAGCTCTCTATATAATCTATCTCTTAAATGTCTTGATGTTATAAATTTACCTTCTTTACCAGCAAGAGGTGAATCATTAACAATAAAGTTCATACTGATAGTTGGATCAGAAATCTTCTGGAATGGGATTGCATCCGGCATATCTGGAGAGCATATTGTGTCTCCGATCTTAAGATCTGCGATACCTGAGATGGCAACAATTGAACCAACTGTAGCTTCATTAACCTCAACCTTTGCAAGTCCGTTATATTCATAAAGTTTTGTGATCTTAACTTTCTCTTTTCTATCTGGATCGTGATGATTTACGATAAGAGCTTCCTGGTTAACCTTGATTGTACCATTATCGATCTTACCAACACCGATACGACCAACGAATTCATTGTAATCGATAGTAGAAATAAGTACCTGAAGGCCAGCTTCTGGATCTCCTTCTGGAGCTGGGATATGATTAACGATAGTCTCAAAAAGAGGCTTCATATCCGTTCCTCTTTCATCCGCTGTATAAGAGCAGATTCCATCTCTTGCTGAAGCATAAACAAATGGGCAATCAAGCTGCTCATCTGAAGCATTAAGATCCATAAGAAGTTCAAGAACTTCTTCTTCTACTGCTTCCGGTCTTGCATCAGGTCTATCTATCTTATTTACACAAACAACCACTGAAAGATCAAGTGAAAGAGCTTTCTGAAGTACGAATCTGGTCTGTGGCATAGGTCCTTCAAATGCATCTACTACAAGAATAACGCCGTTAACCATCTTAAGAACTCGTTCTACTTCACCACCGAAATCAGCGTGGCCCGGAGTATCAATGATGTTGATCTTTGTGTCATTATACATAACAGCTGTATTCTTAGAGAGGATTGTGATACCTCTTTCTCTTTCAATATCATTTGAGTCCATTACTCTTTCTGCAACTTCTTCATTAGCACGGAAAACACCACTCTGACGCAGGAGTGCATCAACTAAGGTTGTTTTACCATGGTCTACATGGGCGATAATTGCAACATTTCTTGTATCTTCTCTTTTAATATTCATCTCTTTTTATTCCTTACATCTGGCTTGAATAATTTGGTGCTTCTTTTGTTATCTGAATGTCATGTGGATGACTTTCACGAAGAGCAGCTGCTGTGATCTTAACAAACTGAGCCTTCTCATGAAGTTCTTCAATTGTAGCAGCTCCACAATATCCCATACCTGAACGGAGTCCACCGATAAGCTGGAATACTGTATCTTCTACAGAACCCTTATATGCAACTCTTCCTTCAACACCTTCTGGAACAAGCTTCTTTGCACCAGCCTGGAAATAACGGTCCTTAGAACCAGCTTCCATTGCAGCAAGTGAGCCCATACCACGATATACTTTATATTTTCTTCCCTGATATAATTCAAATGCACCAGGAGCTTCATCAGTACCTGCAAACATTGAACCCATCATACATACGCTACCACCGGCAGCAAGAGCCTTAGTGATATCTCCTGAATACTTGATACCACCATCAGCAATAACAGGAATACCAGCTTCATGAGCTGCTTCATAAGCATTCATAACAGCTGTAACCTGAGGAACACCGATACCAGCAACGATACGTGTTGTACAGATTGAACCAGGTCCGATACCGATCTTAACAGCATCAACACCAGCTTCGATCATAGCCTTTGTTCCTTCATAAGTAGCAACATTACCAGCAATAACCTGAAGTTCAGGATACTTATCCTTGATCATTCTGAATACTTTAAGAACGTTTGCTGAATGACCATGAGCTGTATCGATAACAACAGCATCAACATGTGACTTAACAAGTTCATCGATACGGTCTGTAACATCGCCAGTAACACCAACAGCTGCAGCACAAAGAAGTCTTCCGTGTGAATCCTTAGCAGCCTGTGGATACTTAATAGCTTTCTCTATATCTTTAATAGTAATGAGTCCTCTTAAATTTCCGTTAGCATCAACGATAGGAAGCTTCTCTTTACGAGCTCTGCCAAGGATTTCCTTAGCCTCTTCAAGAGTAACACCTTCTTTAGCTGTTATAAGACCGTCGCTTGTCATAACATCTTTAATAAGCTTTGTATAATCTGTTTCGAATTTAAGATCACGATTTGTGATGATACCTACAAGTTTTCCATCTTTTTCAACAATTGGAACACCTGAGATACGGAACTTAGCCATAAGATCATCAGCGTCTTTTAATGTCTTATCGCCTGTAAGTGAAAATGGATCTGAGATAACACCATTTTCAGAACGCTTAACCATATCAACTTCTTCTGCCTGAGCTTCAATACTCATATTCTTGTGAATAACACCGATTCCACCCTGTCTTGCCATTGCAATAGCCATTCTGTGCTCTGTAACAGTATCCATGCCGGCACTCATGAGTGGGATATTCAGTTCAATAGTCTTAGTTAAGTGTGTCCTTAAGTCCACCTGATTTGGGAGAACTTCTGAATAACCAGGGACAAGGAGAACATCGTCAAATGTAATTCCTTCGCCAATAATCTTGCTCATTCTTTTTTCCTCTTTCTTTTTTTATAAATTTTATGATGAAAGCATCAATTGATACTTATGTCATTTTCTAAAATAAATAAAAATCATTTTCGTTATATGTTAACAGCCCAATTTCCCAGTGTCAACACGAAAAAACCGCTTTAAAACTAATTTTTTTTGTATAATTTTAAACCCATTAAAAAACGCCCGAAATTTTAATGCATTCCGGGCGATTCGCGCAATTATTTATCGTAATTTTCATAAATCAACTTATTGGTACGAGACAGCTCATGATCGTCTTTATCAATCTGACCAACAACAATTTCTGTTCCGCTCTCTACATCACCTTTAAGGTCTGATGAAACAACTCGGATAGTAGTTTTATCTATATATTCTGTAGTCTGTCGCTTACCATTGATAATGACCACCGAATAAGGAGTAAAATTTTCTCCCATTACAGTAAGTCCGAGATCATTATAAACAGCATCATTTATAACTATCTTATACTTACTTAATCCCATGGTCATATCTACTCTCTTATATTCTGGAATATAATCATAGATATATTTATCACCATAAAGCATATCATACTGCAGGAATTGCATAGCATAATCATAATCTGAAGTATCATCTTCATGATAAAGCTTCTGATGCATTAATTCTGCAACTCCCTTACGTTTTCTCATAAGAGAAAGAAGTCTGTCAGGGAATTCATAAGCTATCAGATCTTTATCATTTCCTTTTTTAGTAATACCAATATTATTAATTATCACATATTCTGTCTGATCATCATTTCCAACGCTTATCTCTCCATCGGAGAATGTAAGAGCCGGAATATGATCTCCATAAAGCACCAGCACATAAGGACGCCCTCTGTCATCGAGGCGCTGTTTTAGTTCAGCAATATCCTGATCCATCTCATAAGTCTGATTTACAAAATAACCAAACTGATTTGTAAGTTCAGGGTCACCATCATCACGTGTTAATTTTACATGTTCTTCGCATTTAAGCTCATCCTTAGGATATCTTCCATGCCCCTGAACTGATACACAGAAGATAAAATCCTTGGTTCTTGTAGAATCCAGAGTCTTCATTATCTCTGAAACAAGTACTTCATCCTTAGCCCATCCTGTTTCAGTAAATGTTGGATCTATCATATATTCAAGGGAAGTAAATGAATCGAATCCCATATTGGCATAAGTCTCATCTCTCGAATAGAATTTTGCCTTATTATTATGCATTGCATGAGTTGCATAACCATAATCTGAAAATATATATGCAAGAGATTCTATCGGTGTAGAAGTAAGCACCGTCTTATAAGGATATTCACCTGCACCAAAGATCTTAGACTTCATACCTGTAAGCATCTCAAATTCAGTATTTGCAGTTCCGGATCCTACAGCAGGAACTGTAAGATAACCTGATGGATATTCCTCTTTAAACTTATTAAAGTTTGCAATAGGATCTATATCAGTATGCATATCATTTGTACGGTTAATATCAAAGAAAGATTCCAACTGGATGATTATCACATCCGGCCTTTGAGTAACAGGGATACTCTGATCATTATCAACAATCTTTGAATATAATTCCCTGGCTGTATCCTCGTTATAATTATCAGGCTTTGATACCCCGTTATCGATGATACTATTGGTAAAACAATATACAAAACCATAATCACTATATGCAGAAGGAAGATTTGCAAATGCATCTGAAATAAGCTTTGTCTTGATTCCAAGGATAGTCATAACATAAACCGCAAGGAATGAAACAAGACATACGATAACATTTGCAATAAAATGTATATTTCCTTTCTTAACCTTTGGTATCTTAACAAATGCGATCACAATAAGTACAACAGCAAGTCCTAATGCAACAAATAATAGTATCTGCTGAAATGGATTAAAATAAATGTCCAGCATACTGAACACATCCGATACCATCAAAAGATCGATAGCTGAGAAAGGAGTGATCCTGTATCCAAGAACAACAAAGTTTGTTATTCCAGCTGTGATCCATAAAACAGAAATAAGAGCTAAAAGGAATGCTCTCTTTCTGAATAATAATCCTACAGTAAGAGTGAAAAAGATTATAAGAAAGTTATATAAAAAAACCAATGGGGAATTGATAACAAAAAGTCCTGCCGCTATAAGAGATCTTCTGCTAAGGGCCTCTAAAGCAAATTCCATTACAAGGCTCCATACTGCACAAAAAACAAACCAGAATGAAGCAGGTTTCTTATATGACTCTTTTATCTTATGGTTAACCTTTTTAAATATTGTCTTCTTTTTAGTTTTTTTTTCTTCCACCTTTATTTCTTCTGCCATCTTCAACCAAACCTTCCTATATGCGAAAAAAGGGACTAACAAATTAGTCCCTTTCCTAAGTGAAGAGCGCGAGACGGGAATCGAACCCGCGACCTTCTCCTTGGCAAGGAGACGCTCCACCGCTGAGCCACTCGCGCTTAACTTTTTTGTGTTGTCCTCAGTGCTTCTCGCTGACGACAAAATGAATAATATCACAACTCTATATATGTGTCAACACAAATTTTCAATTTTTTTTTACAATTTTTTCTCACCCTTTAAAAAACGGCTTAAACCCGTGATTTTTCGGAGTCTATCAACCTTGAAAAATATTCTTTTTTTATCATCTCAACTTTATTTTCATTAAAAATTTTATATAACTCTTCTACAATTTCAGAAGAAATTTTTATCCTTGGAACATCACTTATATTTAAGAAGCCGATCACATCTTTATATTCATCCGGAACATCAAATTCTTTTATATTGATCCCTATCCCTATTATCACAGTAGAGATCATTTTGCTTTCAAGATCTGATATGGCCTCAGTTAATATTCCTGCCACCTTCTTATTCTTATAGAAGATATCATTGACCCATTTAAGACCCACTTCATCCCTGATATATCTTTCTATAACTCTTTTAACAGCTACTGCTGCATAGATAGTTATAATATCTGACTCATCCTGGGAAAGCTCCCTAGAAAAGATCAGGGACATATATATTCCCTTTCCTTTCTCAGACAGAAATGACTTTCCTCCTCTTCCTCTTCCCCTGGTCTGACCATCAGAAATAATGAGGCAAGGGGCCACATTCTCATCATTTGCAAGAAGTCGCTTTGCCTCATTATTAGTAGAATCTAATGAATCATATGTAATGATATTAATATACTTTAATTCTTCCGGAAGGAAGTTTCTTATTCCTTCCTCTGATATCACATCCGAATCATTTGGGATATAATATCCTAAAGTTTTATGGCTTTCTATATTATAGCCTGCATTTTTCAGGGAATTGACCGCCTTCCAGACAGCATTCCTTGATACTTTAAATTTATCTGCCATATCCTGACCAGATATAGCTTTGCCCCTATTCTGCTCTAATTCCCTTAAAATATCATCTTTAAGCATCGCCAAATACCTTTGATCTTATAATTTATTTGTCTAAATCTCTATCTGGAAGAAGAGCCAACTCTTCTTTAATTGTTCGAAGGACAATATGAGTCTCTGTCTTTTCTACGCCCTCATATCCCTTGATATCCTTATAAGCATTATCAAGACCTTCAGTAGTATCAGTAACAATACGAAGAACGAAATCAAATTCACCTGTCTGATAGTAACAGGAAGCAATACTGTTATTGTCCTGAACCAGCTTAACAAATCCCTCATAATAATCAGGATGCTTAAGTGATACTTCCATAAGAGCAACCATGTTGTTGCCTAATTTTTTCTGATCGATATCAATTGTGTATCCTTTGATAAGTCCAGATGTCTCAAGCTTATGTATTCTTTCAATTACAGCTGATACAGAAAGATTGATCTCTTCACTGATGGAAGAAGCTGTAAGTCTCGCATTGCCCTTAAGACACTTAAGTATCTTCATATCAATATTATCCATTTAAAATCCTCCAAATTCCATTTAAAAACCGGTAAAGAAATATTTACCGGTTTAAATAATTAAAATAATATATTGCTTTTTGTCTTAAGCAGTTTACCGCCTGCAACAATATTAAGAACTCCTAATGTAATTCCGATCACAATAAGAAGAATGCCGATCACAATATTATATGAGCCTGCGCCCTTCATAACCTTATATACTCTCTCCATAATTTATACCTTATCCTTTCGCAAAATTAAGCTCCATACTGCTCATAATACGCATCAATTCGGCCTTTTATTTCATCATCGATGATAACCTTTCCCTTATAAGGCTTATTATAAAGATGCTCAAATACTTCAGCCATAGTAACGATAGCTGTAGTCCTAAGGCCATAATTTTCTTCTATCTCTGTAAGAGCACTCTTCTTCTCACCACGTTCCATACGATCTACAGAAACGCAAAGTCCAAGAACCGATACGTTACCCTGAGCTTTAATTATAGGAAGTGTCTCTTTAATAGATGTTCCTGCAGTAGTCACATCCTCAATAATTATAACTTTATCATTATCTGAAATAGGACTTCCAAGGAGGATGCCTGTATCACCATGATCCTTAACTTCCTTACGGTTTGAACAGTATTTAATGTCCTTTCCATATTCCTCACTGATAGCCATTGTTGTTGCAACTGTGAGAGGAATACCCTTATATGCAGGTCCAAAAAGGATATCAAAATCAAGGCCAAACTTCTCATTTATTGCCTTTGCATAATACTTTCCAAGTCTGGCAAGCTGAGAACCACTTCTGTAAAAACCTGTATTTACAAAAAATGGTGTTTTTCTTCCACTTTTAGTAACAAAGTCACCGAATTTAAGTACATTACAATCGATCATAAATTCAATGAATTCTTCTTTATATCGTTCCATCTCTCGCGAGTCCTCCTGAATTACTCAAAATGAAGCGCATTAAATATTCTTAATGCGCTTCTTTATTTTATCATAAATGTAAAAACTATTCAATACGCCAACTCTAAGGCAAACTATTACACCTTTTAGTGATCCGCACAAAAAACTTTCATAAACTACCTTTTATATTCTGGTTTCGTCCATCATTTTCTCAATCCTGTCAAGTATTGCAGCTGAGCAATCCATTTTAGACATCATAGGAAGTTTTTCAAGGCCATCATGGGTTATAACGGTAATGACATTTGTATCCACCTTATATCCTGCTCCTGGCTCTGTAAGAAGGTTTGCACATATCATGTCACAGTTCTTCTTTTCCAGTTTCTTTGAAGAATTTTCAATAAGATCCTTTGTTTCCATTGAAAATCCACAGATAAACTGTCCCGGTTTTTTATGTTCTCCTAAATATTTCAGAATATCCTTTGTTCTCTTAAGCTGAAGAGATGAGTCTCCATCCTGTTTTTTTATCTTATTATCAGCCACAACTGCCGGTGTATAATCAGCCACAGCCGCTGCCATGATCACAATATCAGCATCTTCACTTTCTTTTGACACAGCATTAAACATATCTTCTGCAGATTTGACCATTACGCCTTTAACACCATCAACCATAGGGATACTTACCGGACCAGAAACAAGCGTAACTTGAGCTCCTTTCATTCTGGCAACTCTGGCTAAACTATATCCCATCTTTCCTGAAGAATGATTTGTTATAAATCTCACAGGGTCAAATGCCTCTTCTGTAGGACCTGCTGATACAACAACCTTCTTTCCTTTAAGAGTCTTCTCATAGGCAACAGCATCTAACACCTGTTCCACAAGATATTCTTCTTTAGGAAGCTTTCCTTTTCCATCATAACCACAGGCTAAATGCCCTTCTGCCGGCTCAATAATTGTATATCCAAATTTCTTAAGCTTATTTATATTATCCTGAACAATCTTATTTTCTAACATATAAACATTCATCGATGGACATATAAGTACCGGGCATCTCGCAGGAAGAACTGCCGTTGTAAGCATATCATCAGCAATACCATTTGCGATCTTACCTACTACATCAGCAGAACAAGGTGCTATAAGAATGCAGTCTGCTGATGTTCCAAGTTCAATATGAGGAACTATGGTTTTATCTTCGTATTCATCAAATACATCTACGAAAACCTTATTTTTTGTCAGAATTTCTAAAGTCTCAGCTGTAATAAATTTAGTAGCATTACGTGTCATGATAACATGGACATCAGCCCCCTGCTTCACAAGCAAACTGGCAGTATTTGCCATCTTATAAGCTGCTATACCGCCTGTTATCCCAAGTAATATATTCTTTCCTTTAAGCATACGATCACCTCGTTAATCAATTTACTGTTTAAGTTCTATATAAGTAATTATAAGTTCCTTAGTAGTATCATAGTCTTCATCATTTACACTCTTAACCAATACTTCAACAAACTCATTATCATCACCCTGATATTCATGAGAAGCAATATCTTTTACTATTTCTCTCACTTTATCATAATCTTTACCATCTACTGCTAATTGAATATTAGTAAGCTTATCAAGACTTACTATTTCTATTGGCTTTTCAGCCTTATTCTTTACTTTTGTTTCTGTATCTTTCGCACTTATATCTTCTTCTGTTTCCTTCTTTTCTAAAGATGTAAGGATTTCAGTTCTATCAGATAAAGCTCTTGAAGCATATTCTTCGTCAGATGTTCCCTGTTTTGAATCTACAAAATCCAGATAATTTCCTACGATATCCTGAATATCTTCCAATTTCTTACAAAGCTTATCCAGATTATCTCTTACATAACTTCTATTTCCAATATTTATAGCTGCATTTATCATTGTGATCTCTTTATAAAGATCTAAAGCTCCAATATTCTGAGCAGAAGTCCTTATATTGTGGATCCTGTTTCTAAATGCTCTATAATTTTCGGTAAACTTCTCTTTTAATTCGTCAGTTATAGTAAGATTCTGATTATAATAAGTGTCAAGGATCTTATTATAAACATCTATATTTCCGCCGATCTTTTCAAGGGTTCCAACTACATCTATATACTGCTGAAGTGTATTTAATCCTTCGCTATATCTGGACTCACTCATATACTGAACAATATCATTGGATTTATATTTAATCATTGAAGAAGGAAGAGTCTTAACTATAGCTGTCGCAAGACTTACAATATCAAGCGGCTTAACTATAACTTCATTAAATCCATTTCTCTTTAATTCTTCAGTAGTTTCACCTATTGCATCAACACTCATGGCGATGACCGGAACTGTCTTTGCATTATCTTTAACGATCTCTCTTATCTCTCTTAAGGCATCAAGCCCGTTCATTACAGGCATTTCAGCATCCATGAAAATGACATCATATTCATTATTCATGACCATATCAATGGCATTTATTCCACTACCTGCGATATCAACCTTCATCTCCATCTGATTTAAAACGCCGACCGCAACGGATCTGCTTAGCTCATCATCATCAACAATAAGCGCATTAACATCAGGAGTTATCATCTTTGAGGCTTCTTCCTTAGAAATTCTTTCAATGGAATTAATATCCACAGAACCGGTTACCACTTCTTCTTCAGGCTTTGACTGGATCAAAGAAATAGTAAATGTAGATCCGGCTCCATAAGTGGAATCCACTTCTATCTGCCCATTCATTACCTCACAAAGCTTTTTAGCTATTGCAAGATTAATATTTCCGCCTGCTTTTTTCTTTTTGTTATCTCCTACAGCATAAGGTTCGAAGATACTATCTATCTGATCAGCCTGAATACCAATACCAGTATCAGAAATGCTGAATACAAGGTTCTGCACCACTTCATTCCTGTCTTTAATCTCATAACAGTCAACAGATAAAGTGATGGTACCTTCTTTAGTATACTTGGAAGCATTATCCATAACGATCTGAAGAAGATTCTTTATCTTTTCAAAATCACCTACAAGAATATCCGGAATCTGGTCTCCTAAATCAACAAGAAATCTTACAGGGCGGCCTTCAAGCTGGTTAATGATATTATCACTTATATCACATACAAGAGTTGTAATTGAATAAGGAGCATTATTAGGTTTAACTCGCCCCGCTTCAAGCCTTGCTAACTGTATAGTCTCATCAACCCGATAAAGAATATTCTGACTGGTGGTAATGATATTTTGTATCTCTTCATCCTCTTCGCTGTCATGCCTTTGATTTTTTCTAAGGCTCTCCGCCAAAGTAATGATGGCATTTACAGGGATCTTAATTTCATTACTCATATTTGCAAGGAAGTCAGTTTTAGCTGTATTGGATTTTACTGCATCCTCATGCTCTTTTGAAAGTTTCTCAATCTCCTGATTCTGGCCTGCATATCTTCTCTGGAACCTGATCAATGCAACCAAAGCTGCAAACATAAGTCCGATCATGATAATCATGACCATTATCCTAACTATCCTTTTCTCAAAAAAACCATACTCTTTATAAATCTCAAAGGTGATGGTTTTTTCACTCTCTATACCATCTCCATTTTTAGCAGTAACTGTAAAAGTATAATTACCGCCATCAAGATTTGTATAAACAGCCTGAAAAGCATCTGTACCTTTTATAGTAGTCTCCTGGCCGTCAAAGCCATCCAGCTTATATGTAGCTTTAATATTATCTCTGTTGGTATAAGAGAGCACCGAAAATGAGATTGCAACTCTCTGAGTCTTGGCAGGAATTTTTATACTTCCGCCGATCTGATCAAAATAATAAATCTTATCATCAATATCCACCTCTGAAATAGTAAGGCGTGGAGAAGTATTATTTATCCTTAAGTCCGAATTATCAAGCATTACAATACCTGCATTTGTACAGATATAGAGCTTATGACTTTCATCAATAACAGATTTAGAATTAATAGTTATCTTCTTTCTAAGTCCATCACTCTGAGAAAGATATCTGTCCTGCAATGCTTCCGCACTTATAAGTCTGCTTTCAGTAGTCTTAAGCACACCTTTTGATCCTATGATATAGATACTCTTTGAATCCTCTACCGTATCAATAAGGATATCATAGATATTATTTGAAAAATCAATATTGGTTATAGCTCTTATAGAATCATTATAAAGAGAAAGGCCATTATCTGTTCCGATATATACTCCCTGTTCACCCTCTTTAAAACAGGTTATCACATTTGAAGTAAGACCGTCCTTAGCAGTATAATTATTAACCTTGTCCCCATCTATGATATAGAGGCCTCCTCCATCAGAGCCGGCAAAGATTCTGCCTTTTTCATCCTCATAAAGAGAAGTGATATTTGAATATACAACTCCATCCTGATAGCTATAATTCTTTATAGACTTTCCTTCAGGAGAAATGATACATAGCCCCTCTTCTGTTCCTATAGCAATATTCCCATTAGAAAGTTCCATGGCGCAGTTTATTAGATTGGTAGGAAGACCCGCCGATCTGCTGTAACTATTTATCTTTCCATCTTTTGTATATTCAACAATACCATAACGTCTTGAAGTAGAGATCCATAAATTACCCTTACTATCCATAAAAAGGTTTTTTATGGCAGTTCCCTTAAGATATTCTGTTAATTCGTTGCTTACCAGCTGATTTGTGATATTAAGGATCTGAAGCCCTTCATCTGTACCTATATATTTTTTTCCTTTAATATTAAGGATACAGTTGGTTGGATAGGATGGAATACTATATTTGATATTAAGATCCGTAAATTTACTATTTCCAAGCAAAAGGATCCCATATCTTGTTGAAGTAAACCAAAGATTACCTTCATAATCCTTCATCATCGACGAAATATAAGTATCGATATTAGTCCCACTTATATTTGTAAATTTGAATTTTCTATCAAAATAACCTATACCATTATCAGCTAAAACAAATATCTTCCCTTCACCATCAGGATAAATGGAATTGATACCATCTCTTTCTCCATTATGAAGATCCGCTTTTTGAAGGTCCTTCATTGTAAGAACCGTTGATCCTGTAGTTCCTATAAATACATTTTCATCATCTGATGCAATACAGGTTAATTCATCATTAGTAAATTCAGAAGACGCAACTTCTTTTAAATTTTCATCTGCATCAATGGTAAATATGGTATTACCGTTATAGATACCCCATACCTTATCATCAAACACTGCAAGTTCTTTTATATTATGTGAAGCAAGGGTTTCAATACGCTTTAATGTTGCCGTATCAGGATCTGCCACATATACTCCATAGGCTGTTGCAACATATATCCTTCCATCAGTACCTAGCGTTACATCATTAACGCACTTAACCCCGCTATAATAGTCATTATCAAAATGTGTTATAGTACTTCCTTCAATAAAGAAAAGTCCATAATTGTTGGTAGAAACCCAAAGTCTGCCATTATCATCCTGGTAAAGATCATTAATAAAATAAATATCATCCTTCTCTGTTTCCCAGAGATTATAAGTCATAAACTCTTTACCGTTATATCTATAAAGTCCTCCATCAGTACCGATCCATATATACCCTGACTTTGTCTGATAGATACAATTTACTTCGGTACTATCTAAACCATTTTCCTGATTATACACTGTCTGGCAATAAGTTGATAAAAATGAAGCTCCCTCATCATCGGAAGCTAAAGCAACTTTACCATTAAACGGCAAAAAGCATGCCATAAGGCATGCTAATGCTGTTATAAATGCAGTAATTCTATATAATGTTTTAGATGTATTTTTCTTCATACATTTAACCCGTTATTTTTAATTTACTGAATCTCTCTAAGGAAAGCTTCATATCCTTTCTTTGCTTCATAAATATCTGCTTTAGAAGTTACTTCCCAAGGTGAATGCATTGAAAGAACTGCAACACCGCAATCAATAACCTGCATATCATAAAGCGCAAGGATATAAGCAATTGTTCCGCCACCGCCTACATCAACTTTACCAAGTTCAGCAGTCTGATAGTTAACTTTGTTATTATTCATGATTCCACGGATCTTGCCGATATATTCAGCATTTGAATCATTAGATCCTGATTTTCCGCGGGCACCTGTAAATTTATTGAATACCATACCTCTTCCAAGGAAAGAAGCATTCTTCTTTTCAAAATTTGACGCATAAAGTGGATCAAAGCCCGCACTTACATCACTTGAAAGCATAAATGAATTAGCAAGACATCTTCTTAAACGAAGATCTCCCTCTTCACCATTAAGACTTAATATCTCTGCTACAACATTTTCAAAGAATTTAGACTGCATACCAGTTGCACCAACTGAACCAATCTCTTCTTTATCAGTAAGAAGTGTGCAGGTTGTTCTCTTTACATTATCTACATTGAGCATAGCCACAAGAGATGTATATGCACATACTCTGTCATCCTGACCATAACCAAGTATCATGGATTTATCAATACCACAATCACGAGCTTTTCCTGCAGGAACTATCTCTAATTCAGCTGAAATGAAATCTTCTTCCTCAATATCATACTTATCTTTAAGAATATTAAGAAGATGTTTTGTAACAAGATTTTTCTCTTTCTTTTCATCTTCACCAAGCTTTATAGGTCTTGAACCAATGAGAAGATCTAAATCTTCACCTTCAACTGCATTAGAAGCTTTCTTTGCCATCTGATTCTGAGCAAGATGAATAAGGATATCTGTGATAACAAAAGCTGGATCATTATCATCTTCACCGATAACTATATCAACAAGTGTACCATCTGCCTTTGCCACAACGCCATGGATTGCCATAGGAAGAGTAACCCACTGGTATTTCTTAACACCACCATAATAATGTGTATCAAGATAAGCAAGGTCATCAGACTCATAAAGAGGATTCTGTTTTACGTCAAGTCTAGGAGAGTCAATATGAGCTCCAAGAATATTAAGACCTTTTTCTAATGGCTCAGTACCAATATTAAAGAGAGCAACTGTCTTTGCCATATTTACAGCATATAACTTATCACCCGGCTTAAGACTTTTATTTTCTTTGATAGCATCATTTAGATCAATATATCCAGCCTTTTTTGCCATCTCTACGATATACTTTGTTCCTTCTCTTTCAGTCTTACCCTTATCAAGGTATTCCTTATATCCTTCTGATAATTTTTCAATTTCTGAAAGATCTGACTCATCATATGTGAGCCAAGCATTTTCACGTTCCATATATTCTCCTTTAGAATAATTATTTTATTTGCAAATGTCTGATATTACTTCTTTAATAATCTGAACTGCCTTATCACAATCTTCTTTAGAGGCAATAAGTGGTGGAACCATTCGTATAACTGATGGTCTTACAGCAGTCATAAGAAGTCTCTTATCAGCCGCATTGTGCTTTATATCAAAAGCAATTGGCATATCGAACTCAACTCCGGTAAGAAGTCCTAAACCACGGATTTCTTTAACATGAGGTAATTCTTTTAACTGTTCTCTAAAATATGCACCAACTTCTTTTGCATTTTTATCAAGCTTATTATCGATAATATCACTAATTTCCGCGAAAGCAGCTGCACAACATACAGGATTCCCACCAAAAGTTGTACCATGAGCCCCCGGACCAAAAGTCTGCATAAGTTTTTCAGAAGTACACATAGCACCTATAGGCATACCACCGCCCATAGCTTTCGCCATAGAAACCACATCCGGCTTAACGTTGTATTCCATATAAGCCATAAGACTTCCTGTTCTTCCCCAACCAGTCTGTACTTCATCAAAAAGAAGAAGCATATTCTTTCTATCACAAAGATCACGAAGTCCCTGAAGGAATTCCTTTGTAGCAGGATAAACGCCACCCTCGCCCTGTACTGGTTCTACCATAACTGCAATAGTATCTTCATCACAGGCTTCTTCAAATGACTTAAGGTCATTAAAATCAGCATAAGTAAAACCCGGGATCATAGGAGCATATCCATTTTGTATAGCTGAATCCGGCTGACCCGTTGCAGCAAGTGTAGCAAGAGTTCTTCCATGGAATGAATTCCTGGCAGTAACTATCTTATATCTGTTAGGTCCAAAATTATCTACACCATATTTACGAGCCAGCTTTATCATTGCCTCATTTGCTTCAGCTCCTGAATTCTGAAACTGGATCTTCTCCATTCCAATAGATTCACATACCAGCTTTGCAAGCATAATCTGAGGGATCGTATAGCAATAATTCGAGCTATGAAGAAGAGTTTTGGCCTGGTCGATTATTGCATCTACAACTCTCTTGCTGCAATGGCCACCTGCGTTAACCGCGATACCTCCCATAAAATCAAGGTATCCGTCACCATTTTCATCAAAAAGATACATGTCTTTACCAGATTCTGCGATAAAATCGAATCTTTTAAACTGTTCATTCATGTACTTTTCACAAGTTGCAACCATCTCATCTTTTGTCATATTAAAATCTTTTAACTTCATATACTGCCTCGATTCTTTCAAAACAAACACATAACTTCTGGTTAATAAACTCAACTAAGCATTAATCATATCACAAAATCATTGTAAGCGCTATTCTCTTCTTCTTCATATCCACGGAAAGGACTTTAACTTCTACAATATCTCCAACAGATACCACCTCAAGAGGATGCTTTATAAACTTTTTATTTGTGAGCTGGGAAATATGTACAAGCCCATCCTGATGAACTCCGATATCAACAAAAGCGCCGAAATCTATAACATTTCTTACGGTTCCTTTAAGGATCATGCCTTCCTTAAGATCCTTCATATCAAGAACATCTTTACGAAGAACAGGTGTTGGCATATCTTCTCTAGGATCACGTCCCGGTCTCTGGATCTCTTTAATGATATCTTCAAGAGTAGGAACACCTATACCAAGCTTTTCTGCAGTTTTCTTATAATCATTAATAAAGATTACTCCTGCTTCTTTTCCTTCATTTACATCCTTAAGATTATACTTTGCCTCTTCCATTATCTTTAACGCTGCATCATAACTTTCAGGATGAACCCCTGTATTATCAAGAGGATTCTTACCATTTCTTATTCTAAGGAAACCAGCACACTGCTCGTAAGCCTTAGGTCCAAGTTTGGCAACCTTAAGAAGCTGTTTTCTCTCAGTAAAGCTTCCATTTTCTTCTCTATAAGCAACGATGTTCTTAGCTATAGCCTTACTTACACCTGAAATATATTCAAGAAGAGAAGCTGATGCTGTATTAAGGTCAACACCTACAGCATTAACACAGTCTTCAACAACACCTTTAAGAGCTTCCTTTAATTTTTTCTGATTCATATCATGCTGATACTGACCTACACCAATAGCCTCAGGACTGATCTTAACTAATTCTGCAAGAGGGTCCTGTACACGTCTTGCAATAGAAGTAGCTGATCTCTGTCCCACATCAAAATTAGGGAATTCTTCCGTGGCCAGTTCTGAAGCAGAATAAACAGATGCCCCAGCCTCATTTGTAATAAGATAGCTGACCTTCTTATCCTTTATCTCAGAAATGATATCTGCAATGATAGCTTCCGATTCTCTGCTGGCTGTACCATTTCCGCATGAGATAAGATTGATATCATATTTTTTTATCAGCTGTTCAACTTTATTCTTTGCAGCTCTTATCTTTTCATCAGTTGTAGGTGCTGTTGGATATACAACAGCTGTATCAAGTACTTTACCTGTCTTATCAACAACTGCAAGCTTACACCCTGTTCTAAATGCAGGATCCCATCCAAGGACTGTACAGTTAGCAATAGGAGGCTGCATAAGAAGCTGTCTTAAGTTCTTACCAAATACAACGATTGCATTATCTTCAGCTGTTTCAGTAAGTTCACTTCTTATATCTCTTTCAATTGAAGGAGCGATAAGTCTTTCATAAGAATCTTCAATCGCCTTTTCAAGATAAGGAGTAGTATTGGGATTATCATTTAATATCATCTTCTTTCTGATATATCTGATGATATCTTCTACCGGAGCCTCGATTGAAACAGTAAGGAATTTTTCCTTTTCTCCTCTGTTTATCGCAAGGATCCTGTAACCTGTTATCTTGGAAACAGGCTCACTAAACTCATAATAATTTTCATATACAGATTCAGCTTCTTTATCTTTTCCTTCTGACTTTATGATACCTTTGTCAAATGTCTTCTTTCTTATGTCTGCTCTGATTTCTGCATCATCAGAAACAGATTCAGCAATGATATCAAGTGCGCCGTTTATTGCTTCTGTAACAGTATTAACTTCCTTTTCGGGATCAATAAATTTCTTTGCCTCTTCTTCTATAGTATTCTTTGTCATCTCAAGTCTTATGATAGTAGCAAGACCTTCTAATCCCTTCTCTTTCGCAACAGATGCTCTCGTCTTTTTCTTCTGCTTATATGGTCTGTAAAGATCTTCAACAGCTACCATAGTTTCAGCTTCTAAGATCTTTAATTTTAGTTCATCTGTAAGTTTTCCCTGTTCTTCTATAGATGAAATGACTGCTTCTTTTCTATCCTCTAAATTTCTAAGATATATAAGTCTTTCGCCTAATTTACGAAGCTGTTCATCATTAAGTGTACCAGTCTTTTCTTTTCTATATCTGGCAATGAAGGGAATAGTACAACCCTCATCAATAAGTTCAATCGCAGCATCTGTCTGCCACTGCTTAACCCCTAATTCTTCTGCTATTTTCCTTGAAATGTCCATAACTAAAATCCTTTTCTTTTATTTTTTTCGTCCGAATTATCGAACTGACTATAATAAAGATCATGGTAAAATCCACCCTTAGAAAGAAGCGTGCTATGATTACCCTGTTCTATTATATGTCCATCTTTCATAACAAGTATAGTATCCGCTTCCTTAATAGTAGAAAGCCTGTGAGCTACTATAAAACTCGTTCTTCCTTTCATCATTTTAAGGAACGCCTTCTGAATATCCACCTCAGTTCTTGTATCTATAGAAGATGTAGCCTCATCAAGTATAAGCATTGGTGGAATTTTAAGCATTACCCTGGTTATACAGAGCAACTGTTTTTGACCTTCTGAAAGATTACCTCCATCTTCAGAAAGTATTGTATCATAACCATTAGGCAAACGCCTTATAAATGAATCTGCATGTGTAAGCTTTGCAGCCTTTATTATCTCTTCATCCGTGGCTTCACTATATCCATAAGCAATATTTTCTTTAACTGTACCACTTTTAAGCCAGGTTTCCTGAAGGACCATGCCATAATTACTTCGAAGAGAAGCTCTTGTTACTTCTCTTATATCATGCCCATCGATCCTTATCGAACCATCATTTATATCATAGAATCTCATAAGGAGATTGATGATAGTACTCTTGCCACAACCTGTAGGCCCAACGATTGCTACTCTCTCGCCCGGCTTAACCTTAAGGCTGAAATTCTTAATAAGTTCCTTTTCTTTTACATATGAAAAATCAACATTATCAAGTAAAACCTCGCCCTTTACTGCCTCATTTTTCCCAAGAACATGCGCATCTTCTTTTTCTGGTACCTCAGGGTCTTCGCTTATCAGTTCAAGCACCCTGGCCCAGCAGGCTATAGCATTCTGAAGCTCATTAATAACGCCGGAGATCTCATTAAAAGGCTTTGTATATTGAGTTGAGTAGTTAAGAAATACTGTAAGACTTCCCACAGTAAAACTACCTCTAATTACCTTAATGGCACCTACCACTCCGATTATCGCATAAATTGAGTTATTTATAAATCTGGTTGAAGGATTTACAAGGGATGAGAAAAATGTTGCCTTTAATGACGCATCTTCTAATTTCTCATTTATCTTATCAAATCTTTCCTCAGCTTTTTCTTCATAGGAAAAGGCCTGAAGCACTTTTTCATTTCCTACCATTTCATCGATAAGTCCTGTTATCTCGCCACGTTTTTCAGACTGTTTTATAAACATCTTATAAGTTCTTTTTGAGATAAAGGATGCTATAAGAAATGATAAAGGAGTAAGTAATATCACAACAAAAGTTATCTTAATATCTATGGTAAACATAAAGATAAGTGTAGCTATGATAGTAAAAACCCCAGTAAATAACTGCGTAAAACCCATGAGAAGGCCATCTGACAACTGGTCCACATCACTAATGATACGAGACACTGTATCTCCATAGCTTTTTTGATCCAGATATTTAAGAGGAAGTACCTCCAAATGATCGAGGGCTTTCTTTCTTATATCTCTTACCACATTATAAGCAATCTTATTATTAATTATCGCCATTAGCCATTGAGACAAAATAGCAATTGCTGTGACAATAAGAAAATATATTCCTATCTTCTTTAAGCCGCGAAAATCCACCAGACCCTTATCAACTATATGATCTATAGCAAGTCCCGATAATTTTGGTGCATATAACTGAGACAGCACAGTGATCACAGCAAAGATAAGTGATAATATCACATATAATCTATATGGTCTGATATATAATAACAGTTCCTTTATTACTTTTTTTGATACTTTACTTTTATTTTTCATTTTCACTATGCCTCCTCTCTATTCATCTGAGAAAGGCAGATATCTTTATATACATCAGAAGATTTAAGAAGTTCCTCATGACTACCTATGCCACATACATTACCATCGTCAAGGACTATTATCTTATCTGCATATCTTATTGAAGAAGCTCTCTGAGAAACTATAAATACTGTCTCATCTTTGCAGTTAGTTCTTATAGCCTTTCTTAAAGCTGCATCTGTTGCAAAATCCAAAGCCGAAGAACTGTCATCAAGGATAAGGATCTTGGGATGTCTTACAATGGCTCTTGCAATAGTAAGACGCTGTTTTTGACCTCCTGAAAGGTTTTTAGTTCCCTGCTCTATAACAAAATCAAGTCCTTTATCTTTTTCATCTACAAAACTTTTAGCCTGAGCTATCTCTAAAGCCTTATTTATCTCTTCATCTGTAGCGTCAGGTTTACCCCATTTCATATTGTCCCTTATAGTGCCTTTAAAAAGCACAGTCTTTTGCAAAACAATACCTATCTTACTTCTTAACTCTTTCTTGTCATATTTAAATACATCCTTACCATCTATAAGGACTCTTCCCTTTGTAGCCTTATAAAAGCCAGGAATAAGATTAACCAGAGTCGTTTTTCCGGATCCTGTTCCACCTATGATACCAATGATCTCACCTTTATATGCTTTAAAAGAAAGATCAGATAAAGCCTCCTCAGAAACACCCGGATAGGCGATCGATACATTATCAAACTCTACCACAGGATTCCCCTTTATCTTTTCTTTATTCTTCTTATTCTTTTTATAATTGTTCTTGGTATCTTTAACTTCTATATCATCAGCAGAAAATGTTACCGATGGCTTTTCTTTAAAGACAAATGCGATACGATCTGCAGAGGCAAGTGCCTTAGTTATAGTCACGATAAGATTCGCAAACTTAATAAGTTCCACTAAGATCTGAGTCATATAATTAATAAGAGCTACCACATCTCCCTGAGATAAAGATCCAGCATTTACTCTTATGCCTCCTCTCCAAAGGATGGCAACAATACCCATATTGATAATAAGATAAGTAACAGGATTCATAAAAGCGGACAGTCTTCCTACCTTTAGACTTGCATTCATAAGTGCTTTTGTAGACCGATCAAACGCTTCTCTTTCTTTTTTTTCATGATTAAAAGCTCTTATAACTCTTGCACCGGAAAGATTCTCTCTTGTAAGAAGGGTTACTTTGTCGAGTTTCCCCTGCACATCCTTGTATAAAGGAAGACTCTTAAATGTAATATAAAAAACCACCAGGCAAAGTAATGGGAATATGACAAGAAATATCATTGATACCTTAACATCTACCAAAAAAGCCATGATTATAGCTCCCAGAAAAACAAACGGGGAACGAAGAAACAGTCTAAGGAACATATTTACTCCAGACTGGATCTGATTAACATCAGATGTCATTCTTGTTATAAGAGTTGACGCTCCAAGCTTATCTAATTCCGGATAAGATAAACGATTTATATGACTGAACAGATCTCTTCTTAGTTCCTTAGCAAAACCTGTTGCAGCCTTTGCAGCAAAGAATTGAGCAGTTATAGAACAAACCACTCCCACAACAGCAAGTAAAATCAAAATACCGCCCATTTTAAGTACATAGGCGGTATCCTGATTCTTTATACCGCAGTCAATGATACGCGCCATAACAAGCGGCACTATCAACTCAAAAATAGCTTCAAGCATCTTAAAAAAAGGCGCAAGTATCGACTGCATTTTATAATTTTTTAAATATTTAAGTAAATCTTTCATTTAAAACTCCAGCAACAAAAAGAACAACTTTAATGCTTTGGTGCATTATCCTCTACAGATGACTGATCAAGTACATATCCATCTTTAACTCTGGTCATAAGCTCTTTAGCATATTCTACTGTATCATCATAAGGAACCATCATGTAAGCATTGACACCCATAGCAGCCGACATGGCAGTAGTTCCTGATCCATCAACAGAATAAGTAACCACATTCCATCCCTTCTGTGTGCTTATCTGATCCTTTACTATCTCACCGATCTCATCCTGAGTCATATTAGTCTGGAATGTACCGGACAGTTCAGACATAACAGATGAATAATTAGATAAAAGATTAGTAGATGCGAGTCCCTGTATAACAGCTTTTATCACCGCCATCTGATGTCTTCCACGGGCACGGTCACCATCTGCAAATGAATATCTTTCTCTGGAAAAGGCAAGAGCCTGAGCTCCATTAAGATGATTTGATCCTTCAACAAATGTATATCCACCCGCTGAAAATCTCGCATCACTGACCACATCCACTCCACCAAGCTTATCAATTATACTGGTAAAACCTGTAAAATTAACACGCATATAGTAATTTAGTTCTATATCATAAAGATCCCCAAGCACATCCATAGATGTATCAATACCATAAACACCTGCATGAGTAAGTTTATCCTTAGCCCCATCAAAGATCTCAAATGGGACATAATAATCTCTTGGTGTTGAAACGAGCAGTATATTATGACTCTTTAAGTTTATAGTTGCGATGATATTAACATCTGAACGGCTTTTTGTTGTAACCGGACCATAGCTATCAATACCACTTATATAAACCGAAAAATATTCAGGAAGATAATCATAATCAGACTCTTCTATTTCTTTCTTAGTCTCATTTTTCTTAACTACCTTGATCTCTGACTCTACACTTGTAGAATATATAGCTTTTACAGACTCATTATACTTTGCATATCCTTCCATAGAAGAAAGTGCTTCCATATAAGCATCTGAAAGAATAAATGAATCAATCTTCAATGATTTCATAGCTGAAACAAGATCGATTATAGATGGATATTCGACAATATCCATTTTCACTGTAGAATTTGATTCTATTTTATTAATAAGCTCATTAACTACTTCTCTATCCCCAACTTTTAATATGCCAAATTTATATTCACGACTTAAGCAATCATTTATACTTTCAGCCGGATCATCTTTTGCCACATACACCTGAATCACTTCAGACTGGGTATTGGCTGATGTTACTTCTCCTATTGTTCTATTAGTTATATAAACATAATAGATCAGTACCATATCTATTATAATACCAATTATAAGAAGTATTATACCAATGACCCTGACTTTACTTCTTTGTTTATGATGCTTTAAAACCTTCTGTAATATAAGAAGGAGCACTGGTACTATCATAAATAGTATCAAAAGAAGTGTCACATAAAGAGTTGGCACAATCTTTGTAAGCACAACAAATCCTAAAAGGACAAATGTAGCAATTATATTAAGAGCAAAAAACACATAGAATAATCTTTTCTTTAACATCTAACCTTCCTCCAGTAAAATCAAAATTAATTTAATAATTCGTTTACTTTATCCATAGCTGCAAGTATAACGGCATCCATATCATAATATTTATATTCCCCTAATCTGCCGCCAAAAATAATATTATCTTCTTTATCTGCAAGGCTCCTGTATTTCTTATACAGCTCATTATTTCTTTCATCATTAACAGGATAATACGGCTCATCCCCAGGCTTCCATTCAGAGCTATATTCCTTGGAAATGATAGTAACCGGAATATCTTTCCCCTCACTATCTTTACCAAACTCAAACCATTTATGTTCAATTATCCTTGTCCAAGGTGTTTCTTCATCAGTATAATTAACTGCAGCATTTCCCTGGAAATTGGGAATATCAAGTTTTTCTGTTTCAAATTTAACAGATCTATATTCCAGAAAACCAAGACTATGACCAAAATATTCGTCAATCGGTCCTGTGAAGATCACTTTTTCAGCCATCTTATCAAATTCGTCTTTAGATTTAAGATAATCTGTAGATAATCTTACCTCAACGCCTTCAATAATATTCTCAACCATTTTTGTATATCCTCCTACAGGTATACCCTGATAGAGAGCATTAAAATAATTGTTATCGAAAGTAAATCTTACAGGCAATCTTTTTATGATAAAAGAAGGAAGATCTTTACAGTCTCTTCCCCACTGCTTTTTTGTGTATCCTTTGATCAATTTTTCATATATATCAACGCCTACAAGAGAAATTGCCTGTTCTTCAAGATTAAGAGGTTGAAATTCATCATCACAATCAGTGCCCCTCTCTTTTCTTTTTTCTCTTATATAACTATCTTTTTCTTCATTGATCTTTCGCTTTGCTTCTTCAGGAGTTATTACATTCCACATTTTATTAAAAGTATACATATTAAAAGGAAGCGAATAAAGTTCTCCCTTATAATTTGCAACTGGCGAATTAGTAAATCTATTGAATTCAGCAAAATTAGAAATATAATTCCAGACTTTTTTATTATTCGTATGAAAAATATGAGCCCCATACTTATGAACATTGATGCCATCTATATTTTCTGTATAGACATTTCCGGCAATATGTTCTCTCTTATCTATTAGAAGAACTTTCTTACCGGCACTTTTTAATAAATTGCAGCATACGGCCCCATATAAACCGGCACCTACGATTAGATAGTCATATACCATGATATCCCCCTTAATAAAAGTATGAGACAGAGCTGCCTTATGCAGCCCGTCCCATAAATAAATCCATTATTCTTCTGATCCTGAAGTATCAGGTTCTGTTGATTCCTGTTCACTTTCCTCCTCTGAAGTTTCTGTTGGAATTTCTTCAGAAGTTTGTTCTTCTGTCATTTCCTCTGTAGTCTCTTCTTCAGTTGCTTCTGTCATTTCTTCAGTAGTCTCTTCTTCAGTTGCTTCTGTCATTTCTTCAGTAGTCTCTGAGGTATCTGTACTTTCCGTATAATCTTCTGTGAATTCTATAGTATCTCTATTATGGTTCTGATACTCAGGCTCTCTGCCCTTACCTGATGTTGTTGGAGGTGCTTCAAGGATATCATCTGTTATCACTTTTCCATCCATAATCATATCTATAAGTTCGATTGCCTTCTGTACTGTTGAATAATCCGGATACATAACATAAGCCATTTCTCCTGGTGCGGATGCTGTAAAATCTGAACCATCTGAACCAGTAACAGAATATGTTCTTATATCCCACTTGGCATTATCTCCAAGCTGCATCTTAACTAATGAGGATATCTGATCAGCAGTGAAATTAGTAAGGAACATACCTGAAAGAGCATCTAAAATATCCGAGTAATTAGCAAGCACTGAAGAACTATCCTCTGTAAGCTTCTTAATAAGTGCCTGTATAAGTCTCATCTGGTTGTTACCTCTTTCACGGTCACCTGTTGCAAAAGAATACCTTTCTCTTGCAAAGAAGATTGCCTGATCACCATTAAGGTAATTATCACCTTCACAATATGAATAATCTGAAAGTGAAGAATCAAACGCCTGTGGAGAATAAACTGTTATACCTCCAAGGATATCAACAAGCTTTGAGAAACCGACAAAGTTGATCTGAAGATAGAACTCAGCCTTAACTTCATACAATTGTTCAAGAGCCTCGATTGAATCCTCCATTCCATAAAGTCCACAGTGAGTAAGCTTATCGAGTGCTCCTCCACAAGCCGGATTAGGGACATAGAAATCTCTAGGCGTATTTATCATAAGGATCTGCTTTGTATTTGGATTAACCACCATAATGATATTTGAATCAGAACGGCTCTTTTCCATAGTAAGAGTCGCTTCTCTTGTATCAGATCCACTTATATATACAACAAATGGTTCAGATGTAACCTTTGTCTTACTCTTTGTCTTATCACTCTTCTTTGTCTTTGTTTCAACAGATATCTCATAGATAAGTTTAGTCTTAGACTCAAAGTCTTTAAAACCTTGTGTATCTTTTATGATATCAACAAATGACTCATTCATTATAATGGCCTTAACTTCCTTTTTGTATAAGCCATTAGCAAGTTCAACAACACTTACATATTTCTTAGGAGTTACTGTGGTACCGATAGCCTCCCCAAGTTTAGTTACCGCAACCTGAGTATTCTCCTTATCATATGAATCCATGATTGCAAATGTGTAATTCTTTGTGTCCTTAATGTCCTTTGCCGGATCATCTTTAAGAACGTATACCCCATACTTTGTAGAAACAGTAACATTATCATCCGTTACATTTGCAATGGTTCTGATAACCTTATCTGTAAATAAATCCACAAAAATAGATGCTAATATAACAATAAGTGAAATAACCGCTCCAATAATCCTTCTCACTCTTCTGGCCTTATAAGGCTTTCTTACGTTAATTCCAGCAATAAAAAGTACCCAGACTGTGCCAAGGATCACGAGTAATACACATAAGATCCCTATCACAAACTTAAGTGGTAACATGTTAAGCCTGACAATCTGAACGAACATAACTGCTTCAGCCAGAAATAACACAGCTAATATAGATGATGAAAGTATCACCCAACTTTTTTTACCAAGCATAATTCCCATCCTCTTGTTATAATTGATTCCTGTCTCTGACGTGCAAAAACACTAATATTATAATTTAGACAGGGGATAATATCAATATCTAAAAGAGAGAAACGCCTTAAACATTTCTCTCTTTTTTCTTAATTTTTTATGAACTTTTAGTGTCTATTAATTACAAACCTTAATGATACCAACAATCTTTTTATCATATTGTCTGCAGAATCTAAGGAAGGATACAAATTCTTCTTCTTTTGTAACACCTTCGTTATAAACATAGATCAACTTATCACTTTCAAATGAATAGAGATCCTCATCAATTGAAACAACCCTATTCTTAACCTTAACAGCTTTAGAAAGTGCCTCATTAAAGCCTTTTTCATTTTTCCTTGAAGAAATGATACCAATATCTTCAATATTATTATGTTTGCAGTACGCCTTAATGCTGTTATTTATTTTAGATAACTGCTCATCTTGTGGTATTCTACCATAAATCATATTAAATACCGTTTTAGAACTAAGTATCTTCTTTAGTCCATTTGGCTTATATTCTGAATATGAACCGAATTCATATATGCCTAATCTGTCTATATCGATATCCATTAATTTTGCCGGAAGAAGTAATACGATAAAATAACAGATCACATAGAATACAACTCCTACGGCAAATCCAAGTACAAATGTTTTCTTGCTGAAATATACTTTGATACTGTTCTTACTTGCTGGTGCTACACCATCAGAAGCTAAAGTATTTCCGCAGCCTCCAGCATATATATCTCCAACTTTCTGCTCTAATGATATAATGATAAGCTTTACAGACTCTTCCATATATATTCCTTCAAGCTTAGATTTAACAGCTTCTAATTCAACCGCAGATAAGTTAAGAGCCTTAGAATCTGTTTCTAACGAAAGAACATTCTTATACTGAGCATTCTGAGAATTTATAAGCGACCAGTCGTAAAGAGTATTTACAGTTGCTGAAAGGAAAACTATTGAATAATCAGCCTTCACTTCATCACTAAACATATTATTCTCTTTAGAACATATAAGCTTATTTACTTCCAAAACAAGTTTATCTACATCAACACCATCAGGTATTATGATATTAAGCGTAAATGGTGTTTTCTGATCTCCGCTTGAAATTACAGTTGAAGTTTTATCATCGCTGTAATAAACGCTTTCAAATGTAAATAATTCTTTTACATAATAAGCTTTCTTATCTTTTTCATTTACGTCAGGAAAAAGAGGTAAAAGTTTATTAATAAAGTCATCTGAAGTAATATAATTCTTCATAAGGTTCATGACAACATTTGAATAAGATGCATCACTGCAATCAATATAATAAGAAAGAGTTACCTTTTTCTCATTATCAGGATTAATAGTCATTAAATAGGAATTCTCATAATAGTTGGTCTGATATGCAAGTCTCTTAAGCATCGCAGCTGCATCATTAACATTAGCCTGTTCTTTATCAGAAAGTACTTTCTCCTCAGCCTGACCTAAAGAAGCCACAATATCATTTGCATTCTTTTTGTTCTTATAATATTTCAAACCTGCAAGACCAAATCCAAATACAAGCCCAAATATAAAGGCTATCTTCCATTTAATTACAATTCTTCTGAAAATATCACCCATATCAATCCTGTTAATATCTTCAAGCTGGTAATTTTCCATCATTTATCTCCTTCATTTTAATTCAAGGCCGTAATAATCAACTATGCCTTTGCAGACAGCTGATGCCTGCTTGTCAAGTTTAGCCTGCGAACTTAAATATGCATCATATTCCGCCTTGTTGTCAAGGAAACAATGCTCAACAATTAGTCCCGGGAATCCAAAAAGTTTACTATGTCTCTGAATAGCATAATAATCACCAAGGGATCCATCACCATAAATAGGATAGGATTTATTAGTTCTTGTCTTTGCTCCTCTGTCACTTAGTCCAAGTGAGACCAACTGACTCTGGATGGAATTTGCAACGCCTCTTCCTTCTTCATAGATGCTGTATCTATAATTCTCGTTTGGATACCAAACCTCGGTACCACTTGCTGTATAGCCGGATGCTGATGCATTAAGATGAATACTTACAAGCAGATCTGCGTCATGTCTAAATCCAATCTCGCATCTTTCATTTAATTCAATAGAAACATTGTTAGTCTCACGAGTCATATAAACTCTGACATTATCATACTGTTCCAATTGTTTCTTTAAACTTTTAGCTATATTAAGACAGATATTAGTCTCATTTGTAATTCCATAATCCTTATTTGTGCCATAGAAGATTCTCTTTCCATCATCATCTTCATGTCCCGGATCGATCACAATAACCAAATCATCCTTACTGGTATTCTCATAAGCATTATTTGTTGCATCCCTGTCATAATATCCTAATGAATCAAAGAAATAATATTTATCGTCAATCCAAAGTCCCATATCTTTTGGATACCAGTCACCATCAAGATAGTACCAGCCTTTATCATTCTGGATCCACTGACCATCAGAGTATGAATAATCCTTACATCCATTTTTATAATACTGGCCATCTATATATTCATTATCCGCCAGATACCCATCTGATTTAAAATAATAATATGAACCGTTGATCTTATACCAGCCGTCCTTTAGGATCCAGCCATAATTCCAATATTTCCAGCCTTTGTCGCAATATATCCATCTTCCCTCATTATACATAGTACTTGCCGTACCATCTGTATTAACATAGATACCTTTTACAAATTCATCAGAATATAAATAGCCTCTTTCACCAAAATAATAACCTTCACCATTGATCCAGACTATCTGGTTTTTAGGATACCAGCTGCCATCCTGATACCAGGTTCCTGTATCATTTGATTTCCATGTACCATGCTTATATTTCTTACTCATT
This sequence comes from uncultured Lachnospiraceae bacterium, assembly GCA_902789175.1. Classification (GTDB taxonomy): domain Bacteria; phylum Bacillota; class Clostridia; order Lachnospirales; family Lachnospiraceae; genus Eubacterium_Q. The sequence continues at coordinate 71,284 of CADANF010000006.1, forward strand.
TGTCCATCGCCCCCCAACCAATATCCATCACGATATTCGTTATGAGCCATATAACCATCAGAATTAAAATAATACCAGTTGCTTTTAATAAATTTCCATTCACTCTTTAAATACGAGCCATCGGAATTTTTATACCACCAGCCATTATCATCATGATTCCATCCAATCTTTGACGCGGCATCTACTTTAAAGCTTGTTGGAACAAGACTTATCCCGATAACAGCAGCAACTGTAAGTGCTGTTATTCTTTTAAATACTTTCTTAAACATTTTAACTTCTCCAGAATTTCTATAAATTAATAATACATAATATCAAGGTCTACATCTCCGTTTATACCAGAAATTTTCTTATAACTTTCCCCCTTAAAATTAAGATCTGAAGAATTACCCTTACAACAATACTGCCAGAAACTAAATTTCTGCTGCATCATACACTGATGCTCTTCCCACTGTGCACACCATATTTTTACATCACCAAACTCATTAACATCCATCATGGTAGTAAGCCAGTTATAGCTGGCATAAACACCCGGCTGATAGCCATTTTCTCTGATAGTATCACAGAAGGCTTTAACCAGCTTATTTCTCTGGGCATTTGTAAGGCGAGCCGCATTATCTGATTCTATATCAAAGAATATAGGAAGATCCGGAGTAACCCCAGACTTCTTAACTCTTTCAACAGCAAGGCGAGCTTCTTTCTTTGCCTCTGCTTCAGTTGATGCTACAGAAAAATAATAAACACCAACCTTTACACCAGCCTTCTTTGCATTAGTCATATTAGTATAAAACTTTGGATCTATACCTGTATCAACCACACCCTTATGGTCATTACATCTTATAACTGCAAAATCAATATCTTTTGAAGCTATGTACCAGTCAATATCTCCCTGCCATTTAGATACATCTATACCAGCCATGGACTTTATAGGCGACTTTCTTTTATCTATCCAGTAACCATTTTTATCAAAGCTGTAATAAACTCCATCAATCTTTATCGTAGTATTCTTTGGCATGTAACTGCCATCTGAATACCACCAACCAATAGCGTTGCGGTTCCATTCACCGTCAGTATATCTTGTATCAAGCTTACCTTCGTTGTTTACCCATTTTCCGTCAATATACTGACTGGTTAATTTATAACCTTTCTCATCAAAATAATAAGAATCACCATCTATTGATAACCAGCGGGACTTAGGATACCACCCGTTATCGCTGTACCATTCTCCCTTATCATTTGACATCCATTTTCCATGAGAATACTTACTGTCCCAGGTTCCATCACCTTTAAGCCAATAACCTCCCTGATAAGAGGAAGTTACCATATATCCATCATTTGAAAAATAATACCATTTATTATTAATTTTTAACCATTGATTTTTTGCATATGAATCATCACTCACCTGGAATTTCCAGCCATTACCGTCTTTTTTCCATCTGGAATCTGCAAGTGCATCCTTACAAAACCCAGGTCTGATCAAAGCTATACTAAATGATAGAGCACAGCCTAAAATAATAGCAAATTTAGTTTTTTTCATGTTTCACCTCAATACTTTATTAACTGTATTATTTTAATCCATAACTGAATTATAAATCAACATTATTGATAAATTGTAAGAAAATCTTAAGAAAAAGGAATAAGGTCATCTGCACAAAAAAGGAAAACGATAGGGGCCATCTGCCCAAAAAAGGAAAGGTACGAGCGCACTAAATATGTGCTTTCGTGCCTTTCCTTTTTTGATGTTATGGCCATGAAACGGTAATTACTTTATACTATCCTGCCCATATAATAATGTAAATTCAAAAAATGCCAAGATACATGTGACACCTTGGCATTTTTTAATGATTATTATTGAAATTTTTAAACTACAAATTCAGCTATCAACGCTAATAATCCTAATATTAAAAATATAGCTGGGAAGAATAAACCAGATTCCTCCTCAACAAAAATCCATTCTTTTTCATCAATTGTATTTTTATCAAATATTACTGTTACATTATCACCTACTTTATATTTCTTAATACTGAACTTGAAACACTTTAAATAAACGATTCCTTCATATTCAAATTCAACCTCATAATATGTCTTCTGATATTTTGAACTGCCTATAACATATTCCTTATTAACTTTTCCTTTAACTTTTATATTATTCTTGTTTTTTGCCTTAATAACATATATCAATTTATGTGTGCCGACTAAAAAACATACTATAGATAAAACTAAAAAATCTATAAATCCCTCATTTTTCATATAATATCCTCAAATATTTCTACCATAAATTGAAAATTTCTCCAAAAAGATCAAAAACGCAGTGATATTCTCTGCCCCATCCATATAATATTTCTTTTATATCCGAAGCAATACCGCCTATTTTTTTCTCTTCTTTTGTTAATTCCAAATAATGCTTTTTGATTTCCACCTAATTTTCTATCAGCAATATCCAAAACAATATCTTTTAATAGTACTAGAATATCTCCAATAGCTAGTAAAACACCTTGTAATTTATATTCATCTGATAAGTCTTCTTTTATATTTTTTAAATCTTCATAATATGTATGTATAGATAAAACTAATTTAAGTTTTTTGCCAATTTCTATTCCGCTAATAGTCAAGAAGATGTCAACAAATGCAATGCCGATGTCCCATAATTCTTTTAGGATTTTATCTTTATCATTTGTGACTAAAATATCCTCTATACTTATCGCTATTTCAATAACATCTGCTATAACACTTACTTTATTTAATATCTTGAGTGCCTTATATGCTGCCCAAATCTCTCCTGCCATTTGCATAGCCCGACCACCAGCGGAAATCGCAGCCTCCACTAATGTGCACATATTTCCTGTCGGGTCTTTGTAGGTTACCGGATTATCCTGAGCGTATAGGTATTTATGCAATGAAAGAGCATCGTAGATATTTCCCTGATAGGTATCTTCCTGGGTGAAGGTTCCTGTTGCAGGATTCATATATCTGGCTCTTAAGTAGTAAAGGCCTGTTTCTGCATCATAGTATTCGCCTGTGTATCTAAAGGCGTTGGATATTTTT
>CADANF010000007.1 GCA_902789175.1 uncultured Lachnospiraceae bacterium
CTGAGTGTAAGGGCCGTAAGGCTTTCAGCTGAGGTGTACTAATAGGTCGAGGGCTTATCCTAATAGAGATTAAAGCGTAATGCTTCTAAAAAAGTTTGTAGTTTTTCAAAATTTAAAAAAGTTTTTAAAAAAATTTAAAAAAGTCTTGACAAACATCTGACAATCTGCTAAGATATTAGATGTTGACTGACTTCTGTATGAAGTAAAATAAAGAACAAGTTATGGCCCAGTGGCTCAGTTGGTTAGAGCGCCGCCCTGTCACGGCGGAGGTCACGAGTCCGAGTCTCGTCTGGGTCGCTAATCTTCAACTTTGAAGATTAACTTAAAATATGGGATCTTAGCTCAGCTGGGAGAGCATCTGCCTTACAAGCAGAGGGTCACAGGTTCGAGCCCTGTAGGTCCCATAGATTAAGCCGATGTGGCTCAATTGGCAGAGCAGCTGATTTGTAATCAGCAGGTTATCGGTTCGAGTCCGATCATCGGCTTTTGATGTTTAATTAAATATTAGACATATGGATGGATTCCCGAGTGGCCAAAGGGGACAGACTGTAAATCTGCTGCAACTTGCTTCGATGGTTCGAATCCATCTCCATCCATTCAATATCGCGGGGTGGAGCAGTCTGGAAGCTCGTCGGGCTCATAACCCGAAGGTCATAGGTTCAAATCCTGTCCCCGCTACTTCTGGATTGTTAAAATCCTTTTTTTATGCGATAAAGCATTAGCCCAGATAGCTCAGTTGGTAGAGCAGAGGACTGAAAATCCTCGTGTCACTGGTTCGATTCCGGTTCTGGGCACGAAGCCTTGAAGTAATCTTCAAGGCTTTTTCTTTATCTATTGTTATTTAATTTTAATTCCGTATTTCAGGATAGGAATAGTCATGGATAAGATAAATTTTGAAGTAGGACAAAAAGTAATATTTAAGAAAAATCATCCTTGTGGATCAAAAGAATGGATCATTGAACGCACTGGAGCAGACTTCAGAGTAAAGTGTGTTAAATGTGGAAGAAGTCTTATGTTAACAAGGAGAAACTTCGAGAAATCTTTTAAAGATTTTGCTTAAAAATGCTTGCTTTTTAGCATTGTTCTATGTTATTATCAATCTCTGTGATATATTTAATATATTCCTTGCTTCTGCTTTAAGCACTGCGTCTGACGCGATTTTATAAGCAGAGGCCTAAAGACCATAAGGAGGTGCAAAAGAATGAACAAGTATGAATTAGCGTTAGTTATTAGCACAAGAATTGAAGATGACGCTAGAGAGGCTGTTCTCGAGAAGGTAAAAGATCTCATTGCTAAGGTTGGCGGTACAATTTCAAACATCGATGACCAGGGCAGAAAGAGAATGGCTTACGAAGTTCAGGATATGAAGGAAGGTTATTATTACTTCATTCAGATGGAAGCTCCAACAGAAGCTCCAGCTAAGTTTGAATCATCACTTCGTATCATGGATGGTGTTATAAGATACCTTGTTGTTAGACAGGACGCTTAATTCTCTTTAACCAGGTATTGGGAAGGAGTCTAACAATGAATAAAGTTATTCTTATGGGACGTTTAACACGTGACCCAGAAGTAAGATATTCTCAGGGACAGAGCGGTGATCAGATGGCTATAGCAAGATATACTCTTGCAGTAGACAGAAGACAGAGAAAAACAGGTGATCAGCAGACAGCTGACTTTATAAACTGTGTTGCCTTTGGACGTTCTGCAGAATTTGCTGAGAAGTATTTAAGACAAGGAATCAAGATTGCAATAACAGGTCGTATCCAGACTGGTAGTTATACCAATAAGGAAGGACAGAAAGTTTACACAACAGAAGTTGTAGTAGAAGAGCAGGAATTTGCTGAAAGCAAGAATTCTTCATCTCAGGCCGGTTCTTATCAGCCTGACACATCAAGTGCTCCTGAAGCAGCTAGTGCTGAAGGTTTCATGAGCATTCCTGATGGAATTGAAAATGATCTTCCATTTAAGTAAAATTCCTGTTTCCTAATTTTTGAAGGAGGAATAAAAATGCCTTTTAATAAGTCAGAAAATAGAGACGCAGCTCCTATGAAGAGAAGACCTATGCGTAGAAGAAGAAAGGTTTGCGTTTTCTGTTCAGATAAGAATCAGGGAATCGATTATAAGGATGTTAACTTACTTAGAAAGTACATTTCTGAGAGAGGAAAGATCCTTCCTAGAAGAATTACAGGTAACTGCGCTAAGCATCAGAGAGAGCTTACAGTTGCTGTTAAGAGAGCTAGACAGATCGCCCTTATTCCATACGTTGTAGAGTAAGAGTTAATAGAAGCATCATCTTGCGTTAGGCGAGATGGTGCTTTTTTTCGTTATAGCTTTTTTGTTATAGAAAAAATCTCTACAAGTAAATAATATTTTGTGTTATAATATCAAAGCCGCAAATTTTACGGTAAAAATACGATTATGAATGATCAGGAGGAAAATACGATGATCCGTGTAAATGAAGACTATTTAAAACTCCCTGGCTCTTACCTTTTTTCAAATATTGCAAAGAAGGTAGCAGCGTTTACAGAGGCTAACCCTGACAAGAAGATTATCAGACTTGGTATCGGTGATGTAACTCAGCCCCTTTGCCCTGCTGTTATCAAAGCACTTCACAGCGCAGTAGATGAAATGGCAGACAAAGATACATTTAGAGGATATGCACCTGATCTTGGATACTCATTCCTCCGTGATACTATAGTTGAAAAAGTTTATAAGAAACTTGGAGCTGGTATTAACAGCGATGAGATATTTATCAGTGATGGAGCAAAGTCAGATTCAGGTAATATCCAGGAGATCTTCACTCATGACACAAAGGTTGCTGTATGTGATCCGGTTTATCCTGTTTATGTAGATACAAATGTTATGTCAGGACGTACAGGCATTTATGATGAAAATACAGGACTCTGGAGCAATGTGATCTATATGCCTTGTACAGCAGCAAATAATTATTGCCCTGAATTCCCTAAAGAAGTTCCAGATCTTATCTATCTCTGCTTCCCAAATAATCCAACAGGTGCCACAATTACAAAGGCTCAGCTTCAGGATTGGGTTGATTATGCAAATAAGAATAAGGCTGTTATTGTTTATGATGCAGCTTACGAAGCATATATCAGTGAAGAAGATGTGCCACATTCTATCTATGAATGTGAAGGCGCAAGAACCTGTGCTATAGAGATAAGAAGTTTCTCAAAAAATGCAGGTTTCACTGGTACTCGTCTTGGATATACTGTTGTTCCTTCAGAACTTAAAGATGCTGATGGAGTTGAGATAAGACAGCTTTGGGCAAGACGTCATGGAACAAAGTTTAACGGTGCTCCTTACATTATTCAGAGAGCCGGTGAGGCAGTATTCTCTGAAGAAGGACAGAAGGAAACAAATGAGCAGATCGCTTACTATATGAACAATGCCAAAGTTATCCTTGAAGGTCTTAAAGCAGCTGGTTATACAGTTTCTGGTGGTGTAAACGCACCTTACATCTGGCTTAAGACTCCAGATAATATGACATCATGGGATTTCTTCGATTATCTTCTTCTTAATGCAAATGTTGTAGGTACTCCTGGTTCAGGATTTGGTCCTTCAGGTGAGGGATATTTCAGACTTACAGCTTTCGGAACATATGAAAATACTGTAGAAGCAGTTGAGAGAATCAAGAATCTGTAATAAAATATAAAAGTAATAGTTAAATGACCGGCTATTATAGCTGGTCATTTTTCATCTTATAAAGAAATAATGGGGTGTTTTATGACAAAAAAAGATCTTTCTTTTTTCAAGGATAAGAAAATACTTATTACTGGTCATACGGGTTTTAAAGGATCCTGGCTTTCTATGATACTTATAATGTCGGGTGCCTGTGTTACAGGTTATTCACTTGAACCTCCAACTGAACCATCGCTTTTTAAACTGGTGGGCCTCGATAATAAAATGAGATCGGTAATAGGAGATATAAGGGACAGGGAACATTTGTTTAAAGTATTTAAAGAAACAAATCCCGAAATAGTTATACACCTGGCGGCTCAGCCTATCGTGAGAGAATCCTACATAGATCCTGTTTATACATATGAAACTAATGTAATGGGAACAGTAAATATCTGTGAAGCTGTTAGGCAAAATGGAACAGTCAGTTCTTTTTTAAATGTAACAACAGATAAAGTGTATAAGAATCGCGAATGGTTATGGGGTTACAGGGAAGATGAAATGCTAGATGGTTATGATCCATATTCTAATTCCAAATCCTGTTCTGAATTAGTTACACATTCTTATATAAATTCATATTTTAATGAAATGGGAATAGCAGCAAGTACTGCCCGTGCGGGGAATGTTATCGGGGGCGGCGATTTTGCAAAGGACAGGATAATACCTGACTCAGTCAGAGCAGCTTTAAATAATGAGAGTATCAAGGTCAGAAATCCTTATTCCATAAGACCTTATCAGCATGTTTTAGAACCTCTCAGCATATATCTTACTATTGTAAAAAAACAGTATGAAGATAAGAAATATGCCGGGTATTACAATGTAGGACCGGATGATAAGGATTGCATCACTACAGGAGATTTAGTAGATCTGTTCTGCAATAAATGGAATGAAATAAATAATTCTACACTTAAGTGGGAAAATGTATCTGATATGGGACCTCACGAAGCAACATTTTTAAAGCTGGATTGTTCAAAGATAAAATCAGTCTTTGGCTGGAAGCCGGTATGGGATATAGAAAAAGCCATTTATATGACTGTAAAATGGACTAAGGCTTATGTATCAAATGATGATATAGCATGTGAAATGGTTTCAGAAATAAAAGAATTTTTTAGATAAATTAAAAGAGGAAGAATTTATGGGAAGATGGCAAAATGAAGAAGAAGCAAGAGAAGAGATAAAGTCACTTGTTTCAGAGTTTTATAAGGAATTTAAAGAGCCTGAACAAAATAAGAAATTTAAGGAAGGTGACAGGATACCTTATGCATCAAGAGTATATGATGAAAAGGAAATGATGAGCCTTACGGATGCAACACTTGATTTCTGGCTTACAGCAGGAAGATTTTCCGACAGATTTGAAAAAGAATTTGCAGAATGGATAGGAGTCAGATATGTAAATCTGGTAAATAGCGGTTCATCAGCTAATCTGCTGGCATTTGCTGCTCTTACATCACCTTTACTTAAAGAAAGAGCAATTAAAAGAGGAGATGAGGTAATAACTGTTGCCTGTGGTTTCCCTACTACTATAGCGCCAATCCTTCAATATGGCGCAGTTCCGGTATTTGTGGATGTAACTATTCCTGAATATAATATTGATGTTAATATGCTGCAAAATGCTCTTTCCGAAAAGACTAAAGCTGTAATGATAGCACATACTTTAGGAAATCCATTTAATCTTAAGGCGGTAAAAGAATTATGTGATAAGAATAACCTCTGGCTTGTAGAAGATAACTGTGATGCCTTAGGTTCAAAATATACTATTGATGGTGTGACAAAATTCACAGGAACATGGGGAGATATAGGGACTTCTTCCTTCTATCCTCCTCATCATATGACAATGGGGGAAGGCGGAGCTGTTTATACAGATAACCCTCTCCTTCAAAAGATAATAAGATCTATGCGTGACTGGGGAAGAGAATGTGTCTGCCCTCCGGGAAAAGATAATCTGTGTGGCCACAGATTTGATGGGGATTTTGGACTTCTTCCTCATGGATATGATCATAAATATGTTTACAGCCATTTAGGATTTAATCTAAAAGTGAGCGATATGCAGGCTGCGGTTGGTGTTGAACAGTTAAAGAAATTCCCTTCATTTATAGAGAAAAGAATTGAAAACTGGAATTATCTTTTAGAGGGATTAAGTGATCTTTCTGATAAGCTAATCCTTCCTAAAGCTGAAGATAACAGTGCTCCATCCTGGTTTGGATTTCTTATAACTTTAAGAGAGGATTCAGGACTTAACAGGACTAATATTACCAGATATATAGAAAATCATAATGTGCAGACGAGACTACTTTTCAGCGGAAATATCACACTTCATCCATGCTTTGATGAGATAAGAGATACGGATGCTTATAGAGTAGCGGGAAGCTTGAAAAACACAGATTATATAATGAATAATACCTTTTGGATAGGTGTTTATCCAGGAATGACTAAAGAAAAATTAGATTATATGATACGTGTAATACATGAAGCAATGAACGAAAAATAAGGTATATGAGATTTATTGTGCAATTGTGATTTATTGACAATAAATACCATTTAACGTATAATTTTTGTTGGATGTTGACCAAAACGAAAACGTTTTTGGTTTGAAAAATTACCATAACGAAAAAGATTATGGAATATATATGGAGGTATAAATAATGGGATTTATTCAAGCATTCGCAGGCGCTCTTGGAGGAACATTTGCTGATCAGTGGTTAGATTTCTACGGACCACAGGAAGGTGTATCAGCTACAGCAGGTATCTTCCCTGGTTATCCAATGGGACGCAACAACGGAAGAGGAGCAAACTATAAAGGAAACGAGAATATCATTACAAATGGTAGTAAGGTTATCGTTCCTGAAGGAACAGCTCTTATCACAATTCAGGACGGGGCTATCACAAATGTAATCACACAGGTTGGTGGTTATATCATGGCAAATGATGATCCAAATGCAAAGTCAATCTTTGCTGGTGATGGATTTATCGATTCACTTGTAAAGTCAACATGGGAAAAAGTTAAGTTCGGTGGTGTTCCAAATACACAGCAGCTTCTTTTCTATGTAAATCTTAAGGAAATCCCAAATAATAAATTTGGTACTCAGTCAGAAATCTACTGGGATGATGCATTCTTTGGAACACAGGTTGGTGCTCTTACAAGAGGTACATATACTCTTAGAATTACAGACCCAATCCTTTTCGCAAAGAATTTTGTTCCAGTTAAATATCTTACAGCAGGTGCAGAACCATTTGATTTTGCAGATATGGATAATGAAGCTGGAGAGCAGCTTTTCAACGAAGTAGTTGGAAGCCTTTCAGCAGCATTCTCTAACTATACAAATGATCCTTCTAAGGGAAATCGTATGACAAAGATCCAGGGTGATCAGATCGGTTTCGCTCAGGCATTATCAAAGGCTGTAGATGATGGTTATCAGTGGAAGCAGGACAGAGGTCTTGAAATCGTAAAGGTTGCTATCACAGCAATTGAGTATGATGATGACACAAAGGAAATGATGAAGGATGTCAAGAGAGCAGATGCTCTTTCTGGCGCAAGAGGAAATTCATTCATGCAGCAGTCAGTTGCAAGAGGTATGCAGGCAGCTGGAGAAAATGGCGGCGGCATGGGCATGGCATTCATGGGAATGGGCATGGGTGCTGCAGGCGGCATGATGAATGGAATGCAGCAGCCTAATAATCCTAGCACATATCAGCCAAACTTTGGCGGACAGCAGATGCAGCAGAATCCATATGGACAGCCAATGCAGCAGAATCCATATGGACAGCCAATGCAGCAGAACCCATACGGACAGCCAATGCAGCAGAACCCATATGGACAGCCAATGCCACAGCAGCCATACGGACAGCCACAGCCAATGCAGCAGGATCCATATGCACAGCAGGCACAACAGCCTACTCAGCCAGCACAGGATATGTCGCAGCCTGCTCAGCCAGCACAGGGTGGACAGGATCCAACAGCAAAGCTTATCGAGATGAAGAAGCTTCTTGATGCTGGTGTAATTTCTCAGGAAGAATTTGATAAAGTAAAGTCTCAGGTATTGGGGTTATAATTTATGGATGAAAATAATATCGACGTTGTTAAAACAGACGAAGGTGCAAAGGACGGTCAGGTAAAGTGTCCGAAATGTGGCGCTACTGATATTGCTCTTAATACAAAAACTGGAAAACTTCGCTGTAATTTTTGCCGACATGAATTTGATCCTGTAAAGGTTGATATATCACCTGATATTCAGAACCTTGAAGGAATAAGAATTGGATCTGGTGCAAGCCAGATCCAGGCAGATACAAAAGATGTTGTAACACTTAAGTGTTCAAGCTGTGGAGCAGAGGTAGTTATAGACACTGCTTCAGCTACACAGGCAAGATGCCATTGGTGCAGAAATACTCTTTCAATCAATCAGCAGGTTCCAAATGGAGCTGTTCCTGATGTAGTTCTTCCATTCAAGATGAATAAGAACGAAGCCAGAAGTAAGATTGAAGGATTTGTATTAAAGAGAAAATTCTTTGCACATCCAACATTTACAAAGGAATTTACTACAGAGAATATATGTGGTGTATATTTCCCATATATGTTAGTAGACGTAAATGCTCATATGAAGCTTGAAGGTTTGGGAGAAATCCAGACCAAGAGATATACTGTAAAATCAGGAGATCATGAAGAGACTTATTATGATGCAGATAGTTACAGAGTAGGCAGAGATTTTGATATTGCTATCGATGACCTTAGTATTGAAGCAAGTGCAGATAAACTTGATTATAGTTCTAAAGACAAGACAACAAATATCATCAATGCCATAATGCCGTTTGATACAGAAAACTGTGTCAGATATGATTCAAACTATATCAAAGGTTATACTTCTGAAAAGAGAGATACTGACATTAAGGATCTTAAAGAAATAACTGAAACACAGGCAGCTGACGTAGCAAGACATTCTATAAAGAATTCTATTTCAAAATACGACAGAGGTGTTTCATGGAAGAGTGAAGATTTTAATATTAAAGGTGAGTCCTGGACAGCTTCTTATCTTCCTGTTTGGCTTTACAGTTATTTAGAGAAAAAGAATGGTAAGAACCTTCTTCATTATGTAGCTGTAAATGCCAGAAATGGCCAGACAATGGGTAGTGTACCTATCAATAAGACAAAGCTTATCATTACTTCATTTATTGTAGAAATATTAGCTTTTTTCCTGGCACTTTTGATAAATCCAATTTTTGATGACGATGAGCCATACAACTGGATTCTTCTTATAGCTGGAATTGTATTCTATTTTGTAATGTATTCACGTTATAGAAATGCGGGTGCATCCTATAGTTATGAATCCAAAACGAAATTCACGGTGTCGAATCTTAAGACCATGGATGTATTCGTAGAAAAGAAGAAGAAACTTAAAAATGCTCGTATTAAAGATGAGAATAGTAGTGAAGTAAGAGGAAAACATTTTAAATTCAATAAATCTGATGTCAAAATTCCAGGTTTGAAATAAGGTTGATTTTAGTTTAAAATGCACTTTACTTTTCTAAAAGAATCTAATATACTGACATAGTATATATCAAAGGCTATGACTAAAGACTTCTTTTAGAAAAGACATTACAGGGAGGATGTTCGCCGACTGAGAGACATCCATGACACCTTTAAAAGAGGAACACTTTAAGAGCTGTCTTTCTGAACCAGGGATTTTTATCTTTGTTTGATCAGTCGTGATCAGAATCAAGTAGGAAAGAACGAGTAATACGCGTTAAGTATTTTGAGAGCAGATAGTTGTTCTATCTGAATGCGGGTGGTACCGCGAATAAGATTGTTTATTCGTCCCGGAACTTACAATGTTAAGTTCCGGGACTTTGTGCGTTGTCGAGAAAAGGTTATATATGCGTAGCATATATATCACATACAGGTATAAGGCATCGTATTTATACGAAATGTCTTATACCTGTATGTGATGTATATCTGCCGCGGGCAGATATATGACCTTGGCGAGGCCGCATCATCGAGCCGCCAGGCGAGATGCCATAAAACAGTAAATTATTTATTTAAAATAAGGAGCAAAAAAAGATGGATTTTAAGAATCAGTACAGAGATAAGACCATCGATAAGATGAGCGAAGCAGACGTTGGATCAACAGTCCGCCTTGCTGGATGGGTTGAAAACATCAGAGATCACGGGGGAGTATCATTTATCGATCTTCGTGATATGTATGGAGTAATGCAGGTTGTTCTTAGAGATACAACTCTTCTTGATGGTATCACAAAGGAACAGGCAATTTCAGTTGAAGGTAAAGTGGATCATAGAGATGAGGAAACATACAATCCTAAGATCCCTACAGGAACTATCGAACTTGAAGCACATTCTATCGATGTACTTGGTAAGGTATATACTCAGCTTCCATTTGAGATCATGACATCAAAGGAAGTTAGAGAAGACGTAAGACTTAAATATCGTTATCTTGATCTTAGAAATGAGAAAGTTAAGGATAATATCCTTTTCAGATCTAAGGTTATCAGCTTCATGAGAAGAAAAATGGAGGATATGGGATTTACAGAGATTCAGACTCCTATTCTTTGCGCTTCATCTCCTGAAGGAGCTCGTGATTATATCGTTCCTTCAAGAAGATATAAGGGTAAGTTCTATGCCCTTCCACAGGCACCACAGCAGTATAAGCAGCTTCTCATGGTTTCAGGTTTTGATAAGTATTTCCAGATTGCTCCTTGCTTTAGAGATGAAGATGCAAGAGCAGACAGATCACCAGGAGAATTCTATCAGCTTGACTTTGAAATGAGCTTTGCTACACAGGAAGATGTATTCCGTGTAGGTGAAGAAGTTCTTACTTCTGTATTTGAGAAGTTTGCACCAGAAGGATTTGAAGTAACAAAGGCTCCTTATCCAGTTATCAGCTATAAGCAGGCTATGCTCGAATTTGGTTCAGATAAGCCAGATCTTCGTAATCCACTTAGAATAATCGACCTTTCAGAGTTCTTCCAGAGATGTACATTTAAGCCATTCCACGGCAGAACTGTTAGAGCTATAAATGTTCCTAAGAAGCTTTCAAAGGGACAGCATGAAAAGATGCTTAAGTTTGCTCAGTCAATCGGTATGGGCGGACTTGGTTACTTAGAAGTACTTGAAGACGGAAGCTATAAGGGACCAATCGATAAGTTCATTCCAGACGAGATGAAGGAAGAACTTAGAGAGAAGGCTTCTCTTAAGGTTGGAGATACAATATTCTTTATCGCTGATAAGGAAGAACAGGCAGCTCTTTTTGCTGGACAGATCAGAAATGAACTTGGCAGCCGTCTTGATCTTATTGAGAAGAATGCATATCGTTTCTGCTATGTAAATGACTTCCCAATGTTCGAGCGTGATCCTGAAACAAAGAAGATCGGATTTACACATAATCCATTCTCTATGCCACAAGGTGGACTTAAGGCTCTTAACGAAATGGATCCTCTTGATATCCTTGCATACCAGTATGATATCGTGTGTAACGGTGTTGAGCTTTCTTCAGGTGCTGTTAGAAACCATGATATGGAGATTATGGAGAAGGCATTTGAAATTGCTGGATATTCTAAGGAAGTTCTTGAGAAGAAGTTCGGAGCACTTTACAATGCATTCCAGTTCGGAGCACCTCCACACGCTGGTATGGCTCCAGGTGTAGACAGAATGATCATGCTCCTTCGTAATGAAGAGAACATTCGTGAAGTTATCGCATTCCCAATGAGCGGATCAGCTCAGGATCTTATGTGTGGTGCACCAAACGAAGTTACAGAAATGCAGCTTAGAGAAACACACATTAAAGTAAGAGATTAATAAAGAAATAATATAAGCAGCTTTTGGGACTTCTCATCAGCTGCTTATAAAATAATAATACAGGGAGGAACAATATGGAGATTACAAACGAAACAATCGATTATGTTGGTATCCTTGCACAGCTTGAACTTTCTGCTGAAGAAAAAGAGCAGGCAAAGAAAGATATGTCAGACATGCTCGAATATGTTAATAAGTTAAATGAGCTTGACACAACAAATGTAGAGCCTATGAGTCACGTTTTCCCACTTAATAATGTTATGAGAGAAGACGTTGTAACAAATGCTGATGACAGTGAGAATATGTTAAAGAATGCTCCTGAAAAGAGCGAAGACAGTTATATCGTACCTAAGACATTTGAGTAAGAAAGTGAGGGCTATTAAATGAGCGATATTTTAGATTTAACAGCCGCAGCCTTAGGTGAAAAGATCGGAGCCAGAGAAATCTCATCTGTAGAAGCAACAACTGCTTATCTTGACAGGATTGAGAAGTTAAATGGCTCTATCAATGCCTATGTTACGGTTGAAAAAGAAGAAGCTCTTAAGAGAGCAAAAGAAATAGATGAAAAAATAGCAGCAGGAGAATTAAAGAGTCCTCTTGCCGGTGTTCCAGTTGCAGTAAAGGATAATATGTGTATTAAAGGATCAAGAACATCTTGTTCATCAAAGATCCTTTCAAATTTCTATCCTACATTTTCATCAACTGCAGTAGAGAAATTACTTGATGCAGGTGCAGTTGTACTGGGACGTACAAACATGGATGAATTTGCCATGGGATCAACATCAGAAACATCTTACTATGGAGCAACTAAGAATCCATGGGATTTAGACTGTGTACCAGGCGGATCATCAGGTGGATCTGCAGCGGCTGTTGCTGCTGATATGTGCGCTACATCTCTTGGTTCAGATACAGGTGGATCTATCCGTCAGCCAGCATCATTCTGTGGTGTTGCAGGTATCAAGCCTACTTACGGAAGAGTATCCCGTTATGGACTTATTGCCTATGGTTCATCACTTGACCAGATCGGACCTATCGGTAAGGACGTAAGAGACTGTGCTTTAGTTCTTGAGACTATAGCTGGTCACGATAAGAAAGATTCTACATCTGTAGATAGAGAGGATACAGATTTTACATCAGCTCTTGTTAATGATGTAAAGGGCCTTAAGATCGGTGTTCCTCGTGATTATTTTGCAGAAGGGATCGACCCTGAAGTTAAGGAAAATGTTCTTGATGCTGCAAAAAAACTTAGAGAAATGGGAGCAGAAGTTGAAGAGTTCGACCTTGGTATGGTTGAATATGCAATCCCTGCTTATTATGTGATCGCCTGTGCTGAAGCGTCCTCTAACCTTGAAAGATTCGATGGTGTTAAGTATGGATATAGAACAAAGGAATATACAGACCTTCACAATATGTATAAGAAGACACGTTCAGAAGGATTTGGACCTGAAGTAAAGAGAAGAATCATGCTGGGTTCATTTGTACTTTCATCAGGATATTATGATGCTTATTATGTTAAGGCTTTAAGAGTTAAGGCTCTTATCAAGAAAGCCTTCGACGAGGCGTTTTCAAAATATGATATCATCCTTGGACCTGTTGCACCTACAACAGCATTAAAGATAGGTGAATCACTTTCAGACCCTATTAAAATGTATCTTGGAGATATTTACACAGTATCAGTTAACTTAGCTGGTCTTCCTGGTATCTCAGTACCATGTGGCTATGATAAGAAGGGAATGCCGATTGGTCTTCAGCTTCTTGGACAGACATTTAATGAGAAGACTATAATCCGTGCAGCTTATGCATTTGAACAGACTTTCCAGGCTAAGAAGCCGGAAGGATTAAATTAAGGAGGGCGAAAGATATGAGCGATAAGAAATATGAAACAGTCATAGGTCTTGAAGTCCATGTTGAGCTCTCAACAAAGACAAAGATCTTTTGCGGATGCTCAACAGAATTCGGTGGAGCACCTAATACACATACATGTCCTGTATGTACTGGTATGCCTGGCTCACTTCCTGTACTTAACAAGGGAGTAGTAGACAGAGCTATAGCAGTAGGACTTGCAACAAATTGTGAGATAACAAGAAATTCAAAGTTCGACAGAAAGAACTATTTCTATCCTGATAATCCGCAGAATTATCAGATCTCACAGCTTTATTTTCCAATCTGTCGTAATGGTAAGGTTGAGATTGAAGTAAATGGTGAAAAGAAGTTCGTAAGGATCCATGAGATCCATATGGAAGAGGATGCAGGAAAATTAGTCCACGATCCATTTACAGATGAAACATATGTAGACTTTAACAGATCTGGTGTACCTCTTATTGAGATAGTATCAGAGCCGGATATGCGTTCTTCAGATGAAGTAATCGCTTATCTTGATAAGCTTCGCGAGACTATCCAGTACCTTGGAGCATCTGACTGTAAGTTAAATGAAGGTTCAATGAGAGCTGATGTGAACCTTTCTCTTAGAGAAGTTGGTTCAGATAAGTTCGGAACAAGGACTGAGACCAAGAACCTTAATTCGTTCCGTGCTATAAAGAGATGTATCGAAAATGAGATCGGCCGCCAGATGGATATCTTAAATGAAGGCGGACAGGTAGTTCAGGAAACAAGAAGATGGGATGACAATAAGGAATATTCTTATCCAATGCGTTCTAAAGAAGATGCACAGGATTACAGATATTTCCCGGATCCAGACCTAGTACCTATCGTCGTAAGTGACGAGTGGATCGAAGAGATAAGAGCAAAACAGCCTGAATTCAGACCTGCTAAAAAGATCAGATATAAAGAAGAATATGATCTTCCAGATTATGATATTGATCAGATCACAGCAGAAAAGAAGATGGCAGATATATTTGAAGAAGCAATTTTACTTGGAGCTGAACCAAAGAAAGTATCAAACTGGCTTATGGTTGAGACAATGCGTCTTATGAAAGAGACTCAGACAGATGCTGATAAGCTTTCATTTAGTGCTGCTAACTTAGCTAAGCTTATTAAACTGGTTGATTCAAAAGAGATCAATGGTAAAGTGGCTAAGGAAGTATTTGAATTAGTATTTAAGGAAGATATTGATCCTGAAGTTTATGTTAAAGAGAATAACCTTTCAACAAAGGCTGATGCTGGTGAGTTAGAGGCAGTAGTTGAAAAGGCTATTGAAGCAAATCCAAAGGCTGTAGAAGATATCAGAGCCGGAAAGGGTAAAGCTATTGGCGCTATTGTTGGATTTGTAATGAAGGAAATGAAGGGTAAATGTGACCCTGGTGAGGTAAATAAGCTTATTTCTTCAAAACTTGGATTATAGGAATGAATTATAAAATCAGAGATAAATACAAAAAGTTTATAATATTCTTGATCAGTGTAGTCATCCTTTTAGTTGAGTCCACTATGTTTGGATTTATCTGGATCAGGTTTTATGGAATAGATTATCCTGTTGCAACATTTAAAGAAGCAGATAATCTGATGATCCTTCTTTATGCTGCCATAATGTATGCATTTACAAGTCTTTTCGGAGGCTATAAGTTCGGTCATCTTACCATAATGGATCTCATTTATTCACAGGCATTGGGAATAATGGTAACAAATGTCATTACCTATGGGGTTATGTGCCTTACATTAAGAGAAGTTGTATTTCCGGATAAAATGATCGCTCTCTGTCTTTATGAATTGATATTTATAATACTTTATAATCTTTTCGTTTATATGATAGAGAGAAAACTTTATCCACCCAGAAAACTTCTGCTTATATATGGCGATAAAGGCCCTGGGGAAATGAAGAAGATGTTTGGTACAAGAAAAGACAAATTTGCCATAATAGGTGAAGTCTTTCATGAGGAATCTTTGGATAAGATTAAGAAAATGATGGAAGAATCTGATGGAGTAATCCTTCATAGGGTGAATTCTGATAAGAGAGATGCAATCCTTAGGATTTGTTATTCAGAAGATATCAGAGCCTACATAGTTCCAAACATTGGTGATATAGTGGTATATTGCTGTGGCGATACTCATCTCTTTGATACGCCGGTCCTTATAACAAAAGAACATGGACTTAATTATGTTGAGACTATAATCAAGAGATTATTTGATATTGTAATGTCATGTGTGATGCTGGTGGTCTTTTCTCCTCTTATGCTTATCATCTCTCTTTGTGTAAAGCTTTACGATGGTGGACCTGTCATATATAAACAGGTAAGAGTCACAAAAAATGGAAAGAGATTTAATATTTATAAATTTCGTTCAATGATAGTGGATTCTGAAAAACATGGCGCACGTCTGGCGGGTAAAAATGATTCAAGGATCACCCCTGTAGGTCAGGTAATAAGAAATCTGCATGTAGATGAACTGCCCCAGTTTTTTAATGTATTAAGAGGCGATATGTCTATGGTAGGACCAAGACCTGAAAGACCTGAGATCATTGATAAATATATCAAAGATATACCTGAGTTTAATTATAGACTGAAGGTTAAGGCTGGTCTCACAGGATATTCACAGGTATATGGCAGATATAATACCACAGCCTATAATAAATTAAAGATGGACATCCTTTATATTGAGAATTTTTCTATTTTAATGGACATTAAGATCTTACTTTTAACCTTTAAGATCCTATTCAAGAAAGAGAACGCAGAAGGTCTTCCGGATGGGCAGACCAGTGCAAGGACCAAATAGAAAAGTTGCAATAATTGGCTAAATGTAATAAGATATCCTAGGGTTTGTATTGCAAATCCTAGGATTATTTTTTTGACTAGATAAAAAGGAAAGAGAATATGGATAGAGTTAAAGAAGAATATACAGAGGGAAATAAGAAGAAAAAAGGCTCTAATGCCAAGTGGGGCATAGCTTTTATAGTTGAATTAGTGATCATCACCATTATGAGTGTATTTATCGCAAAGAATTATATCCATGATCAGTACGGAAAACTGAAAGTAAAGGATATAAATAGAGACGACCTCGGTATAAATGATGGTGTAAATATTGAGGGGTATACTAATATCGCATTATTTGGTATGGATTCAAGAGATGGATCACTTGATGAAGGAAACAGAAGTGACTCTATAATGATAGCTTCTATCAATAATGAAACAAAAGATGTAAAGATCGTATCAGTTTACCGTGATACATTTACAGAACTTCAGAATGATGATAAATATTCCATCAAGGTAAATGCAGCTTATGCTTATGGCGGACCAGAAATGGCTGTAAAGACACTTAATGCAAATCTCGATCTTAATATTACAGAGTATATTTCCATAAACTGGGAAGGACTTATCCGTGCTATTGATAGACTTGGTGGTGTAAATATCCACATTGAAGAGGATGAGATTGAATATACAAATGATTACATTAAGGATATCATGGAAAACACTGGTATTGCATCAGACGGAGTATATAATTCCGGTGATCAGATCTTAAATGGTGTTCAGGCTACAGCATACTGCCGTATCAGATATACAGGCCAGGGAGATATTACAAGAACTGAGCGTCAGAGAGAAGTTATCACAGAGATGATAAAGAAGCTTAAAAAATCTGATATTTCAACAATAAATGATATTATTGATGAAGTATTTCCATATGTAAGTACCAGTATCACAGAAAAAGAAATGTACAGCCTTGCAAAGAGTCTTCTCTCATATGAATTAAAAGATTCAACAGGTTATCCTTTCAGATATCAGTTCTATGATTCAGATGAGTTAGGATCATGTATCGCAGCAGAAGATCTTGCAGAAAATAATGCGGCACTTCATAGATATCTTTTTGGAAATGATAATTATGTACCATCAGAGAATTTAAAGAGGATAAATGAAAGCCTCTCATCTATTAATGGGGTATATGGTACTGGAGAAAAGATTCTTCTTCACGGTGAAGAAGGCCAAAGTGAATCAGGATCGGAAGATTCAGGTGAATAAGATCATAATTTTTATAATATGAAAAAACTGATTATTTAGGAGAAAATATGAAAAAAAATTGTCTTGTAGCCCAGTCAGGTGGACCAACAGCTGCTATCAACGCTTCTCTTGCAGGCGTTATCAATGGTGTTATTGCCAGCGAAAAATATGATAGGATCTATGGAGCAATTCATGGTATCAGTGGAGTATTTGAGAAGAATTTTATGGATCTTACAGATCTTATAAATGAGCATGGACAGCAGATCGACCTTCTTTCAACAACACCTGCCATGTTCCTTGGATCATGCCGTTTCAAGATGCCAACAATTGAAGAAGATAAAGAAGTTTACGAGATCTTATTCAAGACTTTAGAAGAGATGAATATTGGAGCATTTTTCTATATTGGTGGAAATGATTCAATGGATACAGTTGATAAATTATCACGTTATGCTGCGGAATTTAAAAGTGATATATTATTTGCCGGTGTACCAAAGACTATTGATAATGACCTGATCAATACAGATCATACACCAGGTTTTGGTTCAGCAGCTAAGTATATTGCAACTACAATGCTTGAGATAGCACATGATACATATATCTATGACCTTTCATGTGTAACAATAGTTGAGATCATGGGAAGAAATGCTGGATGGCTTACAGCAGCGGCAGCTCTTGCAAGAAATACATATAATCCAACTCCACAGCTTATATATCTTCCAGAGGTTCCATTCAGCAAGGAGCAGTTCTTAGAAGATATAAAGCAGCAGCTTAAAATATCTAAGAATATTGTTGTTGCTGTATCTGAAGGAATCAGAGATAAGGATGGAGTTTATATCAGTGCTCAGAATGCAACTCTTGATAAATTCGGACATCCACAGCTCTCAGGAGTAGGAAAGACTCTTGAAAACTATGTAAAAAATGAGCTTGGAATCAAAGTAAGATCCATCGAACTTAATATCATCCAGAGATGTGGCGGACATCTTGCATCAAGAACTGATCTTGATGAAGCTGTGAAACTTGGTGAGTTTGCTGTTAGATTTACAGAAGAGGGTAATACTGGATTTATGACAGCATTAAAGCGTAAATCTACAATACCTTATATGTATGATATAGAGATGGCACCATTAGCAGAGATTGCAAATCAGGAGAAAAAAGTGCCACGTGAGTGGATAAATGAAGCTGGTAATAATGTTAAGCAGGAAGTAATAGATTATATGAGACCACTTATACAGGGAGAAGTATCTATTTCTTACCGTGATGGACTTCCAGTTTATATACCGGTTCCACATCTTAATACAGGCGCAAAGGTCGAATAAGACTCTTATTTACAGAGTCGACCAATTTACATAAAATGCTTGAAAATAAAGCTACAGGTAGTATAATAAAGCTATAAACAAGAATATTAACGGATCATTTGTAATAAAGGTCTGGGGCGCGCGATAACTCCTGTATATTTTGAACCTACATCTTCTTAAACGGGAATCCAACTATTTGTTGATAGGATGACATGCCTCCATCGAGTGGACTTCAGAGAATCACGTGAGGATACCCACCTGGCGGTTTGCTAGGACTCAAGAAGCGGGAGCCGGCACTTCGGATTTATTACGATTCGCTTTTTATGAGAAGCAGCTTTAGCTGCTTCTTTCTTTTTAATCAAGGGTAAGGTATATCATGAAATGTCTCGCTAGAAAAATAATAAACTTTTTAAAAAATAACAGATACCAGATGGTTATCCTTTTGGGAATCATTTTTGTTGCCATTTTACTTATTGCAAAAATAATAAGTCTTGGTAAGAATAAGAAAACCCCTGAGGAAGTAGAAATGGAAGAATCAGCTTATTCCTACAAGGATGTTATGGATGATATAAGCTATCTTGCATCTGATACAGATGCAAAGATCAAATTAAATGATCTTGTGGATCCATTATATATCAGTAACAAAGTTGATTATCTATATATAAGGCAGGTAGCAGATGTTATCGGTGCGAATAAGAAAGACTATTATGATGTGTTATATGTAAAAAATGAATATGATCTTGTTCAAAAAGATGTATTTGATTATATCTATAACAGATTTGCAGATGATTCGCCTTATATAACTAAGGCTACAATCTATTTAGATGACAGTATCCCTTTTAAATTAAGAGAAGATCTGGATGTATCAGATTATAAGGGAAAGATTGTTGACTGTTATATAAAAGATAATATGATCTTTAAGATTAAAGGACTAAGTGAAAAAACTATAACATATGAAAATGCGCTTATATTAGAGTCTGATATTGAGGCAACATTTTACTGCAATGGAAGTTATATGATCATGAAAAGTAAAGTGGAAGGATTAAATGATAAAGAAATCTATTCACTTACAGTATCAAATGATGGAATCATCGGTAAGAGAAATTATGACGGCATGGTGAAGGATAAAGTGCTTTATGCAACAGATTCTTCTATTGTTACAAAAAATAACGGTAAGCTGAATGTATCAGATGGTTTTATAGCTTATGATCTTAAAGGAAAATATGCATCAACAGAGTCAGTGATAAACAGCTTCTCAGGATATAAAGAAGTAAAGTTATATATGAGAGAAGGAAAAGTTATCGCAGCGGTAGCTGATGATGCCCAAAAGGAATATGAGAATATAAGAGTTCTTATAAGTAATGAAAATTTTTCTGAATATAAACATAAGAATGCTACAGTTAAATGCAATGAAGAAATGTGTATTTCTGTAAATGATTCAGAGGTAGAACAGGTACCTAAAGATGTAATATATGATATCAGAAGAAGTGAATATAAAGATGGAGATATAATAAAAGTAGAAACGAAAAGTCCTGATGGAAAGATAAGTCTTAATTCTCTTAAACGAAGTAATGAGACTCCTTCTTATAGAGGAACGCTTTATATCACAGCTGTTGACGGTGGATTTAATATCGTAAATGAAGTTGGTATGGAAGAATATCTTTACGGTGTTGTATCAAGCGAGGTTCCATCTACTTATGGTATTGAATCACTTAAGGCCATGGCAGTTGTAGCCAGAGGATATGCTTATTCAATGAAGAAGGCTGGAAGTTACTCAAAATATAATGCGGATATTGATGATACAAGCCTTTGCCAGATCTATAATAATAAGACAGAAACAGAGGAAGCTATAAGGGCAGTAAAAGAAACCACAGGCGTTACAGTCTGTGTAGATAACGAAGTGATAATACCTTATTATTTCTCTACTTCAGCTGGAGTAACCCTTAATAATTCAGATATCTGGAAACAGGAGGATCTTAAGTATATAAAGTCTGGACTTCAGTTAGGATCATTAGATGAAAATGTTGATCTATCTGATGAAGATAAGTTTAGAGATTTTATAGATAATTATTCTGATAAAGATTATCTCGAAAAGGAATTGCCTTTCTTCAGATGGAAGGCTCATTTAACAACTGAAGAAATGACCAGGGCTGTAAATAAAAGGATAGGTTCTAAAGTTGACAGAAACCTTGGAAGTATTCTTGTAAAAGAAGATGATGATTTTAAAGTAAGATCTATCGATGATCTGGGGAATATAACAGATATAAAAGTAACTAAAAGATCAAAGACCGGTGCTATTCTTGAAATGGAGATAACTGGTGATAAAAATACGATAAAGGTGACAGGAAGTATAAATTTTGATAATCTTATCATAGATGATTCAACGGATATTGAATTAAATGATGGTTCAAGTTTAAATGATTGGGGTAGTCTTTTAAGCTCTGTCTATTATGTTAAAAAAACAGAAGATGGTTTTGATATAGTAGGGGGCGGTCTTGGAAATGGAGTAGGACTTAGTCTTTATGGGGCAACGGTCTTATCCGACAGAGGTTATAGCTATAAAGAGATATTAAATTATTATTATTCAGGAATAATAATAAAGAATAGCTACACAGGAGAAGAGATTTAAAAACTATAGGTGAGGGTGATAATGAAACGGTGGTTAGAAAAGATAGTTGAATTTATCAGAGGGACTTCTGATGAACATATGAGTGCGTTTGCGGGGCAGACGGCATTCTTTATCTTTCTGTCCATTTTTCCTATTGCCAACATCCTTCTTTCTCTTACAAAGGTACTTCCTTATACTGAGGCACAGCTTATAGATATCATCAAAAGAGTTATACCTTATGATTTCGAAGTTTATATGATAGATATCATAGATGATATTTATTCAAATAACTCAAATTCTCTTACGGTAATCTCCATTATCCTTGGTTTCTGGTCAGGAGCTAAAGGAATCATGGCCATTAGAAATGGATTAAATGAAGCTTATCGTTCAAGAGAACAAAGGAATTACTTTATATCCAGAGGTATCAGTACGCTTTATACCATAATTTTCGTGATATTCCTTGTGATCCTTATGGTATTTAACCTTTTTGGTACACAGATTTCTGAATATATGATACGTTTCTTCCCTGAATTTATTAATGTTACAGGGCTTATCTATGGAGTGAGATATACCGGTTCGTTTATAATACTACTGATCTTAATGTGGCTTATGTACTGGTTTATTCCTAACAGAAAGTTAAAATTCAGAAATCAGTTTTGGGGAGCCATGTTCGCTTCCTTAAGCTGGGTAGCTGTATCAAAGCTTTTTGCTATATATATTGATTATATCGTTTCGAAATCCTATATGTATGGATCACTCACAACAGTGATAATGATACTGCTCTGGCTTTATTCTATTTCAAATATAATCTTTATGGGAGCTCAGATAAATGAATTCCTGTATCAGCATATTTTTAAGGCAAAAGAAGAAATAAAGAAGGAGAAGAAAAAAGAAAAAAAGAGAAAAAAGATGGAAAGACTCATAGAAAAAAGAAAAGAGATACAAAGAAGAGAGTCTCCATCAGATAATGATTAAAAAAACTCAGCTTTCGCTAAATGTCATTAAGTTAAGCTTAATGACATTTAGCTTTCGCTGAGTTTTTTTTATGAAAGTTTTTCGATTGCCGCGTTGATCCTTGCGATTGATTCTTCCTTACCGAGGATTTCCATAAGCTCTGTAGCTCCACCTGGAGTTGCAGCCTTACCAGAAAGAGCTGTACGGATTGGCCACATTACAAAGCCAGTCTTATATTCTTTTGCTGCTGCAAATTCCTTTAATGTTTCGAAGAGAGCATCATTTGAATAATCAGTAGCTCCTTCAAGTACAGGAAGTACTTCCTTAAGAAGAACAAGTGAATTTTCTTCATTTGTTTTCATCTTCTTATGTACATAGAGAGCATTGTCATATTCAGGAACAGCTTCGAAGAAATCAATCTGATCCTTTATATCAGGGAATACTTCGATTCTTGTCTGGATAAGTCTTGCAATATGTTCAAAATCCATAGGCTTTGTGATAACTTCTTTAATATATGGAAGAGCCTTCTCATAGAATTTATCAAAATCCATAGCCTTGATATATTCTGAGTTCATCCATTTAAGCTTTGTCATATCAAGAACAGCAGGAGATTTACCCATGTGGTGATAATTAAAAGCTTTTGTAAGTTCTTCGAGAGAGAAGATTTCCTGATTTCCTTCAGGGCACCATCCAAGAAGAGCCACAAAATTGATAACAGCCTCTGATAAGAAGCCCTGCTCAAGAAGATCTTCGAAAGAGCTGTGTCCGCTTCTCTTTGAAAGCTTGGCATGAGTCTCATCTGTAATAAGTGGGCAATGGATATAAACAGGAACTTCCCATCCAAAGGCCTCGTAGAGTCTGTTATATTTTGGAGCTGATGAAAGATATTCATTACCACGGACTACATGAGTTATACCCATAAGGTGGTCATCAACTACATTTGCAAAGTTATATGTTGGGAAACCATCAGACTTGATAAGGATCATGTCATCAAGTTCTGAGTTATCAACTGTGATATCTCCGTAAAGTTCATCACTGAATGTTGTTGTTCCTGTTGTAGGATTGTTCTGACGGATTACATAAGGCTTACCTTCTGCAAGATTCTTCTCAATCTCTTCCTTAGAAAGGTGGAGGCAGTGCTTATCGTAATGGAATACTTTCTTTCCTTCGATTTCTGTCTCTAAGCTGCTGAGACGCTCAGCATCGCAGAAGCAGTAGTAAGCTTCGCCTTTTTCTATAAGTTCCTTGGCATATTTAAGATAAACGCCTTCTTTTACTCTTTCTGACTGAACATAAGGACCAACACCCTTATCGATATCAGGACCTTCATCCCAGATAAGACCAGTCTCTTTAAGAGTTCTATTGATAATATCTACAGCACCTTCAACTTCACGTTCCTGGTCTGTATCTTCAATACGAAGGATAAAATCACCATCCTCATGCTTTGCAATAAGATAAGCATAGAGTGCGGTACGAAGATTACCTACATGCATTCTTCCTGTAGGACTTGGCGCAAAACGAGTTCTAACTTTTGACATTTGTTTCACCTCATATAATTAGTAAGGGAATCATCCCTCCATAGTATCAAAAAAGTAGCCTGAATAAGGCATTAACGCAGTTAAGTATAGCACACCATAAAAGAGTTGAAAAGAAATAAATCGCTGTGGTAATATTAACTCTGTATGGAGGTCACTTAATATGTCATTTATATCAACTAAAGGTCGTTATGGTCTAAGGGTCATGATCGATCTGGCGGAGCATAATAACGGGGATTATGTTCCATTAAGCGATATTGCTGAAAGACAGGGTATTTCAGAGAAATATCTTGAAAGTATTGTTGGAACATTAAGTAGAAATGGACTGCTGGAATCACTTAGAGGAAAAGGCGGCGGATACAGGCTGATAAAAAGACCCGAAGAATATTCGGTCCTTGATATATTAAAATGTACTGAAGGAAGTTTGGCACCGGTTTCATGCCTGGATAAATCGTTTAATGATTGTCCAAGGGTTTCAAAATGTGATACTCTGCCTATGTGGGAAGATTTTTATAAACTTGTAACAGAATTCTTTAGCCGAAGATCACTGCAGGATCTTATGGTAGAACCGGGGGCTGGAGATTTCGTGATCTGATATGTAAATAATCACTATTTGAAAAAAACAATATTAGGTAGTATACTGTTACAGTATTTTGGAGAGACATTTTGTATTCGAAAGGGATAAAGACTTATGAAGTTAGGTGAGTTGAGCTCTGGAACACTTATAATGCTTATAGTTGCAGTGGTACTTGTTGTTTTACTTATTGTACTTATTGTTGTAACTATCAATGTGTTGAAGAAACCAACAGAAAACGAAAATTATACAAAAAAAGAATATACATCATATAAATCTGACGAAGATGAGTCAGAGAAGAAATCACGGTCTTCTATATTTGATGAAGATGATAATGACAAAGATGAAATAAAAAAATCTAAGAAGGATTCATTAGATAAATTCAAGCCTGAGAATGAAGCGGCCCACGAATCTGATATTGAAGAAGCCCCTAATGAGGATGATACTGATACAGCTGAGGATGTTGAGGAAGAAGAGGACGAGGGGGATATCACTGAAGTCTTAAAAAGCACCATTGAGGCTGATGAAGCTGAGGCTGAAGAAAAAGTAAAAGAAGAAGTGGCAGAAAGATTCTTTAAGTCCGAAAATAAGGAATCAGTAAAAGAAGACACAGCAAAAGAAGATGAAACTGAAGCTAATGAAGAAGATGTAAAAAATTATACTTCAATACATGATAGAAAAGTTAAGTTAGAATTCAGTTCTTTATTTGATCATAGAGATGATGATGTTACAAATGATACAATCGACGTGTCAAATCAGGTTAAGGATGCTAAGACAATGGAAGAAAAGTATGGTAAGTATAAGCCATCCGAAGAAAATGATAGTGCATTTGTTGATAACAGTTTTACAATAGAAAAAGGTCAGGATACAACATTTGACAGTGCCTTTACAGATAGTGCTTTTTCAGACACTGTTGAAGAAGAGGATAATTCTTTACTTGGAATGAAGCCATATAAGGATGAAGGAAAGATAACTGTTAATCCTGTAAATCAGGTTAATATAAATGCGGTTAATTCTGATATCATAGCTGATTCAGTGGATTTAGGAGCAAAGACTGCAAGTGCTGACGAGATGAAGGCATTCCTTAGCAATAATCCTGTTCCAAAGAAAAAGAATAAGAAGATGAAGAAGGGTGAAGCTCTCTTTGAACAGAAGTTTAGAGAAGAGACAAAACGTGGAGAGATTCAGGGAGCTGATTACTTCTGGTATAATAATCAGGATATAGAAAATCTTGCAAGAAAAGAAGACATGTACTTCTATTGCAAATATTTTAATGATCCAGATAAGGCCGTTCTTCCACTTATAATTGAAATGTACGACTGTGCATTTGTAAGAACAGAAGAGATTGAAAGAATTGCTTATGGTATTAAATTTAAAGCCATGGGTATGAGGGAGATCCTCAGTGCAAAAGAAAATATAAGCTTTGACAGATCAGAGGCTACAAAAGAGCCAACTGAAGAGGATAAGCAGGAAATATATGAAAAATGGTGCGGATATGTTGATAACTTCCTTAAGATAATAGTTATCAATGCACCAGATAATATCAAGGAAGAGATCAAACTTCAACTTTATCATTACGGTCATAATGATGCAGAAACACTTCTTTTCTGCCCGGATGAACCTGATGATGATGAAGATGATTAATACTTGACAATGAAAGACACAGTGATTAAACTTATCACATGTAAATAATAGAACGGCATTGATGGTGCATAAAGAGCATTGAAAACTCCTAAAGAGAGATGAGGTCACCGGCTGAGAGCTTCGTCAGGATAAGTCAATACTTTATCTTCACACCGGAGTCTTCTTGTTGAACGATATTACTATTAGGCAAGAACGTATGGAAAGCGCGTTAAGCTTAAATTAAGAGCCGCAAGATTTGCGGAATCAGGGTGGTACCACGGAAAATGTTTATTCGTCCCTTCGTTACTTAGGTAACGGAGGGATTTTTCTATTATATACCCCATTCTAAGGAGGAAAGATATATGAGTAAGACGCTTCAGGAAATCAGACAGGAAGCAGAAGAAAAGATCAAAGCAACATTTACAGCTGAAACTCTTGATGAAATAAGAGTAAATGTCTTAGGGAAAAAGGGTGAGTTAACTCAGATCCTTAAGAGCATGAAGGATCTTTCGCCAGAAGAAAGACCTAAGATCGGTCAGCAGGTTAATGAAGTAAGAAAGGTCTTAGAAGATCTTATCGAGTCTAAAAAGGCTGAGATCAAACATGCAGTACTTGCAGAGAAGATGAAGAGAGAGGCCATCGACGTAACTCTTCCTGGAAAGAAGATGATGAGAGGTCATCGCCATCCTAACCAGATAGCTCTTGAGGATTTAGAGAAAGTATTCATTGGAATGGGTTATCAGGTAGTTGAAGGACCTGAAGTAGAATTCGACAGATATAATTTCGAACTTCTTAATATTCCTGCAAATCATCCTGCTAAGGACGAACAGGATACATTTTATATTACAAAAGACATTCTCCTTAGAACCCAGACATCTTCAGTTCAGGCGAGAATCATGGAAGGCGGAGAGCTTCCAATTAAGATCATTTCACCAGGCAGAGTGTTCAGAGCCGATGAAGTTGATGCTACACACTCACCTTCATTCCATCAGGTAGAAGGTCTTGTTGTAGGTAAGGGCGTAACAATGGCAGATCTTAAGGGAACTCTTGATCAGTTTGCAAGAGAATTCTTTGGACCAGGAACAAAGACAAAGCTTCGTCCACATCATTTCCCATTTACTGAGCCATCAGCAGAAGTTGATGTAACATGCTTTAAGTGTGGTGGTAAGGGATGTAACGTATGTAAGGGTTCAGGCTGGATTGAGATTCTTGGATGTGGTATGGTTCATCCTCACGTGCTTGAAATGTGTGGTATCGATCCAAATGTTTATTCAGGTTTTGCCTTTGGTATCGGACTTGAAAGAGTAGCACTTCTTAAATATGAAATTGATGATATGCGTCTTCTCTATGAGAACGATGTAAGATTCCTTAAGCAGTTCTAATTTAGGAAGAAATAATTAAAAGATAAGATTTATTAAGGAGATAGATATGAATACACCAATATCATGGATTAAAGCATATGTTCCTGATCTGGATGTTACTCCACAGGAATTTGTTGATAAGATCACACTTTCAGGTTCACATGTTGAAAACTATAAAACATTTAATAAGAATCTTGAAAAAATAGTAGTAGGAAAGGTTCTTAAGATAGATAGACATCCTGATGCGGATAAATTGGTAATCTGTCAGGTGGATGTCGGAGAAAATGAGCCTATTCAGATAGTAACAGGTGCTCCAAATGTAGAAGTAGGCCAGTTAGTTCCAACAGTACTTGATGGCGGAAGAGTTGCAGGAGGACACGACGGAGGAGAACTTCCTGCTGACGGAATAAGGATTAAAAAGGGAAAACTTCGTGGAGTTGAGTCATACGGTATGATGTGCGCCATTGAAGAACTTGGCTCTTCTCGTGAGCTTTACCCAGAAGCTCCGGAAAACGGAATCTATGTATTCCCAGCTGATGCTGATGTAAAGCCTGGAGACGATGCGGTTGCAGCTCTCGGACTTGATGATACAAATGTAGAATATGAGATCACATCTAACAGAGTAGACTGTTTCTCAATCCTTGGAATGGCTAGAGAGGCAGCTGTTACATTTGATAAGCCTTTCTATCCACCAGTAGTAGAAGTAAAAGAAGAGTCAGATGAAAAGACTGAGGACTATATCTCAGTTGATGTGCAGGATACAGAGCTCTGCAAGAGATATGTGGCAAGGGTTGTTAAGAATGTTAAGATCGGACCTTCACCTGAATGGATGAAGAGAAGACTTCGTGCCCAGGGTATCAGATCTATCAATAATATCGTTGATATCACAAATTATGTAATGGAAGAATATGGTCAGCCAATGCATGCTTATGACCTTTCTACAATTGCTGGAAATAAGATAGTAGTTAAGCGTGCCGCAGATGGAGATAAGTTTACAACACTTGATGGTGTTGAAAGAGAGCTTGACAGCAACGTTCTTATGATCTGTGATGGAGAAAAGGAAGTTGGTATCGCTGGTATGATGGGCGGTGCTAATTCAATGGTTACAGATGATATTAAGGATCTTTTATTTGAGGCTGCCTGCTTCGATGGAACAAATATCCGTCTTTCAGAGAGAAGACTTGGGCTTCGTACAGATGCTGCCGGTAAGTTTGAAAAGGGACTTGATCCAAATCTTGCCAAGGAAGCGATTGACAGAGCATGTCAGCTTATTGAAGAACTTGGATGTGGAGAAGTTCTTAAGGGAGCAGTTGATGTTTATCCAGAAAAGGTTGAGCCATGGACACTTCCATTTGAACCAGAAAGAATGAATGCACTTCTTGGACTTAATGTTCCTGAAGAAGAAATGCTTTATATCTTTAAGGGATTTGGACTTAAATATAATGAGAGTGACAGAACTCTTACAATTCCTACATATAGACAGGATCTTCATTGCATGAATGATCTTGCAGAAGAAGTTGCAAGAATCTATGGATATGATAAGATCCCATCAACTCTTACTACTCTTAATGCAGGAATTGGTGGACTTCCTTACAATCAGGAAATTGAAGCTATCGCAAGAAATGTTGTAGAAGCTAATGGTTTTTCAGGCGGAATGTGCTATTCGTTTGAAAGTCCAAAGGTATTTGATAAATTATTACTTCCTGCTGACAGCAAGTTCCGTGAGGCAGTTAAGATAAGTAATCCTCTTGGTGAAGACTTCTCAATCATGAGAACTATCTCACTTAATGGAATGCTTACATCTCTTTCAACTAACTTTAACAGACGTAATAAAGATGTACGTCTTTATGAAATGGGAAATGTATATGTGCCACATAGTCTTCCACTTACAGAGCTTCCTGATGAAAAGATGAAGCTCACACTTGGTATGTATGGTGAAGGAGATTTCTTCACACTTAAGGGAGTTGTTGAAGAACTTTTCGAAAAGCTTCATTTCGCTGATGAAGTAGAATATGAGCATACAACTGCATATCCATTCCTTCATCCAGGAAGACAGGCTGAGATCATGAGAGGTGATATGGCAGTTGGTTACATCGGCCAGTTACACCCGGAAGTAGTTGAAAATTATTCAATGAAGGGTGAGGTATATGTAGCTGTTCTTAACATGGATGTAGTTACAAGCCTTACAAAGGAAGATATTAAATACACAGGTATTGCTAAATTCCCTGGATCTACAAGAGACCTTTCACTTGTATGTGATAAGAGCGTATTTGTTGGTGATATTGAGAAGGTGCTTAAGAAGGCTGGCGGCCAGTTGCTTGAGCATATTGAACTTTTTGATGTTTACGAAGGAGATCAGGTAGGCGAAGGTAAAAAGTCAGTAGCATTTTCACTTCTTTTCAGAGCAAAGGACAGAACTCTTGCAGATACAGAAGTAAATGCTATAATAGAAAAGTCTCTTGAGAAACTTAAGGAAATTGGGGTTTCTTTAAGATCATAACTTATAATTTAGAAGGAATAATAAAATGGAATTAACTGATTTTAATTACGATCTGCCTGAGGAGCTTATTGCTCAGGACCCACTTCTTAAGAGAAGTGATTCAAGACTTATGGTAATACATAGGGACACAGGAGAGATAGAACATAAACATTTCAGTGATATAATCGATTATCTTGATCCGGGAGACTGTCTTGTTATAAATGACACTAAGGTTATCCCTGCCCGACTTATGGGAGTTAAGGACGAGACCGGAGCATCTATCGAAGTCCTTCTTCTTCGTAACAAAGGAGATAATGTCTGGGAAACTCTTGTAAGACCAGGCAAGAAGGCAAAAATTGGAACTGTTATTTCTTTTGGTGATGGACTCCTTAAGGGAGAAGTAGTTGACATCGTTGATGAAGGAAACAGACTTATAAAATTTTCATATGAAGGAATATGGGAAGAGGTACTTGATAGATTAGGCGAGATGCCTCTTCCACCATATATAACTCATAAACTTCAGGATAAGAATCGTTATCAGACTGTTTATGCAAAACATGAAGGATCTGCAGCTGCTCCAACAGCCGGGCTTCATTTTACAGAGGAACTTTTGCAAAAGATTAAGGATAAAGGCATTAATATTGCGAGGGTAACTCTTCATGTAGGACTTGGAACCTTCAGACCTGTTAAGGTTGAAAAAATAGAAGAGCATCATATGCATTCAGAATACTATGTTATACCTGATGAAACAGCAGAACTTATCAATAAGACCCGTGCTGCTGGAAAGAGGATCATATCTGTTGGAACAACAAGTACGAGAACTCTTGAGTCTGCAGCGGCAGAGGATGGTACACTTAAAGGTGCTAGTGGATGGACAGATATCTTTATCTATCCAGGATATAAGTTTAAGGTGGTGGATTCTTTAATTACTAACTTCCATCTTCCTGAATCAACACTTATAATGTTAGTATCAGCTTTTTATGATAGAGAAAAGGTACTTGATGCATATAAGACTGCTGTTGATGAAAGATATAGATTCTTCTCATTCGGAGATGCTATGGTACTCATATAAATAGTACTTTTAATTAATTTGAATTTGAAGGGAACATGGAGCTATGAAAACAGTAAAAGACAGTATAAAACTTTTTAGATTTAATCTGCCTTCAGTGATTATATTTGAAATGCTTGTACATATACTTGCTGCTGCGGTTCTTGTTCCCTTATATTATGTTTTCTGCAACTCTGCGATAAAACTTGCAGGGGTTAATTATCTAAATAGAAGCAATGTAGGTAAGTTCTTTAAATATCCGGGAACTTACCTTTTTATTCTTGTATATCTTATTATTGCAGCATTTCTTATTTCCATAAATATATCCGGTTTGATACATAATTATATAGCGGCATCTACTTTAAAAAGAGTAGGTCCTTTCAGAATATTTATGTATGGATTAAAAGGTGCTGTAAAAAGTCTCAGACCACTAAACTTTATAGCAGGGATAATGGCATTATTCTTTGCACCTGCAATGTCTATAATCTTTTATACTTTTAATCTGTTACAGTTATCTCTTCCAGGTTACATATTAAGTTATCTGAATAATCATGTTATAGGTGTAAGGATATTTATAGTGATATATCTGATTCTTTCTCTTGTATGTTTTGATTATACTTATGCACTACATTATTATATGGTGACACGTGGATCATTTTTTCAGGCTGTAAGAAGGTCAAGAAAGATCCTTAAAGGAAAGAGATTTAAGAATATATTATCAATAGAATTATGGACATTGGCGGTAAGTGGTGTATCTATTTTTATCGGATCTGTTATCATATCAAAGTTTATCCCAAAACTTATTAAATTGATCAAGATAAATGTTGCATCATTTTTCATTACATCAATTTCTCAGAGTATGCTTTTGGTTCTTGTTATACTTTTGGTGCTTCTTGGAATTCCGTTAAATATGTGTTTTATCACTTATAGATTTTCGGAAATGCAGCCGCAAAGATCTGTACTGCCCAATATTGCAGATTATAAGGATTATAATCCGAAGAAAAGTATGATGAGAGAAAAAGCTGGTGTTGTTACATTACTGGCTATATGTTTTGTTCTGGATATTGCATTTTATAGATTGAACAGACTTGGTGCTTTCAACATAAACGCGGACTATCTTAATACCGTGACTATCACTGCTCATAGAGGTGCATCTCTTGATGCGCCGGAGAATACTCTTGGAGCATTTGAACTGGCTATAAATCAAGGGGCAGATGTAGTTGAGCTTGATGTAAGGGAAACAAAGGATCATGTGATAATAGTTCAGCATGATGAAACATTTAAAAGGACCATAGGTCTTGATAAAAAGGTTGGGGACATGACTTATGATGAAATCTTAGAGCTTAGTGCAGGGGCCTGGTATGATGAAAATTATAAAAATGAAAAAGTACCCACTTTAGAAGAGGCGATCGATCTTATTAAGGGAAGAGCAAAGTTAAATATTGAATTAAAACCGGCTTCAACGGATTCAATGCTGATAGAGGAAGTAGTGCGTATTGTAAATGAGAAGAACATAAAAAAAAGCTGTGTGGTAACATCCCTTAATTACAACTCCCTTAAGGAAGTTAAGGAACTTGATCCGGATATAAAGACTATATATGTAATGTCTGTTGCTTTAGGAGACTATTATAATCTTAAATATGCAGATGGATTCAGTATTAAATATACCTATTTATCAAGTTCATCAGTTAAAAATGCTCATAAAGTTGGTAAGGAAGTATATGTATGGACTGTTAATTCAAAACGTCTTCTTGAAAGACTTATGCTTTTAAATGTAGACAGTATAATAACTGATAATCCGGAGAAAATGAGACATGATATGGCAGACATATATGAAGACAACAGTCTTTTTGGAACGTTAAATTCGTATTTTAAAAATCTTTTCTAGTTTAAGAGGAAAAAAAGTGAAGAAGAAACTGATTATTTTATTAAGTATTGTAATGTGCCTTGCATTTACCGGATGCCGTTTAATAGGTAGTGAAAGTGCATCAGAAACAGATGGAGAAAAAAAGGAAGATCCAACATCAGGTTTTATAGAACTTGAGGGATATGTAAAGACCATTAGAGATGAGGTTAATATCTATAGAACTCCTGATGAAAATGGAGAGATATATATGACCTTAAATAAAGGGGTTGATCTTAAAAGAACAGGTGGAAAAAATGGATGGGTCAGAGTAAGGCTTAATGACATTTTATGTTATGTAAATGGTAAAGATGTAGAAGAGACCACTATAAAATGGGCTACAGAGACGGATGCAAAGACTGTGACCCATATAGTTTATATAGATCCTGCAAAGCAGATAGAAAAAGATGATACCTTAGAACCAATAAGACCGGATATAAAGATCAGTGATATAGCTGATACCAGCAAAAATGAAGAGAATTCTGATGAAGAAGATTCATCAGAGCAGGGGACTGAATCTAAAAATATTGATTCATCACTTGCAAAAGCAGCTATGGCACCCTCAGCTATAGGCGTAACAACAGGAAATTTTGAATATGATATTACATTTGCAATTGCAGATAAAACAAGAAAAGAATTAGAGACCATGGGATATACTGTTATACTCTCCCGTGAATCAGATAGCGTAAATATAAGTAATTCAAAGAGAGCTCTTGATGCAGTGTCAAATGAAGCTGAGATTTATATAAGAATAAGTGCTGGTTCAACAAAAAATGCGAATACCAAGGGAATGGCAGGTTTTATAACAACTGATTCAAATCCAAATACAAAGGATTATTATACAAAGAGTTATGATCTTTGTAATCTTATGCTTGATAAAGCTACAAAAAAAACAGGAGCAAAGAATTTGGGATTATTTAAGACTGATGAACTTACAAGCCTTAATTATTGTACAACTATGCCTGCTGTATCAATTAATGTTGGTTATCTTTCAAATGTTGATGACGATACTTCATTAGGAAATGAAGAATATGTTAACAAAGTATCAGATGCTCTAACCGACGCGGTTGTAGAGTATTTTACAGGTAGAAACTTGACAGAATAATGTAACAGTGTTAATATCTATCTGTAACAAATTTGTAACATTGTTAAATGAATTAGAAACATTTTTGAGATTATGAAGTTAAATAGTAGTAACAAATACAGAATGAATAGAGCAAGCCTCTTCCTTAGAAAGAATGTTTTATCAGGAAGATTCTTTGTTCGTAATACTATAATTGCATTAATATTTGCTACTGTTATAGGTACTCCTATAATTGTTCTTGGCAATAATACCGGCGATAAGCAGGCTACAGTAGAAGCATCAGAACCGATTTTTGAGATCAACCTTTCTGAGGCAGATATGATCGATGAGAATTCTCTTATGATCATTAAGAATAGAATTGATGCTGAAGCATCAGTTAAGCTTTCTTCTAAGTCAGAAACACTTCTTGCTGGTACAGAATTTGATTTTAATGGCAAATTCATTACTAAGGTTTCTTCTCTTAACATCAGAGAGAATGCAGATGGGGATTCAGAAATCGTTGGAAGACTCTTCGAAGGTGCATATGGAACAATCCTTGGTGAAGAAGGCGAGTGGACAAAGATTCAGTCAGGTTCAGTTACAGGATATGTTAAGACAGAATATATCTTAAAAGATAAAGAAGCAGTAAAGATTGCTAATGATTATAAAGTAAAGATTGCAACTGTCTCTGAAACAGAAGTTCGTGTAAGAGAAGAAGGGTCTACTGATTCAGACGTGATTTATTATGCAACTTTAAATGAATCATTTCCGATAAATGCAGATCTTACAAATGATCAGTGGGTTAATATAAGACTCGCAGATTCTACTTATGGATATATTTCATCAGATTTCGTATCTGTTAAAGAAGGATTTGCTGAAGCTATTCCAGTTTCAAGATTAGAAGAGCTTGATAAGATTAAAGAAGATAACTTAAGAGAGAAAGCAAAGGAAGCTGAAGCTTCCGAGGCTGAGAGTTCTTCTGAAAATACTTCAAGCAGTGAATCATATTCAGATAATAGTTCATCATCAGACAGTGACTCATCATCCGATAGCAGCTCTTCTTCATCATCGAATGAAGTAAGTCAGGGCACAACAACTGAGGAAGCAGTAAGTGTAGATGTAAGCGACAGATATCTCCTTGCAGCTATTGTATATGCAGAGTCAGGTGGAGAACCATACGAAGGACAGCTCGCGGTAGCAAACGTAGTACTTAACAGACTTCGTTCAGGCTACTATGGTAATACACTTTCAGATGTTATCTATGCACCATACCAGTTCTCAGCAACAGATACTAGTGCATTTAGGAATGCTCTTACAACAGGAGGTTCATCAACATCACTTGCTGCAGCAGATGCAGCCCTCGCCGGTACAAATAATATCGGTTCATTAAAGAACTTCAGACCAACATGGTATATCGATGTTAGTTCAATTGAAGGTACTTATACAATTATTAATAATCATGTTTTCTTCTAGGACTAAAGAAGAAATCACAAAAAAACTTTAAATAACGGATAGGGAACAGATAGTGCTAAAGATTCCTTATCCGTTTTGCTTTTTTTAACCAGATAAAAAAATGTTAAAGGAATAGAAATAATGGATAAAGAAATTACTAATTTTATTAATCTTTGGGTAGGGAAGAGACTTGAAAGCATAAATAATATATGTGAAATGCTTGATATAGGATTTAGTGACAATCTTATTTTACATGGGATGGGACTGACCAGAATTTTTATTAATGATGATCTGTTAATAACAACAATAGATTATAATTCCTGGGATGAATCTGAAAGTAAAAATAATGACGAATGGTTCAATACAGATAAGTATAAGGATCAGATCATTGGCGGCATAGTTACTAATATAACAATTAGTAAGTCTAATGATTTATTTCTTGAGTTGGACAACGGGGGGAGAATAGAGTGCTATATAGCCAATGCTTATCCTCATTATGCTGAAGAATGCGAACAGTGGGTTTTGTTTGAATATAATAAAAGTCATTCGGGAAGACATCTGACAGCTTATAATAAGAGAATATCATTCTAAAAGAATTCCTCCAAAGGGCTTATTTTACCGATGGAGGAATTGCTTTTTAAGTCTATTTTATTTTGGCGTCCGTTCGCTATTTATTTAGTCTTCTCATTATCCAATCTCTTCTGATCCATCATTGCACGAACCTTCATTGGAAGACCGAATAATGTGATGAATCCGGATGCATCCTTATGATCATAAAGATCACCTGTTGTAAAGCTTGCAAGTGATTCTGAATAAAGAGAGTATGGTGATGTTGTACCAGCTTTCTGGATATTA
Source organism: uncultured Lachnospiraceae bacterium (assembly GCA_902789175.1). GTDB lineage: Bacteria > Bacillota > Clostridia > Lachnospirales > Lachnospiraceae > Eubacterium_Q. Next base: position 36,124 of record CADANF010000007.1, read on the forward strand.
CCCTTGTAAAGCTTTAACTTAACTGTACCTGTGACTCTTTCATTTACTGACATAACAAATGCCTGGAGTGCCTCACGGAGAGGTGTGAACCATTTTCCTTCGTATACGAGATTTGAGAATCTTACTCCAACGTAACGGTTGAAATCAAGAGTTTCGCGATCAAGTACAAGCTCTTCTAACTGCTTGTGAGCTTCTAAAAGGATAGTTCCACCTGGTGTTTCGTATACGCCACGTGACTTCATGCCAACAACACGGTTTTCAACGATATCAATGATACCAATACCGTTCTTGCCACCGATCTCATTTAATTCACGGATTATATCTGAAGTCTTCATTGACTTACCGTTAAGTGCAACAGGCATGCCTTTTTCAAACTGAAGTTCAATCTCTGTAGCTTCATCTGGAGCATCTTCTGGTGTGACTGAAAGAACAAGAAGATCCTTGAAATTAGGCTCATTTGCAGGATTCTCAAGCTCAAGACCTTCGTGGCTGATGTGCCAGATGTTACGGTCACGACTGTAAGAATGCTTTGCATCGAATGGAAGATTGATGCCCTTTGAATGGCAGTAATCAATTTCATCCTGACGAGACTCGAGTGTCCACTTTGGATCACGCCATGGAGCGATGATCTTGATGTCTGGAGCAAGTGCTTTAATTGAAAGCTCAAAACGAAGCTGATCATTTCCCTTACCAGTTGCACCGTGGCAGATGGCAACAGCGCCTTCTTTTCTGGCAACTTCAACAAGCTTCTTTGAGATTACAGGTCTGGCAAATGATGTACCGAGAAGATATTTATTCTCATAAACAGCATCAGCCATAACTGTTGGCATGATATATTCATCACAGAACTCATCAATAACATCGATGATATAAAGCTTCTCAGCACCTGAATACTTAGCGCGTTCTTCAAGTCCGTCAAGCTCAGCACCCTGTCCTACATCAATACAAGCACATACAACATCATAATTATATGTTTCCTTAAGCCAAGGAATGATAGCTGTTGTATCAAGTCCGCCTGAATATGCAAGAACAACTTTTTCTTTAGCCATAAAATATGCCTCCATAAATTTTTTTTATTATTTGGCAGATGCCAGAAAAAAATAGCGTCTAGCCATGTAACTTTAACTACTATATAATAAAGAAACTTTTAAATCAAGATAAATTATGCATAAATTTAATTCATTTTCCACTAAAAACTGTATAAAATGTGTATAATATGCATCCCGAATGAATAAAATACAAAAATGTACTTGCATATATTAAGAAATGGGGATATAATCCAAAACAGTATTAAATCTGAATGCCGAAAGGAGAATAACTATGGCAGTAAAGATTATCGATGGTGGAATTAACGCACCAGAAGGTTTTATGGCAGCCGGACTTAGAGCTGGCATTAAAGAAGGAAAGACCAATAAGGATATGGCGATGATCTATAGTACAGTACCTGCAACTATCGCTGGTACATTTACCAGAAATCTTGTTAAGGCCGCTCCTGTTAAATGGGATTCTAAAGTAGTATTTGAAGAAGGAAGTGCTCAGGCAGTTGTTGTAAATGTTGCTATTGCAAATGCCTCAACTGGTGCTCCTGGTTTTAAGGATGCCGAAGATACTGCAGCTTATACAGCTGAGTCTCTTGGACTTAAGAAAGAAAATGTTCTTGTAGCCTCAACTGGAGTTATAGGATTCAGACTTCCTATGGATAAAATAAAAAAAGGAATCGATATGCTGATCCCTGCGCTTTCATATGATAGACAGGCAGCAGATGATTGTGCAACTGCAATACTTACAACAGATACACATAAGAAAGAGATAGCAGTTGAGTTTGAAATTGATGGTAAGAAAGCAACCATTGGTGCTATATGTAAGGGTTCAGGAATGATCCATCCTAATATGGGCACAATGCTTTCATTTATAACAACAGATGTTGCTATAGATAGAGACCTCCTGCAGAAGACACTTAGAGAGGTAGTGTCAAAAACATTTAACATGGTATCAGTTGATGGAGATACATCAACAAATGATACATGTATCATTCTCGCTAACGGTCTTCTTAAAAATAAGAAGATCGAAGGAGAGAGTGAAGATCTTGAAGAATTCAAGGCTGCATTATATACAGCATGTGAATATCTCGCAAAGAATATAGCTAAAGATGGTGAAGGAGCTACAAGGCTTTTTACAGCTCACGTTACAGGTGCTCCTGATTATGAGACTGCAAGAATACTTGCAAAATCCATCATTACATCAAGTCTTTCAAAGGCGGCTATATTTGGAAGAGATGCCAATTGCGGAAGAATAATGTGTGCTATGGGTTACTCTGGCGCAGAATTTGATCCTGAGAAAACAGATATTTCATTTTCAAGTAGTGAAGGTGTAATCCAGGTAGTTAAAGATGGTATGAATACAGATTTTTCAGAGGAGGAAGCCTTAAAGATCCTTACACCTGATGAGATAACAGCAGAGTGTGATATTAAGAGTGGATCTGCAGAAGCCACAGCCTGGGGTTGTGACCTGACATATGACTATGTTAAGATTAATGCAGATTATCGTTCATAAATAAAGGCAATGATAACAATATGAAGAAGGTTGAATTAATGACAAAGAATGATCAGATGGAAGTAGTTATTGAAAAAGCACATACTCTTATTGAGGCTCTTCCTTATATTAAAAGATTCAATGGTGCAAAGATCGTAGTTAAGTATGGCGGAAGTGCTATGCTTGATGAAAGACTTAAATTTAATGTGATTCAGGATGTTGCTCTCCTTAAGCTCATAGGAATGCAGCCTATTATTGTTCATGGTGGTGGTAAGGAGATCAGCAAATACTTAGGTAAGATGGGACTTGAGTCAGAATTTGTAAATGGACTTCGTGTTACAGACGAGCAGACTCTTGATGTAGCAGAAATGGTATTATCAAAGGTTAATAAGAGTCTTGTAGGACTTATGTCACAGGTTGGACTTAAGGCTATTGGTATAAGCGGTAAAGATGCAGATATGCTTAAATGCCGAAAAAAGTTATCAGATGGAAAGGACATTGGATATGTGGGAGAAGTAGTTGAGACAGACTGTACTCTCCTTGATACATTACTTGCCAGTGATTTTATCCCGGTTATTGCTCCTATAGGAGTAGGACTTGATGATCATCATGGATATAATATCAATGCTGATGATTGTGCATGTGCAGTTGCAGTAGCTGAGAAAGCTGAAAAGCTTGCTTTCCTTACAGATACAGAAGGCGTATTTACAGATCCTTCTGATAAGAAGACTCTTATCTCAGAAATGGATATTCAGGAAGCTAGAAATCTGATCAGCAGTGGTGTTATAGGCGGTGGAATGCTTCCTAAGCTTAACAACTGTATTGAAGCTATGGAAAAGGGAGTTTCAAGAGTACATATTCTTGATGGACGTCTTGAGCATTGTCTTTTACTTGAGTGTTTCACAGAAAAAGGTATTGGTACAGCTATTCTTAAAGAGCCTCTTTTTGACGATCAGCATATCCATTTTGCACACGAATATTAAAATTGTACAATGAATAAATGAAAGGAGAAGCGGATTTTGTAGAGGCTTCTCCTTTTTCCTTGTTGAATATAACCTTAAAATTAGTTAAAATAATTTTAGTTCTTCCGGTAATACATCCTTTTGGAAACTAAAAGAAGGATGGTTGATGAAAAAAAATTATATATTTGTTGTTCTTTTGATCATGATTTTTTTAATCCTTTGTGGATGTAATGAAGTAAGCATTTCTACAGGCAAAGAAGATTCAGAGGAAAAAACAGAGACAACTATTAGTTCCGAGGACGAAGATTTTGAAAATCCTGAAATGACAGAAGATTCTGAAATAGGAGATTCAAAAGAAACAGTTGTAGTTTATATTTGTGGAGCCGTTGTATCGGAAGGTGTATATACGCTTTCTTGTGGCTCGAGAGTTGTTGATGTTTTAAATCTTGCAGGCGGTTATAAAGAAGAGGCAGCCAGAGGCTATGTGAATTTGGCAGAACCTTTATCTGATGGAGATAAGATTTATATTCCATTTCAGGATGAGGTTCAGGATGAAAAAATGATCAGTCAAAAGGTAGAGGGTAAGAAAGACGATTACTCTAGCGACGATAAAGAAAGACTTATCAATATTAATAAGGCCACTAGAGACGAACTTATGACATTACCCGGCATCGGCGAGTCAAAAGCTGATGACATAATCAGTTACAGGGAAGAACATGGCGATTTCAGTAAGATTGAAGATCTTATGAATGTTAGTGGTATAAAAACAGGTGTCTTTGATAAGATTAAAGACAGGATTACGATATAGGATTGAAGGTAAAGCATGAAAAATGTTCTTGTTGTTGATGATGAAAAATTAATTGTTAAAGGTCTCAAGTTCAGTCTTGAGCAGGATGATATGCACGTTGATACAGCTTTCGATGGTGAGGAAGCTATCGAAAAGATAAAGGTGGGAAATTATGACATCATTCTTCTTGATGTTATGCTCCCTAAATATACCGGCTTTGAAGTCTGCCAGATGACCCGTGAGTTTTCTGATGTACCTATCATTATGCTTACTGCTAAAGGTGAGGATATGGATAAGATATTAGGACTTGAATATGGAGCTGATGATTATATTACAAAGCCATTTAATATTCTTGAAGTTAAAGCAAGGATTAAGGCGATTCTCCGTCGTAATCAGAAGGGAGATATGGCAAAGAGCAAAGAAAGAGCTGATGTAATAGAGAAGAAGGGTCTTAGAGTAGAAATTGATAATAGGCGTGTATTTATCAATGATAAAGAAGTAAATCTTACAGCTAAGGAATTTGATCTTGTATTACTTCTTGCATCTAATCCTAATAAAGTTTATTCAAGAGATGAGCTTCTTAAGACTGTATGGGGTTCAACATACCCAGGAGATGCAAGAACAGTTGATGTTCATGTTAGAAGACTTCGTGAAAAAATTGAGAGTCAGCCAGCAGATCCGGAGTATATCCATACTAAATGGGGCGTTGGATATTTCTTTAAGGACTGATCATAAAGTTTAATGTTTTTTAAAATAAAGTATTGTTGGATACATTTTATTAAAGAGGAGTTTTAGGTAAGCTCCTCTTTTTTTATTGTGGATTATAGATTTTTTCTATGATATAATTATCTTCATACCGACTTTAACGCATTAACGCGAAGAACGAATGAAGCGTATGCGTATATATTATGGAAAATAAGGAGTGTACTTCAAGTGGAAAAGAAAATCATGCTTGGTAATGAGGCCATTGCAAGAGGTGCCTGGGAGGCTGGAGTAAAAGTTTCATCTGCTTATCCGGGAACACCTAGTACAGAGGTTAGTGAGAATCTTGTAAAATACGAAGGCGTTTATGCAGAGTGGGCACCAAATGAAAAGGTTGCTGCAGAAGTAGCAATGGGTGCATCAATCGCAGGATCAAGAGCAATGTGTGCTATGAAATGCGTAGGACTTAATGTTGCCTCCGATCCACTTTATACTGCATCTTATATAGGAGCAAATGGTGGTCTTGTATATATCGTTGCTGATGATCCGGGACTTTACAGCTCACAGAACGAACAGGACACAAGACTTATAGGTAATTCAGCTCACGTTCCTGTTATCGAGCCTTCAGATAGTGAAGAGGCCAGATATTTTACAAAGAGAGCTTTTGAAATTTCAGAAGAATATGATACTCCTGTTATTTTAAGAACAACTACAAGACTTGCTCATTCTCAGGGCGTTGTAAATTGTGAAGATAGAATTGAACTTGAAGATAAGATTTACGAGCGTAATCCACAGAAGAATATCATGATGCCTGGAAATGCCAAAATCCGTCATCTTCATGTGGAAGATCGTGAAAACAGACTTGCAGAGGATGCTTGTAATATAGATCTTAATAAGGTTACTTATGATGATACAAAGATCGGTGTTATCACAAGTGGTATTCCTTATCAGTATGTAAAGGAAGTTCTTCCTCATGCATCAGTTCTTAAATTAGGACTTGTATATCCACTTCCAAAGAAGCTTATTGAAGAGTTTGCTTCTAAGGTAGATACCCTCTATATTGTAGAAGAGTTAGAGCCGTTTATCGAGACTAAAGTTAAGTCCTGGGGAATTGACTGCATTGGTAAAGATATTTTTACTATCCAGGGTGAATATAGTGCCAATATGTTAAGAAAGGCTATCCTTAAGCAGGAAGTAGAACTTAAGACTCCAGCAGAAGTTCCTAACCGTCCACCAATACTTTGTCCGGGATGCCCTCACAGAGCTACATTTTCAGTATTAAAGAAGCTTCATCTTCATGCTTCAGGTGATATCGGATGTTATACACTTGGTGCTGTTGCCCCACTTAATGTTGTTGATACAACTCTTTGCATGGGAGGAAGTATCTCAATGCTTCACGGTATGGAGAAGGCAAAGGGTAAGGATTGGATAAAGAACTGGGTAGCTGTTATCGGTGATTCGACTTTCCTTCATACAGGTGTTAATTCCCTTATGAATATGGTCTACAATCAGGCTACAGGAACAGTCATTATCCTTGATAATTCAACAACAGGTATGACAGGACATCAGAATCATCCTGCTACAGGTAAGATGTTAAATGGAGAGACAACTTACGCCATCGATCTTGAGAAGCTTTGCAAGTCAATGGGTATTGAAGATGTATTCGTGGTAGATGCATTTGATTTAAAGCAGCTTGAAAAGACAATTAAGGAAGAAGTTGCTAAAGACTGTCTTTCAGTTATCATTGCTCAGTCACCATGTGCTCTTCTTAAATCTTATGTTCCTGCTGGAAAATGTTACGTTGACCCGGAGAAATGTAAGAAGTGCGGTGCATGTCTCGTTCCGGGATGTCCTGCTATTAAGAAGGATGAAGTGACTGGATGCGCTGTTATTGATGATACAATGTGTAACGGATGCGGACTCTGTATGCAGATGTGCCCATTTGATGCCATTTCACTTAAGAAGAGAGAGGAGAAATAATATGGCAGTTGTAAATATTATGATAGTCGGCGTAGGCGGACAGGGAACTCTTCTTACAAGCCGTATTTTAGGTGGTCTTGCTGAGGCAGCGGGCTATGATGTAAAACTTTCAGAAGTACATGGAATGGCTCAGCGTGGCGGTTCTGTTGTTACTTATGTAAGATATGCTACAGAAGGTGAAGTTGTTGCTGAACCTATAGTAGAAGAAGGATGTGCAGATGTTCTTATCGCATTTGAAAGACTTGAGGCACTTCGTTATGCCCATTTCCTTAAAAAGGATGGCGCTCTGATAGTGAATGACCAAAGGATCGATCCTATTACGGTTGTTACAGGAGCTGCCTCGTATCCGGAAAATATCATCGAAGAATTAAAGAAAGAATACAAGGTATATGATATTGATGCCATGGCTAAGGCTAAAGAGCTTGGAAATACAAGAATCTTTAATACTATAGTTCTTGGTATGGCAGCCCGTCATATGAAATATACAAAGGAACAATGGGAAGATGTTATCCGTGCAAAGGTTCCTCCTAAGACTGTAGATATCAATCTTAAGGGATTCTATGCTGGATACGATTTATAGACTTAAAATGGGGGAGAAAAGGTAATATGCCTATTACAGATTTACTTGAGCGTAATGCGAAGATATATGCCAATGACGTTGCTCTTGTTGAAGTAAATCCTGCTATTACAGAGGTAAGAAGAGTAACCTGGCGTGAATATGAACTTATGGAGCCGAATCCTGCAGCGGCATATAGAAGAGAGATAACCTGGAGTGTCTTTAATGAGAAGGCTAACAGATTTGCACATCTTCTTATGAGCCGTGGGATAAAGAAGGATGATAAAGTTGGTATCCTTCTTATGAACTGTCTTGAATGGCTTCCTATTTATTTTGGAATACTTAAAACAGGAGCTATTGCAGTTCCTCTTAATTTCAGATATGCATCTGATGAGATAGAATATTGCGTAGATCTTGCAGATGTTGATGTCCTTTTATTCGGACCTGAATTTATCGGAAGAGTAGAAGAGATAGCTGAAAAGATCTCAAAGAACAGATTGCTGTTTTATGTAGGAGAAGGATGTCCTACATTTGCTGAAGACTATAACAGCCTTGTAGCAAACTGCAGCAGTATGAATCCTGATATTCCTATTATTGATGATGACTTTGCAGCGATATATTTTTCATCAGGAACTACAGGATTCCCTAAAGCGATTTTGCATAAACATAGAGCGCTTATGCATTCGGCCCGCGTGGAACAGAATCATCATGGACAGACAAAAGATGATGTATTTCTTTGTATTCCACCTCTTTATCATACCGGGGCAAAGATGCATTGGTTCGGTTCTCTTATTTCAGGAGGAAAGGCAGTTCTTCTTAAAGGAACAAAGCCTGAAGATATCCTTGAAACAGTAAGTAATGAGAAATGTACCATCGTATGGCTTCTTGTCCCTTGGGCTCAGGACGTACTTATGGCGCTTGAATCAGGAAAGCTTGATAAGAATAAATATTCCTTAGATCAGTGGAGACTTATGCATATAGGGGCTCAGCCGGTACCTGCAAGTCTTATCCAGAGATGGTTTAAGATATTCCCTAATCAGCAGTATGATACAAACTATGGCCTTTCAGAATCTATAGGACCAGGATGCGTACATTTAGGCGTTGAAAATTCCGACCACGTTGGTGCTATCGGAGTTCCAGGCTATGGCTGGGAAGTAGAGATAGTAGATGAAGAAGGAAAGCCTGTAGAAAAAGGTGAAGTAGGGGAACTTATCGTTAAGGGTCCTGGTGTTATGATCTGCTATTATAAGAATAAAAAGGCTACAGATGAGACAGTAAAAGATGGCTGGCTCTATACAGGAGACATGGCTCAGATGGATGAAGATGGATTTATCTGGCTGGTTGATAGAAAGAAGGATGTTATCATCAGTGGTGGTGAGAATATCTATCCTGTACAGATTGAAAGCTTCATTATGAAGAATCCAAAGGTTAAAGATGTAGCTGTTATAGGTCTTGGGGATGAAAGACTTGGAGAAATCTCAGCAGCTATCATTGAATTAAAAGAAGGAATGATAGCAACAGAAGAAGAAATAAATGAATTCTGCTTAGATCTTCCAAGATATAAGAGACCTCGTAAGATAATCTTTGCAGAAGTTCCAAGAAATGCTACCGGTAAGATTGAAAAGCCGAAGTTAAGAGAAACTTATGGAGCACTTAATCTTGTAGCAAGAGAGAATCGCTCCTGAAAAAAATAAAATAAAAATTGAGAAACGGTGAAGATGCAGAAACGTTTCCGACTGTTGGAAAGAGAACATTTTGAGGAAACACATGTTCTCTTTTTTGTTGCCCAAAAAACTTCAACAGTCAAAATTACCAAAAAAAAGATAAAAAAGCGCTTGTAGCCAGTGAAAAATTTTTTTTTGTTGTAAGAAAGTTACAAAAATGTATAAACTGCACAAAAACTCTTTCCAAATTTGTAAAAATATGATATTATAACATTATCAGTTAGATGATTATTTGTTGGGGTTAGAAAACATAAAGTGAGAAACTTTTTAAACTGTCAGGCATGGAGAAGGGCCTGACAGTTTTTTTGTGCGAAGCCGAGCCAAAGCTATATATGCGGAAAAAATCATATCATACAAGTAGAAGGCATTGTCTAAGTGACGGTCAAGTATAAGGATGCATATGCGTAGCATTATTATAGTAAATATATACAGCTTCACATTTATGTGAAAAGCTGTATATATTTACTGTAATAATCTGCCACAGGAAGATAAGCATCCTTATACTTGGTCGGCACGGTCGGGCAGGGTTTGTACTGGATGGGATGCAATTCTACCGGAAGATAAGCGGCCTTGGCGAGGCCGCATCATCGAGCGAACGTAAGTTCGCGAGATGCTTAGCGGAATACTTTGGAAAGGCCGCAGCAGATGTTTTCTAATTGTTTACATCTAGTTCATACTCTCATCATGTAAATGATATATAATCACACTAGCTTAATGGGACTATTCCATCAGCGATTGGGGAATGTTTATTTGAATTGATCTGTGGAGGCATCTTATTGTGATCGAGGCAAAGGGACTTATTAAAAGATTTATAAAAAATGAGCAAAAAATCAAAAGAGAATTTGCTGCAGTTGACAATATAAGTTTTAAAGCTGACAAGGGGGAAATAGTTGGAATACTGGGACCTAATGGCGCAGGAAAGACAACTCTTCTTCGCATGCTGGCCGGCCTTCTTGAACCATCAGAAGGACAGGTTGATATTTCTATAGATGGCAAAGTCATAAAAAAAATTCAGGAAAAGAAAAAACATATAGGATATCTATCCGGAAATACTAAGTTATATGGAAGATTCTCTACAAGAGAAATGCTATATACATTTGGCAGATTATACGGGATTTCCGATGAAGATCTGGAGAAAAGGATAGAAGAGATAATAAATTTATTAGATCTTTCTTCTTTTGTTGATAACAGGATAGAAAAACTATCTACCGGGCAAAATCAAAGAGCATCCGTTGCAAGATGTCTTATACACAGTCCGGAAATATATATATTTGATGAGCCCACATTGGGACTCGATATTATTTCTAGTTCTTCCATGATAGAATTTATGAAAAAAGAAAAAAAGCATAAGACTATCATTTATTCTACACATTATATGGAAGAGGCAGAGTATCTTTGTGACAGGATAATGATGATGAATAATGGGCATATTGTATGTGATATGTCTCCGGATAAATTGAAAAAAGAAACAGAGACTAATAATATGAGAGATGCATTTTATAGCATAATAGAGAGTGAGGGGATTCTTTATTAAAAACAGGATTATTCATACACTTTTTCAAAAAGAAATACTGGATGTGCTTCGTGATAAAAAAGCTGTTTTAATGATGCTCGGTGTTCCTCTTCTTCTTTATCCTCTTATATTTTTTGGGGTTGCAGGAGTAATGAGCTCTGTTCAGAGTAAAATGGATTCAAGACATTATAAGGCGATAATTGATACAAATGATAATGGAGCTTTGGTTAAGATACTTAAAAAATATGCCACAGATGGAGATCAGGAAACAGGGATAATAGATACTGTTTCAAGGGCGGACTACCCGGATCCTATAAAGGCTCTTTCTGAAGAAGAAATAGATGTATATGTGATAACAGAAAAAAATGATACAAAGGATACTTATAGGATCTTTTATTTATCATCATTAACAAATTCTGATTATGCAAAGAATATAGTGGAAATGGCTGTAAAGGAATTAATGCTTGATATCACTAAAGAGAGACTTGAGGAAGTTGGACTTAATTCAGATATAATACTTGAGCCTATAGCTATAAAATATGCAGATACATCTTCTAAAGAGCAAAATATTGGTAAGTTTCTTGGAATGTTCCTTCCGATACTTCTTGTTATAAGCCTTCTTATGGGAACAGTTTATCCAGCCATTGATGTGACTGCGGGTGAAAAGGAAAGAGGAACCTTAGAGACTCTCCTTACACTTCCTGTAACAAATGCACAGATAATAATATCAAAGTTCCTTACTGTAGCTGTGATAGGACTTATATCTGCAGGGCTGAATATCGCGTCTATCATAAGTATTGGTATTTATATCTATAGAGTAACAGTAAGCTTAGATGAAAGACTTAAACTTAATATGGGACATTTTAATCCTGCAGTGATACTTACCTGTGTGGTTATAATTGTCTTTTCGCTATTTATGAGTGCTATCGTAATGTGCGTTACTTCATTTGCAAAGTCATTTAAGGAAGCAAATAATTATATAACACCTCTTACAATAGTTGTAATGCTTACAGGATATGTAGGGCTTATTCCTAATATGGAACTGACTCCCAAGGCAGCTCTTATTCCGGTGGCGAATGTGATACTTGTTATAAAGAACATATTTATGTTCAATTATGATTTAAAGATCCTTGCCATTGTTATATTAAGTACTTATATTTATACAGTGATTGCCGTATTTTTCTTATGCAGAATGTATAGCAGCGAGAGACTTCTTTTTGATGAGGGAAGATACAGCGTTCAGATCTTTGAAAAAAGAAAAAACATGGTGAAGGGCGGTATCCCAACATCGGGAGATGCCTGGTTTGTAATGGCTGTAGTTCTGGTACATGTGCTTTATGTTGGAAGTCTGGCCCAGCTTAAATATGGCCGGGGCGGTGTTTGTATCATTCAGGCGATAATACTTTTTGTTCCGGTATTATTTGCAATTTATACCAAGAGAGATTTTAGAAAGAGTTTTAGTATCAGAAAAACAGGACTGGTTTCATATCTTGCAGGACTTGTACTTATGACAGGGACAATTCTTGTGGGTATGATAATTACTGAATTTATGACAACAGTCTTCCCTGATGAAGCTACAAATGTGGCAAATGCTCTTTATGTTTCGCTTGTAGGTAACAGCTTTTGGGAAACACTTTTCCTTACAGCTGTGATACCTTGTATAGCTGAGGAAATGTTATTCAGAGGATTTTTATTAACGGGATTCAGGTCCAGGTTCAGAGTGGTATATGCGATACTTATTGTTTCTGCAGCATTTGGACTTTATCATATGAGTGTGGTAAGATTCTTTACGACAGCACTTATGGGAGTTGCCTTATGCTGTGTTGTATATTATACAGGAAGTATATTCCCGGCAATACTTATGCATTTCTATAATAATGCTATAGCTACAGCTAATATGTATCATCCGGATATGCTTGAAAAGATATTCCCTATCGCCTATGGAGATGTACAGGTCATAGGATTGCTTATAGTAGTATTTATAGGAATCTTGCTTATTTATGCTGGACTGGCTATACTAAACAGGATACATGCTAAATTAGTTTAACAGGATGATTGATAAAGAAAAATGAATTATAACAATTACGATATTAGAGAAAAGAAACGTAGAAGAAGAAAAATCGAAACGACGATAATGAAAGGTCTGATAATTTTTGCTATGGGAACTGTCGTGGGATTTTTTGCTGGTAAGATAATAAAAAATAAAGTAATGGACAAAGCTCTTCCTATACCTGAAAATGCTCTGGGTGAAATCATTGTTTTTGATGCGCCGGATGACGTTAAAACAATGATTGACGACAATTATTATAATTATTTAAAGAAGGCTTATATCATGTTCGGTGATTATCCAGACTGTGAGCTGTATAAGATCAGTGATAAGGTAAAAAGAGATGATTATGATTTTGAGAATCATTTCTATGTAAAGGATGGAGAAGCTTATGTCAATTATTATCCGGAATCTGAGGATGAGGCAAAAGGAGAGATCGCTATTGATATTTCTGGATATCAGGGAACTATCGACTGGAATAAGGTTAAAGAAGCTGGTGTTTCAGTTGCGATAATAAGAGCCGGATTTAGAGGATATGGCGAGGCCGGTTCATTAAATGAAGATGAAAACTTCAAGGACTATATGGAGGGGGCTCAGGCTGCCGGAATAAAAACAGGAGTTTACTTCTTCTCAGAGGCAGTTAATTATGACGAAGGAGTACAGGAAGCAAAATTTGTCCTTAATATGTGTAAGGGTTATAAGATAACTGAACCTATCGTTATTGATGTTGAATATATCGAAGGGGTTGATTATGCAAGAGCAAATGATATCTCTTCTGAAGATAGGACACAGGCTGTAAAGGGGTTCTGTGAAACTATCAAGGCTGCAGGATATACTCCGATGATCTATGCTACAGAAAGCTATTTTGTAAGGCATATGAATATTGAAGAGATTGGTGAGTATGAATTCTGGCTTGCAGCATACTATACACCTGATTTTCCATATCATTTGGAAGGATGGCAGTATACTCCATATGGACTTGTGCCAGGCATTGATGAAAACAATGTTGACCTTAATGTTTGGCTTAGAAATAAAAAACAAAAATAAAAGACTTTATAAAAAAAAGTTGACAAGAGAGTGGTTTAATGGTAATCTTTTTCACGGTGAACTGCCGTAGACAGTAGGTGCTTAAAAAGCGTAAAACATTCTTTGTTGCCTACCGAGGAAAGTCTTTATTAAAGAATTTTTCGTCCTTGTGAATACGGTGAGTATTTACAAGGATTTTTTTGTAAAGCCTATGCGCAGTCATTAATTTATAAGGAGGTGCGCTACAATGGCAAAGATTGAACAGAAGAAGCCTATAGTTGAAGAGATTAAGACTTACATCGATGGTGCTGCTTCAGTAGTTCTCGTTGATTACCGTGGACTTACAGTTGAGCAGGATACAGAACTTCGTAGAAAAGCAAGAGAAGCCGGTCTTGTATATAAAGTATATAAGAACACAATGGTTAAGTTTGCAATCGAAGGAACACCATTTGAAGAGTTAGGTAAGGATCTTGAAGGACCTACAGCTGTAGTTATTTCTAAAGACGATGCAACAGCTCCAGCAAGAATCATGGCTGAAGTTGCTAAGAAGGCAGAAAAGCTTGAATTAAAGAGTGGTATCGTTGAAGGTACATACTACGATGCAAAGGGTATCCAGGTTATTGCTCAGATCCCTTCAAGAGAAGAACTTCTTTCAAGACTCGTTGGTTCTTTACAGTCACCTATCGCAAATCTTGCTCGTGTACTCAAGCAGGTTGCTGAAAAAGGCGACAACGCCGCTGAGGCATAATTTTAATTAATTAAGAATAATATTTTTATAAAATGGAGGATTTTAAAATGACAGTTGAAGAATTAGTAGCTGAAATTGACAAGTTATCAGTACTTGACTTAAATGAACTTGTAAAAGCAATCGAAGAGAAGTATGGTGTTTCTGCAGCAGCAGGTGTTGTAGTTGCAGCAGCAGGTGCTGGCGCAGCAGCTGCTGAAGAGAAGACAGAGTTCGACGTTGAGCTTACAGAAGCTGGCGCTAACAAGATCAAGGTTATCAAGGTTGTTCGTGAGTTAACAGGTCTTGGACTTAAGGAAGCTAAGGAAGCTGTTGAGTCAGCTCCAAAGGTACTTAAGGAAGCTGTATCTAAGGAAGAAGCTGAAGACATCAAGACAAAGCTTGAGGCTGAAGGCGCTAAGGTTACTCTTAAGTAATTTATCCTTAAATAAAAAAGATCCGGCAGGAAACTGCCGGATTTTTTTATTTACTGCTGCATTTCTTTAAAGATATAAAGATTATTAAGAAGATATTTTTTATTATTCATTACATATTTGTAAAATGGATCTTCAGTATTATTCTCGTATCCATCTTCAACAAGAGAACTTCCAAGAATTTCAAATATAGCTGCAACTTTAGCTCCCTGTGGCTCAACTGTTGCATTTTCTCTATAATGCATTTCATTATCAAGACCAACGATAAGTCTTACAATCTCTGGAACCAGAAGCTTTCCATCAGCATCAAGCCATTTCTTTTCTTTTACAGCGGCATCGATAGTTTCAGTTGTATATTCATCGTCGAGACATTTTTCAAACATATCGAGATCTTCTGCTTCTAAGTTTTTTCCTGAATCTATAAGATATGCTATCATGTCAACAAGGTCATTTTGTAATACCTTTCTTAATGGAGTCTCATCCTTTTGTCCTAAATCTTTAAATACACCCTGTGGTCTGAAAATGGTATCTATAAGTTCAAATGTATCATACCATCCAAAGAGCATGTCCATTGAATCTTCATTCATGTATATTTCCTCGCTTTCATATATTTATTTTATTAGATTTTAACATAAAGACAGATGGATTGAAAAGTGAATGGAGGCTCATATTTATTTTTTGACACATTTTGTATAGGAGAATATAATAGATATAGGGTTAAATTTTTAGGGTTATATCAAACATTATATAAGGGGGGATTTTCATGTTAGAGAAGATTAAAAAATGGACAGGCCTCGAAAAAAGAAATCCATATATTAATGAATACTTTGAAAGAAGTAATTTAAGAGCCAGTATTTATATGGCTATTATTGTTGTGGTTCTGGAAGGATGGATGTTAAAAGAATTAACGGATATTGTCCTTAAATACCATTCAACTGTGGAAAAGATGAGAGATCCATATTGGCTCTTTACTCATTATGGAAGATATGGATGGCTATTCTTAATGGGTGTGATAATCCTTATTTATACGGGTTTTTATTTTTCAGGGAAAAAAGTGAACAGGGTTTTAGGACATGTCCTTATCTGGGTATTTGCTTTATCCTGTATCTTATTTGGTATTTATGTAGGTTATCATGATTATGAGGATGGTGAGCAGATCCTTACATTCCTTACTATGACAACATTTACTCTTTGTCTTCTTGTTTGGAGACCTATCATATCATTTTCAATTTCAGCTTTAAGTTTCGGCGGTTTCTATTATCTTATCAATCATCATCTTGAAGTAAGCCGTGCCACAAGGTTTAATCTTCTTACTATGTGGATAGGAACACTTACAGTTGCAGTCAGTATTTATTTCCAGCGTTATATTGAGGCGAAAAAAGATGAAAATCTAGAGATAGTAAATAAGCATCTTAGATACATTTCTGATTATGATGAACTTACAGGGCTTCATAATCTGAGATATTTTACTATACATATCCATAAAAAAATTAAAGAGATAAATGCCGAGGGAAAAGAGGCTGCTGTTCTTTACCTGGATATTGAGAATTTTAAATCTTATAATGATAGATATGGTTTTGGGGAAGGGGACGTTCTCCTTAAGAAATTCGCGACAATTATAAAAGAAAAGATGGATGAGGAATCAGTGGCTCGTTTTTCAGATGATCATTTTCTTATCATGACAGAATTTGATGAGGGAAAAAAGATTACAGAGGAGCTTTCGAAGGCACTCAGGGAATTAAGTCCTAATGTCCGTCTGGAATTAAAAGCAGGGGCATATGTGATCGATAAGGAAGATGAAGATATATCCCGGGCATGTGATTATGCAAGAGTAGCCTGCAATGAGACTAAGAGAAGGTTTGATGTATCATTTTTTGTTTTCGATGAAAAACTTGGAAATGATATGAAGAGAAAACAGTATATTATCAATAATATTGATAAAGCTATAGAAAATGAACATATTAAGGTATATTATCAACCTATTATGGACAGCAGACTTGGTATAATGTGCGGTATGGAAGCTTTGGCAAGGTGGGATGATCCTGATTTAGGACTTCTTCCTCCATATCAGTTTATTCCTGTATTAGAGGAATACCATGAGATCGGTAAGCTTGATAAAGAGATCATGAGACAGGTTTGCAGAGATATAGCTGAAAGTAAAGGAACTGCTCTTGAGAGAGTTCCTGTGTCAATAAATTTCTCAAGAATTGATTTTGATCTTTACGATGTTCCGGCTGTTCTTCTTGAAACAGCTAAAAGATATAATGTAAACTGTGACATGCTTCATGTAGAGATTACTGAGAGTGCTCTTAACGGCGATATGGAAGGACTTAAGGCTACCATGGATGTCATAAGAAGAGAAGGATATACTCAGTGGCTTGACGATTTTGGAAGTGGTTACTCTTCACTGAATGTTCTAAAGGACTATAAGTTCGATGTATTAAAGATCGATATGGTATTTCTTAAAGGATTTGATACAAACCCTGAGACAAAGACTGTTATCGAGAGCATCGTAAACCTTGCGAAGACTCTTAATATGAAAACTCTTACAGAAGGAGTTGAGACTAAAGAGATGTATGAGTTCCTGAAATCTATCGGATGTGATATGTGTCAGGGATATTATTTTGGAAAGCCTGAAACTCATCAGAGAATTTTTGAGAGGATTCAAAAGAAAGAAATCGATGTATAAAAAAATTATAAATCATAAAAATAATCCTTGATTTTTATTTCTTAAAATGTTATAGTAATAAACTGTCATTATAGGCTAGTATGGTCTTTTGTGCCATTTTATTAGTCTTTAGATTTCGTGCGCCTAAAAATGGCTTTAAATAAGCACTTTTAAGCATTTTTATTTCGCAAGAAATTGACAAATATATACAAGGGGTGAAAAACACGTCAATGAAAAAGTACAGAATGCATCCTATTAAATCTGGTAGAAGCATACGTATGAGTTTTTCCAACAAAAAAGAAGTGTTGGAAATGCCAAATCTGATCGGCGTACAGGTAGACTCTTATAAGTGGTTCCTCGACGAGGGCTTAAAAGAAGCTTTCGACGACATCTCACCTATAGTTGATTTTACAGGTAAGCTGAGCCTTGAATTTGTGGATTATGAACTTTGCACAGATGAGATCAAATACAGTATTGAAGAGTGCAAACAGAGAGATGCCACATATGCTGCACCATTAAAGGTGAACGTACGTCTGCGCAATAGTGAGACTGGTGAGATCAATCAGCATGAAATCTTCATGGGTGATCTTCCTCTTATGACACAGACTGGTACCTTCGTTATAAACGGAGCAGAAAGAGTAATCGTCAGCCAGTTGGTTCGTTCTCCTGGCATTTATTATGCAATGGATCACGATAAGACAGGTCTTCCATTATATTCATGTACAGTTATTCCTAACAGAGGTGCATGGCTCGAATACGAGACAGACTCAAATGGAATTTTCTGGGTACGTGTTGATAGAAATAGAAAGGTACCTATCTCAGTGCTTCTTCGTGCACTTGGACTTGGTACAGACGAAGAAATTCTTGATCTTTTTGGAGATGAAGAAAAGCTTCGCGCAAGCTTTGAGAAGGATCCTTCAAAGACATATGAAGAAGGTCTCCTTGAGCTTTATAAGAAAATGAGACCAGGCGAACCTCTCGCTGTTGAAAGTGCAGAAAGTCTCGTTAATGGTATGTTCTTCGATGCAAGAAGATATGATCTTGCAAAGGTAGGACGTTATAAATTCAATAAGAAACTCGCTTTAAAGAACCGCGTGAAGAATCTTATCCTTGCTGAGGATGTTATCGATCCTCTTACAGGTGAAGTTCTTTATGCTCAAGGCGAGATTCTTACAAGACATGCAGGAAAGAAGATTCAGGATGCTGCCGTTCCATATATCATGGTTCAGACAGATGAGAAGAATGTTAAAATCCTCTCTAATATGATGGTAGACATCAAAGCATGGGTTTCTGATAAACTTTCAGATGAAGACATAGAAGAACTCGGAATTGTTGAAGATGTTTATTACCCAGCACTTGAAAAGCTTCTTCTTGAATATGATGATGCTGAGGAACTTAAGGAAGAGATAAAGAAAAATATCAATGAACTTATTCCTAAACATATCACTAAAGAAGATATTTTCGCTTCAATTAATTATAATATGCATCTTGAATATGGTATCGGTAACTCTGATGATATCGATCACCTTGGTAACAGACGTATCCGTTGCGTAGGTGAGCTTCTTCAGAATCAGTATCGTATCGGACTTTCAAGACTTGAAAGAGTAGTTCGTGAGCGTATGCAGACTCAGGATATTGAGACCATCACCCCACAGTCTCTGATCAACATTAAGCCTGTAACATCTGCAGTTAAGGAGTTCTTCGGATCTTCACAGTTGTCACAGTTCATGGATCAGAACAACCCTCTTTCAGAACTTACACATAAAAGACGTCTTTCAGCTCTCGGTCCTGGTGGTCTTTCAAGAGATCGTGCCGGATTCGAAGTTCGAGATGTACATTATACACACTATGGTAGAATGTGTCCTATCGAGACACCAGAAGGACCTAACATCGGTCTTATCAATTCTCTTGCTTCATATGCAAGGATCAATGAATATGGATTTATCGAAGCTCCTTATAGAAGAGTAGATAAAACAGATAAAGATCATCCTGTAGTTACAGATGAAGTTGTTTACATGACAGCTGATGAAGAGGATAACTACATCGTTGCTCAGGCTTCTGAGCCGCTTGATGAGGAAGGACATTTCGAGAGAAATAATATCGCTGGACGTTACAGGGATATTACATCTGAGTTCCCTAAGACAGATATTGATTATATGGACGTATCTCCTCGTATGGTATTCTCAGTTGCTACATCCATGATCCCATTCCTTCAGAACGACGATGCCAACCGTGCTCTCATGGGATCAAACATGCAGCGTCAGGCCGTACCTCTTCTTACAACTGATGCTCCTGTAGTTGATACAGGTATTGCAGCCAAGGTTGCAAGAGACTCAGGAATCTGTGTTATTGCTAAACGTGATGGTATAGTTGAAATATCATCAAGTGATAAGATCACAGTAAGAGCTGATAATGGGGAACTTGATGAGTATCCTGTTATCAAGTTCGCTAGAAGTAACCAGGGTAACTGCATGAACCAGAGACCTATCGTTAAGCGTGGCGATAAGGTCAAAGCTGGTGATGTAATTGCTGATGGACCTTCAACAAAGAACGGAGAACTTGCACTTGGTAAGAACCCTCTCATCGGTTTCTCGACATGGGAAGGTTACAACTACGAAGATGCTGTCCTTCTTTCAGAAAGACTTATTAAAGAAGATGTTTATACATCCGTACATATAGAAGAATATGAATGCCAGTCAAGAGATACAAAGCTTGGACCAGAAGAGATCACAAGAGACTTAGCAGGACTTGCTCAGGATGCTCTTAAAGATCTTGATGAAAATGGTATTATCCGTATCGGTGCAGAAGTACGTGCCGGTGATATCCTTGTTGGTAAGGTTACTCCTAAGGGAGAGACAGAGCTTACAGCTGAAGAAAGACTCCTTCGTGCAATCTTCGGTGAGAAGGCTAGAGAAGTTAGAGATACATCACTTCGTGTTCCTCATGGTGCTTACGGTATCATCATGGATACTAAGATCTTTACAAGAGAGAATGGTGATGAGCTTCCTCCTGGAGTAAATATGTCAGTTCGTGTTTATATTGCTCAGAAGAGAAAGATCTCTGTTGGTGATAAGATGGCCGGTCGTCACGGTAATAAGGGTGTCGTTTCACGTGTCCTTCCTGCTGAAGATATGCCATTCCTTCCAAACGGACGTCCTCTTGATATCGTACTTAACCCTCTGGGTGTTCCATCACGTATGAATATCGGACAGGTACTTGAACTTCACCTTGGACTTGCATCACAGGTACTTGGTGTTAAGGTTTCAACACCAATATTCGATGGTGCAAATGAAGATGATATCACAGCAGCACTTACATGCGCTAACGACTATGTAAATACAAGCTGGGAAGAATTTGAAGAAAAATATAAAGATAAGATAAAGAAGGAAACAATGCAGTATCTCTATGATCACAGAGATCACAGAGCTGAATGGAAAGGTGTTCCTATTGATGAAAGCGGTAAGGTACAGCTCCGTGACGGACGTACTGGTGAACCACTTCCAGATAAGACATCTATCGGTTTCATGCATTACCTTAAACTCCATCACCTTGTTGATGATAAGATCCATGCTCGTTCAACTGGTCCATACTCACTTGTAACACAGCAGCCACTTGGTGGTAAGGCTCAGTTCGGTGGACAGCGTTTCGGAGAAATGGAAGTTTGGGCACTCGAAGCTTACGGTGCTGCATATACTCTTCAGGAAATTCTTACTGTTAAGTCTGATGACGTTACAGGACGTGTTAAGACTTATGAAGCTATCATCAAGGGTGAGAATATACCTGAACCAGGCGTACCTGAATCATTTAAGGTTCTCTTAAAAGAATTCCAGGCATTAGGACTTGATGTAAGAGTTCTTGATGAGCAGGGCGATGAAGTTGTATTTGGCGAATCAGAAGATTACGATAAAGAAACAAGAAAGATGCTTGAGGGTGATAATAAGTTCACAGGCGATCTTGCTGATAATGGATTCAGTGAGATTGATGAAAATGATGAGTTATCAGAACTTGAGGGCGATCCAGAAGATGATCTTGTTGATGATGACTATTCTGATGATGAGAATTAATCGAGAGGAGAGAAAGAAAGATGGCAAATATTCCAGAAGTTGAGCAGGAACAACCTATTAATTTTGATGCTATCAAGATTGGTCTTGCCTCCCCTGACAGAATCAGAGAGTGGTCTTATGGTGAAGTTAAGAAGCCAGAGACTATTAACTATAGAACATTAAAGCCTGAAAGAGACGGCCTTTACTGTGAGCGCATTTTCGGTCCTACAAAGGACTGGGAATGCCACTGCGGTAAGTATAAGAAAATCCGTTTCAAAGGTATTATCTGTGACAGATGTGGTGTTGAAGTTACAAAGTCAAGCGTACGTCGTGAACGTATGGGACATATCGAACTTGCTGCACCTGTTTCACATATTTGGTATTTCAAAGGTATACCAAGCCGTATAGGTCTTTTACTTGACTTATCTCCACGTGTACTTGAGAAGGTTATCTATTTCGGAGCTTATATCATCCTGGATCCAGGTGATACAGATCTTCATGAGAAGGATGTCATCACAGATGCAGAATTCCGTGAGGCACAGGATAAGTTTGGTTTTGGATCATTCAGAGCCGGAATGGGTGCTGAGGCTATCAAGGAACTCCTTGAGAAGGTTAACTTAGAGGAAGAATCAGTTAATCTTAAGGAAGAACTTGAAACAGCTTCAGGACAGAAGAAGGCTAAGATCATAAAGAAGCTTGAAGTTGTTGAAGCATTTAGAAATTCAGACAACAAGCCAGAATGGATGATCATGGATGTTGTACCTGTACTTCCACCAGACTTAAGACCTATGGTTCAGCTTGATGGTGGCAGATTCGCAACATCAGACCTTAATGACCTTTACAGAAGGATCATTAACAGAAATAACAGATTAAAGAAGCTCCTTGAGCTTAATGCTCCTGAGATCATCGTACGTAACGAAAAACGTATGCTTCAGGAAGCAGTAGATGCACTTATTGACAATGGTCGTCATGGACGTGCCGTTACAGGACCTGGTAACAGAGCCCTTAAGTCACTTTCTGACATGCTTAAAGGTAAGCAGGGTAGATTCCGTCAGAATCTTCTTGGTAAGCGTGTTGACTACTCAGGACGTTCAGTTATCGCGGTAGGACCTAACCTTAAGATCTACCAGTGCGGTCTTCCTAAGGAAATGGCTGTTGAACTCTTCAAGCCTTTCGTTATGAGAGAACTTACAAAGAGAGGGCTTTCAAATAACATTAAGGCAGCTAAGAAGAGTGTAGAAAGACTTGAGCCACAGGTTTGGGATATCCTTGAAGATGTAATCAAGGAGCACCCGGTTATGTTAAACCGTGCCCCTACACTTCACAGACTTGGTATTCAGGCATTCGAGCCTGTACTTGTTGAAGGTAGAGCTATCAGACTTCACCCACTCGTATGTACAGCCTTCAATGCTGACTTCGACGGTGACCAGATGGCTGTTCACCTTCCACTTTCTGTTGAAGCTCAGGCTGAGTGTAGATTCCTCATGCTTTCATCTAACAACCTCCTTAAGCCTGCCGATGGTGGTGTAGTATCAGTTCCTTCACAGGATATGGTACTTGGTATCTATTACCTCACTAACGACAAATATAAGGAAATTGAAGCATCAGAGGATGAGATAAAGAAGACATACTCACTTGATAATGAGCATGAGAACATCGAAGCAATCCAGAAGGATATGGAAGATGGTGTTATCAATTCACATGATATAATCAAGGTTCGTGTTGAAAAGAAGAGATCTAAAGATGGTAAGAATACTTACTATAAAGATATCATCAGCACACCTTATGATATGGTTGGTAGAAGATATAAGAATCTTAATCGTGCATATCTTGCATTTGAAAATAAAGAGATCACTCTTCAGCAGCCAATCTATATTGAGAAATCAGCTGTAGCTGAAGACGGAACAGAGATTACCGGAATGGTAAGAACAACTCTTGGTAAGCTTCTCTTCAATGAGATCATTCCTCAGGATCTTGGTTTTGTTGACAGATCAGATAAGAAGCAGATCCTTGAGCCGGAAGTAAACTTCCATGTTGGTAAGAAGAACTTAAAGAAGATCCTTGATAAATGTATCAATCTTCATGGTTCAACAAAGACTGCAGAAGTACTTGATAACGTTAAGGCTATCGGTTACAGATACTCAACACTTTCGGGTATCACAGTTTCTGTAGCAGACATGACTGTTCCGGAAAGCAAGAAGGATATTCTTGATGAGGCACAGGATATTGTAGATAAGATCACAGAGTACTACAACATTGGTTTCCTTACTGATGAAGAAAGATATAAGTCAGTAGTTAGAACATGGGAGAAAGCCGACTCAAATCTTACTAAGGCACTCCTTGATGGTCTTGATAAATATAATAACATTTACATGATGGCTGATTCAGGTGCCCGTGGTTCTGATCAGCAGATCAAACAGCTTGCTGGTATGCGTGGTCTGATGGCCGATACAACTGGTAGAACAATCGAACTTCCTATCAAGTCAAACTTCCGTGAAGGTCTTGACGTACTCGAGTACTTCATGTCAGCTCACGGTGCTCGTAAGGGCCTTTCAGATACAGCTCTTCGTACAGCCGACTCTGGTTACCTTACACGTAGACTTGTAGACGTTTCACAGGATCTTGTAATAAGACAGCCTGATTGTTCAGTTGGAAAACCAATTCCAGGTATGTACGTACAGACATTTATGGAAGGCGACGAACTTATCGAGTCATTCCAGGAGCGTATCACAGGTCGTTATACAGCAGTTGATGTATATACAGCTGATGGTGAGAGAATTGTTAAAGCAAATCATATGATCACACCTGCAAGAGCAGCCCGTATCGTAAATGAAGGTGTTGATGAAAATGGTGTTCCTTACTTCGATGAAGAAAAGGGAGCATGTAGAAGAGATGCTAAGTTAAAGATCAGAACAATCCTTACATGTAAGTGCCGCGTTGGTATCTGTGCTAAGTGTTACGGTGCTAACATGGCAACTGGACAGGCAGTACAGGTTGGTGAAGCAGTTGGTATCATCGCTGCTCAGTCAATCGGTGAACCTGGTACACAGCTTACTATGAGAACATTCCATACTGGTGGTGTTGCCGGTGGCGATATTACACAGGGTCTTCCTAGAGTAGAAGAAATTTTTGAAGCACGTAAGCCAAAGGGCGTTGCTATAGTTACAGAGAATGCTGGTAAGGTACACCTTATCGAAGCTAAGGATTCTGCTAAGAAGTTAAGAGAAGTTATCGTTACAGATCCTAAGACTGGTGAAGAGAAATCTTATCCAATTCCTTATGGATCACGTATCAAAGTACATGAAGATGATGTGCTTGAAGCTGGTGATGTTCTTACAGAAGGTTCAGTTAACCCGCATGATATCTTTAGAATTAAGGGTATTGATGCCGTTGAAGACTATATGCTTCGCGAAGTACAGCGAGTATATCGTATGCAGGGTGTTGAAATCTCTGATAAGCATATCGAGGTTATCGTTCACCAGATGTTAAAGAAGTCCAGAGTTGAAGATAGTGGTGATTCAGAATACCTTCCAGGTACATTTGTTGACAATCTTGATCTTGAGAATGCTAATGAGATCCTTGAAGCAGAAGGTAAGAGACTTGCTACATCAGAACGTGTACTTCTTGGTATCACAAAGGCTTCACTTGCAACAAACAGCTTCCTTTCAGCAGCATCATTCCAGGAAACAACAAGAGTTCTCACAGATGCAGCTATCAAGGGTAAGATCGATCCACTTCAGGGGCTTAAAGAGAACGTACTTATCGGTAAACTTATCCCAGCAGGTACAGGTCTTAAGAGATATCGTTCAGTTAAACTGGATTCAGAATATGTTGATGATATCGAAGGCATTGAAAATGCTGAAGTTTACTCAGATGAGATAGTTGATGATTCTGAAGGATCAGAAATCGGATCAGAAGAGTAATAAAATAATACTTGACACTTTTTGCTGTCAAATATATAATGTTAAGGCATGCGTTAGGTTTAACGCATGCCTTTTAAAGTCTATAAAGTTGGTTAGCTTTATAGAAGATATCATTTAAGAATCGGAGGTGAAATCATGCCAACATTTAACCAGTTAGTAAGAAGCGGAAGAGAGACATCTGTTAAGAAGTCTACTGCACCTGCACTTCAGAGAGGATTTAACTCACTTAAGAAGAAGCCTACAGCATCAAATGCTCCTCAGAAGAGAGGTGTTTGTACAGCTGTTAAGACTGCAACTCCTAAGAAGCCTAACTCAGCTCTTCGTAAGATCGCAAGAGTACGTCTTTCAAACGGAATCGAAGTTACTAGCTATATCCCAGGTGAAGGTCACAACCTTCAGGAGCATAGTGTAGTTCTTATCCGTGGTGGAAGAGTTAAGGACTTACCTGGTACAAGATACCATATCATCAGAGGTACTCTTGATACAGCAGGTGTTGCTAAGAGACGTCAGGCACGTTCTAAGTATGGTGCTAAGCGTCCTAAGGATGCTAAATAAGCTTTAAGAAGCTAAAAGATCCATACTACAGATAATCTCACATTAGAAAGTGCTGGTTATGGCATGAATTCATTTGATCGGGAAATCTCCCGGGAGGCTGTATCTTCTTATACAGCCGGATAAATTTTAGCCACTATACAGCACGTACACACTAATCAAATTTAGCGTGAGTACCTAAGAATTAATTTTTATTAAGGAGGGAAGAACCGTGCCACGTAAAGGACATATCGCAAAGAGAGATGTATTACCAGATCCTATTTATAATAGCAAGGTAGTTACACGTCTCATCAATACTATCATGTTAGATGGTAAGAAGGGCGTTGCCCAGAAGATCGTATACGGCGCATTCAACCGTATTCAGGAACAGACAGGTAAGGAACCTGTAGAAGTATTTGAGGCAGCTATGAACAATGTTATGCCTCAGCTCGAAGTTAAGGCAAGACGTATCGGTGGTGCTACATATCAGGTACCTGTAGAAGTAAGACCTGATAGAAGACAGGCTCTCGGACTTCGTTGGCTTACAATTTTCTCAAGACAGAGAACAGAGAAGACAATGGAAGAGAGACTTGCACTCGAACTTATCGATGCATCTAACAATACTGGCGCATCTGTAAAGAGAAAAGAAGAGATGCACAGAATGGCAGACGCAAACAAGGCATTTGCTCATTACAGATTCTAATTGTATCTGTTATTGCTAAAACTTTTTATTTTAAAATAAGGAGGGAAAAACCTTGGCTGGAAGAGAATGTCCATTAGAGAGAACTCGTAATATCGGTATCATGGCTCACATCGATGCTGGTAAGACAACTCTCACAGAAAGAATTCTTTATTACACAGGTGTAAACTACAAGATTGGTGAAACCTATGAAGGTACTGCTACTATGGACTGGATGGAGCAGGAACAGGAAAGAGGTATCACAATCACATCAGCTGCTACAACATGTCATTGGACAGAGCAGTGGCAGAATAAACCAAAGCCAGGAGCACTTGATCATCGTATCAATATTATCGATACTCCAGGCCACGTTGACTTCACAGTTGAAGTTGAACGTTCACTCCGTGTACTCGATGGCGCTGTAGGCGTATTCGATGCTAAGGGTGGTGTTGAGCCTCAGTCAGAAAATGTATGGCGTCAGGCTGACACATATCACGTACCACGTATGGCATTCGTTAACAAGATGGATATACTTGGTGCTGATTTCTACAATACAGTTAGTGAAATTCATACAAAGCTCGGCAAGAAGCCAGTTGTTGTTGATATTCCTATCGGTAAGGAAGATTATTTCGAAGGTATTATCGATCTCTTCGAAATGAAAGCATATATTTATAATGATCATGAGGGTAAGGACATTTCTATCGTTGATATCCCTGATGATTACAAGGATCAGGCAGAAGAGTGGCATACAAAGCTTGTTGAGAGCTGCTGCGAACTTGATGATGATCTTATGATGGCTTATCTTGACGGTGAGGAACCATCAATCGACGAATTAAAGGCTGCTCTTCGTAAGGGTACA
This sequence comes from uncultured Lachnospiraceae bacterium, assembly GCA_902789175.1. GTDB lineage: Bacteria > Bacillota > Clostridia > Lachnospirales > Lachnospiraceae > Eubacterium_Q. Next base: position 63,814 of record CADANF010000007.1, read on the forward strand.
TGTGCTGATATCCAGGACGCTGCAGGTGAGAAGAACAGAATCATCCCTGTACTTTGTGGATCTGCTCATCAGAACAAGGGTATCCAGAAGCTTCTTGATGCTGTTGTTGAATTCATGCCAGCTCCTACAGACATCCCTGATATCAAGGGTGTTGATATGGATGGTAATGAAATCTCAAGACATTCAAGTGATGAGGAACCATTCTCAGCTCTTGCATTCAAGATTGCTGCAGACCCATTCGTAGGAAAGCTTGCATATATCCGTGTTTACTCAGGTAAACTTGCTTCAGGATCATATGTACTTAATGCTTCAAAAGATAAGAAGGAACGTGTAGGACGTATCGTTCAGATGCACGCTAACAAGAGACAGGAAATCGATACTGTATACTCAGGAGATATCGCAGGTGTTGTAGGTCTTAAGGTTACAACAACAGGTGATACAATCTGTGATGAGGCTCATCCAGTTATCCTTGAGTCTATGGAATTCCCAGACCCAGTTATCGAACTTGCTGTTGAGCCAAAGTCTAAGGACGCTCAGGGTAAGCTTGTTGACGCTCTTCAGAAACTCGCTGAAGAAGATCCTACATTCAGAACTCATACAAATAAAGAAACAGGTCAGACAATCATTGCCGGAATGGGTGAGCTCCACTTAGAGATCATCGTTGACCGTCTCCTTCGTGAATTCAAGGTAGAGGCTAACGTTGGTGCTCCTCAGGTTTCATACAAGGAAGCTATCACAAAGGCAGTTGATATCGATTCTAAGTACGTTAAGCAGTCAGGTGGACGTGGTCAGTACGGTCACTGTAAGGTTAAGTTCGAGCCTATGGATCCAAATGGTGAAGAGACATTCAAGTTTGAATCTACAGTAGTTGGTGGTAACATTCCTAAGGAATATATCCCATCTGTTGGTGAAGGTATCGAAGAAGCTACACAGGCTGGTATCCTTGGCGGATTCCCAGTACTTGGTGTACATGCTAATGTATATGATGGTTCATACCATGAAGTCGACTCTTCAGAAATGGCTTTCCACATCGCTGGTTCTATGGCTATGAAGGAAGCTATGCAGAAGGCAGATCCTGTACTTCTTGAGCCTATCATGAAGGTTGAAGTAACAATGCCTGCTGATTACATGGGCGATGTTATCGGTGACCTTAACTCACGTCGTGGACGTATCGAGAGCATGGACGACGTTGGAAATGGTAAGCTTGTAAAGGCTTATGTACCACTTGCAACAATGTTCGGTTACTCAACAGACCTTCGTTCAAAGACTCAGGGTCGTGGTAACTACTCAATGTTCTTCGATCACTATGAGAGAACTCCAAAGAACGTTCAGGACGAAGTACTTTCAAAGAAGTAATTTAAGCATATTCAGACACTCGAATTTGCTTGCATTTATAAGCAAACTTTAATATAATTAAGTCTAGCTTGTTTTTAAATGAAGTTCCAAACAGAGGAACTAATTTCAAGGAGGATATTAAAAATGGCAAAGGAACATTTTAACAGAACTAAGCCACATTGTAACATTGGTACAATTGGCCACGTAGACCACGGTAAAACAACTCTTACAGCAGCTATCACAAAGGTTCTTTCAGAGAGAGTAGCTGGTAACGCAGCAGTAGATTTCGCTAATATCGATAAGGCTCCAGAAGAAAGAGAAAGAGGTATCACTATCTCAACAGCTCACGTAGAGTATGAAACAGATAAGAGACATTATGCACACGTTGACTGCCCAGGCCACGCTGACTATGTAAAGAACATGATCACTGGTGCTGCACAGATGGATGGCGCTATCCTCGTAGTTGCTGCTACAGATGGTGTTATGGCTCAGACAAAGGAGCACATCCTTCTTTCACGTCAGGTAGGTGTTCCATATATCATCGTATTCCTTAACAAGTGCGATATGGTTGATGACCCTGAACTTCTTGAACTCGTTGAGATGGAAGTTACAGAGCAGCTTGAAGAGTACGAATTCAATGATTGCCCAATCGTTAAGGGTTCAGCTTTCCAGGCACTTCAGGATCCTTCAGCTAAGGCTGTTCTTGCTTCAGGTGACCCACTTGATGCTTCAAATCCTGATAAGAACTGGGGAGATTGCATCATGGAGCTCATGAGCACAGTTGATGAGTTCATTCCTGAACCAGAACGTGACATTGATAAGCCATTCCTTATGCCTGTTGAAGATGTATTCACGATCTCAGGTCGTGGTACAGTTGCTACAGGTAGAGTAGAGCGTGGTGCTCTTCACCTTAATGATGAACTTGAAATCCTTGGTATCCGTGAGGATGTTAAGAAGACAGTTGTAACAGGTATCGAAATGTTCCGTAAGACTCTTGATGAGGCTCTTGCTGGTGATAACATCGGTGCTCTTCTCCGTGGTGTTGATCGTACAGAGATCGAAAAAGGACAGGTACTTGCTAAGCCAGGTACAGTAACATGCCACAAGAAGTTTACAGCTCAGGTTTACGTTCTTACAAAGGATGAAGGTGGACGTCATACTCCATTCTTCAACAACTATCGTCCACAGTTCTACTTCAGAACAACAGACGTAACAGGTGTTATCACACTTCCACAGGGTACAGAAATGTGCATGCCTGGTGATAACGTTGAGATGACAATCGAACTCATTCACCCAGTAGCTATGGAACAGGGTCTTACATTCGCTATCCGTGAAGGTGGTAGAACAGTAGGATCAGGAAGAGTTTCATCAGTTATCGAGTAATAATTAGCAATTTGTTTATTTTATAAAATAAATCAAGGGTTCCAGGAATTTTTCCTGGAACCCTTTTTAAGTAATAGACTATTTTAAATAATATATTGAGGGGAAAATATGAAAAAAAGATTTTTGATATGTATGTAAATGACGGAAAAAGATTTGGGAAAAGGTTGTTTGATAATTTGCAAAAAAGTAAGGCATTACCATTTGAATTAAAGGAAGAAAAATATAAACTGCCAGCAGTATATAAAGAGTTCATATGTAAATATGATGGTCTGAGCTTAGAGAATGGCTGCACATTCTATTCGCTTGAAGAATTAGATGATGTGAATAAATACTTACAGGTAAATATATATCAGCCAGATTTCGTTGCTGTTGGAGATGATGGTGGTGACCTGGTCTTTCTGATGAAGCAGGAAAAAGAAGCGAAAACCGTTTATCTGGTATATGCGGGTGATTATGATTTGGAAGGTCCGTATCAAATTATTCCGGATTTTAATAAATGGATGGAAAAAGGATTTGAAATCGAAGATATAGATGGAGAAGATGTAAGAGGAGTTGACTATGGTGATCTATATTTAATAAAAATGCCGAAAGAAGGAGTAAAAGGATTGGTAACAATAAAAAGGGCTTTCAATTTGGAAATGAGTACGGGAGAGTTATTGCAAAAATCGAAAAGTTTGCCAACAAAATTGTTATCAAACATCACAAGTTCAAAAGCAAATATAATAGCTGAGAAAATAGGCATGCCAGGGCTATTTGAAATAAGGTAAGAACTTTTTGATATTTCCACAGGTGCGTGATAATATGATTATAGAAAAAGAGTGCTACCGATATATGATGTGACAAAAATTGCCGCTTCAGTTTACCAGGCTTGGGCGGCTATTTTTGTGGTTTATTATTATCCTTGCCAAAGGTATATCCAAGACCAAAGCAGGTTAAGCCGAAGCTAACCACAGCTATGAAGTCAATAATACTCATGGCTTAGCCCTCCTTTCCAGTGCATAAAAATGGAGCTGTGATACCATTTTGATACTAAAAAGTAAAGAGAATAAAAATATAACGCAGAAAATTCGTAATACAGGATAATAAGGACACGAAAAACACAGAAAATAATGAGATTTTAAGAACCTCACATCCGTGAAGGTGGTAGAACAGTAGGATCAGGAAGAGTTTCATCAGTTATCGAGTAATAATTAGCAATTTGTTTATTTGTAACTTTTACGGCAATACAATAGAAAATCCTATGACTCAGATCACAAAAGATATGCCAATGGTTCTTTCAAATTACAATGAGAATGATGATATTTTAAGACCATACGAAGCAAGAATGTATATGCTATAAAAAAGAAAAAACTGTGGATTTAAATAAACATACCAGATATCTGACTTCGGAACAGTATCTGGTATGTTTTTTTGCATAAACAACTGATCGATGGGGTTATATTTGAGAAAGAATCATGGTTACAGCATTTTTATATTCAGCCATAGAAGAAGCTTTAAGTATGATCTTAAGATTCTTATCACCAATCTTTAATCCAGGACCCATGAAATTCCATAATTCCTTAAATTTCATTACTCTTTGTTTATCAGCGTAAAGATCAGCACTATAGCCTTCTTCTAATTTTGCAAGGAAGGCTTTTAATTTAGCTTTATCTATCTTTTCTTTAACTTCATCCTTATTAAGATCATTTAAAGAGAGAATATTTCCAAGATCTGGGTTCATGATAAGGCCACGGCCTATCATTATATTCATTTTATCAAGGTAATCTTCAGGAATTCCAAGGGTTTTAAGCTCAGACTTAATTCTTAGATAGCTGTCTATATCCACAATATCACCATTATATACAAGAGGGATATTACGGCTTACTGCCATGTCATAGCATTCTTTAAAGGCACAAAGGTTAGTGCTGCCGCGGTACATATCGATTCCGAGACGAGGGTGTACTGTTAGTTCTGAAATTGGAAAATCCTTATATACATCCAGAATCTTAGGAAGATCTTCAGTAGAATTCATTCCAATCCTGGTCTTTATAGAAATATTAATATCAGTTTTTTCAAATATTTCATCCAGATATTTTCTTAATTCTTCCGGAAATGAAAGAAAGCCGGAACCTCTGCCTTTTTTTACTACAGTGCCAGAAGGGCATCCAAGATTAAGATTTACTTCCTCATATCCTAATCTTTTTAATTCCTGAGCAAGCTTTATAAATTCACCAGGGCGGTTGCCTAAAATCTGTGGAACAATTTTCATTCCCTTATTATTTTCAGGATCTACTTCTCTTAAATGCTTACCTTTAAGGTGGGTGACAGTAAGAAATGGTGTATAGTATTTATCAATTCCTCCGTAGATAGAATTAATGGCATTTCTAAATACAAGAGTTGTGAGTCCTTCGAGAGGAGCAAGATATATCATGATATAACCTTTCTGAATGCGAAATTCGGCATTTAAATTATTTTTACCTATTTGTGGTAGGGTTCGTTATTTATTATCCTGTATGAGCGATATATCTGCTCGAGCAGGATAACTCTCATAAGTTGGTGGGGAAAAGTCATTTTAGAAAATGACAGTTTCATATCAGCTCGCTTAAGGACTTCAAGAGAAAGTCCAAGAGATCCGCCAATGACAAACTGTATATGACTGATGCTCTTTAATCCGAGACCATTAATATGATCAGCTAATTCAGTAGATGAATAGTTTTTTCCATCGATAGCAAGAGAAATCACATAGGCGTCGTCCTTTATCTTTGAAAGAAGTCGGCTGCCTTCTTTTTCTTTAATCTGTGCCTCTACAACATCGCTGGCGTTTTCGGGAGTCTTTTCATCAGCAACTTCAATAATCTCTAATTTTATATAGCGAGAAAGACGTTTGCTATATTCATCAATAGCATCCCTGAAGAATTTCTCCTTTATCTTTCCAACACAGCAGATATCAATCTTCATAGTTATAAACCTTTCGTTCTGTAAGTACAGAGGCTTCACAGTGATCAAGTCTTTCATTTTTGTTGTAGCCCTGTTAAGTGACTTTTATGATTGTAACAGAGGTAGAGATATGTGTCACTACAAAAGTTTATAAAACGGCCAAAATATATAAGACAACAGGACACCAAAATATAAAGACATTCAAGCAATCCCTCCAGCGGGCAAAACTACCCGCTGAAGGGATTCTTTCATGTCTTTATTATATTTTGGCTGGTTGTGGCTGCTTATATGATGCTGCGTTTTTTTGGCGTGTGGTTATCTTTGATGATTTGTGATAAAGGGAGTGACGTTGCATCGGAAAACTTATCTTTTTAAATTTCGATGCAAATTATTATGATTAAAGATGTTTACAATTCTTAAAACATAGTGTATATTATTCTTCGAATGTGGATCGGGGGAAAATCCCTTTTTTATTATGTTATAAAAACTAAATATAAAGAAACTATTTTAAAGGAGACATGAGAAGTGACTAAAAAGTTTAAGAGCCATGTAGCAATTATGCTCTCAACCCTTATTTTACTAGGGGGGAGGGAACGGACGAGTTTTAGCAGATGACAGAGGAAATGATCCGGATGGAAACTCTTCTGGAATTACAGCTGAAAAATCTGCTGAGGAAATCATCTGTGAAGAAAGTGTTCTTCCATGGGATGGAACCACTACGGAATCTGTTTATTATGGAAATGGATTCAAAGTAGAATTTAATCTAAAGGAATACTGGGACACGGGCTATAATGCTAATGTAAAGATCACAAATACTAGTATAACGTCACTTAAATAATTGGACCGAATGCTTGCCTGCTTACATCGATAGC
>CADANF010000008.1 GCA_902789175.1 uncultured Lachnospiraceae bacterium
GAAGGAACAACTATTATTATTTCAAGTCATTATATGGAAGATATTAAAGTCTTATGTGATGAAGTATATAGAGTAGAAAAGAAGGTTGTTACGAAAGAATTTAAAAATTCATAAATCATATATTGACATAAAATCAAATAAATGCTATATTACACGAGTATGCCGCACAACGAGGTTGTATAAGTATGCCCTTTTGGGTGTCACCGTAGATTGGCGAGTAATGATAATAGGAGGTAACCTAAATGTACGCAATTATTGCAACAGGCGGAAAGCAGTACAAGGTAGCTGAAGGAGATATCATTAGAGTTGAGAAGCTCGGCGCAGAGGATGGTGCTGAAGTAACATTTGATGATGTTATTGCTGTAAATAACGATAAGGATCTTCTCGTAGGTGATGCAGTTAAGTCAGCATCAGTTAAGGCTACAGTCGTTAAGACTGCAAAGGCTAAGAAGGTCGTTGTTTATAAGTATAAGCGCAAGACTGGATATCACAAGAAGAACGGTCATAGACAGCCATATACAGAAGTTAAGATTGAAGCAATCAATGCTTAATTGACGACAAATTATGATAAAAGCTTGTTTTTATTTAAAGGATAACAAATATTTTGGATTTCAAGTTTTAGGTCATGCTGGTTATGCTGAAGCGGGTAAAGATATTGTATGTAGTGCAGTTTCTGCTCTTACTATCAATACGGTTAATGCTTTAGAAGAACTTACCGAAGATTCAGTTGTTGTTGAAACAGGTGAGTCTGGTGATATCAAAGCTAAAATCCTTGGTAATGTTAGTCCTGAAAGCGAGACACTTATCAAAGCTCTTCGTATTGGATTATGTAATATTTATGAAGAGTATGAAGACGATTATATCAAAATATTCTTTAAGGAGGTCTAATATTGTGCTGAACATGAATTTACAGTTCTTTGCTCATAAAAAGGGTGTTGGTTCTACAAAGAACGGACGTGACTCTGAATCAAAGAGACTTGGAGCAAAGAGAGCAGACGGCCAGTTCGTAAAAGCTGGTAACATCTTATATAGACAGCGTGGAACAAAGATCCATCCAGGACTTAATGTTGGACGTGGCGGAGACGATACACTTTTCGCATTAACAGATGGAGTTGTTAGATTTGAAAGACTTGGAAGAGATAAGAAGCAGGTATCAGTTCATCCTGTTGCTTAATTTCTTTGAAATTTCAAGCTGATGATAAAGAGGGAGCTTTGTAAAAAGCTCCTTCTTTTTTTAGTTTTACGGAGGAAAAATATGTTTGCTGATAGAGCAAAAATATTTGTAAGAAGTGGAAAAGGCGGAGATGGTCATGTATCTTTCAGAAGAGAATTATATGTACCTAATGGCGGTCCTGACGGTGGAGACGGAGGAGATGGCGGAGACGTAATACTACGTGTTGATCAGGGACTCAATACTCTTACAGATTTTAGAAATATAAGAAAATATAAAGCCGGTGACGGTGAAGAAGGTGGAAAGAAAAATTGCCATGGAGCAGATGGGGCGGATATTGTCCTTAAGGTTCCACCTGGAACAATTGTAAAAGATTTTGAAACAGGTAAAGTACTTGTGGATATGGCAGAAAGAACAGAAGATTATGTTCTTTTTAAAGGCGGTAAAGGTGGTAAAGGTAACAGACAGTATGTAACATCTGTTATGCAGGCGCCTAAATATGCTCAGCCAGGACAGCCTGCTATTGAGAGATATTTAACTCTTGAACTTAAAATGATTGCTGACGTAGGACTTGTAGGTTTCCCAAGTGCCGGAAAATCTACATTTCTTGCAAGTACAACAAATGCGAGACCAAAGATTGCCGATTATCATTTTACAACTTTAGTACCTAATCTTGGAGTTGTAGATTTAGGGGCAAAAAATGGTTTTATAATGGCTGATATTCCTGGAATCATAGAAGGGGCATCAGAAGGAGTTGGCCTTGGTTTTGAATTCCTTCGTCATATTGAAAGAACTCGTGTGCTTATTCATGTGGTGGATGCGGCTGCCGTTGAGGGCAGAGATCCTGTTGAAGATATTCACATGATAAATAATGAATTAAAGAAATATAGCGAAGATTTGGCTAAACGTCCGATGGTTATTGCAGCTAATAAGATTGATCTTCTTATGGAAGATGAAAGAAAAGAAATCTTAGATAGACTTGAAAATGAATTTGGTAAAGATGGAGTTAAGATTTTCCCTATATCTGCTGCAACTAAAGAAGGAGTAAAAGAACTTCTTTATGCTGTAAATGATATGATTAAAGATCTCCCTAAAGAGAAAATTATTTTCAGTCCTGAGATTACTCCTGATGAATTTAACAGTGATGATCCTAACCTTCCATTCATTGTTAAAAAATCGGAAGAAGAAGATAATGTATATCTTGTTGAAGGCCCACGAATTGAGCGTATGCTTGGTTATACAAATCTTGAGGATGAGAGAGGATTCTTATTCTTCCAGAAATTTATGAAGAATAATGGAATCTTAGACGAGTTAAATAACCTTGGAATTCAGGATGGGGACACTGTTCGCATCTATGGCCATGAGTTTGATTATTATCATGAAGATTAAGGAGAGAATATGACAACAAAAGAAAGAGCCTATTTAAAAGGCCTTGCAATGAATATTGATCCTGTACTTTCTCTTGGAAAGGCAAGTCTTACACCTGAATTTACTTCAGCAGTTGCTGAAGCTATTGAGGCAAGAGAACTTATAAAGATTAATGTACTTAAAAATTGTATGGATGATCCTCATACTGTAGGAAATACTCTTGCTGAGCGTACAAGAGCTGAACTTGTGCAGGTTATAGGAAGAAAAATTGTACTTTATAAGAGAAATCCTGATAAAACAAAGATCTATTTCCCTGGTGAAAAGATAAAGAAGAATTAATTAAGATTTAAGAACAGGAGAATAGCTATGGATAGAGAAGAGGCTGTTAAAAGGCTTAAATCAAAGTTAACTGAAAAGCGATTCGTTCATTCTGTTGGAGTTGAATATACAGCTGGATGTATGGCATTCATTTATGATGTGGATGTTAAAAAAGCCAGACGTGCAGGGCTTTTGCATGACTGTGCTAAATGTATCCCTACAGAAGAAAAACTTAAAAAGGCAAAAAAACTTGGCCTTCCTGTTAATAAATTTGAAGAAAAGAATCCGGATCTTTTGCATGGAAAGCTTGGAGCTTATTATGCTAAGGAAAAGTATGGTATAGAAGATGAAGAAGTTCTTTCTGCGATTACTTATCATACAACTGGAAAAACGGATATGACAATGCTTGAAAAGATTATTTTTGTGGCGGACTATATTGAACCTAATAGAAAGATGATAAAAGATCTTCCAGAAATAAGAAAAGAAGCTTTTAGTGATATAGATAAATGTATCTGTCATATTCTGAAAAACACTTTGGATTATCTTAACACGAAAGATCTGGCTATAGATGATCTTACAAATGAAACATATAAATACTATATGAAACAAAACTAAACAGGTGAAAAAATGACTGAAATTAATAATATGATAGCCACATGCTGCGAAGCTTTAAGTGATAAGAAAGGATTTGATATAAAGATCCTTGATGTTACAAAACTTTCTACTATATGTGATGATTTCATCATAGCTTCAGGTTCTAATAAATCTCAGCTTGATGCACTTTGTGACAGTGTAGAAGAAGCAATGGGACGCGCTGGTTATATAATGAGAAACCGTGAAGGCCAGTCACAGAGCGGCTGGATCTTACTGGATTATTATGACATTGTAGTTCATATATTCTCTGATGAAATGAGGGAGTTCTATAATATTGAGCATACCTGGAGAGATGCAGTAGTAAACGAATATCAAAAATAAATGATCAAGAAATAAAAACCTCTGCCGTATTATGCAGAGGTTTTTATCATAATTTAGTCAGGTTAAAAATTATTTAATGACTAAGTTTAATTATCGGTAGGATCTCATTAATCCTATGACTCTTCCTACTACAGTACATTCTTCAACAATGATAGGATCCATGGAATCATTTTCAGGCTGAAGTCTGAAATGTCCATTTTCTTTATAAAATCTCTTAACTGTTGCTGAATCATCTACAAGACATACAGCAATCTCACCATTGCTTACTTCAGGAGTCTGCTCAATGATAAGAATATCTTTATCAAATATTCCCGCATTTATCATGCTTTCACCTTTAACTTTAAGCATAAAGGTCTGATTATTTGAAAGGAATTGTGGAAGTATAGGAATATAGTCCATGATATTTTCTGTTGCAAGAAGAGGCTGACCCGCTGCAACTTCACCTACCAGTGGAACATTTACAACTTCTCTTCTTGAAAGATTAAATTCATCATCATCTACTATTTCAATGGTTCTTGATTTGGATTGATCTCTTCTGATAAATCCTTTTTTTTCTAAAGCTTCTAAATGCGCAAATACAGAAGAAGTAGAAGAGAGTCCTACTTTATCACCAATTTCTCTTACTGATGGTGGGTATCCTTTATTCAAAATGCAGTCTTTGATAAATGCATATATTTCTTCCTGTCTTTTAGTAAGGGTATTTTTATCCATAAATCCTCCGGATTAAAATCGAAAATTTGTTTACATTATTCTATCACAGCAGTAGTTTTATTGCAAACAAATGTTCCCTGTTTTTACTTTTTCCTTGAATCACCGAAAGATTTGCTTTATTATATAGCTAACTATGTAAAAATAAGGAGAATTTATGTTATGAGAGAAACACTGCTGCACACTCCTGAAGGAGTAAGGGACATTTATGGAACTGAATGCGAAAAAAAGATTGCACTTGTAAATTCAATCCATCATGTGCTGCATCTGTACGGTTATCATGATATTGAAACTCCAAGTTTTGAATTCTTTGATATCTTTAATTATGATAAGGGATCAGCCCCTTCAAATTTAATGTATAAATTCTTTGATAGAAATAATAATACATTAGTTTTAAGACCTGATATCACTCCATCTATTGCCAGATGTACGGCTAAGTATTATCAGGATGAGGAACTTCCTATCAGACTTTGCTACAATGGAAAGACCTATATAAATGCTCCTATTCATCAGGGAAAGATCAATGAGATTTCACAGATCGGATGTGAACTTATAAATGATGATTCTTCAGCTGCTGATGCTGAAATGATCTCAAGTATAGTAGACTGTCTTAAAACTTCTGGATTAAAAGATTTTCAGATTGAAATAGGTGATGTGGACTTTTTTAAAGGCCTTATGGAAGAAGCAGGAGTATCTGATGATATCGAAGAAAAGATAAGAGATTTTATCCAGATAAAGAATTTTTTTGGCCTCAGTGAATATGTAGACAGCCTTGATATTTCCGATAATCTGAAAAAATGTTTTAAAGAATTTGATACTCTTTTCGGTGGAGAAGAAGTATTAGAAAGAGCCGCATCTTATACTACTAGTAAAAGAGCCCTTGAAGCAATCGACAGATTAAAGAAAGTTTATAAGGCAATATCATATTATAATTATGAGAATTATATAGATTTTGATTTTTCAACTCTTAATGGATATGACTATTATACAGGTATTGTATTCAGTGGTTATACTTATGGAACAGGAGACGCCATAGTAAAAGGTGGAAGATATAATAATCTGCTTCCTCAGTTTGGCAAGGATGCTCCTTCCATTGGTTTTGCTGTTGTTATTGATGAACTTTTTAATGCACTAGAAAGGCAGCACCTTAATATAGAACCAAAAAATGATATAACAATTATCCTTTATAATATTGAAGATCAGGAAGATGCTATAGGTTTAGCTGAAAAATTAAGAAATAAAAATATAAAGACTCAGCTGATACGTAAATCAAAGAGACATGATTTTAATGAATATAAGGAATATGCAAGTCGTAATAAAGTAGATAAGATCTATTATTTCCTCGGTGGCGCTGATTGTATCATCTATAAGACCGAAGACTTGAGTGAAGAGACTAAGACATTAAAAGAGATCAGGGAGGAAATTTAATATGCGTTATCTTACATTTGCCCTTGCTAAAGGAAGACTTGCCAAGAAATCTATGGAGCTTTTTGAAAAGATTGGGATCTCATGTGAAGAGATGAAAGATAAAGATACAAGAAAGCTCATTTTTACAAATGAAGAATTAGGACTTAAATTTTTCCTGGCTAAACCAAGTGATGTTCCTACTTATGTTGAATATGGAGCTGCAGATATTGGTGTAGTTGGTAAAGATACTATTCTTGAAGAAGGAAGAAATATATATGAAGTTATGGATCTTGGATTTGGAAAGTGCCGTATGTGTGTATGTGGGCCAGAATCTGCAAGAGAACTTCTTAAGAAAAATGAGATCATCCGTGTAGCGACCAAGTATCCTAACATTGCTAAGGCTCATTTTACTAATAAAAAAAATCAGACCGTGGAGATAATCAAACTTAATGGTTCCGTTGAATTAGCTCCACTTGTAGGACTTTCAGAAGTAATTGTTGATATCGTTGAAACCGGATCAACGCTTAAAGAAAATGGACTTACAGTACTTGAAGAAGTAACTCCTCTTTCTGCAAGAATCGTTGTAAACCAGGTTTCACTTAAAATGGAACATGAAAGGATCAGAAAGTTCCTTACTGACTTAAATGAAGTACTTAATAATAACTAAAATATAAAGGAGATTAATATGAGAATCGTAAAACTTGATGCTGCTTCAAAGCAGAACTTAATGAGAGATCTTCTCAAAAGAACACCTGATAATTATGGTCCATACGAAAAGACTGTTAAAGAGATAGTTGAAGATATCCATCAGAACGGCGATCGTGCTTTATTTAGTTACACAAAGAAGTTTGATAAAGCTGATATTAATGCTTCTAATATTCAGGTTACTGAGAAAGAGATAAAGGATGCCTATAAGAAAATAGATCCTGAGCTTATTTGTGTAATAAAGAAAGCTATCGTTAATATAAAGAGTTATCACGAACTTCAGAAGAGAAACAGCTGGATCACAACTAAAGAGGATGGAATAATCCTTGGACAGCAGATTTCTCCTATTGAATATGCTGGTGTATATGTACCAGGTGGTAAAGCTGCTTATCCTTCAACAGTTTTAATGAATGTACTTCCTGCTAAAGTTGCAGGAGTGGAAAATATCATTATGTGTACTCCATGTAATCAGGAGGGAAAAGTATATCCACTTACTCTTGTAGCAGCAAATGAAGCTGGAGTTGATAAGATCTTTAAGTGTGGCGGAGCACAGGCAATTGCAGCTCTTGCTTATGGAACAGAATCTATTCCAAAGGTAGATAAGATAGTAGGTCCTGGTAACATTTTTGTTGCTATGGCAAAACGCACAGTATTTGGACATGTTTCAATCGACTCAATCGCAGGTCCTAGTGAAGTTCTTGTACTTGCAGATGATACAGCAGATGCAAGATATGTAGCTGCTGATCTTCTTTCACAGGCAGAACATGATGAACTTGCTTCAGCAATCCTTGTTACAACCAGCGAAAGACTTGCGAGCGAAGTATCAGTCTGGGTTGATAAATTTGTATCCCGTCTCGAAAGAAAGGAGATAATGCAGAAATCTCTTGATAATTTTGGATATATCCTTCTTACAGATACGATGGAAGAAGCAATAGCTACTGCAAATGAGATTGCTCCGGAACATATGGAGATCTTAACTGTTAATCCATTTGAGACTATGACAAAGATTAAGAATGCGGGCGCTATGTTCCTTGGCCCTTATTCTTCAGAACCTCTTGGAGACTATTTTGCAGGACCAAATCACGTTCTTCCTACTAATGGAACAGCAAGATTCTTCTCACCACTCGGAGTAGATGATTTTGTTAAGAAATCAAGCATCATAAGCTATTCAAAAGAAGCACTTGCTAAGGTTCATACTGATATAGAAAAATTTGCTACTGCTGAACAGCTTACAGCTCATGCTAATTCTATCGCTGTAAGATTCACAGAAGAAGATTAAATTTTTTTAGGGGGAAATTATGAAAGAAAGATGTGCTACAATTAATAGAAAGACAAATGAAACAGATATTTCCATTACCATTGATCTTGATGGTAGTGGAAAGGCTGATATAGATACCGGCATTGGTTTTTTCGACCACATGCTTAACAGTTTTGCTAAGCATGGCTTTTTTGATCTTACTGTAAAATGTAAAGGTGATCTTTATGTAGATTCACATCATACTATAGAAGATTGCGGTATCGTACTTGGTCAGGCAATAAAGAAAGCTTTAGGAGATAAGGCCGGCATCAGAAGATATTCAGGCTTTATGATGCCTATGGATGAAGCACTTATTGCGGCTGCAGTAGATCTTTCAGGAAGACCTTATCTTGTATATGATCTTAACCTTGAGGTACCCGTTCTTGGAACTTTCGATACAGAAATGGTCAAAGAATTCTTTTATGCAGTAAGTTATAGTGCAGAAATGAATATAAATATAAAGCAGATTACAGGAAGCAATACTCATCATATTATCGAAGCTGCATTTAAAGGCTTCGCAAATGCCTTAAGTCTTGCTGTAGAACTTGATCCTAGATTAAAAGGCGGGGTGCTTTCAACTAAAGGATCTATTTAAGATTAGAAGGAGGTTTAGGGATTATGTATAATAAGAAGATCATTACCTGTGTTACCATGGAAAATCCTTTAGAGGATTCTCTTTTCTATAATGATGCCGGTGCTGATGCTATTGCTTTTTTCGATAGTTCAGCCACAAGAGCAACTCTTGAAGAGAATATCTCTGTAATAAAGGAAATAACAGCAAGTATTGATATACCTCTTATTGCCTGTGGTGGTGTAAGAAAATTAGAAGATGTAAAGAAGCTTCTTTATGCAGGTGCATCAAAAGTATGTATGAAGACCGCTCCTTTAAATGATATTTCTATCATAAGAGAAAGCTCAGACAGATTTGGGTCCGAAAGGATTGTTGCCACCATCGATCTTACTACCTGTGAAGATCCTATAACTTATGGAAAACAGTTAAAGGAAAATGGAGCAGGAGAATTATTACTTCTTCATTATGATAAGTTAGATAATTATATTGAGATTGTTAAAAGGATACGATCAGAAGTAGGACTTCCTGTTATAGCTTCTTCATATTCAACAGATGAGGAAAAAATAGCTACTATCATGTCTGAAACATCTGCAGAAAGTATATCTTTATATAATCTTTCGAGACATGATGTAATGAGCATTAAACAGGCTTGCAAGAGACAGAATGTTCCTGTTAATCTTTTTACAAGCAGCATCAATTTCTCTGAATTTAAAAAAGATGATAAAGGCCTTGTGCCATGTATCGTTCAGGATTATAAAAATGGCGAAGTTCTTATGATGGCCTATATGAATGAAGAATCATTTAATAAGACCATTGAAACAGGCCGTATGACTTATTTTTCAAGATCAAGAAACAGCTTATGGCTTAAAGGTGAGACCAGTGGTCACTATCAATTTGTTAAGTCACTTGATATTGACTGTGATAAAGATACGATTTTAGCGAAGGTTTCTCAGATAGGAGCTGCCTGTCACACTGGAAATAGAAGTTGTTTCTTTACTCCACTGGTTAAAAAGGAGTATAATGATAAGAATCCTCTTACAGTGTTCAAGGATGTTTATGATGTTATTTCTGACAGACGTAAAAATCCTAAGGACGGTTCTTATACAAATTATCTCTTCGAAAAAGGAATAGATAAAATGCTTGGCAAGTTCGGAGATCAGGCAACCCAGGTTATAATCAAAGCTAAGAATCCTGATCCGGAGGACTTAAAATTTGAGATATCAGACCTTATGTATTTCTTAATGACTCTTATGGTTGAAAAGAATATGACATGGGATGATGTTACAAAAGAACTGGCAGAAAGAGAAAAGCAGTAAATAATGTAATTGGATATTATCTTAAAATTTATATAGTAACTTTATTAACTTAGGAAGGAATATTAAGGATGAAACAGTTTACTTCAAAAGAACTAAGAAAGACTTGGATTGAATTTTACAAAGAAAGAGGACATGTAGATGTAGGTGCGGTTTCACTTGTATCAGATGGTTCAACAGGTGTTATGTTTAACGTAGCCGGAATGCAGCCTCTTATGCCATATCTTTTAGGTGAAAAACATCCATTAGGTACAAGACTCTGTAATGTACAGGGCTGCGTACGTACAAATGATATAGATTCAGTTGGTGATAAGAGCCACGTAACATTTTTCGAGATGATGGGCAGCTGGAGCCTTGGAGATTATTTCAAGGAAGATCGCTGCAAGTGGAGTTTCGAACTTCTCACTCAGGTTTTTGGATTTGATCCTGATCACCTTGCTTCAACAGTTTTTGCCGGTGACGAAAATGCTCCAAGAGATGAAGAGGGAGCTCAGTGCCGTATCAAATCTGGATTTAAGAAAGAAAATATCTATTATCTTCCAGCTGAGGACAACTGGTGGGGACTTGAATATGGACCATGCGGACCGGATAGTGAAATGTTCTATATCGCAGATGTTCCTGATTGTGGTCCTAACTGTGGCCCAGGTTGCGACTGTGGTAAGTATACAGAGATTGGTAATGATGTATTTATGCAGTACGAGAAGCATAAGGATGGACATCTCACACCACTTAAGCAAAAGAATGTAGATACAGGATGGGGACTTGAAAGAATCCTTGCCTTCCTTAATGGTACAAAGGACGTATATAAGACTGACCTCTTTACATCAGCAATCGCTTTCATTGAAAAAATTTCAGGTGCTGAGTATGGTAAAGATGAAAAGCTTACAAAATCCATGAGAGTACTTGCTGACCATATGCGTACAAGCGTTATGCTTATCGGTGACTCAGCAAAGCTTCTTCCTTCAAATGTAGGTGCTGGATATGTATTAAGACGTCTTATCAGAAGAGCAGTTCGTCATGGACGTACACTTGGTCTTAATAAGGATAATCTCCTTGATCTTGCTAAGATCTACATTGATGAAGTATATGGTGACAGCTATCCACTTCTTGTAAAGAACCGCGAATTCATTTTAAGTGAGCTTGATAAGGAAATTGTAAGATTTGAAAGCACTCTTGAAAATGGCATGAAGGAATTTAAGAAGATCCTCGATGAAAAGAAAGCTTTAGGTTCAATCGATGGAGAATCTGCATTCTATCTTTATGATACATTTGGTTTCCCAATCGAACTTACTGTAGAAATGGCTGCAGAAGAAGGTCTTAAGGTTGATGAGGAAGGCTTTAATAAAGCTATGGAATCAGCTAAACAAAAGGCTAGAGAGAATCAGAATTTCTCAGCTAAGCTTTCAACTGATTCTAAGGTATTTGAAGCTATCAAAGATTATAACGATACTGAATTTACAGGTTATACAGAACTTGAAACAGAAAGTAAGATAATCTTTATCGTTCGCGGTGATGAAGCTTGTGATACATTAAATACAGGTGATGAAGCTACTATTATCGTAGAGAAATCTCCATTCTATTCTACAATGGGTGGTCAGATTGGTGATACTGGTGTAATCACTTGTGGAAATGCAAAATTTGTTGTTAAAGATACTCTTCATGTTGCAGGAAAAAAGACAGCTCATATTGGATATGTTGAAGCTGGTGAATTTAAGAATGGCGATAACGTAAAACTTTCAGTTGATTCTGAAAGAAGAGCACTTATCTCAAAGAATCATAGTGCAACTCACCTTCTTCAGAAGGCTCTTCAGATGGTACTTGGAGATCATGTTGAACAGGCAGGTTCTCTTGTAACAGAAGGAAGACTTCGTTTCGACTTCAGCCATAATCAGGCAATGTCTTCTGATGAGATAAGACAGGTAGAAGACATTGTAAATAAAGAGATTGCCGCAAATCTTACAGTTGAAACAAATGTAATGACTCTTGATGAAGCAAAGAAAACCGGTGCTATGGCTTTATTCGGAGAAAAGTATGGTGATTCAGTAAGAGTTGTAAATATGGGAGGATTCTCAGTAGAACTTTGTGGTGGTACTCATGTTAAGAATACTTCAGTAATAGGTACATTTAAGATCGTATCTGAAACTGGTGTTGCTGCCGGAGTAAGACGTATCGAAGCTCTTACATCTACAGGCGCTATAGAGTATTATAATGATGTTGAAAGCAGACTCTTAGAGGCTGCTAAGCTTTTAAAGACAGAGCCTGTCAAACTATCAGATAAGATTCAGGCACTTCTTGATGAGGTAAAAGCTCTTCAGTCAGAGAATAACTCTCTTAAGGATAAGATTGCAAAGGCTGCTGCTTCAAACGCTGATGATTGTGTTGTAGAAGTTGGTGATATTAAGGTTCTTCCTATGGCAGTTCAGGGAATCGATCCAAATGCCCTTCGTACTCTTGGTGATGATTACAAGGCTAAACTTGGTAAGGCTGTTATTATAATGGCATCAGACCTGGGTGATAAGGTAAGTCTTATTGTTATGGCAAGTGATGATGCTGTTGCTTCAGGAGTTCATGCCGGAAATATTATTAAAAAGATTGCTCCAATCGTTGGAGGCGGCGGTGGTGGACGTCCTAACATGGCTCAGGCCGGTGGTAAGGATGCATCAAAGATTGCTGATGCTCTTAATGCTGGTGTAGAAGAAGTAAAAAACCAGCTTAACTAATTTATTTTGATAATTTTAAGAATTATATTAAATTTATTATTGACTTAATAATAGATTATAGATATAATAATCAATGTGCGATTTTTGTAAACCCATACAGTTGTTTACAGCACAGTAAACTTCACAACTGGAGGGAGGGAAAAAGAAAAATGTCAAGCGTAATAGTTAAAGAAAATGAAACATTAGATAGCGCTCTTCGTAGATTTAAGAGAAATTGTGCTAAGGCTGGTATCCAGCAGGAAATTCGTAAGAGAGAACATTACGAGAAGCCATCTGTAAGACGTAAGAAAAAGTCTGAGGCTGCAAGAAAGCGCAAGTTTAAATAAGTAAAATGTTCTGGCACCTTGGGATATTTCCCAAGGTGCTTTTTTCTGGTTTAGAAATTGTATCATAAGTGTAGGAGAGAAAAGTAATGGCTTATGTAGAGAAAAAACTCAGTATTCCCCAGAATATAATTCAGCTTATATTTGGTCAGTTTGATAAAAATATAAAGAAGATTGAAAGAGCTTTCTCTGTGGAATATGTAATCAGGGGAGATGATCTTATAATATCCGGTGAGGAGGCATTAGTTGACAAAGCAAGTGATGTTATAATGGATCTTTATAATATGGCATCAAAGAATGAAACCATAAGTGAACAGAGTGTAGATTATGCAATATCACTTAAAATAGATGGAGCCAAGGAAAAAGCCAGTGATCTTTATGATTCTGATGTTATATGCCATACAATAAGTGGAAGAGCAGTAAAACCAAAGACTTTCGGTCAAAGGAAATATGTTGAAGCAATAGATAAGAATATGATAATCTTTGGTACCGGCCCTGCTGGAACAGGTAAGACCTACCTTGCAATGGCAAAAGCAATAACTGCTTTTAAGAAAAATGAAGTTGAAAGGATAATCCTTACTCGTCCAGCTATTGAAGCCGGCGAAAAGTTAGGATTTTTACCGGGAGATCTACAAAGTAAGATAGATCCATATCTTCGTCCTCTTTATGATGCATTATATGAAATCATGGGAGCAGAAGCATTTCAAAAGAATATGGAAAAAGGACTTATTGAAGTAGCTCCTCTTGCATATATGAGAGGTCGAACACTCGATAATGCCTTTATAGTACTTGATGAAGCACAGAATACAACTCCTGCTCAGATGAAAATGTTCCTTACCCGTATTGGTTTTGGTTCAAAGGCTATCATTACAGGAGATGCTTCCCAGAAAGATTTAGGGGCAGGGGCAATCTCTGGTCTTGATACTGCCTTAAAGATCTTAAAAAATATCGAAGGAATTTCCGTATGCCAGCTTACCAGCAAAGATGTAGTAAGACATCCTCTGGTACAAAAAATAGTTGAAGCTTATGAAAACTATGAAAAAAAGCATCCGGATAACCCTGATAAAAAGAAAACATATTATAATAAACACTAGTATAACGTCACTTAAATAACTGGACCGAATACTTGACTGCTTACATCGATAGCACGCCTCAAAAATCCTCAGCGTAGCCCGCTACGCCTACATTTTTTGAGACGCACTCTCGAGCAAGCATTCAGCGCATTAGTCCAGTTATTTTGCGAACGTTATACTAGTTTAAATATTATTAAACCCTGTACGGTTATTGAATTACAACTGTATTTATAGTATAATAACATAGATTTTGGGTGTGTTCATTTTATCGACACAATATATAGTTCAGAAAGGCAGATTATGACTATTACGATCACTGAAGATAAGGAATTATCCTATCCAGAAGAATTCAATACAATAATTAAAGATATCATCGAATATTCTATTGATTATCTGAAATGCCCTTATGAGTGCGAAGTGGAAGTTATCCTTACGGATAATGATGGCATTCATGAACTAAATAAAGCAGAACGTGGAATAGATGCACCTACTGATGTTCTTTCATTTCCAATGCTGGATTTTAGTGAGCCGGCAGATCTATCGATCATTGAAGAAAATCCAAATGAATATTTTAATCCAGAAACAGGCGAATTATTACTCGGCGATATAGTCCTTAATCTTGACCGCGTAAAATCTCAGGCTTTAGATTATGGACATAGTGAAAAAAGAGAGATTGCTTTTCTTACTGCCCACAGCATGCTTCATTTATTTGGATATGACCATATGAATGATCGTGAAAGAGAAGTAATGGAAAGAACACAGGATGATATATTAAACAAAAGGGGATACACTAGGGACTATGAATAAGAAGAGAGTTTTATCTGCATTTCTTGTAACTATGATGGGATTATCACTTTTTACAGGATGTGGAAAAAAGGAACAGGAAACAACTACTGAAGCAACAGAAGAGCCAACATATGCACTTACTCTTACTGACAGTCCAATGTTAAATGAGACAGCACCAGAAACTGACCCACATAAAGGACTTGTTCAGAATGATCTTAACGGTGAATGGGTAACACCAGAACAGGCAAACAAAAGACCAGTTGCCATTATGATCAATAATATTGATGTTGCTCTTCCTCAGTCAAATATAGAGCAGGCAGATATCATTTATGATTGTCTTGTTGAAGGCGGTATCACACGTCTTATGGCAATCTATTCTGACTGGAGTAATCTTGACAGAATAGGCCCTGTTAGAAGTGCCAGACATTACTACCTTCGTAAAGCTGTAGAATATGATGCAGTATATGTTCATTTCGGATATTCAACCTATGCACAAAGTGACTGCTCAAACTATGGCAGACTTGATAATATCAATGGACTTTATGATGGTGGTTTCTATAGAGATACAAATCGTGTAGCTCCTCATAATGCATATACATCAAGCAGTGGCATTGATGGTCAGATTGAAAGCTATGGTTATGACAAGGAACATCATGACTGGTATCAGAAACCATATAAATTTAATGAAGAAGATACTGATATGGCAAACGGAAATCCTGCAAATAAAGTAACTATCCATCATAATGATTATAGTGATCCTTGGTTTGAATATGACAAGGATAGAAAAGAATATGTAAGATTTGAATATGGCGATGTTCATTATGATGACCAGACTGAAAACCAGCTTCATTTTAAGAATGTGCTTGTTCAGTTCTGTGATCATCAGGTTCTTGATTCAAAGGGCTATCTTAATGTAGACTTCGTTGGATCAGGTAGTGGATATCTTGTAACAGATGGTAAATATGTTCCAGTTAACTGGTATAAGGCCAGTGAAGAAGATTCAACTCACTGGACATTTGAAGACGGAAGCCAGATGGTTTTAAATCCAGGTAAGACATGTGTCTGTGTAATGGAATCAAATAATACATCAGGATTCATTGTAGAGTAAAAAAATAGGGTTCAGAACTTTATATTTATATGGTTCTGAACCTTTTTTATAAAAGGATTAAATATGACTTATGATATTATAATCCTGGGAGCTGGTGCCTCAGGACTTGCAGCTGCGATAACTGCAGGAAGAAGAGAAAAGAAGATCTTAATAATAGATAAAAATAAAAAATGCGGCCAGAAGTTATATGCTACTGGAAATGGCAGGTGCAATCTTACAAATCAACTTTTTTCACCTGATTCTTATTATGAGAATGATTTTGCTTTAAAGATAATAGGAAAGAGTCCCGCAGAAGATATCATATCTTTCTTTAATTCTCTCGGAATATATACCTATGATAGAGATGGATATGTTTATCCCATGTCAAATCAAGCTTCAACAGTAGTATGGGCTTTAAAAGATGAGGCAGGACGCTTTGACACTTCCTTTAGATATAATCATGAAGTAAATAGGATAATTAAAGAAAAAGATGGTTTTAAAGTTATATTAAATAATAATGAAAGTCATATTGGAAAAACCTTACTTATAGCTACAGGTGGTTTTTCATATCCAAAGCTGGGCACTGCAAACGAAAGTATATATTCAATATATGATTCCTTAAATATCAAATATAAAAAATATGAAGCAGCTCTTTGTCCTCTTATAATAAAAGAAGATCTTTCAAAGGTATCCGGTGTCAGGACAAAAGGTAAAGTCACTGTATATAAGGATGAAAAAGAATACCATGAAGAAGGTGAGATTCAATTTACTGATTACGGTATTTCCGGTATTGTAATCTTTAATATGTCTTATTTCCTGGATAAAGGAGATAAGATATATCTAGACCTTATTCCTGAGGTATCTTACGAACGATTTAAGGCTCTTTTTAATAATACACGTAATAGAAGACCTGTTGCCATTTTAAATGGCCTTATAAATGATAAACTCTCTTCATTTATACTTGATAATTTTCTTAAAAATATAGATAATAAGAATCTAACGGGAAACGATTTTAATGATGATATGGTAAATGAACTGTATCTGTTAATGAAAAAATATACTCTTAATGTAAAAGGTAAGATGGATTTTGATATGTCCCAGGCTTCATCAGGAGGGATACTTACTTCAGAGATCGATCCAGAAACCATGGAATTAAGAAATATAAAGGGGCTTTATGTTTCAGGTGAAGCAACTAACGTCCTTGGAAAATGCGGCGGTTATAATCTTACCTATGCATTTTTAAGTGGTATTAAAGCAGGAAGGAATATGTAAATGTTACTGGTTTCAAATCTAAAACTTAAATATGATTATAACCAAGAGGATATAAATAAACAGTTAATAAAAGTCCTGCATACAGATAAGATAAAAGATGTAAGGATTCATAAAAGGTCTCTGGATCTAAGAGAATCAGATAATATCCATTATGTCATGTCTGTCTATGTATCTTTAGATCCTTTTATTGAAAAGAAAATTCTAAATAAGGGTAACCATAAAAATATTACGTTAACTAGTCCTAAAAATTATATCTTCGTTCCAGAATTAACGAATGAAATGATAAAAAATGATCTTGCTAAAAAAGTCAAAGATCTTGGTCGACCTGTAATAATCGGTAGTGGTCCTGCTGGTTATTTTGCAGCCTTAAAACTTGCAGAAGCTGGACTTTCTCCTGTAGTTTTTGAAAGAGGTAAGACAGTAGAAGAAAGGACACTGGATGTTGAAAGTTTCTGGAATGGTGGAACTCTTAATAAAGAAAGCAATGTTTCTTTTGGAGAAGGAGGAGCTGGTACATTTTCAGATGGAAAGTTATTTACTGGAAACAAAGATAAATTTGGCATCATTAAGGATATATTAGAAACCTTTCATAGGTTCGGTGCTAAAGAAGAGATCTGTTATGATGCAAAACCTCATATTGGTACAGATGTATTAAAATCTGTAATGAAGAATATGCGAGAAGAGATTATTCGCCTTGGGGGTGAAGTAAGATTTTCTTCTCTTGTTAAAGAAATTGAAAAGAATAATGATATATATAAATTAACTATAAAAGATAACGATAAAGAATATGAAGTTTTATCTCCTGCAGTGATACTTGCTATAGGTCACAGCGCAAGAGATACATTTTCAATGCTTTATGATAAAAATATCCAGATGGAGCAAAAACCTTTTGCTTTAGGGCTTCGTATTGAGCATAAAAGAGAGCTTATTGATAAGGATAGATATAAGACGAGCTATATCAAGGATAAATATCCCGCTGCAGACTATAAACTCACCTTTCATGCCAGCAATGAAAGAAGTGTCTTCTCATTTTGTATGTGCCCTGGTGGATATGTAGTAAATGCTTCCAGTGATGAAAATTCAATGGTGGTAAATGGTATGAGTTATTCAGGCCGTAATGGTGATAATTCCAATAGCGCAATAGTTGTTGGAGTAACTCCCGATGATTATCCTGGAAATGATCCGCTTTCTGCCATTAAATTTCAGCAGAGTATAGAAGAAAAGTTCTATAAAGCAGGACACGGAGCAATTCCGGTACAGACTTTTGGAGATTTTGAAAAAGGTACTATAACTAAAAAATTTGGAGATACCGTCCCGCAAATTAAAGGAAGATACGAAATGAGCGAATTAAGCCATCTGCTTCCTTCATATGTATATCAGGCCATTGTAGAAGGAATACATCAGTTCTCACATACCATAAAAGGATTTGATAACAGTGACGCCGTTTTATCAGGAGTTGAGTCCCGTACCTCATCCCCAGTAAGGATATTAAGACAAGAAAATGGTATGGCACCTGGATTTAATGGCCTCTTCCCTACAGGAGAAGGAGCAGGATATGCAGGAGGAATAACCTCTGCCGCTCAGGACGGTATAAAACAGGCTGAAAATTTAGTATATTATCTTATAAATAAATAGTTTAGTTGTTTTTATAGAAAGTATTATGGATAGTTTTATGGAAAATAGAGATTTTTTAAAAAATAAAAAACGTATAGTGATAAAGATAGGTTCTTCATCACTTATGCATGAATCAACAGGAGAAGTAGATTTTATCAAAGTAGAAAAGCTTGTAAGGATCCTTTCTGATATAAAGAATCAGGGAAAAGACGTCTTACTTGTTTCATCAGGGGCTATCGCAGTTGGTTCTAAATCCCTTGGATTTAAGAGAAGACCAGAAACTCTTACAATGAAACAGGCATGCGCTGCTTTAGGACAGGGTGAGCTTATGATGTTATATCAGAAACTTTTCAGAGAATATAATCATCTTGCTGCTCAGGTACTTCTAACATTTGACGTAATCACAAATGACGAGAGAAGAAGAAATGCTATGAATACTCTTATCCAGCTTCTTGATCTTGATATCATTCCTGTTGTAAATGAAAATGATACAGTGGCTACAGAAGAGATTGAATTTGGTGATAATGATACCCTTTCTGCTATATGTGCATGTCTTACAAATGCGGATCTTCTTATTATTCTTTCTGATATTGATGGATTATTCACAGATGATCCAGGTAAAAATCCGAACGCTAAACGTATTCCTTTAGTTGAAAGAATAACTCCTGAAATCTGCTCAATGGGAAAAGGAGCCGGTTCTGGTTATGGAACTGGTGGAATGGCTACGAAAATTGCAGCTGCAAAGATTGCAACTGACTCAGGAACAGATATGGCCATCATTAATTCTAAGGATCTCGATCTTATATCACAGCTTCTTAACGGAGAAGATGTAGGAACTTTATTCCTGGCACACGATGACCCTGACTTTGATGTAACAGATTATATAGTTCATAAGAAATACTTGGATTAAAAAAATGATCAGTAAAAGTGAAGTAAGAAAAAGTAAGCTTTATGCCAGGTTAAATATAAATCCTGATCAGGCAAAAGATAAAACAAACAGGATAATGAAAGAAACCTGGAATCTAATTGAATATTTTAAGCCTGAGATCATTCTTTGTTATATGGCTTATGGAAGTGAGCTAAATATTAATAAAGTGATGGAATCAGCATATTATGCAGGAATTAAAGTATATCTTCCAAAGGTAGAAGGTAAAAATATGCACTTTTACCGCTATACAGGTATTGATTCTATTAGTTCAGGATATAAAGGAATCTTAGAACCTGATAGTAGTGAAAGATATATCTATGATCCGTCTGTCGCTGAAAAGACCCTTATGATAATGCCAGGAGTAGCATTTGATATAGACAGGGGAAGAGTCGGCTATGGAGGTGGTTATTATGATAGATATCTTAGTAATAAGAAAGATCTTAGAACTGTCGCTGTGGCCTTTGACTGTCAGTTAAGTGATGAATTAATAGAACTTGAACCGACTGATATAAGGCCCGATATAATAATCACAGAAGAACGCATTTTAAGCAGTGGTATTATAAATAATGATGATTTTAATATGAAAAAGGGAGGATATTATGTACGATCTTATCAGTTTATTAGAGAGAGCTAAGACAGCCTCAGTTGAAACAGCAAACATGGGCACTCTTAAGAAGAATGACGCGCTTCTTTTTGTTGCTGAAGAATTACGTGGAAGAAAAGCTGAGATCATCAAAGCAAACAAGATTGATATTTCTAATGGTGAAGAAAATGGAATGCCAGATTCTCTTTTAGACAGATTACGTCTTGATGATGCAAGGATTGAAGCAATGGCTGAAGGTGTAAGGCAGATTGCCCAGTTGGATGATCCTATAGGTGAAGGCCTTCTTAGAAAAGTTCGTCCTAATGGACTTATAATAGAACAGGTAAGAGTACCAATGGGGGTTATAGGTATCATTTATGAATCACGTCCAAATGTTACAGTTGATTCCTTTGCTCTTTGCTTTAAATCAGGAAATGTAGCAGTTCTGCGTGGTGGTTCTGATTCCATCAATTCAAATATCGCTCTTTCAAATATAATTAAAGACGGTTTAGCAAAAGCTGATGTAACAGAAGATGCAGTAATACTTATCGATAATACAGATAGAGAGATTGTTAATCAGTTAATGAAACAAAATGATTATCTTGACCTTCTTATTCCAAGAGGTGGCAAAGGTCTTATTCAGAATGTGGTTATGAATGCAACTGTTCCTGTAATTGAAACAGGAACTGGTAACTGTCATATCTACGTAGATAAATATGCTGATATTGATAAAGCAATTAAGATCATAAGAAATGCTAAACTTCAGAGACTTGGAGTATGTAATGCCTGTGAGTCTCTCGTTATCCATAAGGATATAGCTGAAAAATGCCTTCCTCTTATTGCTGCAGATCTTACCAGTGAAGAAGTAGAGATGAAGGGAGATGAGACATCTCAGTCCATCAGTAACCTTATAATCCCTGCTGATCCTACAGATTATGCTACAGAATATCTTGCCAAGAAGATATCTGTAAAAATAGTAGATTCAATCGAAGAAGCAATTGCTCATATCAATAAATACTCTACCGGACATTCAGAATCCATTATTACAGAAGACTATAATTCTTCTCAGAAGTTCCTTAAACAGATTGATTCTGCCTGTGTATATGTAAATGCTTCTACAAGATTTACTGACGGCTTTGAGTTTGGTTTTGGTGCTGAGATTGGTATTTCCACACAGAAGTTACATGCCAGAGGTCCAATGGGACTTCTTGCACTTACTTCATCAAAATATATGATCTATGGAGATGGTCAGACAAGATAAAAACTTACGGGGGATTACTTATGGCTAAAGAAAATTTAGACGATAATAAGCTTGAAAATGAAAAAAACGGTAATAAAGAAATGATAGGTCTCGTTTTATCTGGTGGCGGAGGAAAAGGTGCTTATCAGGCAGGTGTCCTTAAAGCCCTGACAGAAGCCGGGGTACTTAATGATGTTACAGCCATTTCCGGTGCCTCAATAGGGGCTGTAAATGCTGTAATTTACGCAATGGGCCAACCAGAACTTTTAGAAAAGATATGGAATGACATTGATATGGATGTTGTATTTGACTTTGATCTAAAGATGCTAAAAGAAAACCGCCCATTCTTTTCAAGAGACGAAATGAATCGCCTTTTTGATACATATATAGATCAAAAAGTTATTAAGAAAAGCCCATACGATATCTATTTTTCCATGACAGATATCACTGAGGAACCATATAAGGTTAAATACATAAAAGTAGATAATGCTTCAGAGGAAAACTTAAAGAAATATCTTATGGCTTCCACAGCGCTTCCGGTAATCTACGAACCAATCCTTGTAAATGACAGAAAATATAGGGATGGTGGTATATGTGATAACAATCCTATTGAACCTCTTTATAAAAAGGGCATAAGAAAATTTATCATAATATCTCTTAATCATGGAAAAACAGTAGATACATCCGCCTATACAGATGCTGAATTTACTAAGATCAGTCCAAGCCATGATCTTGGAGATTTTCTTACAGGTACGCTTAATTTCTTAGACGATGATAAAAAGATCAAATTTCTTCTTGGAGTAAAGGACGGCGAGAGAGCACTAAAGACTAAATTTGAAAAGGATCCAGTCTATATAGAAATGGAAAAAACTATTGCTCTTAATGATTATAATTTCATTATCAATACCTATAATCAGGAAAAGAAAATGAATGAGCTTTCAAAGAGCGTGTCTGACAACTTAGATTATTTCAATAAAATCGCTGACAAATACAAAGATATATGATAAAATAAGTTTTGTCAGGGAAGTTTTATCCAAGGATTATCATCCTGGATAATCAGAAACTCTTCCTTAGATAAATATATATGTTAGGGGTGTTCAATATGGCTGATAATAAGATTATTACTATTGGAAGACAATTTGGAAGCAACGGAAGACAGATTGGTGAATTAGTAGCTAAAAAGCTCGGAGTTACCTGTTATGATAAGCAGTTAATTAAAAAAGCAGCTAAAGAATCAGGACTATGGGAAGATCTTCTTGATGAAATGGATGAAAAACCAACCAACAGCTTTTTATATTCTGTAGTTATGGATCCATATGCATTTGCATATTCATTTGATAATTCAGGTTATGGAATGAATATCAATCAGAAGGCCTTTATGGCAACCTATAATACAATTCAAAACATAGCAAAGAATGAATCATGTGTTATAATTGGTCGTTGTTCTAATTATGTTTTACGTGATTTTAATAATGTTTATAATTTCTTTCTTTATGCACCTCTTGAAGAGCGTATTAAGATCGTAATGGAAAGATTTAATCTTGATGAGAAGAAGGCTAAAGATCAGATAATCAAAGAAGATAAAGCCAGAGCTTCATATTTTAATTATTATACATCTATGAAATGGGGCAATATTGAATCCTATGACTGCTGTCTTAACACAACTCTTATGGATCCTGAATCAATGGCGGATCTTATCATAGAGATCTCAAAAAAATAGTATTGCTATTATTATTCTAATTATGCTATCATATAAAACGTTCGTTATAGTACGAACGTTTTATTTATTTACAGGAGATATAAAGATGCATATATTTCAGACAAAACCAGGTCAGTGCAAAGTTAAATTTAAACCTAATACCAAATTTGATTTTATAGACAGAGCCGCTGTTGGAGATATAGAAGCAGCAGCATTTCTTGCAGAAGGATATCTTACAG
Source organism: uncultured Lachnospiraceae bacterium (assembly GCA_902789175.1). GTDB lineage: Bacteria > Bacillota > Clostridia > Lachnospirales > Lachnospiraceae > Eubacterium_Q. The sequence continues at coordinate 23,398 of CADANF010000008.1, forward strand.
GTAAATATGAATGTGAGATCAATCATGAAAAGGCAAGAAAATGGGCTACATATGCTTCAAATCATGGAAGCGAGCTAGCCGCAAATGTATTAGAAGAGCTTAAAAAAAGTGGACAGTAAAGTCCACTTTTTTTTATAGAGACTGCCCCATTACAACAGGAGTCTCAATATTATGTAATGTATTAATAAAGTATTTTGGATCTATATTTTTGATATGATTTTTTTTAATAAGAACTATAATAGTAGAACCGCCATATTTAAAGTATCCTTTTTCCTCTCCACGAAGAACTTTTTTTACTCTTTCATGATGATTCTTAATCTTTCCTACTAAAAGAGCACCAACTTCCATCTGGATGATCTTTCCAAAATTCTTAGTTTTTATCTGTACAAATTCTCTCTGATTCTCAGTGAAAACAGGTACATGTCTTAAGGCGACAGGCTGAACTGTATGAAGTATGCCATTTATCCTATGATTCTTTCCTTTTATACCAGTATCTGCATATACATATCTATGATAATGCTTTACAGAAAGTCGATATACAAGACAAAGACCGCCATTATATTCTTTTGCTAAGCTTTTACTATGAAGGAGATCACTTACTTTATAACAGCTTCTTTTTACAGGTATTACAAGTCCTTCAGTAATAACATAGGCTGATAAAAGGCCATCACATGGAGCCATAAGTCTATTCTCATCCTGCGCGATAGGACGCATATTATACTTTAACTGTCTGGTAAAAAAGTCATTAAAACTATCATAATCTGATGTTTTTTCTCTTTCACAAATAGAAAGATCTATATCATTTTTCTCCACAAAAGGCTTTATCAAAGGTTTTGAAAAATGAGAATCAAGGAAGGTTCCGCAGGCCCTTGATACAGGCTTTGCTGTAAGGCCTTTAAGGATAACCCTTCCTGGAAATGTTGTATATAAAAACTTTAATATCTTATCCATGTGGATACCTCAATGCTATAAGAATAGCTTCTATAAGTCCAAAACCAACCATTATAAGGATTCCTTTTAATCCAGGTTTCTTAACACTGATCTTTGATACAAAAAGAATTGCAGTAAGAAGCATAAATAAGAAATATAATGGAGTAACATCCATTGGAGTAACATACTGGATAAGAAGGATAGTAGGGAAAACAAGAGCTGATGCTGTAACGGGAAGTCCTACATAAGTCTTTCTGCATCCACCTTCAGTTTTTTGCCTTTCTTCTTCAACCACATTAAAATAAGCAAGTCTTATCATGGCTGTAAGAGCATAGAAGAGCATGATTAAGATAACTAATGCAACTGTGACCCAGTGAAGCTTCTTAAAAGCAATATGAGGAATGCCTTCAAGTCCTGGACCGGAAATAATCATAGCAATACCGATACAAACAGGAAGTATTCCGAAAGCAACTAAATCCGATAAAGAATCGATCTGAATACCAAATTTACATTCTGTTTCAGTTCTGTTTTTCTTTGTACGGGCAACTCTGCCATCAAATGCATCACATAAACCACTGAACATAAGGCAATACATACCAATATATGGGTGTCCCATACCATACAGTGAAATAATTATACCTGTAACTGCTGATAAAAACGATAAATATGTAAGCCAAACTGTATAATTATAAAATCCTATCATTTTTTCTTCTCTCTCCTTATAATCTGAATGTATCCGATCAACATGGTTATTCCACATATGAGTACACAAATGTAGAATGAAAGACTACGACTTAGCAGTTCCAGCTGAGCAGCTGCATCCTGTGTCATTATCTTTCCAAAACCATCTAACATAAGATAATCAGTTACTCCCATTCCACCAGGAATAGGCATGCAATTTGAACCGATGGTTACCAGGCTTTGGGTAACCCAAAGTGTGAATACATTATCTTTCTTTCCCCCAAGAGCGAGATACATAAACACCGGAACCATTAATTGGGACAATCTTTGCAAAAGGTTAAACAAGAATACAAGTAATAGAGTCTTAGTCTGTCCTGACATCTGTCTTGCAGCCTCTGCATAACTATCCATTTTTTTCTTTAATTTTATTACTTTATTGTCTGTCTTTCTTAAGATCTTAATCTTCTTTAAGAACCTAAGACATTTGACAACCATAGCTTCTAAAAGCTTTTTCTTTTTAAGCATCAGCCAGAATGTATTTCCAAGAAAGGCTATAACTATATAACCAACTATGATAAATATTCTTCCTGGAATATGGAAATTCAGGAAGGTAAATGGCTGAAATATTATACATACAGCACCTATAAAAAGTATCGCAGCTGTATACATAACCAGGTTAAGCAGAAGAGCAGCGGTAGTCACACTAAGTGGTACACTGCTTTTTGTCATAAAGAATGCACTTGCAGGTTGTCCTCCAGATGCTGAAGGAGTGATAGCAGAAAAATAAATATCTGACGAACTATATAAAAGTCCCTGCCAATGGCTTCTTCTATAACCTGTACTTCTAATGATCACTAAAATAGCTTCTCCTTCAAATATTATAAATCCCAACATAGAAAGGACAGCTAAAATTAAATAGAATGGATTAGCTCCTGCAAGCGATTCCTTAAGCGAACTAAACGACAAATTTTTTGTCTGTGAAAATACAGCCAATATAGTCAGCAAAGCAATTGCTATAGAAACTAATTGCCACATTACTTTCTTTTTCATTTAAAAATTGGTTTCCTTTTTGCTATTTTAAGTCCAATTTCATATACCAATACACCTGCAAATACATCTACTAAAACATGCTGTTTTAAAACAAGAGTAGATATAAATACAAGCAGAGTAAATATGATAGAAACAGTTTTATATAATTTTGAATAATTTTTTCCCATAAATGCAGTTCTTACACAGAACCAGCTTTCAAGGCAATGAAGAGAAGGGAACAGATTATAAGGAGAATCCATCCTGTACATCCAGCTTGTCAAACGTGATGTAAAATCTGTACCGGTTATTTCAGGTCTTGCCAGAGTACAAGGTAAGAATATAAAACATATGATACATATGATCTTAGCGTAGATCTCCGCACTTATTGTTTCATATACAAAAGCCTTTTCTTGTCTTGCAACCCGTAAATATCCTATGATCCACTGCGCAAAAGCTCCAAGGTAAATATAGATAAATATAGGAAGAAATGGAATAGACTCCTCAAAGCCAAAAGACATGTCTTTAAGCTTTAAATAAGGAACCAGGAATTTAACTCCATTATAACCCATAAAATTAACAGCTAGTGCCAGAATCATTGCTTTTAAAGCATAATTGGGAAGATATTTCTTTTTAATTTTTTTGATTTGTTCCATATTAAAATTACCTACACAAAATCCTTTATATTATAACATTTTTACTTATATATATAAAATAGATTTTTCTCTAAATATTTAGTCATTTTCACGAAGTTTAACCACATTACGATTTCTTCGTTTTTTATCCTCATTCATAGCTGCATAATGTTTTCTTGTAGTATTTACATCTTTATGGCCAAGAACGTCTGCCACAAGATAAATATCACCTGTTTCCTGATAAAGAGCTGTACCATAGGTACTCCTTAATTTATGTGGTGTAATATGTTTTAAAGGAGTAGTGATCCGGGCATATTTCTTAACAAGATTTTCAACGCTTCTTGCCGTAAGGCGACTCCTTTGCGAAGAAAGAAATAATGCTTCCTCAGAACCTTCCTTTGGGATTATTTCCTTACGTAACTTAAGATAATCCTTTAAGACCATTTCAGCTTCATCAGAAAAGAATACAAAAGCCTCATTTCCACCTTTTCTAATGACTTTGATCCGCGAATTATCAAAATCAATATCATTTAAGTTAAGACCTACACATTCAGATACACGGATTCCGGTACTTAACATTAAAGTAAGTAAAGCCAGGTCACGTTTTTCATTCTTTTCATGAAATTTCAGCTGTCTATCAGTAAGTCCTGTGCCATATTCAACATTATCAAGGAAATCAGCCACTTCATTTGTTTCCATACGTATAATAGCCTTATCATGGATCTTAGGGGTTTTTACCTTTTCAGTAACATTTTCCTGGATAAGGTCATTCATATAAAGATATTTAAAGAAAACACGTAAGGCACAAAGCTTCCTTTTCTTTGAACGGGCATCATTCTGATATTCACGGCCATTTCTTACATAATATGAAAGATACTCAAGATATTCCTCAAAATCAGCCGCTGAAAGGGAATTTAAAAATGAAATATCGATATCCCTTGTAGATTTTCCTTTGAATAAAGGATTTGATCCTATAAGATATTCAAAGAAATATTTGATATCATATGCATATCCAATTCTGGTACGAGGCTGAGTTGTTTCTTCAATGCTTCGGAAAAAACCAGAGACATATTTAGGAAGCTCTGAAGTGATTTCTCTAAGCTGAAGAGTCTGATCTTTTTTTAGTTGTCTACGATAATTTGATTCTTCCATAAAAACCTCCCATGTAATATAGTACCATTCAAGGATGTAATTTGCAACATCTTTTCGCAAAACTATGGTTTCACGAATAAATACATTTAGAAAAGCTACCCTATTTATTTAAGATTGCGGTAGCTTTTATTATTAATTATCAAGTATTTTAAGCATCTTTTGGAAATACTCCGGAAGTTCAGAATGAAATTCCACATATTCTTTTGTTGTTGGATGAATAAATCCCAATGTGCCTGCATGAAGCATCTGGCCATTTAGATTATACGGACATTTATTTGGTCCATATACAGGATCTCCAAGCAATGGATGATTTAAAGATTTCATATGAACTCTGATCTGATGTGTACGACCAGTTTCAAGTTTACATTTAATATAAGCAAAATCATTTTTAAGATTTTTCTCTAATTTATAATGAGTTACGGCACGACGACCGCCTTCAGTGATCGCAATTTTCTTTCTGTCGTTTTTATCACGGGCTAAAGGCTTATCAACAGTTCCTTCTTCCTCTTTAAAATGGCCATAGCAAATTGCAAAATATTCTCTGTTGATTGAATGTACAGCAAACTGCTTTGATAATTCCCTATGACTATTATCATTTTTACAAATCACAAGTAATCCGCTGGTATCTTTATCGATCCTATGGACGATTCCTGGACGATTTACTCCATTTATTGTAGAAAGCGAATCTTTACAGTGATACATTATAGCATTTACTAAGGTATCACAAGTGTGTCCTGGTGCCGGATGAACAACCATCCCCTGAGGCTTATTGACTATCAGGATATCATCATCTTCATAAATTATATCAAGGGGTATATTTACCGCCTTTATGATTATGTCCTGTGGCTCAGGTATCTCAATATCAATAAAATCGCCTGATTTCGGCTTATATGAGTTTTTTATAGATTTACCGTTAACACTCACCTTACCCTGCTTGATAAGATTCTGAAGAAATGATCTCGAATAGTCTTCTAATTCCATAGAAAGAAATTTATCCAGGCGGATATCAATCTCATCATCTTCAGGAGTTATCGATATATGATTAGTTTCCTTATTTTCCATTATTTTTTCTCGCGAACTGATGTATAGGTATCAGTTTTTTCGTCATATTTTTTATCACCAAGTAAGACATCAAAATCATCTATTCTATATTTAAAGATCATACTAAATATTATTAAAAATAAAGCAACTGTAACACAGATATCTGCATAATTAAATACAGGGAAATCAATAAGTCTAAAATATAAGAAATCAATTACATAATGAAGTCTTATCCTATCTATCATATTTCCAATGGCTCCGCCAATAAGAAGAGCAAAAGAAATTCTAAGGATACGGAACTTTCTTGCGTCTTTTATATTCCAGAAAATATAACCTACTGCTGCCATTACAATGATGGATATGATAGTAAGAAGTGTTGTCTGCTTTGAAAGCATTCCCCAGGCGGCTCCCTTATTATGTATATAATTAAGCTCAAAAATACTCCCATTCTTTCCATTTATAAGAGGGATGCTTGAATGAAGCTGCATATTACTTACTATCAAAGCCTTTGTAAGTTGATCTATTATCACATTTATAATTATTATCAAAATGGCTGCTATTATATTTTTCTTTTTAACATTCATTAATAAATTACCGTCCAGTTAATTATAGTTATTCATATATTCTTCTATAGAGAGGAGCATATCTTCATCATTTACATCTGTGGAAATGATCCCTTCACCGATAGAATTAAGCAGGATGAATTTAATCTTATTACCAATAACCTTTTTATCATTTTTAGTATACATAATAATTTTATGGTAATCTAAATCTGAAGGAAGTTTAGGAACATCATATTTCGATATTACTTCGACGATTGAGTTTAAATCTTCCTTAGTTATAAGGCCTTTATTTTTTGAAATTATGCCTGCCATTACAGTACCAATAAAAACACATTCCCCATGAAGCATTTCAAAGTTCATATATTTTTCGATGGCATGTCCTAAAGTATGACCCAGGTTAAGAAGAGCTCTCTCCTTTTTTTCTGTTGGATCGATCTCTACTACATTCTTCTTAATGATATTACACTGATATATCATTTCTCCTAAAGCTTCTTTATCTCTTGACTTTAAAAGATCAGAATTTGTTTTAAGATAATCAAAAAAATCTTTATTTCGGATGAGGGCTGACTTAATTACTTCTGCCATACCAGAATTAAACTGCCTCATGTCAAGAGTATCCATAGTATCTATATTTATAAAAACAAGTTTGGGCATATGAAATGCACCAACCATATTTTTATAACTGTCAAAATCAACTCCTGTTTTACCACCAATGGAAGAATCTACATCTGCTAAAAGACTTGTAGGAACCTGAATGAAATCTATACCTCTAAGATATGTAGCTGCTGTAAAACCCGTAAGGTCGCCAACAACTCCGCCACCTAAAGCTATGAGTAAATCTCTTCTGTCAAAATGCTCCTCAATAAGTTTTGTATAGAGCTGCTGAACTACATTTAAATTCTTACTTGGCTCTCCCTCAGGAAATACAAAACTTACAGCTTTTCTGCAGTGCTTTTCTATAATACGTAAAATAGCATCCAAATAAAAGGATGCTACTTTAGAGTCTGATACAACACAGACTTTTTTCCCGGATTCGGGATCATATTTACTTAGAAAAGATGTCAGATCATCAAAGCCCTTATTATAAGTAATATCGTAAGCAAAAGAACCATTTACGTTTACTGATAATCTGTCATTCATATTTATTCTCCTTTAAATGGAACTCTTTAGGTAAAAATGAAATCATCATCATCATCTAAAGAATCGTCATTAGTTTTAGCTTTATCTACAGCTTCATTAAATACTGTTTCAAATTCAACTGAATCACCAAGAGATGATTCTGTTTCAATCTGAGATGCATTTGTCACAGTGCCTCTATCTTCAACAGCTTCAAATGAAGGTTCAATAGTCTCGCTTGTTTCTACAGTTTCTTTTGTTTCTGTAGTCTCTTTTATATCTACAGTTTCTTTTGTTTCTGTAGTGTTCTTCGTTTCATTTTTTTGCTGAACCTTTGGACCAGGCTTTATAAAATCAGAGAATTTTGTACTCTTTTTTTCCTCTTCAGCCTGAGCCTTATGGTTTAAATTTATATCATAAGTTTCTTTTTCTGCAGAATTCTTATCAGTTGATGAATAATTAATATTTTCAGGATTGATTCGGCTGGCAGTATCATTCTTTATCTTACTTTCAGCTTCTTCTTTTTTCTTCTTTTCGTTTCTAAAAAGATTTATCTTTTCTTCTTCACTATATCCCCCTCGAAACGAGGGGCCTGCCCCTTCATCATCAGAATTCACGCTATATTTATTAGGCTTTTTTCCCTGAGAAGCCTTACCATAGCTCTTACTGGTAAATGATGATTCTCTGGAGGAAGTTGAAGAATAGGAACTTTCATATCCCCTATTATTATTTGAATGGAAGGGATCGATTCCCTCTCCTCCAAGAACAGAACCATATACCTTAGAAGAATTGCTGATATCAGGGCCATTATGATTATTAAATGACTTAGCTGCTTCAGCCTCAGCAGCTTCCTTAGCACGTCTTGCCTGTTCTTTTCTTCTTTCAGTATATTTAGGATCTATATACATATCTGTATCAAAATCCTTGATACCAAGAAATTCAAATTCCTCCTTAAGTAAGGCCGCAAATTTAGATTTATATTCAGCATAATGATCTCTTAATTCATCCATCTGAAGATTCATATTCTTAAGATCGATCGACGCCTGTTTAACAATCTGTTCTGCACGGCTTCTTGCTTCAAGTTCCATAGCCTTAGCTTCACGCTCTGCATTAGACTTAGACTCCTCTGAATTTTTTTCTGCAAGAAGTAAAGACTTCTGAAGATTTTCTTCAGTAGTCTTATAATGCTGAAGTCGATCATTAAAATTAATAACCTTCTCTTTTAACTCGGCATTGGATCTATATAAAGCTGCATAGCTCTCATAAACTTCTTCAAAGAATTTATTAACATCCTTTTTGTCGTAACCGAGCCCCACTTTAAATTTTTTCTGCTGTATATCTACTGGCGTTAACATTTACAAAAATACCCCATAGTATAATATTATTTTTATTTCTTAAGTGATGGTGAAAGAGCACCATTTAATATCTCATTTCTTAAATCACCTGTAATTTCAATACTACTTGGTGCTGCAATAAAAATGTTTGCAGAAATTGCCTGAAGATCTCCCCCTAGACCATAACATGCTCCACCAATAAAATCGATAATTCTCTGAGCACTATCAATTTCTAAACCTTCCATATTAATGATGATTGTTTTACCAGACTTAAGATCGTCTGATACAGTCTGAGCATCATCAAATGCCATTGGTTTGATAACAAAAACTTCATTCATTGAACTACCTGATCTCCTCTGATTATTCATTGATACTAAATTTTCATTCCTGTTAGCTGATCTGGCAGGTTTAACCATCGGTTTTCTAGTCTGAACTGGGTTGCCAGTTACAGGGTTCTGATAAACTCCTGTAGCGCTATATGATGATGTTCTCCTAGGTGCAATGGACTGTTCTGCTTCTTTTTTAGGACTTTCAGCAATCTTTGGAGTAAAGTTATTTGCAGTTTTCTCTTTCTCCTTTGCTTTATCCCTCTTCTTTGCTGCAAAATAAGAACCTATGCCACTGAATGCTGATTCATCTGACTCTTCTTCATAGTCATCATCAAACATTTCATCATCTTCATCTTCGTAATCCTGATCTGAATCGTCTACTCTGAAAATTCCAAGAAAGCCATTCTTTCCCTTTCCCATTATATTTTTTCTCCAATCTTATATATTTAAAACTAATAAAAAGTTATATAGCGTAATTTCTTTCTCCAAATATAGCTGTACCCACACGAACCATAGTTGAACCCTCTTCAATAGCTATCTTATAGTCATTTGTCATGCCCATAGAAAGCGTTTCCATGTCAACATTATGTATGTTTTTAGATTTTATGTCAAGTAATAAATGCTTCATCTCCCTAAAGTACAAGCGATTATCCTCAGGGTTTTCAACAAATGGAGCTATGGTCATAAGGCCCTTTATCTTAACATGTGGTAAAGAAGCAATTTCTCTGATCAAACCTTCTGCTTCTTCCTTCTTTACTCCAAATTTTGATTCTTCATTGGCAATATTTACTTCGATAAGGACATTCGCTACCATATTACGTTTTTCAGCTTCTTTTTCAATAGCATTTGCTAAATGAAGCGAATCTACAGAATGGATAAGGACAGCCTTATCAATGATATATTTGATCTTATTAGTCTGAAGATGTCCTATCTGATGAAAATTAACAGGAGTTGAGACCTCTTCAAATTTAGCTTTCAGCTCCTGAGGCTTATTTTCCCCAAAATCCTTTACACCGATTTTTATAAGTTCTTCTATATCTGATAAAGGTTTTGTCTTACTTACAGCAATAAGAAGTACTTCTTTAGGATCTCTTCCTGCTTTTTCACAAGCTTCTATAACATTTTTTTCAACTGTTTTATAATTATCTGTTATCAACTTAATACTTCCCTTCATAACTTATGCTAGAATAACTTCTGATAATCAGAAACCTCAGAAGCATCCATTACGATGTTGTCATATTCATTTATATTTTCACCACGCTGGATCATGGTAAATTCTTCGCCTTCATTTACAATTGTTACAGTGTAAAATTCAGCATATCCTTTATTAGCAAGATAAACGCCGCAAACATCAGTTCTTTCAAGGGCTTCTGGAACAACTGTCTCATTTGAATCCATCCTTATTATGGCATCCCCTTCCTTAAATATGCTTTTATCAACTATGTAACACTTATCATCAGATTTAAGGATATTAGGTTCTAACTGAACAGCCTCCTTATTTCCTTCTTCATTAAGTCTATAAACTTCAAGCTTATTTGTATCTGCTTCATCTCCGCCTCTCGTAAAGTATTCCTTTGGAATCTTTAAAGCTTCTTTTTTAAGAAGTGCTTTATTTGGAACTTTAAGTCCATCATAGGCATTAAGCTTGATACTTACATTTATAAATCTTTCATCTGCATAATCTATAAGATATTTAGATATTGGAAGAACAAGATAATAACCATCCTTTTTCTGGATCAGATCATAATTAGTTGTAATATCAAAATCAGAATTATTAATCTTAAATGTTATCCTGGACTGACTTGTGCTCTGATTAGACTTTTCAAGGATCTGATTCGCCTGTTCAAATGTAATATTGCAGACTATATTCCATTTTTCATCAGTTACAAGCTTATAAACTGTATCACCTGAATTAATGATATCACCTGATTTATAAGCTTTCTTCTTATAATTTGTTACTGAAAATGCATCGTCAGGTAAAGTGTCCGGTGTATAACTTTCATATCCATCTGTATAGAATAAGACTACACCGCTTTGTGGTGCTGTCATATTAGATACAGCATTTTTAACAGCTTCTGACTGACCATTATAATTCTTCATCATGATCTCATTAGAAAGCTCTAATACTTTTCCTTCAATTGTAGATTCGAAATTATAAACTGAATAAAAATTTGAATCTGAATAAGAATCTTTAAATGTATCTATAGTACTTCTTACTGAAAGATAGTCACTTGAAGAAAAGACTGTTTCAGATGAAGTTTTTGTATCAGAAATAGTTGAAACAATGGCTCCCGTTTCATCTACAGTACATACCGCTCCACCTTTAGCAACCTTATCATTATCCCTTAAAAAATAGACCAGATATCCATTTTTATCTGCTTTAATAAGCGTCTCATTTCTAAGAGCGATCCCTGTACAATTTATATTATCATTTACATCCGATGAGCTTACTTTATATGTCGTAATCGGATGCTTTCTTAATGACATTACCATCTGTGCAACTATATAAAATAAAATAACCACAAATAATATTGAGGCTGCATTAAATTTTACCTTTTTTGTAATTGACGTTACTTTATTATTGCTAGATTTCATGATTTCCCCTGATTATTTTGCCATATTAAACATCTGTGAATAAGCCTTATAAAGATTTTCTGTTGAATCTCCGTCACAACATACAAATGAATAACTGACACCATTTATTTTACAGATCATAGAAAGACAGTGTCCTGCTCCTCCGGTCGTACCTGTTTTCCAGGCCTCAATTTCAATATTAGAAGGAAGAGTTGACTTATCTGACAGGAATTCATTGGTAGGAGTAATTGTTTCCTCCACCTTTTCTCCATAAGCATCGGTATATGAATAAGTATAAGTCTTATACTGATCTATCTCTCTAAGTATCTCATGTCTTTCGGCTTCATTTATTATAAGATACATATCATAAGCTGTTACATAGTGACCATGTTCATCGAGTCCATGAGGATTCATAAAATGAGAATTTGTAGCCCCTATGTCATGTGCTTTGGAATTCATCATTTCTATAAATGAATCCAAGTCACCGGCAACTAATTCTCCTAATATGACACAGTAATCATTATAGGAACATATCATAAGTCCTGAAAGAAGGTTTCTTACAGAAATCTTACATCCTTTTGTAAGATCACTTTTCATAGCCCCTTCTTCTCTAAATGTTATATCATGAGTAAGAGTAACCTCATCATCAAGACTTATCTTTCCACTTTCTATAGCATCAGCCACAAGAATAGAAGTCATAAGCTTAGTCATACTGGCAGGATAGATCCTTTTATTAGCATTATGACTAACAATGACTTCATTAGTTTCGTTATTTATCATTAAAGCACAATAAGTATTTTCAAAATTAGCTGAATTTATCTCTTCATTCAAACCTATTGATGCTCTATCTTTTGAAAAGCCATATAATGATGGCCTTCTCACGTCAGAATCAGAATCAGATGTGACAGAGATAGTGCTGTCATACCTGTCACTAAAAACCTGATTCTTTTTATAGCAAATCGAAATTGTGAGGATTGCTGCAATTATAAGAATCCCCATATATAAGAGTCCGTATCTCAAAATTCATCCCCTTTATACAACAATTAATGCTTATATAAATCTCTCCAGTCAAGATCTCCTCTCTCAAGAGACTTGATCATAAGTTCTGCAGATGCAAGATTTGATGCAAGAGGAATATTATGGATATCACAAAGAGTTGATATATTAAGGAAATCATTATCTGGTGTGATATGATCCATAGGATTACGAAGGAAGATAACTAAATCCATCTGATTGCTTTCAATCTGAGTAGCAATCTGCTGAACACCGCCAAGATGTCCTGCAAGGAATTTATGAACCTGAAGACCTGATGCTTCTTCTACAAGTCTTCCTGTTGTAGATGTTGCAAAAAGATTATGATTCTTTAAGATGCCTCTGTATGCAATGCAGAAATTCTGCATTAATTTCTTCTTTGGATCATGTGCAATAAGTACAATATTCATGTAGTCAAATACCTCCTAAAATTGTTTTTTCTGCAAGCTTATATTTAGTACTATTCCAATCAGGATTGCAATTGTAAGCAGGGACGTAAGTCCATAACTTATAAATGGCAGCGGAATGCCGGTATTTGGTATAAACGCAGTCGCAACAGCAATATTGATGAAGGACTGGAACCCTATCAAACCTGCAGCTCCTCCACTAAGGAGCATTCCACAGGTATCTTTGGAACGCCTAGCTACTCGTATACATTGTAACACTATGAGAAGAATTAGTCCAATAACAATTACACTTCCGATAAATCCCGTAGCCTCTCCGATAATGGAAAAGATAAAGTCTGTCTGCTGTTCTGAAACCAGTTTTGATGATGCAACTGTAGACTTTGACCCCTGTAATAAAAGTCCTTTTCCGCCTAATTTACCAGAACCTATAGCCATAACAGAATTAAGCTGTTGGATATTTTCTTCTGCATATTTTGCAGGATATATAAATGAAAGTATACGCTGAACCTGATGAGCATATAAAAGTTTCTGATTAGGCTGCTGTATATACCATATAAATGTTCCTGTTACAGGCACAAGAATAAGGATTGCTACACCCATTATCTTATAACTAAGTCCGGAAAGATAAAGCATGATGAGCATTACTGCAGTAAAGCAAAGCGTTGTAGAAAGGTCCGGCTGCTTATAGATAAGGAGTATTGGTATACCTATTGAGATCAGGAATAAAGATATACATCTAACAGTATTTATAGCTTCTTTTTCTTTAAATCTCCTTAACATCTCAGCTATAAATATTATCATTATAACCTTAGTAAGCTCTGATGGCTGGAAAGTTAAACCACCAATAGTAAACCATCTTACAGCATTATTAACGCCATCACCAAACAAAAGAACTGCCACAAGAAGCAAGTCACTTACTACATAAAGAGGTATGTAGAAGCGGCATATAAAATGATAATCAATAAAAGAAACAACTACCATTACCATTACCGCACCGACCACACCAATAGTCTGTTTCTGTGTATACGAACTATCCGCAGCATTGATAGCAAAAACACCAACGATCATAGCTGCTATGACAGAAATAAGAAGCATGAAATTGTAATTTTTCAATTTATAATTCTTAAACATATAATTCCTCAAAAAAGCAAGTAAAAAAATCAGTCAGATAACTTACCATTACCATTTATCGAATAACGGGTAAGAGCATCTTTATCATATAGATAAGCATATATAAATCCAGTTAGTTCCGCTGCATTTGCAGAATTATATCCATTCTGGATTACAGTTGTTACAGCAACCTCCGGATTTGAATAAGGAGCGTAAGAAATGAAAAGGCCATGTTCCGGCTTATCTTCACTTTCCTGAGCTGTACCAGTCTTACCGGCAACTTCAACCTTAATACCATTGATGATCTCAGTAGACTTTAAGTCATCAGTTACTACAAGTCTCATACCCTGATGGATTGAATTCCATAAAGATTCTGAAACATTTACTTCTGAATGTACTGTATGACTTCCTTCACGTATTAATTGACCTTCGTAATCCGTAACCTTATTAAGTAAAGTAAGATCATAGGCTGTTCCACTATTTGCGATAGTATTAGCATATCTTGCAAGCTGAACCGGCGCATAAAGATTATGTCCCTGTCCAATTGCAGTTGTAACTGCATCATTATCTGACAGATTTGGAGATATCTCATCTAATTCAATACCAGATGTTGAATCAAGTCCAAATTCAGTTGCGTATTTATTGATCTTTGCAAGTCCAACACTATCATCATATGTGCCAGAAACACTGGCAAGTCTGTATCCTACTTCGTAATAGAAATAGTTACAGGAATTATCAATTGCATAAGGAATCGTAAGAGTTCCATGAGTTGCACCACCTGAAGCATATATCCAGCATCTAGGCTTTGTATATACCTTATCAAATATACCCATGTCCTTTATCTCTTCATCAATTCCAAGAACGCCCTCGTTAACACCAGCAACAGTTGAAACAATCTTAAAAGTTGAACCGGGAGCTGTTCTCATCATAGTTGCCTTATTATAGAAAGGCGCTGTCTTATCCTTTAATAGTTTTGAATAATAAGAAGAGTCAATCTGGTTTGTCAGTTTGTTATTGTCAAAACCAGGATAACTTACCAAAGCTCTTACCTCACCATTATGAGGATCAGTAACAATAATAGACCCCGAACAAGGTGCAAGAGCAAGCATTGCAGGAGTGATATCTAACTTTGTGATCTTCTTTAACATAAAGCTGTATGCTCCAAATTCTCCATTCTTAAATGAAGCATATTCAGCATCTCCATCTTCCAAAAGGACATGCTGTTCATACAAAAGATTTACAACATCATCTCCTGAGATACTTCCTTCTCTGATAAGACTTGTTATAACCTCATCGCCAAATGTTTCATCCTTATCAAGGTACTTAACGATATAGTCTACTAATATATTATAGATCTCATCTGAATCATAATACTTATCCTGTTCTTCAATTGAAGATACATCTATTGCTTCAACACTTATAAGATATTGAAGGAATGACTTAAGACTTGAATTTCCATTTACATAATCTGTAAATTCTTTTGAACTCTCGTCTACAAGGGATCTGTTATATAATCCCTCCCTTCCTAATAATTCGCAGATATATTCCATATAAGCCTGATAAGTTTTGGAAAGATCATTATTTATCTGAGGCTCATCCGTAAGAAGCAGATTTATACTGTTTATAACATCTTTTTTTCCTTCCAAAAATGTCTGATAAACATTCTTTTCATGCTCAGTAGCTGTAGGGAGAGCCATATTCTCAATATTTATCTGATTATTGCTGAATAATGCTGCATATACATCAGTTATCGCAATAACATTATCTTTATTGTCATCCGGTGGATAAGCTATATTTTCAATATGTCTGAGAAGTATACTTGCAATCTCCTTCTCAAGCATATCGTAGCAATACTTTGTAAGATCAGCATCGATTGTAAGATAGATATCATTTCCTGCAATTGCAGAAGTACTTTTCTTTGTTTCAAGTACTTTACCAAGATTATCTACATAAAGAGTCTCTTCTCCTTCAATTCCCTGAAGATCTGTCTCAAATACTCTTTCAACACCCATCTTACCTACGACACTTGTGTCTTTATAAGAATTGCCATTTGTCTTTGAATTAAAATATTCAATATCTTCACTTGATGCATCTCCCACATAACCTATTATGTTAGAGAAATATATAGCATCATTATAGATACGCTGAGACTTTACAGAAATATTCATACCATATAATGAGTCCTGATTTTCCTCAATGGCAGCTCTTGATTTTTCCGAAATATCACTGGCTATATTAACCGGTACATACTGTTTAAATCTGTTAAGCCATAATTTATAACGACAAGCGATTATCTCGTAAGCCATTAATGGATCATAAGAATCTGATACTTCAAAAAGCTTTGAAAGATATTTGATAACATCTTCAGCTTTTGCATCTCTCTCTTCATCTTTAAGATCTTTTACAGAATCCACAGCATATACATCACGCAGGAATCTTAATTTTTCATCTCCGGAGATATTAAATGAATATCGTCCATTCTGATAAGCTATCTCGAAATCAATATCGAGCTTATCCCCATTGGCATTAAGTATTTTTATGGTATCTGAAAGGACCTGATTTTTCAGGATATTTTCTGAAACGTCTTTTTCTTCTGCAGCATCGGAAAGTCTCTGATCATTTCCGAAGGTAAGCGTATAAGTGATCTTGTTATAAGCAAGAAGCTTACCATTCACATCATAGATTTTTCCTCTGATTGCAGGAATACTAAGCGTTTTCTCTGTTCGTACAGTAAGACTGTCATTATAAGAATCACCCTCTTTGATCTGTAGTTTAAAAAGCCTGAAAACAAGCAGACTAAATAGTACTATCATTAGAATTGTTAAAGGAAATATTCGACTTGTTAAATATTCTTTTATAAGTCCTCTTAAATATTCGAGGAATTCCTTGATCATTTTCATTTATTTTGTGCCTTTTTCTTTAAATATCTATTAATCAGTACATAGCCTCTGTAGATTATAGCAGTAAAAACTGCAGTATAAAGCACCTGAGGCAAAATGATGTGTTTAAAATAATAAGTAAATTCTGTTCTGTATCTTAATAAAAATGATGCCAAATAAATAAAAAAATCCAAAACAAACTGGTCTACTGATACGATCAAAACCGGAAGCAAAACATCTTCCATAAGAAATGTCTTATGAAAGAATCCATTTACATAACCAATGAGCATAAATATAAGAGCATATGGCCCAAGTATCTCATTATATAACAAGTCAAATAAAAGACCTGAAGAGAAACCTATAAGAAGACCTTCACGTCTGCCACGTAATATGCCAAAAGACATTGTCATGATCAGCAGGATATTAGGCGCTATTCCAGTAACATCGTGAAATGAAAATAGCGTAGTCTGAATCAGAAATGTAATTATTATCAGGAAGAATAAAGTTATTACTCGTCTCATTAATATGACACTTTCTTTTTTCTATCAGTAATTACAAGGACATCTTTGATATCAGTAAAGTTTTCAGCTGGTGTGATCTTAGCTGTCTTTGTAAGATTATTTGTATCGTCTTTTATTTCAGTAACATAGCCAATGGTTAGTCCATAAAGGTATCTGTCTGATACACTTGATGTTATGACTCTGTCACCTTCTTTGATACCAGCATTTTTATCAATATTTTTTGCATAGATATATCCGTCATCCATAGTCTTAAGACTGCCTTCAACAGTACATAGAGAACCCTTAGGTCCTATTTCTGCTGTGATCTTTGAATGATCATCGATTATAGCTCTTACCTTTGCATGATCAGCATAAGATTCTTCTACAATACCAATAAGACCGCTGTCTGATAATACATTGCAGTCCTCATATACTCCATCATTGAGACCTTTATCAATATAAAACTCAGCAAACCATCCTGATACATTTACTGAGAATACTCTTGCAGCAATCTTATTATATTCAGGATACATCTTATCAAGATTATAAAGATCTCTTAAATCCTGAAGTTCTGTAAGCTCAGCTTCATTTCTTGCTAATTTTTCTTCATTTACTTTAAGCTCATCTTTTAATCTCTGATTTTCTTCTTTAAGATCTTTAACACTGCCAAAGATTTCTAATTTATCCTCCACCCAAAGGCCTATCTCGTTAACACCTTTCTGAAGTGGATTAATGATACTTGAAGCAGCATTTCTGATAGGTGCCAGTGAATTCTTCATAAACACAGAAAGAATGATAAGAATCACACAAATGACTGACAGTGTCAAAAGCAGATATTTTGGGTGTAGATCTTTCTTATAATCAATTTTCATTTATGTACCCTCTTTCGGCTATACTAAAATATTTTTTATCACCTATGATGATATGATCAACTACTTTTATTCCAAGCATTTCACCGTTTTTTACCATTTTTTTTGTAATGATAAGGTCCGCCTCGCTTGGTGTAGGGTCGCCAGATGGATGATTATGAATAAGTATGATGCAGGAAGCATTTATCTTTAAAGCTTTCTTAAACACTTCTCTGGCTGAAACAAGGGACCTGTCAATAGTACCTTCTGAAATCTGTTCTTCATAAAGCAGATTTAAAGAACTGGATAAATAAAGTACAAACACCTTTTCTCTGGTGAGATATCTTACTTTTTCCATATAATAATCAGCTATACTCTTTGGATCATTTAGTTTTAAGCTTTCCTTAAAGCTATTACGGCTCATCCTTCTTGATATTTCTGTTATTGCCATTATCTGGGCAGCCTTCATCTTTCCTATACCAGGAATACTTGTAAGATCAGTAAGTGAAAGATAATTAAGCCCCTGGAGCCCTTTATAGACAGGATCCTTATTAAGTATCATCTGTGCCAGCTGTATAGCGCTTTTTTCCTTGGTTCCGCACTTTATTATTATGGCAAGAAGTTCTGCATCACTTAGATAATCAATACCATAAAGTAACGCTTTTTCAACAGGCTTTTCATCATCCGCCATATCAACGACTCTTAAATTTTCCATATAAAACCTCCCTATTTTTTTGCCTCTTCGGGAGTTTTATCATTTTATCTTAAAAAGCTTACCATTTGATCAGCTTTTTTTCTACAATTTTCTGTAATGAATAGATTATTCCAAGCTTTGCATGAGGATATGTAAGTCCTCCCTGGAAATAAATGGCATATGGTTCTTTAACAGGGCCATCCGCCGAAAGTTCAATGGATGAACCTGATACAAAAGCTCCTGCAGCCATGATAACATCGCAGTCATACCCCGGCATAGCCCATGGAATAGGCTTTACGAAACTATCAACTGGAGCTGCCGCCTGGATTCCTTCTGCAAAAGCACACATTACGTCTTTATCATTAAATTCAATACATTCAATGATATCATGTCTTTCTTCTGTGGCATTTGGAATAGCTTTATATCCAAGTTTTTCATATATATTTGCTGCAAATATGGCACCCTTAAGTGCTGCAGCTGTTACTGTTGGAGCAAGGAAAAGTCCCTGTGTAAACTGTCTTGTAAGCCCAAGAGTTGCACCAACCTCTTTAGCAAGTCCCGGCGTTGTAAGTCTTATAGCGCAGTTTTCTATCAGATCTTTTCTACCAACTATATATCCACCAAGAGGAGCAAGTCCTCCACCAGGATTTTTAATAAGTGAACCTACACAAAGGTCAGCTCCTACATCAGTTGGCTCCTTTAATTCAACAAATTCTCCATAGCAGTTATCTACCATCACTATAACATCTTCCTTAATAGACTTAACAAATGCTATAGCTTCACCTATCTGATCTACTGAAAGTGTTGGTCGGGTGTCATAACCTTTTGAACGCTGTATCTCAATAAGCTTTGTATTAGGTTTGATCTTCTTTTTTATATTTTCAAAGTCAAAGCTTCCATCAGGTAAAAGATCAACCTGATCATAGGAAATACCAAATTCTTTAAGACTTCCTTTTTCTTCTCTTACACCGATAACTCCCTGGAGAGTATCATATACTTTTCCTGCGATTGAAAGGATCTCATCTCCAGGTCTTGTATTTCCTGCTAATGCAATAGTAAGGGCATGAGTTCCGCAGGTGATCTGCTGTCTTACCAGGGCATCTTCTGTATGGAATACTTCTGAATAAATTATCTCTAATGCATCTCGACCAGAGTCATTATATCCATATCCTGTAGATCCATAAAGATGTTCCTCAGCCAGTCTTGCTTTCTGCATTGCCTTTATAACCTTTATCTGATTCTGTTCTGCGATCTTATCTATTCTATCAAATCTTTCTTTAAGTCCCTCTTCAACCTCATTACAAAAATCATATACTTTTTCATCAATTCCAAGAGACATGTAGTATTCTTTTAATGCATTACTCATTAGTCAATAATTCCTTTCAAGCGTAATTGTTTTTCCATAAACAAAAGTATCTCATCATCATCTTTAAATTCATCTTTACTTATCATTACAGCATCTTTTTCATGTCTGAACCATGTAAGCTGCCTTTTTGCGAAATGTCTTGTATTAAGACGAAGATTGTAAATAGCTTCTTCTTTTGTAACATTCCCCTTTATATATTCAAGTATCTCTTTATATCCAATACCCTGCATGGAAATATTTTCTTCTGTAAGTCCCCTGTCATATATTTTTTTTACTTCATCTATAAGACCTGCCTCAAGCATTATATCAATTCTTTTCTCTATCCGCTGATATAATTTCTCCCGGTCCATAGTGAGTACAAAATAACATGAATTATATCTTGAGCTTTTTTCTCTCTCTTTATCATTATGTTCTGAAATCTTATTTCCATTCAGATGATAAAAAGCAAGTGCTCTTATTACCCTTTTAATATTATTAGGATGGATCTTTTGTGCGGCTTCTGGATCCACAAGAGAAAGTTCTTTATATAATTCTTTTTTTCCTTCCTCAGTACGGGCTATCTCTTCTAATCTTATACGTTCATCTTCATTTTCAGGTTCATCGTTAAAATTAACCCCCTTTAAAAGGGCCTGAATATAAAATCCGGTTCCACCTGCAACCACAGGGATTTTTCCCTTATCATGTATCTCTTCGGCCGCCTTTGTCGCAAGATCAGTAAATAAAGCAACATTAAAATCTTCTTCCGGCTCCAATATATCTATCAAATGATGCTTTACTCCCTGCATTTCTTCAGCAGTTATCTTTGCAGTTCCTATATTCATTTCTTTATAAACCTGCATGGAATCAGCAGAAATGATCTCCCCATTTACTCGTTTTGCAAGTTTTATAGAAAGATCTGTTTTTCCTACTGCAGTAGGCCCTGTAAGTACAATTAATGGTTTCATTCAACGATCCTCTTAAATTTTTTCTCCAGATCTCCTTTTGTGATCTTAATTATCGTTGGGCGTCCATGAGGACAGGTATAGGGATTATCAAGAGTCATCAGTTTCTCAATAAGCTGCTGAGCTTCCATTAAAGAAATCTTTTGATTTCCCTTTATGGCAGCCTTACAACCCATAGTAGCTATCTTATGGACAAATAAATCTTCTGTCACACCAGATATACCTTTAGTTAGATAATCAGCAAATTCAAGGAAGATCTCTTTACCGGATAATCCTTCCAGATTAACAGGAACTGCGCTTATCTTAACATCATTTCCACCAAAATCTTCAAGATCAAATCCCGTCTTCTTAAATAATTCTTCATTCTCCATAACCGCTGCCTTTTCAGGTGATGAAAGACTTATTATCATTGGAGGATAAAGTGACTGACTGACAATCTCTCTTTTCTTAAATTCTTTTAGGAAAGTCTCATAATTAAGCTTTTCATGAGCAGCATGCTGATCCATTATATAAAGAGCATTGTCATATTCAGATATCCAGTAAGTTTTAAAGACCTGACCTATTATAGTATGATGCATAAAAGCCTCAGGTTCTAAATAACCTGAATCTTTTAAAGTTTCCTGAGTGTACTTATAGTTAGGAGATTCTTCAACCACATCTGCGGAAGGGGACACTACGCTACCTTCTGAGGTGGACACTACGCTACCTTCTGAGGTGGACACTACGGAACCTTCTGAGGCTGACACTTTGCTTTCTTCTGAGGATGACGCTTCGCTATCTTCTGGAGTTTCTTCTTCCAATAGTTTTTTTCTGAAGGATTCAGGAAGTAAGGACTCTAATATATTGTATGAAGAAGTTTTTTTGATACTTTTTGATACAGAAACTGTTTCACTTTTTTTCACAATATTTTCAACCGGCTTAGTTTCTACTACTTTTTCAGACATATTTACTACTTTTTCAGCTGTATTTACTGCCGGATTACTTTCTATTAATTCTTCAACCGATGCTTGTGGCTTAGTTTCTTCTGGTTTGCTTTGTACCGGTTTAATCTCAGTTCTTATCCCTAAGTTCTTTTCCCTTTTTTCATAATCATTTTCAGGTCTTACTTTATAATGCTTATCTCTTGCTCCATAATCCACTTCTGCATTAGGGATCATTTCCTTATTAGCAAGTCCCGAAGCTACTGCATGGTAAACTCCTGAGAAAAGTTCCTTCTCATTTCCATATTTAAATTCTCTTTTAGCCGGATGTATATTAACATCACATTCTTCTTTTGGTATGTCGATAAAGAGAACTGTAAATGGAAATTTATGTTGCATTATATATGTTTTATAGGCTTCTTCAATAGCTCTGTTTATTATAGGGCTCTTGATATATCTTCCATTTACGAAATAGTTTTCAAAGCTTCTGTTTCCTCTTGCAAGAAATGGCTTTCCGGCATATCCATGGATATGTATTCTTCCTTCGCTATAATCTACAGGAAGAAGACTTTGGGCTATCTCTCTTCCATAAAGCTTATATATAGTTTCCTTAATATCATTATTACCTGTAGTATCTATTATGGTCTTACCATTAGCGATAAGAGTCATGGATACTTCCGGATGAGACATAGCAATATGACTGATAAGATCATTTATATAAGATCCTTCTGTCATATTTGATTTAAGGAATTTAAGTCTTACAGGGGTATTATAGAAAATATTTTTAGCTATTATAGTTGTTCCCTTAGGAGCACCTATTTCCTTTAATTCTATTTCCTTACCGCCTTCTATCACATACTTAAGACCTACTAAAGAATCTGCCGTCTTAGTTATCATTTCCGTCTGGGTTACAGCAGCAATAGTCGAAAGAGCTTCACCTCTAAATCCCAGTGTGCCTATTCCTATAAGGTCATCTGCTGAATTAAGCTTTGATGTTGCATGACTCACATAAGCTTTTCTTACATCATCTTTTTCAATCCCTGAGCCGTTATCTGTAACACGTATAAAGCTTGTTCCACCATCTTTAATTTCAACTGTGACTTTAGTGGCCCCTGCATCTATTGAATTTTCAACAAGTTCTTTTACAATCGACATTGGTCGCTCGATAACTTCACCTGCGGCGATCTTGTCGATAGTACTCTGGTCAAGTACATTTATCATTTACTTAAGCCTTTCTTTAAGTTCTGAAAGATAAAGCATGGCTTTGACTGGTGTCATATTATTAAGATCCATGGCTTTTATCTCAGCTGTGATAGACATCTCCTCTGGACTAGCAAAAAGTGAAAGCTGTCCATCTTCATCATTTTTATTTTTATCTTTCTTTTTAAGTGACTTAACTTCTATATTTTTGGCATTTCCGGTTATATCTTCCTCTTCTAATAAAGCAGAAATCTCTCTTGCTCTATTAATTACAAGATCCGGAACTCCTGCAAGTTTTGCAACTTCAATACCGTAGGATCTGTCTGCTCCGCCTTTTATTATCTTACGAAGGAATACAATTGAATCCCTATCCTGCTTTATAGCAATACAATAATTATTTACAGAAGACAGTTTTCCTTCTAATTCTGTAAGCTCATGATAATGAGTGGCAAATAAAGTCTTTGCACCAAGAAGATCATTATCAGCTATATATTCTACAACTGCCCAGGCAATTGAAAGTCCGTCAAAAGTTGAGGTTCCTCTACCTATCTCATCTAAAATTATAAGAGAATCTTTTGTAGCATTTCTAAGAATATTAGCTACTTCACTCATTTCAACCATAAATGTAGACTGACCCTGAGCAAGATCATCACTTGCTCCAACACGGGTAAATATCCTGTCACAAAGTGAGATAGAAGCTTCTTTTGCCGGAACAAAAGATCCCACCTGAGCCATAAGTGTGATTATAGCAGTCTGTCTCATATAGGTAGATTTACCGGCCATATTAGGGCCTGTGATGATTGAGATCCTATTGCCCTGATTATCAAGGAAGGTATCATTTGGAATAAAACTATCATCACCTGTTACAAGTTCAACCACTGGGTGGCGGCCATCTTTAATATCAATTATTCCATTATCATTTATTTCTGGTCTTACATAATGATTCTTAACAGCTACATAAGATAAAGAAGCTAACGCATCAATTTCAGCTATATATTCAGCCATCTTTTGAACTCTTACTGTTTTTGATGCTATGTCATCACGAAGTTCTGTATATACTTCATACTCTATTGCATATAATTTATCTTCTGCATTAAGTATCTCATCTGAAAGATCATTTAATTCTGCAGTCGTAAATCTTTCTGCATTTGATAAAGTCTGCTTTCTGATAAAATAATCCGGAACCATATCCTTATAGGAATTTGTAACTTCAAAATAATACCCAAATACCTTATTAAATTTTATCTTTAGATTTTTAATTCCAGAATTTTGTCTTTCTTTTTCCTCTAACTCTGCAAGAAGATTCTTGGAATTTGACTTACGAAGCTTAAAATCATCAATCTGCTTACTAAAACCGTCTTTAAAGATACCACCCTCTTTAATGGTAAGAGGAGCATCTTCACTTATAGCAGCTTCAAGAGTGTCGTAAATATCATCTAAAGTATCATAATCTTCATATATACTTCTAAAGATATTTCCCTTAAGATTGCCAATCAGATCCTTTATATATGGCAGATATTTAAGACTGTTCTTAAAGGAAAGAAGGTCTCTTGGATTAGCTGTCTTAATAGAAATCCTTGTCATTAATCGTTCAAGATCATAGATGGCACTGAGGTATTCTCTCATTTCATCTCTTGTCATAAGATCATTATTTAATGCTTCTATGGCATCATATCTGTCAAGTATTCTTTCTTTAGAAAGCAGCGGCTGATCCACGAATTTTCTCAGTTTGCGCGCACCCATTGCAGTCTTTGTCTTATCAAGAACCCAAAGGAGTGATCCACGTTTTGCTTTCTCTCTCATGGTCTCTGTTAATTCAAGATTTCTTCTGGTAGAAGAATCGATCACCATATACTGATCAACAAAATATAGATTTATAGAATTGATCTGATTAAGTGCTGACATCTGTGTCTCTTCAATATATTTAAGCAGAGCACCACTTGATACGACAGCATCATTAAAATCATGAAGACCAAGGCCTTCAAGAGATGATACCTTTAAGTATCTCTCGATTATCTTCTCACATGAATCATAATCAAAATAATAATCAGGAGCTTCACTTACACTAATAGAAAGTTTTTCTGTAAGCTCTTTTATATTTGTTCCTGATTCATTAAATGTTTTTTGTATTATGATCTCACTTGGTTCAAACTTATTGATCTCATCAATGACTTTATTGCCATTATCCAGAAAAGTAGTATTAAATTCTCCTGTAGAAATATCAGTTACAGCTACACCATAACTAACACCTGAAAATGAAATACACATAAGATAATTATTTTTCTCTTCATCAAGAGCTTCTGGTGCCATATTAGTACCAGGTGTAACTATCTTTATAACTTTTCTCTCAACAAGTCCTTTTGCAAGCTTCGGATCTTCTACCTGCTCGCATATTGCTACCTTATAACCTTTAGCTATAAGTCGACTTATATATATGTCACTGGCATGAAATGGGATCCCGCACATAGGAGCTCTCTCGCTAAGTCCGCAATCCCTACCAGTAAGAGTAAGTTCAAGTTCTTTTGATACAAGAATGGCATCATCAAAGAACATTTCATAAAAATCTCCAAGCCTGTAAAAAAGTATCGAATCTTTATATTCTTCTTTTGTTTTAAGATAATGCACCATCATAGGTGACATTTTTTCCTGTGCCACGTCGAATGTACCTCTATTCTTACTTTATTAATTCACCAATATAATAGAATCCCTTGGCTTCTGTTAATTTCACATCAACAATGCTTCCAATAAGCTTTTTATCGCCTTTAAAATGAACTGTAATATTGTTATCCATTCTTCCTGTAAGATAGCCTTCTTCATGTTCATCCTCTTCTTCAACAAGAACATCTTTAACCATGCCTTTAAATCTGCTGGAACGTTTTGCAGCGATATCCTGTACTAACTTAAGGAGTCTGTCAAATCTTTCTTTAACAACTTCTTCTGGAACCTGTTCCATAGTTGCAGCTGGAGTACCTGTTCTAATGGAGTAGATAAATGTAAATGCCTGATCATATTCAGCTTTTCTTACTACATCCATAGTATCAAGGAAATCTTCTTCTGTCTCTCCCGGAAAACCTACCATGATATCAGTGGTAAGCGAGATATCAGGAAGTTCTTTTCTTATCTTATCTACCAAGGCAAGATAATGCTCTTTTGTATATTTTCTATTCATTGCCTTAAGAAGTCTGCTGGAACCAGACTGAACAGGCAAATGGATATGTCTGCAGATCTTTTTATTTTCTTTTATAACCTGAATAAGTTTATCTGAAAGATCCTTAGGATTACTTGTCATAAATCTTATTCTTTCAATTCCATCAATCTTACAAACATCTCTTAAAAGATCCGGAAAATCATAAGATGGATTTTCTTTAAGGATCTCGCTTTCACCCATATAATTTGTTCCATAGGAATTAACATTCTGGCCTAAAAGCATTATCTCTTTTACTCCATCATCACGAAGACACTTTATCTCAGCCATTATATCTTCTGGTACACGGCTTCTCTCACGTCCTCTTACATATGGAACGATACAATATGTACAGAAATTATTACATCCATACATGATATTTACGCCAGACTTGAAACTGTATTTTCTCTTCTGTGGAAGATTCTCAACATTTTCCTTTGGCTGAGGCAGAACTTCAATAACCTGCTTACCTGACATAAGCCTGTCTGCAATTAATTCTGCTAACTTATAGGTATTAAATGTTCCAAATACAAGATCTACATATTTATAACTTTTCTCAATAAAATCAACATTTTCTTTCTGCTGCATCATACAGCCGCAGATACCGATAAGCATATCTTTATTCTTCTGCTTTTTATTCTTAAGATGCCCTAAATGTCCAAATAACTTCTTATTGGCATTTTCTCTTACAGTACATGTATTATAAAGGACAACATCTGCATCTTCAGTTGGTGCCTGAACAAAACCTATTTTTTCAAGGATACCTTCTAAGCGTTCAGAATCATGTGCATTCATCTGACACCCAAAAGTCTGAACACAATAAGTAAGTGTCTTTCCTTCTTTTTTACACTGATCAATATAATTCCTAAGTAAATTAATATAGTATTCCTGTCTTTCTGGTTCTGTGACAGGTACTTTTTCTTCATTTAATTCATCGAGTCTTATCTGTTCCATAAATAATCCCTTTACTTTGTATGATCTATAACCGAATTATTTTATCATAATATGTCTTTTTTCTCAAATAAAACTAAGCAATAAAAAAGGCCTTTGGTATCTGGGAATAATACCAAAGGCCCGAAGAAAGATGATTATAAAATGTATATAAGATCCGCATAATATTATGCAGGAGCTCACTAATTTATCTATATACCGGGATAACCAGATATCCACCTGCAGTAATATCATCTGAATTAAGATTATTAGCACTCTTAACTTCAGCTATATAATCCTTTATAGAGCAATAAGACTCACTGTATCTCTCAGCAATCCCCCAGAGAGTATCTCCTGGCATTATCTCTATACTTGTATAATATTTCTCAATGTCAGCATGCGCCTCTGCATCATTAACAAAATTATTCTTCTGACTTACTATTAAGATCATGATTGAAAGAATAACGGCAGCTGAAATGATGAAGTTACGTACCCTATATCTTATTTTTTTATTTCTCTTATCTTTTTTATTGTCTATTTTTCTAATTTCTTTTTTTTCTAAATCTGTTCTGCTCATATTGAAACCTGTCATATCGGAAACCTCCCTAACGAACACTTGTTCGTTTCTTTTTATGGTTCAATACTACCGCACATCTGTTCGATTGTCAAGCGAAAATCGAACAGATTTTCGAACTTTATTTTTTCCCTACTCTCTTAAGTTTAGATCAAGATTAATCCCTTCTAAATAAGGAACCAAAGCCGGTCCATTTTTTTTAAGGAAGAAATCATCTGATAATTCAGCATATTTAAAATTCTTAGGATGCCCCGATTCTACTCTATCCAGATAAGACTTTAATTCCTTAAACGTCATATAATAAAAATCATTTCTGGTGGTAAAAAGGATTAAAAGAAATGATATGCCACCCTGTTTCTCGAAGTCCTCCATGAATCTTACCTGATGTTCATGGATATTCTGAAGAGAAAAAGTATCTGTCTTTGATTCTTTAGCATCAAAACATACAGGGATTCCCTGAACTACTCCAATATAATCTACTGTAGAATCCTTTTCAAAATATCCTTCAGTGATCTTTCTATTTTCCTTATCAAACTTTACAGGAGTAATGGGAGTCGGGATCTTTTGCACAAGGCAAAGCCCATTTCTTCTGTAATAATCATTTGTTGAATTGATAAGATCTTCCAGGGTAGAACCCCTAAGACCTCTGGTGCTCCAGGTTGCCACTAAAAATTCTTAACTCCTTTTTCATAATGCAATAATGTCACATACCATAATGTAAGAATGTCACATGCCATAATGTAAGAATGTCACATGCCATAATGTAAGAATGTCACATGCCATAATGTAAGAATGTCACATGCCATAATATGTAAGAATGTCACATGCCATAATGTAAGAATGTCACATGCCATTAAAATGAATTACTCGGTAAATAATTTACCGAGTATTCTTTTATTATTTATTCTTTTATTATTAATTCTAAGATTATTCATAATTAGAAAGAACATTTTCAAGCTTCTTTCTTTCTTCATCAATCTTATCTTTATCCTGAGTATCTAAAATTGCTCTGAATTTATCAATGCTAACTCCTACAAATTCTCTATCCTGTCCAAGAAGTTCAGCATAAATCCTCTCAGCCTTAAGCATGATAAGTTTATTCTCTTCCCAGTCGCGGGGAAGTACCTTAAGATATGCAAGTTCTTTAAATCTTGCATCAATTTCTTCATCAGTCATTTCAATATACTGACCCTTGATGATCTGTCTCTTCTTAACCCCTGTAGATTTAACCTTAACTTCTACTTCAAGAATTGAATTTATATCATAAGTATAAGTAACCTCTACAGACTCAACACCCGCTTTAGCCTTAGGAACACTAAGCGTAAGTATTCCAAGTTCAAGGTTATTATCTGCGATCCTGCTTTCTCCCTGAAGAACTCTGATGTCGATCGCATCCTGATTATCTCTTGATGTATAGAAAGTCTTAGTACGGCTGGCAGGAATAATGGTGTTTCTTTCAAGGATAGGACAAAAAACACCAGTTTCTTTAAATCCAAGTTCTGTATCCACTACAACTTCTGTGCCAAGAGTAAATGGACAAACATCAGTAAGGATCACTTCTTTTATCGATCTCGCCCTTTCTTTCATAGCTCCTTCAATAGCTGCTCCAAGTGCAACAGCCTCATCAGGATTTATAGAAGTATCAGGGAATTTATGAAATGTTTTTATAACGAAAGATCTGATTCCTGTATATTTTGTCGCACCGCCTACCAGTACAACCTTATCTATATCAGAAATAGCGATCTTTGCATCAGAAAGAGCTTTCTTAAGAGGAATCCTTATTCTTTCATAAAGATCTTCTAATGCTCTTTCATATTCAGATAATGTAATTTCTGCAGTATATTCTTTTTCTTTAACAACAGCTTTTACATTTACTTTTTCATTATCAGAGATGTCTTTTTTGGCTTCATCACAGGCTTTCCAAAGAAGCGCCTTTTCTCTGGCAGAAAGATCATCCTTATTTATCTCACTATTCTTTGTTAAAAAGATCTCCTCCATTTTTTCTGTGAAATCTTCTCCACCAAGGTAATTATCACCTGCAACACCTCTTACCTCAAGGATAGGATCAAAGTAATCCAGGATAGAAATATCAAATGTTCCTCCGCCCAGATCAAATACAAGGTTTTTAGATCTCTTTGTCTCATTATAGAGTCCATGTGCAATGGCAGCAGCTGTAGGCTCATTGATTATCCTTTCAACTTTTAATCCCGCCAGTTCTCCGGCTCTTTTAGTTGCTTTTCTTCTCATATCATTAAAATATGCCGGAACACTGATAACAGCTTCAGTTACTTCCTCACCAAGGAAGACTTCAGCATCTTCCTTAAGAGAACGGATAACAAGACTAGAAAGCTCTTCCGCCGTAAATTTCTTGTTACCAAGTTCATAGACTTTCTGAGTTCCCATATTTCTCTTAAAGACAGCTGCACTGGACTCAGGATAAAGTCTTAATCTTTCCTGAGCTGTCTTACCTACATATACTGTTCCCTCTTCATCAATACTAACGACTGATGGTGTCAGATTTTCCCCCAATCTGTTTGGAATAACTTTCGGACCTTCATCTGTATAATAAGCTACTAAGCTGTTGGTTGTTCCTAAATCAATTCCGACTATCATTATTTACTCTCCAAATCTAATTTAAGTTTAAATGTCTTTAACTCCAAGAAATCTTAAAGATGGTCTTATCTCCGAATCATTTGGTGCTATCTTTAAAGCTTCCTTAAGATATTCTATAGCTTCATCCTTACGTCCTTCTATTTCGGCAAAGTCAGCTAAAGCAAGAAGTTTATCATAGCATTTTGAACATTTACAATAATTGCAGTAAATACATCCATCTATCTCTCTTAACATCTCATATGCCCCAGTTTTTTTATTGGCATAATAAAAAAGTCTGGCTAATAAACTTAATCTGTATGGTCTATTTTCAGGCTCATTCAAAAATGTAGCATAATCTGAATATACTTCCTCAATTTCATCTAATGCAAACCTTGCTATCACACTTCCCTCATTATGTTTTCCAATTCTATATAGGCAATCAGCTAAATTTTTATAAACACCAGCTCTTGACATTGACATTGATTTTTTTCTGTCATCAAGATTACGCCATGTTTCAAAACATTTTATAGCAGTTTTACAATCTCTCATTTCATACATATAAAATTGTCCTAAAGACTTAAGAATAGCTAAGACTGTATCATTATCAAGTTTTTTCTTTGAATCAGGATCTTCTCCTTTATGTTTTCCATCGATACTAAACTTTATCCTTTTAAGGAATTTCATCAGATCCTTCTCATATTTCTTAACTGCCTTTGTGTCATTATACATGATAAATGTATCAATAACTGCAATATACTGATCTATAATAAAATTGACATAATAATCTTTGCAACTATCCTCAGCCAGATATTTATCAATCAATTCATTAGTGATCTTAAGAACATTCTCTTTATCATTCTTCTTTTTATAAATCCTAAGATAATTATCTATATCATCTTTTCTAGTATTGAATTTCTCATTTTTTAACTCAAGATACTTTATAGCTTCATCATATCTTCCCACAGTTTCTAAAGATCTGACTATATTAGTATAAGGAGCCGCGGTATTTCTGTCCTTAAGAAGTTCAACAGCTTTGTAAAGAGCTTCAATAGATTTATCAAATTCTTTCTTATCATAATAAGCCTTACCTAAAAGATTATATGCATAACCATTTTCAGGTTCAATTTCAAGACAACTAAGAGCATCCTGGATGGCAAGATCTGTATCTCCGCCACCAAAATATACAAATCCTCTTTCTAGATAGTAATAACCTTCCTTCTCTAATTCTAACTGCTTAGTTCCATATTCAACTGCTTTATCATAATAAAGACTATTTTTCTTTATACGTTCATTCTTATACTTTTCCATATAAAGATGCATAAGCCTGTTATTAACATCCGGATATTCTGGATCTAACTTATAAGCTTCCAAAAACATTGATAAAGCATCCTGTTTACGATTCTTATCATCGAGATAATCTCCATAGAGGAAATAAGGCTTCGGATAATCTTTATAAGAATTTATAAGTTTTTTATAAGCTTCATCCGCATCTAAGCCTTTATTCTTTGTGAGGATCACATTCTGATACAAAAATCTCCAGGCAAATGGGTCTTTTATGCTGGCCTTCTTAATGTATTTTTCAGCAAGATCAAGTTTAGAAAAAGCTCCTTTATCATCCACAACCTGAAGATAATAGTCAACAGCATCCCCATAGACTATATCCATCTCATCTGCCGCATCAGAACTAAAATCATTAGCTTTTTCACTTAACAAAAGATTATTAAATATCTCTTCATATAGTTCTCCTATAGCCTTATCATTCTCATGCTCATTCTCAGTTAAAAATAAGTACCTGGCTTTAATAAGGCGGATAAGATCACTGTTTACATTATTTTCTTCAGCTGTTTTTATGATCTTATCAGCTTCACCATACTGATCATAGATACAGAAAACTGACGCTGCATAATAATAAGCCTTTGCATATCTATTATATCTATTAATTATTTCATAATAATCATCAATGACAAGCTGAGCTCTTCTCAACTTATAAGCAGTTTCCTGTCTATGAATATAACCAACCAGAGAAAGAGTAGGCTCATTTATAAGCTCTTCCCAGATCATCATGGCCTCATTATATTTTTTAGCTTTTTCAAGGAAGGTACCATATGACTCTCTATATCTAAGCCTGTCTTCTACATTTTCAAAAGGAAGATCCTTAGTAAAATAAGGCTCAGCCTCATCTACCTTTCCAACTTCAAAAAGACAGATCCCATAACGGGTATAACAGGCACTGACATTTTTAATCCTCTTTAAATCTTCTTCACCTAAGGTATCTTTCTTTGAAACCAGATTTTCATGAAGTTCTACCCACTTTTTAAGATAAGGAAGTGCTTTTAAATACTGTTTTTTCTCACTAAGGCAGATACCAAAAAGCTTATTATAGTCAAAAAATATCTCCTGATTTGGGACTATCTTTTTTAACATATTAAGTGCCCTGTCAATATCCATGTTCTGGTAATATCTCCAGACTGCATCCATCTTTTCTTTATCAGAAACTTCACCATTCTTTAAAGCCTCATCAAACATCTCTGTCTCTTTTGCTGTAACGATCCTAAAGAGATAGACAGCTTCAAGATCATTATTATTAACAACAAGAACTTCTTTGATCTTTTCTTCAGCTTCTTTAAATTTTTTATCAAGCATAAGAAGATAGAATCTTACCTTTTTAGTTGAATTATATTCCGGATGGACTTTTTCGATTGATTCAACCTTTTCGATGATACGTCTGATCATCTCATCTTTATCATCAACCTTGTCAATATTCTTAAGTATCACCTTCATGGCATTATTTGTTGCATAAAAATGAACATCTTTTAAGCGGTCAAATACAGCCATTGAAATTTTAAAAGAAAGGTCACATTTTCCCTCTAATTCAAAGAATAAAATTCTTGCCCCAAGTTCGATCGGAGTAAATAAAGATGATTTATCGCTTCTTTCAAGGATATTGGAAATATAAGTTAAACAAGCTTCCATACCATCCTTATATTCCTGCTCCTTAGTTTTTTCATAATAAAGGAAATTATCAAAATAGGAATTAAAATATCCCTGTATATTCTGCATATTATGAATATATTCATCATCTTTAAAGAAATAATTCACAGGAGTATAAATCTGTTTTTCTCTATAAACAGACATTTCAGGGATGATATCAGAGAACATCTCAAAATATACATCTCTATCAACATACTCGTTATAATCCCCGTAATCATCCTTTGTACAGTGGATCTGGATAAATTCAATATAATCACTTCTGAATTTTTTAAGTATATCTTCCTTATTATTGAAAAAATCAAAAGTTTTATTTATCATCTGCCAGATTTCAAAAGGAAAGAAATTATTACGCATCAAAAAAACAAGCATAGCCTCTGCCATAGAATCCACGCTGTCAATATTTTTACAGATATCTGCATTAAGCCATTCTTTCCAGATATCAACATCTAATCTGGTTTTCATGTCTGAATAGATAGCATCTAATTTACTTATATGTTCTTTAATAGCTGCATCAATTTCAGGATTGTCATTATATTTTACAGAATCTTCATCTTTATTTTCTTCTTCATCGCCACGAGCCGCATATTCTCTTGCTTCTTCAAAAGCTTCTCTGAGCTTCATAAATCCTTCCTGATCATCCTCAGGATTCACAGTAACAACTTTAGCTCTATAAGCATTGATTATCGCTTCTTCATCTCTTGTTTTTTCAATTCCAAGAACTTCCCATATTTCTTCGTTCATGCTACACACCACCCTAAAATTTATAATTAATTCATAAGATCATAAAAAACATCCGGTTTAGGTGACATAATAATTTTACCGGAAACCTTCATATCAAAACCTTCTGTTTTATCAGGAAAGATTACTTCTCCTGCGTGAAGCAGTTGAGATCTTATTCCATACTTTTTATATTTTTCATTGATATCAGTTTTTCCATATTTATTATCACCAATGATAGGATGCCCCAGATAAGCTAAATAGGCTCTTATCTGATGAGTCTTTCCCGTTACAAGATGAATTTTTAGTAAAGTAAGGCCATCCCCATAATTCTCAGGACAAAAATCAGTTATTATCTCATCATACTTTTTCTTTTCTTCTGATGAAAGAGATAAATACTCTGATTTTGATATAACCTTAACCTTATTCATCTCTCTATCCTTTAAGAGAAATGCTTTTCCCTTAACAGGATTCGTTACTATCCCCTGACACACCGCATAATAATATTTCTTAATACTTCTATCCTTTAATATTTTAGATAGATACTGTGTACCCCTGGCTGTCTTTCCAAATAGGATTACACCACTGGTATTTCGGTCTAATCTGTTCGCTACGGAAGGCTTAAACATTAAAAGGCTTTCCCTTGTTATATCTCCCTTATTAAGGAGATAATCGATCAATGCTTCATTAATTGAATGATCATCTTTTGTTGCTTTCTGGGATAATATCCCCTTAGGCTTATTAGCGCAGATTATATCGCTGTCTTCATAAAGAATATCATTTTTCTTAATGATAAATCCCGGCTTTTTTACATCCTTTTTTACTTCATTTTTTTTATCTTTAATTTCAACTGATGCTTCTTTAGCCTTCTCATTAACTTCGCATTCAAAAGCCATACTTGAAAATGACATTAATGTTTCATCAGAAAGAAAAAGCTTTATTACGTCTCCTGCCTTTACTACTTCTTCTCCATCTGCTTTTTTATCATTTATCTTAATATTCTTTTTCCTAAGCATCTTATAGGTAAATGAAGCAGGAGCCTTATCTAATATATTAAATAATATCTTTTTTAATTTTTTTCCTTCTTCATTTCTAGAGATTATTATTTCTTTCATATTTTACAATCCAAGAGTAAGAAGCTTCTTTGCGATCATAAGATCCTGCTTTCTCTGCAGATCTTTCGGTGAATTAAGTCTTTCAATTTCCTTCTCGAATTTTTCAAAACTATCTACTACACAGACTCTTGGTTTAAGCCCTTCCTCGTAACATTTTTTAAGATAATCAGTATACTTTTTTTCCTTACCGGAAAGATCATTAACATACGCAATGATATTATTATTATAAACTGTAAGACATGGATAAAATAAAAGTCCCTCACTGTCCGTTACAGAAATATCATAAGCCATGATAAAGCCATGTTTCTCACTAAGTTCATCAGCCATCTTATGTTCTTTATCATTTAAAGGCTTCGCTTTAATGATAAGAAGATAATTAACAAAATTTCTTGCAAATGGAATACTCATAATACAGGCAATTATGATAAGCCAGGTCTTTCTTGTATTAAAAATAAGAAGGCTTACCAAAACATCGCTTAAGATAAGCGAAAATATCACAAACATTAATAATATCTGTCTATTCTTATAACGCCTTGCATATCCATATTCTCCTTTATCAAGATCTAACAGTTTTCTCATTACATCATTCTCCATCCTGGAAGATATTTATTCTTTAATGTATTATTCTTAAGCTTTCCAAATCCAAGAGGATATGAATCTATACATATAAGGACCCATCCGTCTCTTACATTATCTTCCTTAGTAATTTCAAGAGTCTCACCCTTAAGATATTTAAGAACTCTGTCATCATCTAATGACAATTTAAGACTGTTATTAAATGAGGACGCGTCAAGAGTCATAGCAAGAGCCTGTGAAGGCTCAAATCTGTTCTTCTTTTGCTCTCCCATAAGAAGTCCGCATCTAAGAGTACGAAGCCCCTTAACATCCGGGAAGTCTTTATCAATAAAAATCAGCTTATCATTCTTTAACAAAAACCTGGATCTGTCATATGATATGCTGATATGAGATAAAAATTCCTCTATTTCTGGAGATAATTTAGGCGCCTTTATCATCATATCTGAAACAAGTGCAGAAGTATTAAAAAATGAATCACTTTCTTCTAAAGTCTTTTTTCTTATAAGAGCTGCATAATGACCTTCACCTTTGATCTTATGAGGATACAGATGTACAGTTTTTGAAAGATCAGGATTATCAGTATCACCCCAATCAGGTCGTCCCTTTACAAATCCATCGAAATAAGGACAATCTACTATCTCAAGAGAAGGATCAAGCGAAAGAAGATACTCTACACTCTGTTCATCCTCAAGAGGCGCAAAAGTACAGGTAGAATAAAGTATCATTCCACCTGGTCTGATCATCTTAACAACTTCATTTAATATAGATATCTGAATATTTTTAAATAATTCATTTCCATTCTGTTCCCAGGCATTTATCATAGACTGAGACTTTCTGAACATTCCTTCGCCAGAACAAGGAGCATCAATTATTATCTTATCAAAATAACATCCGAAATGCTTAGAAAGGTTCTCAGGACTTTCACATGTAATAAGTGAATTAGTAGATCCAAACACCTCAAGGTTTTTAAGGAGGGCCTTGGCTCTAGAGGCACTGATATCATTTGATACTAAAAGTCCCTCTCCCTTTAAACGGCACATTATCTCTGTTGATTTCCCCCCTGGAGCTGCACAAATATCGAGCACTTTATCCCCTGGCATAATCGGAAGCGTCGCTGCAGGAAATGTTGCCGATGGTTCCTGAAGATAATATAATCCCGCATAATAGTAAGGATGTCTGGAAGGCTGATAAGCTTTATCATCATAATAGAATCCATTGGGGCACCAGGGAACCGGGCTAAGCTCAAATGGGCTTATTGAAAGAAAGTCCTCAACAGATATTTTCTTTGTATTTACACGAAGAGCATGTTGCATAGGCTCTTTTAAAGCTTCTTCGTATGCCTTAAAATCCTCATCACCCCAAAGTTTTGTCATATTGTAAGTAAATAACTGTGGTAATTTCATATATAATTCCAATCTAAAAATTAATCAAAATAATCTGCATCTGAAGCTGTATGTACAAACTGAGTATCAGGTTTAACCCTCGATAAGAGCACATTATATTCCTTTAAAAAATCCTTATTATCAGGATACTGACTATGAAGAGCTGATACTTTTTCAAAAGCCGTTTCATAGTCCTTTTGTTTCTCGTAACATACTGCGTCATTAAACTGTAAAAGATCAGTGTAAAGACCATCTGGACATGACATTCCTGTCTCTATATATTTCTTTGCAGATTCTATATCGTCTTTCTCAAGATAATAAACTGAAAGTAAATAAGAAGTATAGGTCGTTGGTTTTTCTTTTACTAAATAAGCTTCCAGCACTTCTTTCATTTTTTCCAGATCATTATTCTTTTCATAGATAGATGCAAGATAAAGATACATTTTACTATTTCCTGACTCAGCAAATTTCTGTAGTTTATCTACATCTGCATCTGTATATCCAAACCTCTCGTCTGTTGTATCCATAAGAGTTTTAGAAAGATCTAAAAGTCCATTAAGGGCATCTTTATTAAGATACTTCTTATCAGTTTTCTCAAGTTCCTGATATATAGCATATGCATCACTATATCTGTTAAGTCTCATATAAGATGCTGCCATATAGTATTTTGAATCGAGATTTAGTTTTTCATCAAACCACTGTTTCTTTGCTAACGCTTTATCAAAATATTTAAGAGCCTCTTCATATTTTCCTGATTTAAAAGCATCAACTCCGGCATTCCTATATTTTTTCTTATCTGAAGTTGAAAAAATTATAAAAATGCAGATGATGGCCATTATCACCAAAGTAAAAACTGTATAAAAAAATAATAATCTTCTTTGTCTATATCTTCTATCTGTCATCATAAAAAATCACTCTCTAATAATATATTTAACACCGTATTAATGTTATCACAGTAAGCCAAAATAAAAAAGGACAATATTGAAAAATCAATACTGCCCTTAGAGAAATTATATGAATTAAAAAGATTTATGCATTCTTTTGTTCTGCATTATAAGCCTGAGCAAATCTCCAGGAATCCTTACACATTCTCTCAAGATCGTACTGTGCTTCCCATCCAAGTTCTTCTTTAGCCTTAGCAGGATTTGCATAACACATAGCAATATCGCCAGGTCTTCTAGGCTTGATAGAATATGGAATTGTAAGATCATTTGCCTTTTCAAATGCATGAACGATATCAAGTACGCTGTATCCAATACCTGTTCCAAGGTTATAAATATTTACACCTGTAGTACTTGTAGCTTTATCAACAGCATTTACATGTCCTTTTGCAAGGTCGACAACATGGATATAATCTCTTACACCAGTTCCATCTGGTGTATCATAATCATCACCAAATACACCAAGTTCTGGAAGATTTCCAACAGCAACCTGCATGATATATGGCATAAGATTGTTAGGAATTCCATTTGGAGCCTCTCCAAGAAGTCCGCTCTCGTGAGCACCGATTGGATTAAAGTATCTAAGAAGTACAACACTCCATTCCTTATCAGCTACAGTGAGATCTGAAAGAACTCTCTCAAGCATAAGCTTTGTTGAACCATAAGGATTTGTTGTTGAAAGTGGAAAATCCTCTGTAATAGGAACTGTCTTTGGTGAACCATAAACAGTAGCTGATGAAGAGAAAACGATTCTCTTGCAGCCATATTCATTCATTAATTTGCAAAGATTGATAGTACCTGAAATGTTGTTTTCATAATAAAGAAGTGGCTTGGCAACTGATTCACCTACAGCCTTAAGGCCTGCAAAATGAATAACACAGTCAAACTTATTCTCTTCAAATACAACCCTCATTGATTCCACATCAAGCATATCTGCCTTGTAGAATTTAAGATCTTTACCTGTGATCTTCTTAATTCTTTCTATTGCGTCTTCTTTAGAATTATAAAGATTATCAAACACAACTACTTCATGTCCTGCATTAAGAAGCTCAACGCAAGCATGAGATCCGATATATCCTGTACCACCTGTTACAAGAATTTTCATAAATAAATACCTCCGTCAGTAAAGACTACAAAATTATAAGATTATTTTCTTTGGACCGTCACCAATCTCTACTACATAGAAATCAGCAGCATATCCAATCTTCTTCTCATATGCCTCTCCTACATTTTTGATAAATGTATCAACTGCTTCGTCTTTAACAATACTTACTGTACATCCACCAAATCCTGCACCTGTCATACGAGATCCTATAACGCCATCAATCTTCCATGCCTCTTCAACAAGAGTATCAAGTTCGATACCTGTAACTTCATAATCCTTTGAAAGAGATTCATGGCTCTGGTTCATAAGACGGCCAAACTCAATTATATCATTTTCCTTTAAAGCTGCAACAGCTTTAACTGTTCTCTGATTCTCATATACAGCGTGTTTTGCTCTCTTAGCCTTAACAGGATCAGAAATAAAAGACTTAAGTTCTTCAAATTCTTCTTCTGTAAGTTCACCAAGTGAATTAAGATCAGGCTTTTTAGCCTGTAATTCTTTAAGAGCATCCTCACACTCTGATCTTCTCTCATTATATTTAGAATCAGCAAGACCTCTCTTTTTATTAGAGCAGGCAATAACTAATTTCATTCCTTCAAGTTTAACTGGAGCATATTCAAATTTAAGTGTTGCTGTATCAAGGAAGATGGCATTATCTTTCTTTCCCATGGCAATAGCAAACTGGTCCATGATACCACAGTTAACACCATTAAATTTATTTTCTGAAAACTGACCGATAATAGCAAGTTCTTCATTACTGATATTATCAAATATACTATTTTCTTTATAGAAATCTCTAAGGATAAATCCTGTAAGAACTTCTACAGAAGCTGAAGATGAAAGGCCTGATCCATTAGGGATGTTTCCATAAAGCAAAAGATCAAAACCATAAGGGATAGTATAATTTTTTTCATTGAAAGCCCAGATAATTCCCTTTGGATAGTTTGTCCAGTCAGCCTGCTTTTCAGGCTTAAGATCAATAATAGATGATTCGATTACTCCCTTATCCTCAAAATTAAGAGAATAAAAACGAAGCTTACTATCATTTCTCTTTCTTGCAACACCATATGTACCAATCGTCAGTGCACACGGAAATACATGTCCACCATTATAATCTGTATGTTCACCGATAAGGTTTACACGACCAGGTGCAAAATAAACTCCTGGTTCCTCTCCCTCACGTCCAAACACTTCATAAAACTTTTCAAGTAACTTATCTTTCATAATATTCCTCCTGGAAAATGATACTAATACGGATTTTATAATCCATCTATAAATCTCTGGAATGCCGCTTTACCTTCAGCTGTTCTCTTAAATACTCCTGCATCTTCCAGAACTCCAACAAAGACTTTACCGATCTCATCCTTAAGGATCTTATCGATATTATCTTCATTAATCTCATCATAATTTTTCATAAATTCGAGAGCCCAATCAGCATGTGACTTAAGAGTCTCAGTACTTCTAAGATCAACACCTGAAAGGATAGCATCACGTAATTCAACAAAAATCTCCTGTTTTAATCTTGCAGGAAGAACAGCAAGCCCCATAACTTCAATAAGGCCTATATTTTCCTTCTTAATGTGATGATACTTATCATGTGGATGATAAACTCCCAGAGGACACTCCTCTGTTGTTATATTGTTTCTAAGGGCAAGATCAAGTTCAAACTTACCATTTCTCTTTCTTGCAATAGGAGTGATGGTATTATGAGGTACTCCATCTGTCTCAGCAAATATAAATGCCTCTTCATCAGAATATCCTCTCCATTTATCAAGAATATGATCAGCAAGATCGATCAGTCTGTCTGCATCAGATGAACTGATACGGATAACTGAAAGCGGCCAGTTAACAATACCGCATTCAACATCTTCATATCCCTTGATCTTAAATTCTTTTTCAACAGCAGCCTTCGCCATTGCAAATTCATAATGTCCTCCCTGATAATGGTCATGAGAAAGGATAGATCCACCAACAATCGGAAGATCCGCATTAGAGCCAAGAAAATAATGAGGGAAGAGCTCTACAAAATCAAAAAGCTTCTTAAATGTTGCTCTTTCAATCTTCATCGGAATATGCTGCTGATTAAATACGATACAATGCTCATTATAATAAACATATGGAGAATACTGAAATCCCCAGTCAGAATCATTTATTCTTATAGGAATTATCCTGTGATTAGTTCTTCCCGGATGATTAGCTCTTCCGGCATATCCAACATTTTCAACGCAAAGCTGGCACTTTGGATAAGAACTATTCTTCATGTTTCTTGCAGCAGCAATAGCTTTAGGATCTTTTTCAGGTTTTGAAAGATTAATGGAAATATCTATATCTCCGTACTGAGAAGGTACGCACCATCTCATATCTTTAGCGATTCTGTCTACTCTGATGTAATTTGTATTTCTGCTGAAATCATAAAAAAATTCAGTTGCTTTCTCAGGTGATTCTTTATAAAGATCATTAAACTTTGAAATGAGCTGTGATGGTCTAGGCTCAATTGTATTCATTATACGTGCGTCAAAAAGATCACGGTAAACCACACTGTCTTCTACTAAACCTCTTTCTACAGCTATATCAAGAAGAATCTGAAGGGTGTCGGCAAGATTAACTTCTTTATCACAAACCTCATTCTGTTCTACGTATTCGTCTTCCTTAAAAAGATCCAGGATAAGATTTCTTGAATAGATCACCTCATCCTTATCGATCAGACCTTTGTTAAGTCCATAAGATATTAGATCATCAATTGCTTTATATAGCTTCTCCATCAGATAACCTCCATTATTAAACATTTTTCTCTGTAATACAGATTTATGATAGCATTTGTGCAACCGATTGTCCACCCTATATTAGTTAAGTTTATGTGAAAAAATCTTATCTAAATTTTCACATAATTATTTAATTTTTTTAGTTTTAGCAAAGTTGATTTTTGGTTTTGGCAAAAATTAATTTATTTTGGCAATTTGGTTTTGATTTTTGCAAAAGTTGGTTTTTTGAAACTAAAAACAGATGGCAAATCTATAATTAGATTTTAACCATCTGCATATGATTTTAGTATTCAGTTTATATCCGAAAAAACTCATATTCAACCATCAAAGAGAATATTAAAAAAAGAGTTTCCGTATCTTTAATAAGTTCTCTTCCAGTTAGAAAGCGTATCTTCATACTCTTTTATGATATTCACATATCTTTCATAATCCTTATCCTGGAGCTTGTCCTGTCTCCTGTAGTTTTCTACAGTTTCAGACATTTTTTTTAGATTTACTTTAGCATTGTCTTTATAATTGTTAGCAACATCCTGTACAATAAGGAGTATTATATCTTCTATTTCTTTACCTATCTTTTTCTTTTCAAAAAACCCAACTTTTGCCATAAACCTTTGACACTCCCTCTCATCTATGGTAATATTGTTATCGTTCCGCCGGCATGTCGGAATGGCAGACGATGCAGACTCAAAATCTGTTGTGGGTAACCACGTGTGGGTTCAAGTCCCACTGCCGGCACTTTTCATTTAAT
This sequence comes from uncultured Lachnospiraceae bacterium, assembly GCA_902789175.1. Lineage (GTDB taxonomy): Bacteria > Bacillota > Clostridia > Lachnospirales > Lachnospiraceae > Eubacterium_Q. Next base: position 66,293 of record CADANF010000008.1, read on the forward strand.
CTTTTTTGCGACTACAACAAATCTGTTTCCTTCATGAGATCCATATGAATCACAAGTTGAAAGAGTTATTAATTCGTCGTTATATTTCGCTTTAGAATCAAATTGATATTCCGATAATTTACTACAGTTCTCAATGTAATTATTAAACTCTTCTTCACTGAGAACACCGGAGTGATTGTAATAATCAAAACCATCATTATTTACATTTATTTTAAATGCCGCAACCACTTCATATTTATTCTCAAAATATATAGTGCCAAAATCTATATATTTATGAGTTTTATAAAAACTTTCGTCTTTATAAGATAAAACATCTGAAAACATTGTACCATTCTTCATATTATGACCATATATGATCATATTATTTCCTGGTTTCTCAGGTACCGACTTTGCTGATAAAAACAATGTTCCAGCAATAAGATAATTTTTCTCAAAATCAAGTCTCAGATACTCCTGCTCATCCTCCGGAGTATAAACCACCGGATAATCAATTGCAGTTCCATCAATCTTTAGCCATCCTATAAAGTCATGATTTAATTCATAGATATCTTTATATTTTTTAAGTATCCTCTTGCCATCTGAGGTTACAATGTAAAGATCTGCATCTGACTCACTTGCTTTTTCCTCACCTTCCTTTGTTTCATTTTTAGTTATAAGATCATGTAGATGATCTACTTTTTTTTCATTCTTATATGACTTGTAATAATAATTAAATAAATAAACAGCAGAAAAAATAAATATACACAAAAACATAACAAGCAAAACATTTAATATTACATCTTTTCCACTGCTTTTCTTTTTTTTCTTTATATTATCTTTCATATGACTACCCTATTAAAAATATTACTTTCCGTCCCATAGATCAGCCTTTTTAAGAGCTAAGTATTCACTATAGGCAGCTTCCAGAATACGCTTTTCATTTGGAAATTTAAGTAAATGAAAAGCCTCATGATATTTATAATAACCTGAGTCACAGAAAAATTCTTCTTTTTGAGGTTTGCTGTAATAGCTGTCGGAAGACATCAGATACCAATGTACCTGTTTATTTATCACATCTTTTGACGTGGTAAAGGTATAATTCGTCTTACCCACATATTTTATTATCTGAGCCTTTACCCCAGTCTCTTCTTTAACTTCTCTTAAAGCGGTCTCGTTGTATTCTTCATCTTTTTCAACTGTTCCTTTAGGAAGGACCCAGCCATCGCTCCTGTTCCTGTAGTTCTTATAAAGCAGAAGAATCTTACCTCTGAAGATTACCACACCACCGCAGCTAGTTGCTTCAATCATTGCAATCCCTCCTGCATATTTGGGTGTGTCTTTATTTCATGATCACAACTCATCATGTGATACACTATCAAACATCTAATAAAAGTATAGCAATTCTGCTACACATAATCAAATAAAAGAAAAACGATTTTCAAAAACCTATTCCTGATAAGCGTCGAAGACTCTGCCAGCCACCTCGACTCCCGTTAAACCATTTGAATCCGAATTCTCTACAATACAGCAAACCACTATATCTTTATTCGTATCAAAGCCTGAAAACCAGGAATTACAATGGCCCTCACTATCATATTCTGCAGTTCCTGTCTTACCAACTATTGAAGTCCCATTAAATCTCCAGGCTGCAGTTCCATAATCAGTAACTCCTGACATAAGATTTTTTAATTCTTCAGCCTCAGAAACTGTCATAAGAGTCTCACATACCTCGGGATTATATTTTTTAACAAGTGCTCCATCAGCATTTTCTATCCTGTCTACCATCATAGGTTTCATCATCACACCACCATTGGCAATCGTCGCCATAATGAGAGCATTATGAAGCGGTGTAACTTCCGTATTTCCCTGACCTATAGCAGTTTGCGGAACTTCTGATCTGTCACTAAGGGAAGTAAGTGTAAAGGAAGATTTAGAAACATTTTCAAATGGCAGCTTTTTATTAAAATACAAGGAATCACATGTATTTCTAAACTGCGAAATATCAAGTCCGGATCCAATATTTGCAAAACTTGTATTACAAGAATATGCAAGAGAATCCTTTAAATTAACTTCACCATGAACTACTCCGTCATGACAGCTGATCTCAACACCTGTAAAATAATCAGTATTATTACAGGTATAAGAATAATTATTATAATCACTTGGATTTTCTCTCATATATTCTAAGGCTGTAATAACCTTAAATGTAGATCCGGGAGCATATAAGCCTTGAGTTACTCTATTTAATAAAACAGTACTATCTTTTCCTTCATCAGAATGAACATAGTCCCAGACTGAATCTATTTCATTTGGATCAAATGACGGATTAGAATACATACAGAGTATCTTACCTGTTGAAGGTTCTATTGCCACAACAGCCCCTTTGCAATCAGAAAGAGCATCTTTTGCAGCCGTCTGAAGATCATAATTTAAGGTGGTTATCACATTATCACCAGGATTCTTCTGTCCTGCAAGATCATTTTTAACCCTCTCAATAATATTTACATTTGTTGTAAGAAGGCTGAAATTCTGGCTTAATTCAAGACCGGCTTTATCATAATTGTTATAACCTACTGCATGGCAAAAAAGAGATCCATAAGGATAATATCTTACTTCTTCTCCATAATCATCTATACGAGTCTCTGCGATGACAGTTCCATCTGAAGTACGTATCTCTCCTCTTGTGACATATTTTGACATATTATCAAGTCTAAGATTACTTGAATTACCAACTATATCTTTAGCTTTTAATACCTGAAAATAAATAAGATATCCAAACATACCAAGAAAAACAAGCACTGTAATATAAGTGATAAATACAATAGGCTTATTCTTTATCTTATTATTTTCATTTCTTCTTTCTTGTTTCTTATCAAATTCCAGCAGTTCCTGATTCAAAGTCCCCGAATGGTTCTGCTGCTCTTTTAATGATATCTTCTCTTTCTTTTTCAATTTCTTCTGCCTCTCTACTAACAAGTATATATGTATATTGAACCATATTCATTAATATCAATGTACTGAAAACACTGCTTACTCCATAACTGACAAGAGGAAGCGTAACACCGGTGGAAGGTATAAATTTAATTACACCGCCAATATTAAGGAACGTCTGCACAATGTAGGTTATAGCGATTCCAAAAGTAACATACTTATAAAATGGTTTCTTACATTTCATGGCTATATTAACTATAGCAATAAATTGAGATACATAGATAAGAATAAGAGCAAGGCCGAAAACAAGTCCTAATTCTTCACATATAGCTGAAAAGATAAAATCATTCTCAACAGCTGGAATTATAGAAGGCATACCATTTCCAAGTCCCGATCCTACGAAACCGCCTGTGCCGATAGCAAAAAGGGACTGACTTACCTGATATCCGCCTGTCTCATAATATCTAAATGGATCTTTCCAGGCTTCAACCCTTACCATGATATGACTGAAAAGGCTGTCTTTAAATAATAAATATCCAATTATGACAGCGATTATCGCAAGAGAAAAACCTCCCAACATAAAGATCATTCGTCCAGTAGCAAGATAAACCATTAATACATAGGTAACAAAAAAGATTGCAATAGCACCAAAGTCCTTTTCAATAGCAAGAACTCCCATAAATAAAACCGCAAATCCTGAATTAATCACAATATCCTTCATGGTTTCTGCTTTAACCAAAGCACTGGCAACAAAAAGAATAAATAATATCTTTACAAATTCCATAGGTTGAAGCGTAAGACTTCCAATATGGATCCAGTTTCTTGAACCCCAGGCTTCATAACCAAGTCCCGGAACAAATACTGAAATAAGAAGTAGCAAGCCTAAAACAGCATAACGCATATTCCATTTTTGCATATCTTTTAGTTTTCCCATGATAAATGGGATAAAACTACAGATAAAAAGCGCTGCTGTAGCAAGTATAAACTGTTTTATAGCCCTCTGCGTATTTAATCTGGTAAGCATTGTATAACCCACAAGCATAAGAAAGACAATATTATTAGTTATAAGTCTCGACGCATGTTTATAGGCAAAATGAAACAGCACTATATAGAAAATCGCAATTGAAATTTCTATCAGATAATAATAGATTATATAAGCCTTCTCTGTATTTATATAAAGACAGACATGGCAAAGAAAATGCATTGCGAATATATAAAAAATCTGTTTATTTAAGTTACTGTTTCTCTTCTTTTTATTTTTCGCTGTAAAATACGAAAAACATTTCAATGTATAAAGTATAACAAAAAGAAGATTTAAATATTTAGCTACTGTAACAATAATATGATTCATTTTAAACCTCTAATTCATGTTATAAAACTGGTCTGTTGTAATGGCCTGTTGTAATTCCTTCTTTAGATAGAATATCACTATCATTTTTAAAGTTATCCAGTATATCCTTCATATGATCTGCTGATTCCACAGTAAATATGAATCCTTTATTTAATATATCCTCTCTATATCTGTTTAGTGATAAAGGTGCTTTATTTAATATAACATTATAACCCAGGCGGTTATTGCCGCAGATTATAAACTGATTACTTAACTCATCTGTGAGACTTATCTCATCATAGGTAAGCATCTGGGCTGTGACCATCAGCGGTATTCTTCCAAAAAATGTTGTATAACATTTTGTTCCTGAAGGTAAAGAAAGACCCCTTAACTCTTCTTTTGACAACTCATATGAAAGTTCATATATGATATGATCTGCATAATCTTTAAGAAGATCATAATATTCCCTAAATGCCTCATCATTATAGCAATAAAGGGTAGCACCAAGGATCACATCTTTTTTAATTCCATTTTCTCTTACATATGACCTGTATAAAGCAAGCGAATCTATGTTTCTTATATATACTCCGTCAGCTTTATCGATACAATCAAGTATTTTCTTAATATATAGATCATCCATTTCATCCCTTAAAATATAAGGCATAGCAATAAACGACCTGATACCTCTTTCTCTTAATGAAGTAATGAAATCAATTATAAATCCTTCTTCAATATCATCACTACATAAAGTATCATCGATTATCACATTACACTCACTATCATCACTAAAAAGAGTATAGTCCATAAGAGCAGTCATCTGATCTTTTTTACTGATTGTAATATATAATTCTTTATTATTTATTAAATCTTTATTAATGCTATCTGTTTCTACAGACTTAAAATTGTCATTACTTTGATTATCTTTTCCAGAAACGATATAAGACCTTTTCTTTAACTTAGTAATATTTTTTTCTAACTCACTGGCAATATCTCTTTTAAGCTGGTTTAAAGAAGACATTCTGATAAAACATTCATCATCATTTTCAATCTCATAAGATACAGGATTAAATGGAGTATCCCCTAATTTAGAAAGTTTTGAAATGATATCTTCATTACTTACAGCTCTTGAAGAAGCCTTTTCTAATATATCACCTTTAACTTCAGCAATTGCCTCTTCGTTAAAGACTTTTGCAAAAGCTTTGATATATAGAGGTTCGTTTTTTCTTATTCTTACCTGATATGAGATATCGATCTTTTTATCGATTTTTATTATATTTTCATAAATATCAGTAAGAAGCTTTTCACTTCTTATCCTATATCCCACGTCGCCCGATTTAAGCCTTTTAGTACCAGGGCAGTTAAGAAGAGCTTCTTCTCCTTTTTTAATAAAAGAAGCTGTGGTTAGTTTTACCGGTTCTTCATAACAATCATCCAAAAAGGCTATATCATCATGAGCATTAATATCAGTCAATGCTTTTATACGTATTTTACCTTTTAAGACTTCTTTTATCTTAAGAGCCTTAACACCTCTTCTGCCAGAGATATTTTCATCTATCATATCATTTCCATGATGTTTAAAGAAATATCCTGTAGAAAAACCGCCACGATTAAATATATCTGCTAAAAGATCTCTATATTTTTCAGCCTTTTCTTTTTTATAACAGCCATTTACGATATCATCTACTATCTCTTTATAACATCTGACAGCTGATGCAACATAATATTCATTTTTCATTCTGCCTTCGATCTTAAGAGAGTCAACACCCTTTTCTAATAGCATAGGAAGATCCGTAATGGCACACATATCTTTCATGGATAATTTATATGATCCATCATACATTTTTCTACAAGGCTGAGCGCATCTTCCACGATTTCCGCTTCTATCCCCTGCCATAGAAGAAAGCAGGCATCTGCCACTATATGAAAAACACATGGCACCATGAACAAAAGTCTCAACCTCAAGGCCCGAACTTTCTTTCATATTATAAAGCTCATTAAGAGAATTTTCCCTTGCAGCTACAACTCTTTCGAATTTTAATTCTCTTGCAAGACAAGCTCCATAATGAGAAGTAATATTCATCTGTGTACTAGAATGTATAGGTAGATCTGGAAATAACTTAGAAACGACACGTACAATTCCAAAATCCTGAACAAGCACAGCATCAAGCCCTGCTTTATAAAGAGGTAATAAAAAATTATAAATATGCTTTATCTCGTTATTTTTAATCAGCGTATTTATAGTTAGATAAACTTTAACGCCATACAGATGTGCGATCTCTATGGCGTGTACAAGTTCTTCATTATTAAAATTTCCGGCATAAGCTCTTGCACCAAAGGCATTTCCCGCAAGATAAACTGCATCTGCTCCGGCATTTATAGCTGCATAAAGACAGGCAGCATTTCCACATGGAGCAAGAATTTCAGGTCTTTTAATATTTTTATTCATTGTTTCTTTCTTTTTCAGCTTCTAACTGAACTATCTTTCTCTGAAGTGCGCTGATCTGCTCTTTATATTCTTCAACAAGTTTAAGAGCAGCTTCATGTTTGATCTGAGATTCAATAACTTCATGTCTAAGATCATAAAGCTGCTGTTCTTTCTCTGTATCATCAAGAGCAGCCTTATTAGCAAGGTTTCTTGCTTTAAAATAATCATCAGCGATATTTAAAGCCAGAAGAATTCCCTGATATTCTGTATTCATTCTTCTGTATTCTTCTGATGTTTTACATTCAGCAATCTTTGAATTAATATAGCTGGCTACATTCTGGAGATAGTCTTCTCCTTCATAACCACTAAGAGTATAAACTTTTCCATTAATAACGACTGGAATATCGATCTTTTGTGCCATTTTCCATATCTCCTTTTAACTCTCAATTAATTCATCAAGACCAAAATGCCTATAGCATTTCTCTGTAACTACTCTTCCCCTAGGTGTTCTGTTTATAAAGCCATTTTTAATAAGATATGGCTCATATACATCTTCAATAGTTCCAGAATCTTCACCTATTGCAGCGGCAAGGGTATCAAGCCCCACCGGACCTCCGCTGAATTGATGAATAATAGTCGTTATGATATTTCGATCAGTATGATCAAGACCTGCAGAGTCTACGTCAAGCTGATTAAGTGCATTTCTTGCTATATTATAATCAATTTTCCCCTGATGTTCAACCTCTGCAAAATCTCTTACTCTCTTTAAAAGCCTATTGGCAAGACGAGGTGTTCCTCTTGATCTTTTAGCCAGTTCAAGGGCACCTTCCTCATCAATATCTACTCCTAAGACTTTTGAAGATCTCATGATGATAAGCATAAGATCTGCCACATCATAGAGTTCCAATTTATCTACTACACCAAATCTATCTCTTAAGGGTGCAGAAAGCATACCCGCTCTGGTTGTTGCTCCAACCAGTGTGAAATGAGGCAGATCAAGTCTTATAGATCTTGCACTTTCACCTTTTCCAATCACAATATCAATAGCAAAATCTTCCATAGCAGGATAAAGCACTTCTTCCACCTGCTTATTTAATCTATGGATCTCATCAATAAAAAGCACGTCATTTTCTGAAAGGTTGTTAAGAATAGCTGCGATTTCTCCCGGTTTTTCAATAGCAGGTCCAGAAGTAACTTTAAGTGTAACTCCCATCTCCTCAGCAATTATTCCTGCAAGAGTTGTCTTTCCAAGTCCCGGAGGACCATAAAGAAGAACATGATCAAGACACTCTTTTCTTTTTTTTGCAGCTTTAATAAAAACAGAAAGATTTTTCTTTACCTTATCCTGACCTATATATTCTTTTAGGCTCTTAGGTCTAAGCCCTGCATCAAGGCTTTCATCTTCAGTTGTAACACTAGTTGTGATTATACGTTTTTCCATATCTTTTCCAATTAAATATTCTTAAGAGCAGCTTTAAGCAGCTGTTCCACTGTCATATTTTCTTTATCTTCTACTTTCTGAATAGCCCTAAGTGCAGCAGTATTAGAATAGCCTAAAGAAGTAAGTGCTTCTGCCACTTCATCCATAACATGATCATCATTTGAAAATGAAGTAATATCAGAAAAATCAGCATCTTCTTTAGCCATTTTATCCTTAAGCTCAATTATTATCTTTTGAGCAGTTTTAACTCCTATACCATTGGCTTTTGAAATTGCTTTTGAATCATTTAAAAGAACAGCTGAATAAAGTTCATCCGGAGGGAGAGTATTAAGTATAGACAGTCCGCCCTTAGGTCCAACTCCATTAACTGTTATGAGCATTCTAAAAATAGAAAGCTCTTTCTTATTATTAAAACCATATAATGCTCTATCATCTTCTCTTACATGAAAATAAGTATATAGCTTTACTTCTTTTCCTTCCTGGGGATAAAATTCTTTAATTGTCCTTTCTGTAGTCCTTACAAGGAAACCCAATCCGTTCACATCAATTATAAGACCTTCCTCTGAGACTGAGTCAAGTATACCTCTAACAAAGCTGATCAAAATGATTCCTCCACACTCTTAAAAAAGAGTGCCACTCTTGCAGCACTCTTTATGATTCAATAATTATTTCGGTTTATAAGAATTCGAAGTCGTCTGCTGATGTATTCTCTCCATCACCGATCATAGCCTTTGCTGGCTTTCTGTTATCTTCGATCTCACCAACAAATACTTCATCATCATCCATAGCAACTGTATCTTTTGCTTCTGCCTGCTGGAAGAATTTTGATGTAGCTGATTTCTCTTCTGCTTTAGGAGCCTCTGGCTGTGGCTTCGCAGGTTCTGGCTGTGGTTTTACTGTTTCTGGCTGTGGCTTCACTGTTCCAGCCTTCTTTGTCTCAGCAGTTGACTTATATGTAGAAACATTTTCAAGTCTCTGTACTTTATTCTCAAGATCAAATAACTTTACTCTGTTCTCTTCAATAACCTTATTTAATCTTTCAACTTCATCTTTAAGTCTTCTGTTCTCATTATAAGCTTCATCGTATGCTCTATAAGCTGTTTCAACATATGTATCTACATCTGTAGTCTTATAACCAAAAAGTCCTTTTTTAAAGCTCTGTGTTCTTAAATCCATTGGTTCAATCATGACGTACGACCTCCATTTAACATTATTGTCTACTGAAAATTATATCATATAAAAGTAAACTTTCAACACCAAAAAGTCGTGAAAATTTATACAATTAAGTTTTTTATACAAAAATTATATGATATTATTGTGTTTAATATATGACTAAAATCAATAAAATGATAAATTTTATAAAAAAACGAGCAATTTCAGCAGATATATTTTATGGAGATCATTTATGGAAATAATAGAAGAAATATTAAATGAAGAAAATCTAAAGCCTTTTTTTGTTCTTGAGAATTTTTATGATAAAAATGAGATCGTAATGTTTGACATTGAAACCACTGGTCTTTCTTCCAGGAATTCACTTATCTATCTTATTGGCCTTAATTATTATAAAGATGGAAATTATCATATCACCCAGTTATTTAATGATGACGGAAAATCAGAAAAAGAAATAATAGAAACGTTTTTAAAGATGATAAGCGGTTATAAATATCTTATGGAATTCAATGGCGACATGTTTGATATTCCCTTTGTAAAGGCAAGAATGGACTATATAAAAAATAAGACAGGATATAAATTTACAGATGAATTAGATAATATCAGATCGATCGACCTCTATAAAATTATAAGACCATATAAAACAACCCTTGGTCTTCCTAATGCAAAGCAAAAGACCATCGAAAAATACTTAGGTATTTATCGCGAAGATAAGTATAACGGCGGCCAGCTTATCGATGTTTACTTTGATTATCTTACATGTAAGGATGAAACTTCAAGATCCTTAGTATTAAGGCATAATAGAGATGATATGGAAGGCATGTACTTTCTTACTTCTATACTTTCATATGAATCTATTAAACAGGGAAATGTTAAATATCAAAGTATCAGTATGGAAGAAAAGAATAACTGTCTATATCTGAATATAAAACTTATGTCAGCCTCACCTCTTCCCAGAAGTCTGGATACATCCGGTGAAGGAATACTTCTATCCGGTGATAAATATAATATAAATTTAAGGATCCCCGTTTTTTGCGGCATCCTAAGGTTTTATTATCCAAATTCTAAAGAATATGAAACCAGCGAAGGTTACTTCATATATTCAGCAGACTTTGACAGAATGCCTGTTTTTAAAGAAGATTATAAATCTAAAAGAAATTATATAGAGATAAATGATACTTTTCTTAGCAATAAAGAGTTTATTGAAGAATACAGTAAATGTATAACTAAGATGATAATGTCAAAGAAAAAATAAAAAAGACGAAGAAGGACTCCCTCCATAGAGCATAATTTCAGCTGGAGTGAGTCCTTCTTCGCCTTATTTATTAAGTTGTTTTTTCTTTATTTATTTAGAAGCTTCGTTCTCATATTCTTTTCTAATCAAATCGCCTTTACTATCTGTAAGGCCATCAACAACAGTTTTAAGTTCAGCAAACTTTTTTGCAGAGCAATGAGTGTGGATTGCCTTAATGATTCCCTGTCTTGCAAGCCAGTTAGCATTTTCATCTTTAATGATATCCACAAATACATTATAAATCTCATCTTCGCTAAAGTATGTAGCCTGCGCTCTCCAATCATCATAACTTGTATCTGATTTATTGTTTATCAGTGTAAGTGATGCCCAATCCGGATTATCATTATCTCTTGGAGTTTTTGACCAGTAATTGATAGTTTCTCTATAAGCTCTTTCACTAAAATGTTTATGGAATGGATAGTCATACCATAAAGTTACAAGGCCGCTGACACACTTTCCTTTAAGATCAGGTTTTTCATTTGGATCATTTAAGATCTCAACTAATCTGTCGATTACTTTTTCATCATGAAGGTTACCTGATTCATAGCATGCCATCTTTCTAACATCATGATTTTCATCATCCATCATTTCAATGATCCTTTCTACAGTACCATCAACCCCGATTGACCATGAATTACCAATAGCCATTGAAGCTTTATATCTGATCTTTGGATTTTCATGTTTTGACATCTTGAAGATAAATTCTGCAACATATGGATCTCTAGCCATTTCATTTGAAAGTGCTTCTACTGCTGCCTTAAGAACATAATCATTAGTCTCATTTTCAAGGTTTTCTTTTGCAATACTAACGCTCTTTTCTTTTACACCAAAGAAAGAGAACATACTATCATACGCATAACCTCTTACCTGTGGATTTTCATCTTTAATAATATCTTCTAAGATAGTATCAACAGATGGAAGTCCTTTTCTTACTTTCGAAAGCGCCTTCTTTGTAATATTGTTTTCAATATATAAAGAATCAATTCTGTCATCATCAATAATAGGAACAAATTTAAGAGTCTTAACCAATGCAAGATACTGCTCTTCTGATACATTTTCTGGATCAGTAATTCCAAGTGCAGTAAGAAGATCGTCTTCAGTCATTGAATCATACTGTTCCTGAGTGATACCTGTCTCTTCTTCCTCAGTTGTGGTCTCTTCTTCTGATGCAGCTTCAGTAGAAGCAGCTTCAGTTACAGTCTTTGTTGTTTCATCTTTTTTAGAATCATCAGTTTTACCACATGCATAAAGTCCTGTCATTGCAAGGGCAAGACAAACAATCCCAAGTTTTTTACGTAAATTTTTGTTTATCATTAAATTTCCCTCCTCACATAAAAGGTTTTAAACTATCAACCTTTATTATCTTAACAGGATTATCTTAAAATAAATCATCCAAACGGGTGATTTTAGTCCGGGATCACTATTCCTCTGATTCTTGCTTCGATTGCAAGTTCTGTTCTATTGCTAAAACCTGTCTTATCTAACATATGCTGGATATGTGTTTTTACAGTATTGGCTGAAATATTCAGTTTCATTCCTATCTGGGCATTTGAAGAGCCATTTGTAAGTTCCCTTAAAACTTCTAACTCACTTTGGGTAAGTTCATTTGAGATAATATCTCCTAACTGTAATGCCGGACATGTATCAGGATAGAAATACTCTCCATTAAATACACCCTTTATTATCTCTAACAATTTCTCCTTTCCGGATTCTTTATACCAAAAGCCTTCGACCCCGATGCTTCTTGCTCTTATAAGGAAATTCGCCTCAGGCATTGCAGTAGCAAGTATCACCTTAACTTTTGGATAATTTTTCTTTATATATTCAGCAGCGTTTAATCCACTGCTTCCATCAACCATAACTATATCTGTTATAACTAAGTCAATAGAAAGTCTCGCCATATAAACATCTATAAGACTTGCTGAAGATATTGATTTAACTAATTCCAAAGACTCATCAGCAGCTATTATACCCTCTACAAATTCTCTGGCCATATTCTGATCATCAACAATTAATACTCTTCGTTTCATATTCCCCTCTTAAAAATAAACGCATATTGTAAGTAAAAAGCCATTTTCTGTTGAAATATCCATTGTAGCACCTGCCATTTCAACAATAGACCTTAAGTTTGAAAGGCCGCCGCTTTCGCTTATCTTACCAAGCGGTGGATATCCATTATTAGAAATCTTAATGATATATTTCTTATCCTCCTTAAAATATGTCTCTACAAATACCTTATCACCTTTGGCGTGTCTTATAGTATTAGTAAGACATTCATGGATTGCCATGGAGCATATCTGCTTTGCCGGCTGTTTTTCAGGAAGCGTGCCATTTGTTATTATATCAACTCCTACGTCACTTGCAGCAGTAAAAAGCTTCTCATATTCATCACTTTTTTTATTTTCAGAAACAGATTTCATGAAATCAAGTCTATCCATCCATAAAGTAAATAGTTTATCCTTTGATATATCATCATCATTTTGTTTAAGGTATTTTCTAGTGATAGTCAGTGCTTCCCCCAGATCATCATGAACTTTCGCCTTGATATTGATAAGTTCAGTTTCTACCGAAAGGTCATTTATCCTTCTATTTAAGGATCTAAGCCTTTCATTCAGCTTTTTTATACGTTCAATATCTTCTTTAATTTTTTCATTTATATCATAAACATCTTTAATATCATAAAATAAAAGCTCCATATATTCATCTTTATCAATACAGAGTTTATTCTCCTTCAACATATATAGATGATCATCCATACTAAACAGATTATCTTTACACACTTTTATGTGCTCATTATATTTTTCATTAAAATCAATTCCATTAATAAGAGTATTTCCAAAAAGCCTCATAGATATCTTATCAGCAATACTATTAACTAATATAGGCATTCCATTTGAAATCGAATAAACTGCAATCCCAACCGGAAGATAATCCAGACCTTCTTCTATTGAAAAATCAGAAATATTTTCATTATTCCATTTTATTTCCTGAATGATCTGGCATATAAAAATGATAGTAAAAATAGTAATCTCTATCTTTAAGGCAGTACTGAAGGTATCAGATAAAGGTCTTATATCTCCGATATTTTTTACTATCTCAAATGTTACAAATAAAATGACACAGATCAGAATCGAAAGAATGATCTTTAGTTGTTTCTGCCTCTCTTTAATAAACCTGTAACAAAGATAAGCCTCACCCCAAAAGATAAGGAGACAAAGGAGCATAAAGATATGTTCGGTAAATTTAAGCATCTTCTCCCCCCTTTACCTTGAGACATGTATCTTCGCCTGTTTTACACAGGCTTACAGAGATATGATTATTTCCATCTATAAGTTTTTCAAGCCTCTCCTCAAAACCCCTATAAATATCAAGCAGCTTTTCAAACTTTATCAGATACCCCTCTTCAAAGCCTGAAATATCATGCTTTATATTATAAAAATCCAGCTGATCAAGAGATTCCTTAAGTGCATAGAAAAGTTCCTGAATAGAAACTGTATCAAACCCTTTATTCTTTAGATCTTCTTCTATTATCTTAAGATTAGACCATCTCTTAATAAAAGTACCTTTTAAAACAATATATTTTATAGCATCTCTATCAGGCTCTTTTTCTCTTAAGATATTTAAGATATCATCACGCTCTTTTGATAAAGAAAGATAGATTTTATCATAGATATAATTTTTAGTTTCATTTCTCGCCTTAATTTCCTTAACTTCATTTTCAGATCTAAGGAGTTCTTCTTCTTTCTTTAATTCAGTCGTAAGTTTTTCCAGTTCTTTTTTAGCCGCTACAAGACTTGAAACATCTTCGATCCAGACAATACGCCCCGCTCTAAGTTCATTAATTCTTAAGATCGTCGTTTCATTTATATAATCTCCAGATCCTAATTTAATAAGATCCGGATCAAGACCATTGTCACTAAATATGATTGAGCCTTTTTTGTCTATGATGGTAAAATCAAGTCCTGTGTTATCCAGATAATCCTTATGCTTTTTATTAGTCCTTATTATTCCAAGTTTAATACAGGCTTCCCAGAAAAGTATAAGTGTAAGCAGCATTGCCTGCTGAAAATGAATCTTCACCGGAATATCATCAAACAAAAAATGATACCTGTTATAGATCACAAGGTAAATAAGATAGATAACAATAGGAATAAAAGGATAGATGAAATTATACTTTTTAATCTTTATAGGACATTTAAAAATGGTCAGGATAAATGAGGCCAGGATAAAAAATAAAGCCCAGGCAAAGATTATATAAAAACCATAGTTATGACCATAGTTATTATAATCATCGAGACCATTTTTAAAACAAAATACTTTTTCATGCAGATCATTAGTAAGAACAAATAAAAAAAGCATAAGGCAAGGTATCCATAAAAGATGACTTTTCTTATGATTCTTTCCTTCTTCAGGTTCTCCAATAGAACAAACAATCCTAAAACTTGTAAGTGGTACAGATATTATAGGAAAATAATATGCATACCAAAGATACCTGCAATAGACAGGTTTGCGGCAAAAGTTATATTTTATTATCTGGATTAAGATCAAAATAAACATGAAAAAGGCGAGTTGAAAGAAAAGTCGTTTGGTTCTTTTTCCAACGACTCTCATATTAAGACTTGAGCTCCATAAAAAGAGCAGCAATGCATAAATTATCTGTGGCATACCCCAGGATTTAAAATAAGAAATTTTAAAAACAGGGTAAAGATGGGTCCACATCAAAATAATAGTCCATGCAATAAGTTTTATCTTCTCATCCTTAGTAACCTTCACTGTCTAATTCCTCTTATATGAAAATTAAGCCCAAGGATTACTGCTTTCCGGCTGTCTTATATCTGATAAGATAAACTGCTCCCAGAGATACCATTTTCCATCTTTTGCAAGACGAAGCTGGACATATCTTGGAGAATCAGCGCCGCTTGAATTAACATAAATCTTGGCATAGCCCTGATCTGTATATGAATATGGATTTTCAAAAAGAGTGATTCTATAAGGAACCGATGGCTTATAGTCATTTGCTGGTGAAGTTCCATTAAAATAAGAACGTGGAACATAGTCTTTATCCATAAAACGATCTCTTATAAACTGCTTATCATACTCACTTAAAGGTCTTGGTCCTCTTAAATAAGAAAGCATTTCTAATGCAAAATCCTTATTTGATGGATAATAGCAGAATGCCATGATAGTAAGTGCTGCAGTTTTAAATGGATCACTGAGATCAGTCTCAGGAAGAGCCATAAAATCCGCCATTGATTCTGGCATTTTATTAAATGTGATAGTTACATTGCCTGATGTGTTTGAAACCCCGATATTATCAAAAATCCCCATAATTTCTTCTCCTCTATTGAAAAAAATTTTTTCATAACATAATAGTCATGATTTAAATATTCTATATTAAAATATAGCTTCTGTCAAAAAAATGCCCCTTAAAAAAGGGGCATTAATCACTTATTATTCTTTTAGTGGAGCTGGCGGGAATCGAACCCGCGTCCAAAGACTCTTTAATTCAGGTGTCTCCTATCACAGTCTTTTATTTAAGATTCCCTACGTAGTGCGCCAAAAGACAGGCTTACTATTTCAGTAGCTTCATAAATTCTTTCCCGCCCTCAAAGCTTTGGGAAGAAAGTTCTCCGCTAATTTGATGCCAGTTTCTAATGCCGCGGATTACAAAAGAACTGACAGCTGCCTAATTAGGCAGCGAGTGCTAAATTATCTTCAGCGTTTATTTTTTTCCAAGTTTTAACGTGGTCTCGGGTCCACGGATAGCTGCCGGAATCTCTAAATCCCTGTCGAAACCTGTACAACCCCTGATTTTAAGTCCAACTACTGAGCATCAGTTGTAGTTGCTGGATTTGCATCCCCAGTAGCAACATCTGCAGATGTCTCTGAAGCTGTAGAAGGAAGCTTCTCATCCCAATAATTATTGAACCAGCTGTTATAGTCCATATCATTTACTGTTTTATTCTGCTCAGCAAGATTTTTAGAATATTTATAGATACCTTTACCTACTGGAATTCCAATAAGTGCTCCTACACAGAAAGCTGTAACTAAAATCGCTGTATATTTCTTAATCTTCTTTTGTTTTAAGATCTTTGCTCTATTCTTTTTATTCTCTTTATATCTATCAACCTTTGCCTGGCTCATTTTATAGCTTCTCCTTATATTATGATCGTGCCTTTTTTAAACTCAGCAAGATATATTTTAATCAAAGCCAAGCTTAAAATCAAGACAAAATCTATTTATCTTAAGCTGATTTTAAAATCCTTCTCAGCTTCGCGTTGCTGATCTCTCTTTTTGATATCTTCGCGCTTATCATAATTTTTCTTACCACGGGCAAGACCAATCTCAATCTTAACCTTGCCGTTTTTAAAATATACCTTTAAAGGCATTAAAGTATATCCTTTTTCTTTAATCTGATGAGATAATTTTAATATCTCATTCTTATGCATAAGAAGCTTTCTTGTTCTAAGAGGGTCTTTATTAAAGATATTTCCCCTTTCATATGGATTTATATGCATATGGTATACATATATCTCCCCATTCTCTATCCCTACATAAGCTTCTTTTATAGAACACTGTCCCATTCTAAGGGATTTAACTTCTGTCCCCGCCAGGGAAAGTCCTGCTTCATATTTCTCATCAATAAAAAAATCATGATAAGCCTTTTTATTATTTGCTATAAGCCTCTCTGAATTATCCTTAGCCATCTAACTAGTCCTCTTCATCTGCAAATTCAAAATCAATAACCCTGTCTATCTTATCACAGTTTACGACTTTTATCTTTACTTTATCTCCTAAAACGTATGTTTTCTTAGTTCTTTCTCCTACCATCATATATTTATCTTCGAAATAATTATAAAAATCATCACGGATAGAAGCAAGGCTGATGCATCCTTCTACTGTATTATCGAGTTCAACGAAGATATTCATATTTGTAAAGCCGGAAATGCTTCCTGTAAATACTTCACCTATATGTTCTGACATATATTCGATCTCTTTTAATTTAGTAACATCTCTTTCAGCATCATCCGCTCTTCTTTCCTTTGCAGAATTATCTGCTGCTATATCCGGAAGGATTTTTGCATAATGCTTTCTTCTCTTATCATCAAGAGTACCATGAAGATTTTCCTTAATGATCCTGTGTATCATAAGATCCGGATATCTTCTGATAGGCGATGTAAAATGGCAATAATATTTACATGCAAGTCCAAAATGGCCTTCACATTCAGTTGAATATCTTGCCTGCTGCATGCTGCGAAGAGTCACCTTGGTTATCATATCAGCAAACGGAAGTCCTTCTATCTGCTTAAGCAATTTCTGGAATTCCTTTGGATGAACATTATCTTTTCCTGTTTTAAGGAAAATTCCAAGAGAACGAAGCATTACTTTTAACTTATCCACCTTTTCCATATCAGGTGATTCATGAATTCTATATTCAAAAGGAATATCTTCCCAGAAATAGTCCTCAGCAATTGTTTCATTTGCTGCTAACATGAAGTCTTCAATAAGCATTGTGGCTGTATTTCTCTCATGAGGCTTGATATCTATAGGATTATGATCTTTATCACAGATAATATCTGTTTCTGGAAGATCAAAATCAATGGCCCCTCTCTTTCTTCTTACATTTCTAAGTTTAAGAGAAAGTTCCTTCATCATATCAAACATTGGAACAAGCTCTTTATAACGTGTAAGCAGTTCTTCATCGCTTCTTTCTAATATCTTATAGACATCAGAATAATTCATTCTCTCATTTACATTTATAAGACCTTCGCACACTTCATGATTTATGATCTTACCCTTTTCATCTATATCCATAAGACATGAGAGAGTGAGTCTGTCAGTATCATGATTAAGAGAACAGATCCCATTTGAAAGCTTATGAGGGATCATAGGGATAACACTGTCAGCAAGATAACAGCTGGTTCCTCTCTTAAGCGCTTCCTTATCCAAAGGAGAATTTTCTGTTACATAATGAGAAACATCCGCAATATGAACTCCCAGATGAAATATCCCATCTTCAAAAGAAAGGGAAATAGCATCATCTAAGTCCTTTGCATCTTCTCCATCTATTGTTACTGTCAAAAGATTTCTAAAATCTCTTCTTCCTTTTTTATCTTCTTCAGAAACTGTATCCGGAATATAATTCAACTCAGTTTCCACATCCTGAGGGAATTCCTCTGGAATATCATAAGAACGGACTACCTGAATGATATCTGATGAAGGATCATCTACATGACCCAGGATCTCCGTTACCTTACCTGTTGGAGACTTTTTATCATTTCCATAATCGCGTATTTCAACAATTACGATATTTCCTGTAACAGCACCAATACTTGCCTTTTCAGGCACAAAGATATCATCAGCTATCTTTTTATTATTTGGGATAACAAAACCATAGCCGTCACAAGCCTGAAATATGCCAATAAGTTCAGTAATGCCACGCTTTACGATCCTTATGATACGTCCTTCAGTTCTAGGGCCGGTCTTTCTTTTGTCCAGCTGTACTAAAACTGTATCCCCATGAAAAGCATTAAGAGAATTCTTATCATGAATAAAAAGATCTTCCTCTCTTCCTTCAACTTTTACAAATCCAAAGCTTCTCTTATTACCAATATATGTACCCAGGAGAACATTATCCGGCATAGGCATATATCTGTTATTCTTTGTTTTTACTATACGAGCTTCATCTTCAAGCTCGTTAAGACAAACAAGTAATTCATCTCTATCTTCTTCGCTTACATTTAAAACGTAACAAAGTTCTTTAAATCTTGCCGGCTTATAATTTGGAACCGACATGAATTCTAAGATCATATTTTTTCTTTCTGATCTTTTTTTATCTTCTTCATTTTCTATATTATATGTATCTAACATGTTAACCTCCTGATCAATTGCCCCGTGGTATGTAACTTCTCTATAGCTTATTATAAAACAAAAAGGTGCTGAAATGATCAGCACCTTAAATAATTCATATATCAGATTATCTAACCCACTTTGAAGAAAGAATAGCTGCAACAACGAAGAAAAGGATTCCAAGAACCAGAGTTACCTTCTTTGTGATTTCTTCCTTTGAGTGCTTCTTATTCTTCTCCCAGTAAGATGAACTAACTGAACCAACAAATGTATCTGTAGCGTTGCCTTCTACACCCTTCTGCATAAGAACAACGATTGAAAGTGCTATACCAATAACAATAAGTAATATTGTAAGTGCGAGTTTCACAACAAATTCCTCCTGATGAAATAAAAATCATACTGTGTTATAGTATCATATTAAAAATAATAATGCAACCATATATTTTATAATTTAGCTACATTTTAGCTTTTTATTAATTTATGGCATCCAGAGGTTTTACTTTTACTGCCGCTCTCGAAGGTATGATACCAGCTATAACTGCTACAATAATGGTAACTACGACTGCACCTAATGCTATCTTCCAATTTACCCCTACAAGACGGCTTCCTTTTGAAAGGTCCATAAGCTTTGCCAACTTGGGATTAAGAAAAAGACTTAACAGATAGGATAAAACAACTCCTATCACTGCACCTATGGCTCCAAGAAATCCTGATTCAAATAAAAACATAAAGACAATATCATCCGAATCTGAACCTATCATTTTCAGGAGTCCTATCTCTTTAATCCTGTCATATACCGCTGTTACCATAGTATTAACTATACCAATAAATGCAACTATAGCCGCTACAGTGCCTATAACTGCAAGGATTATTTGCACTTTAGAGATCATATTTTCTGATTCTTCTATAATCTCAATATTACTATCCACCATAAATCCCATTTCATTTATAGCATTACTGACTCTTTTTGCATCTTCTATTGTATCAACACGTACCGTCAAAGAATCATAAACCCACATAGGATAAGGCTTATCATCCTTATCTTTAGGCTGATTTGGCACAGCACCATCAACCATCTGTCTTTTAAGGAACATTTTTAATGTGTCCATATCTGTATATATATTATAATCATATTCATCAGCTGTAATACCGGATATACTTAATTTAAACTGTGATTCATATGTAAATCTTTTCCCCACCTGAGGTTCTTTTCCAGAAGATGAATCCTTATATTTAACTGTTTTTGTCGAACTAAAGAGAGCCTGTTTAAATCCTCCCCCACATAAAAGCTCTGGTCTGGAACCATTTGAACAAGGAAATTCACCTTCTGAAAGTCCCAATTCCTCCATATATTCTCTGGTTATGCCGTAAACAGGACCATAATAGTAATATCCATTAAGTTCCATCGTTCCAGAACCATCCAACATAGGAAAGACCTGTTCTACATCTTCCATCTGACTGATCTTTTCTATAGTTTTATCAGTTATCACCCTGTCTTTTCTTCTATTGTCCTGACTTATCACATATAGATCCACACCTGGATTATTCTTTTTTAATTCAGCAAGGACCGCAGTTTTATACCCCTCCCCGATGGATATCATGATAACTAATGACATTACACCTATGACCAGCCCCGAGATCGTAAGACATGTTCTTAACTTTTTAATTTTTAAATGATTAAAACTTAACCTTAAAAACATTTTCATTATTCAAATTCCTTTGATATTCTGCGTTTATATTTAATCCTTCTTACAATGAAAAATAGAACAATACAAAGAACTACAATACCAATAATAATGCCATACCAATTTCCTTCACCTTTTTTTTCAGGGCCTTCTTTAACTGTGATAATATCCGAATAATCCTGTTCCATTACATTGATCACACCAGAAACGCCAAGTCTATATTCATCTGTATATTTATTTCCATCTTTATCTTCATAATTAACATACAGCTTATTTATCCTGTCGCCTCTTCCCAATGCTATAGTCTTTGTTATGAGATCAATATTTGCACTTTTTCCAACCTCAATAGTTCCAATAAACTGATCAGTCTGTGTGATATTATCTCCTTTACATACAGCTTCAACATTATAGATATCAGAATTACCAATATTATTTACACTGGCAACAATTTCAATATTATCTCCGAGACGTATATCTTCCTCTATGATATATGCACCATAAATCTTTGCTCTTGCTTCATAAGAAACCGGGATATAGATCTCATCCACATTTTCATAGCTGCCATTCCAGTTCTCATATTCAGTTTTTATTGTTATCTTATAAGCATTTTCCTTCAACCCCTTATCTGCTTTTAATGTAAATGACAGAGTCTCTTCTTCCTCTCCATAGATTTCATCAATATAGGCTGTTCCTGGGCTATTTACCGGAAGAAACTGACCATTATCCGATGAAATCTTACACTTTATATTAGAAACCCTGTTTAACGCATTATTTTTTAAAGTAAAAGTTATTTTAAATGTATCTCCTGGATAGATTTTTTCTTTATCAATAGAATAATCAGAAACCATAAGTCTTGGTGTATCAGCACTAACTTCTTTAATAGGTATTAAACCACATGTGCCAAGGATTAGTACTGATAAAGTCATTATTATACATATTTTTTTCCTAAATTCTGCCTTCATCTTAACCTCCCCCATGATCAAATAGAATCACATGATAATTCTTTTGCTACATCAAGCCTCATATTCTTTACATATTTATAATTAGAATAAATATATGCTAAAGCTGATAAAACCAGTCCTAAAACTATAGCCCATATAGCAATAGAAAATTTAATGTAAAATAAATATTTAAGTACATTATAATAAAGCCAAAGATGAGCCAATATTCCTAAAGGAATTCCAATAAGTGAAGCTCTAAACCAAACTATAAAGCCCTCCAGCATAACCGTTTTATATAAGCTACTTTTAGTCATGCCAAGTGCTCTTAACTGAGCCATTTCATTTGTCCTGATACGCAGATTACTTCTTGTTATGATTATGGAGTTAATAACATTAATAAATATAAATATAAAAACAACACTTATAAAAGAAACTATTTTTAAAACATTATCTATAATCTCCGGAACCGTAGAAAAATAACCTGACATAAAAGAACTGAAATAGTACCTGTCAATCCCTTCACCATCACCATCGTAATCTATATCTAACTTTGATAATCCCGAACTAAAGCAATTATCTACATGAACCATAAATCCAGAATAATCATTAGCATTACACTTAAAGAGTTTAAAATAATTGTCTGTAGTCGTTAAAAACTTAGGTTCATCAGAAGAAATATTTGCGTCTTTCTCCACAATTCCTTCTATAACCAGTTTCTTTGTATATCCCTTTGCTCTTAATTCCTCAACCACTTTTGATATAGACTGCGAGTAATCAGAATAACTAATTTCCTGATCCTCAACTTTTACTTCTTCTGCAATTCTGTTTCTTAGGATAACCGGATCAACTATTTCTATTTCATCCCCTACCTTATAATCAGTAAATGTGTAGTTTTTCATTTCAGGAAGAAATCCATCATAATAATAACTGTTATGATTTTCACACAATCCATAATTAACCAGGATCACTCCATTTTCTGATATATCCAAGGTTCCATCTATAAGGTATTCCTCATTTCTTTTAAAATCATTTTCATCATACGCATAAATCTGAAAATCTATAAGATTATAAACTCTTTCATACCATTCTCCAGCGTCAGGATCATTAATCTTATCAAGGCTCCTAAGAATATCAAATTCGGAGCGGGTTTCATTTAAATATTCTTTATTTATATGTTTTAATAAATCTGATTTTTGTTTTAATAGAATATTATTATCATAAACATATTTCACTTCTCCAATACCATTTGTATTTTTGATCACTTCCATATTATCCTTTGATGGAAGATAAGATTTTATTTCTTCAAAACTTATGTAACTATAATATTTACTAGGAATTATATAATCCTGATAATATCCAAACTGTGAATTGACCAATTTCATGTATTTAAGAAACCCATTAACAAGGCCTCCTACAGTCACAATAACCACCAATCCAAACATTATGGATAATGTTGTTTTCAAAGTTCTTTTATTATTTCTCTTTAAATTCTTATATGCATAATCCCCCTCAATTCCAAATAATAACTTCCATATTCCACTATCTCTTTTTTTAAGTCTGCTCTGCTTTATCTTGATATTTGCACTTAATGCTTCCACTGGTGAAAGATTTATAATATATTTCATTCTTTCTCTTACGATAAAGAAAAGATCAAAATAGAACTCAGCAAATACAATTATAAATGGAAGAAAATTAAAACCAACTGGATATCCTCTTCTAAAACTGATCAGAGAACTGAAAACAAATGCTAAAACACATCCAATAGTAATTCCTATGGTTTCGATCATAAAAGCTTCATGTAATATGATCTGTTTTATCTCTTTTTTAGTAGCGCCTATACATCTTAAATTTCCATAATCTTTAATTCTTTCAATTGCCGATAATTGCATACTGTTTCTTATGTATCCGACTCCAATTATCGTTATGATATATGAAACTATTACAGCAAGTAATACGATGATATTACCTTCATTCGTGATATCCTGACCGTATGTCCATACAAGTGCTTCATTTACCTCTGCATTAACACCGTATTCTTTTGTAAGCTTATCTCTATAATAGTTGATAAGCAATTTATTCTTTACATTAATATGTAATGCATCCTCTAAAATTGGTTCTCTATCATCTTTAACTCCCGTAATTTCAGTACCTACATATCCGGATTCAACATATTTTTGATCAATGATCTCTTTTGCTTTTTCCTTATCAACATTAGTTATAAGGATTTCATAATCAGCAAATCCTCTTATATCTTTTCTATAACTTCTTACCCAGTTAAAAGTAATATTAAGTATTGAAAATATACAGATAACAACAAGTGCTGTACATACTATCGTAAAGATATTCCGTTTTTTATTCTGTCTGAAATATTTATTTCCAAGTTCTTTATAATGCTCCATATTTTTCCCCTACTCCTCAATCTCTCCATCCTTTATCCTGATTATCCTGTCAGCCTCTCTTGCCAGATCCATATTATGAGTTATGATAACAAGAGTCTGTCCAAGGTCATGTACAGATTTCATAAGAAGATCCATAACTTCTTTACCATTTTTAGAATCCAGAGCACCTGTAGGTTCATCTGCAAGAATTAAAGTAGGATTATTAGCCAGGGCCCTTGCAATGGCTGTTCTTTGTTGCTGTCCGCCGGATAATTCACCCGGAAGATGTTTTCTTCTATCAGAAAGTCCCAAAAGATTTATTACATGATCCAGATATTCCTTATCAGGTTTTCTATGATCAAGAAGCACTGGAAGATTGATATTTTCTTCAACTGTAAGTACGGGTATTAAATGATAGGCCTGAAATATAAAGCCAACTTTTCTTCTTCTAAATATACTTAATTCATCATCATTATATCTTGTGATCTCTTTACCATCTACAATAATGGTTCCATCAGATGGATAGTCAACTCCTCCAATTACATTAAGCAAAGTAGATTTACCACTACCCGAAGCCCCAACAACCGCTACCACGCTGCCTCTTTCAATCTCAAGATTTACATTATGAAGAGCAAGTATCTTAGAATCTTTTTCCCCATAAATCTTAGATACATTTCTCATTTCAACGATATTATCCATTACTATACCTTTCCTTTCATTTTTCTATTATCAATTTATCACCCACGACTTACAATCAAGTGACAAAATAAAAAGGCAATCTTACAAATTTGAAAGATTGCCTTTTTATCTTATTTATTTAACTGGATGGTAAATACAGTGCCTTCATTAACCTTACTATTTACCGTGATACGACCGTCCTGCTTTTCAATTATGGATTTTGAAAGTGAAAGACCTATTCCAACACTGTTAGGATTTACTTCATTGCTGGCCCTGTAAAATCTTTCAAAAATATGAGAAAGAACTTCTTCAGTCATTCCTATTCCATAATCTTTTATATATATTCTTGTATATATATTATTTTGTTCAACTGAGACATTTATCTTATCTGACTTTTCATAAGAATAATCTGAAGCATTCTTTATAATATTTATCAATGCTTCTGTAAGCCACTGCATATCTCCCTTAACTATAATTTTAGGAGGACTATCTATCACAACCTCCTGACCTCTTTCTTTAGTAAGATAAGCAACTGCACTTTTTGCCTCAGAAAGAGCATCATAAAGATTAAATTCCTCATTCAAAAATTCAACTGCACCAGCTTCAATACGAGCAAGTTTCAGCATGGCAAGGACCATCCATTCCATTCTGTCAACCTGATTTGCTGTTTCCTTTAAGATCAGATTTCTTTCATCCAGAGAATCTACTTTATTTTCAATTAAAAGATCAAGAAAAACATTCATTGAAGCAAGAGGCGTCTTTAACTGATGAGATATATCCTGCATAACATTCATAAGATACTCTTTTTCTTTCTTCTCTTTATTCTTAGCTTCTCTAAACATATTTACAAGTTTGCCGAAATTATCATATAAAACTCCAATGGCTCCTTCTTCCAGAGCATTATCATTATTTTTGATAATTTCTGCTTCATTATCTCTTATGATCGCTTCCATCATATCCGAAGCTTTATCTACTGATGAATATGCTTTATATATCATTTTTCTTGAATAAAGATATAAGACCAATAAGGAAATGATATTTATAGAAAAAAGTATCCAAAGCATTACAATTACAAATATATCTGAAACATAACTTAAGATGATCATGATACCAAGATTTATCACCAGATATATTGCAACTATCACTATATTAAAAAATTTAAACTCTTTTTTCTCAAAATCACTTTTCATTATTCACCAAACCTATATCCTACACCTTTTACTGTCTTTATAAATCCAGCATCTTCCCCTAATTTATCTCTCAGCCTCTTAATATATACTGATAAAGTATTATCGTCGATAAACGAATTTTCAGTATCATAAAGCCTTTCCATAAGTAAATTCCTGGTAAGAACTATTCCCTTATTATTAAGGAATTCTCTTAATAATCTTAATTCAGCAGGAGTGCAGTCTATAAGCTCATCTCCAATATAAAGTCTTAAAGAAGATTCACTAAACTTATGTTCTCCAAAATAAATATTATCCTCACTGGCTTTAGTATTATTTTTTCCCCTTTCATGCCTTCTTATAACCGCAGCTATTCTAGCTAAAAGTTCTTTAACTCTGTACGGTTTCGTAATATAATCATCAGCCCCAAGATCAAGGCCTCTGACAATGTTTGCTTCGTCACTGACAGCAGTTGAAAAAATTACAGGAATATCTATATTCATCTGCATAAATTCTTCAAGAAAAGAAAAGCCATCTCCATCCGGAAGCATAACATCAAGTATTATAAGACTATAATTCTTTTCTTTAAGCAGAAACTCTCTGGCTTCTTTTAGATTTTTTGCATGATCAGTAAGATATCCATCTGCCTTTAAGGTATAATTAAGTCCCATTGCAAGGGCAAAGTCATCTTCTATAACTAATATCTTTCTATCCATTTCATACCCCTGTTTTATAAAGATTCATAAAAACGCCCAACTTCTCTCCAGGCCTCTTTTGATTCTTCCATTAATTTACCACCTAACTGAAATACATGAAACATCCCCTGATATACGGTGAATCTTACCTGTACTCCCTGAGATTTTGCCTTTAAATATAATTCTTCTGAATCGGATAAAAGCATTTCATCAGATCCAGCCTGCACGAGCATAGGCGGAAATCCAGAAAAATCCCCGAACAAAGGAGATATTCTTATATCCTTTTTATCCGTCTCTCCCGGATATGGATTATTAAATATAAGTTCATCATTTCCACCGCCAAATACAGGATCGATCTCCTTATTATTTACATAGGATGGTCCTGAAGTAGTAAGATCTGCCCAAGGCGACATAACAACAATGCCAGCAGGCAGTTTTTTCCACTGAGAACGTATCAGATGAACTAACGCTAGCGCAAGGCCACCTCCTGCAGAATCTCCTGATAAAATGATTCTCGAAGGATCTATATTAAGATCATATATAAGATAGTCGTAAGCCACCATAGCATCATCAAGCGCCGCAGGAAATACATATTCCGGAGCAACTCTATAATCCACAGCAAAAACCGTGCCTCCCCTGGAAACTTCATGATAATAGCCTGCAACTCTATTATAATTTCTCTTGAAAGCCTGGCAGTATCCTCCTCCATGAAACATTAATGTAACCCAGTCTGATCCACCTTCTTTTGAGGAAAGTCTAAGCATTTTAAAATTCCCCATATCAAGCACCTCTGAATCTATATGATCAGGATATTTATATACCCTGTCTATCTCTGACTCAGAAAATCTGGATAATCTAAGGTCAGTAAACCTATCCATCTGGTTAATATCAGCCACTAAATTCTTTATTAATCTGGTACGTCTACTGAGTTCCATCAGTTTTCTCCTTTATCTTACTGATTATTTCTTCTGACATTTCTATACCATCTTTTAAAACCGCTGAATGCACATTTGTAAACTGCCTGCTAAACTCCTTTGTAGTCTCCATCACATCATGATAAAACTCATTAGCAGATACCCTTGTTGCCCCGGATCCAAAGATGATCAGCTGTATAAGCCCGTCAGAAGTAGCAACTCTTATATCATAAGAATCTTTATTCTGATCCGTAAATTTAGCAATATACTGATCAGCTGTTTCAGCCTCTTTAGTATAGACCACATGGATATTATGATAATCCATTACATCAGTAAAATGCCCTTTTACTTTATATGCATCAAATACAACAATTATCTCTTCGTTTTTTATGGCCTGATAATTACATATCATATCAAGCAGTTTTGCTCTCGCGCCATCCATATTATCTTCTGCTAATTCTTTTAATTCTGGCCAGGCATAAATTATATTATATCCATCAATAAGAAGATATTTTTCATTCTTCTTTTTAACGGCAGTCCTCTTAAAACTAAGCATAGCGGACTGTCTTTTAAAATGATTCTTATTTTCAAATGGATCATTCTTTTTATTTCTGTTTATATTATTTAATATATCATCAATCTCATCTGTCCCAATAGCTTCCAGCCTTTCAGAAAGTGGAATGACTTTTGAACTTTCATGACCCATATCATCTTCATCACAAGGGAAATCAAAATATTTCTCTAATCTAGGATAAATATGCATATATTCATCACTGATATACCATGGCACAAACATGGCAGCTCCATGGTCTACAAATACAGATCCTGCAGAATCAAGCATATCGCTGTCCGGGTCATAATCAAACTCTTCAACAACTTTATCCTGATCCTTACATATATCATATCCGTCATATTTAAAGCTGATAAGTCCTGCACCATGAGTATAAGTATTTAATTCCCCCTGATAATTACCTATCTTTGAAACCGGTGCTCTTCCTACAATAGTAACAATATCCTTGTCCTGATTTTCAATAACAGCAGTACCATTAAACAATTCTATATCAGTAAGAGCACGACCAGCTGCACTTTGAGGAAGATTTATAACAAAACTAAAAAATGGCTCTAAAATCACACTTTCAGTTTTCATAAGGCCCTGTCTTACAGCACGCAGAACAGCTTCTCTCATATCCTGTGATTCTGTATGTTTCTTATGAGAACGTCCTGCACATACAGTGATCTTAACATCTGTAAGCGGCGCATCTATAAGGACTCCCCTAAGACAAGTATTTGAAAGATTTGATAATATATTTTTTTGATAATTAATAGATAATTCATCTGTAGTAACATCATTGGAAAGAACCACACCACTGCCCCTTTTTAAAGGTTCTATAAGCACATGAACTTCTGCATAATGTTTAAGAGGTTCATAATGCCCGCATCCATAAGTAGGATTTACGATAGTCTCTTTATAAAGAACTTTTCCATCGCCAAATGCTACATCTATATTAAAACGCTCACTTATTACTGCTTTAAGGATCTGCAGTTGGATTTCACCCATAATGCAAACTTCAATAGTTTCATTTTCTTCATTCCAATATAAAGACAGTAAAGGTTCTTCCTCTTCTAGTTCTTTTAATTCAGGAAAGAAATCTCTTGCTTTGATCTCATTTGGAAGATTTAAATTATATTTTAAAACAGGCTTTATCTTAATCTCACTTTTATCGAGCATATAGCCAAAGCCCTGACCTGCGTAGGTTTTTGAAGGTCCGATAAGAGCAACTATATCACCGGCAACAGCTTCTTTTAAGATTTCAAATTTAGCCCCATCATATTTTCTTATCTCATTTATCTTTTCATCATCAGAAATTAAATCTTTTACAGCAATCTTTCCACCTGTAATTTTTACAAAGGTTAATCTTTTCTCCTTATCCCTTGATATCTTATAGGCCAATGCGCCAAACTCTTCTGGATATTCTCTTTCTTTAATAAGTCCTGAAATAGAGTCTAAAAATAAATCTATTCCCATTTCCTTTAATGCTGATCCAAAATATACCGGAAACATCTCTCTATTATATATCAGTTCTTTAAGACAAGCCTCCGGGATTGCTCCTGTTTCAAGGAAATAATTTAAAGCTTCCTCTGAAAGAAGAGCTGCCTCATCAAAAAATTCTTCATCCGAAGCAGTCATATCAATAAAACCCGCCGAAAGATTTTCATTTAATTCTTCTAAGATTTCTTCTTTGCTTCTTACTGCCATATCCATCTTATTAACAAAGATAAAACATGGAATATTATATTCCTGAAGAAGATTAAAAAGTGTTCTTGTATGGGCAGTTATACCATCAGATGAAGAGATCAAAAGGACGCAATAATCCAGAACACTGAGAGCTCTTTCTATTTCCGCAGTAAAGTCCACGTGTCCTGGTGTATCAATAACAGTAAATTCTATATCTTTATAATTAAAACCGGCAGGCTTGGAATATATGGTTATCCCACGTTTTTTTTCCATAGAATACGTATCCAAAAAGGCAGTACCATTATCTACCCTTCCAAGATTCTTTATCTTACCTGTATGTTTTAAAATACTCTCTACAAGAGTTGTCTTTCCCGCATCAACGTGAGCAAGAAATCCTATAGTTATCTTTTTCATCCGTCTTTCTTTCATTAAGCTTTAACAATTAATTTTTAACACATATGTCATATTTTAATATATGAAAAGAAGCATGTAAATATACATGCTTCTTTAAACATAAGTATTGATTTATTATCTTCAATCTTTAAGATCTGATGTACAATGAGGACATTTTGTCGCATTGATATCAATTTCCGACTGACAATAAGGGCACTTCTTTGTTGTAGGCGCAGCCTCTTCTTCTTTCTTCTTTCCAAGAGACATAAGCTTATTAGCAGCTTTAATGATACAGAAAAGAATAAGAGCCATAATAAGGAAATTAATTACAGCTGAGATAAACTGTCCCCAATATAAGGCAATTTCTTCGCTTCCTTCAGCAGCTTTTCTAAGAACAATCTTGCCACCGAATTCAGTTCCGCCAATAAGGTTAAGTAATGGTGTAATAAAACAATCTGTAAAAGAAGTTACAAGATCCTTAAATGCAGCACCAATGATAACACCGACAGCCATGCTGATAACATTTCCCTGAAGTGCAAATTCTTTAAATTCCTTTAAAAATTTCTTCATAAAAAACAATCCCCTGTCCTTTAAGATATAAGAGCTTTTTAAGCACTAAAAACCACTTTAAAATGAGGCGTTAATTACTTATTGTAATTTACGATCTTACCGAAGTCTGGCTTAAGTGAAGCACCACCTATAAGTCCACCGTCGATATTTGGCTTGCTGAGAAGTTCAGCAGCATTTGAAGCATTCATAGATCCACCATACTGGATACGAACAGCTTCAGCTGTAGCTTCATCATAAAGCTTAGCAATAAGAGAACGGATGAAAGCACAAACTTCTTCAGCCTGGTCAGCTGTTGCTGTCTCACCTGTACCGATTGCCCAGATTGGCTCATAAGCGATAACAAGGTTCTTAACCTGATCAGCTGTTACGCCGCTAAGATCCCATGTGATCTGTCTTTCGATCCACTCTTTGTATGTGTCAGCCTTACGAAGTGCAAGTGACTCACCACAGCAAAGGATTGGTGTAAGGCCAGCAGCAAATGCCTTCTTAACCTTGGCATTGATAAGGATATCATTCTCACCGAAGATATCTCTTCTCTCTGAATGACCCATGATAACATACTTAACACCAGCATCTACAAGCATAGGAGCTGAGATTTCACCTGTAAAAGCACCCTTATCTTCGATATAGAAGTTTTCAGCACCAACTGAAACATTTGAACCCTTAACAGCTTCTACAACTGGAACGATATCGATAGCTGGAACGCAGTATACAACATCAACTTCATCATTATTTACAAGATCCTTAAGTGTATCAACAAGCTTAAGAGCCTCTGATGGAGTCATATTCATTTTCCAGTTACCAGCAATAATCTTTCTTCTTGCCATTTTAATTATCTCCTTAAAAAAGTTTACTAACTTACATTAAGCAGGGGTTTTATCCCCTGCCGAATGTAATAGAATGTTTAATTCTTATTTATCGTTTGCTGCTGCAACACCTGGAAGTTCCTTACCTTCAAGGAATTCAAGTGAAGCTCCACCACCTGTTGAGATATGGCTCATCTTGTCGCCATAGCCAAGCTGGTTAACAGCTGCTGCTGAATCACCACCACCGATGATTGTTGTAGCATCTGTCTCAGCAAGAGCTGCTGCAACTGACTTTGTACCCTTAGCAAGTACCGGGTTCTCGAATACACCCATAGGTCCGTTCCAAACAACTGTCTTAGCTGTCTTAACAGCCTCAGAATAAAGCTCGATTGTCTTAGGTCCGATATCTGCACCTTCTCTATCAGCAGGGATCTTATCTGTATCAACTACTTCTGTTGAGATTGATGGATCGTCAATTGGATCTGGGAAATTGTCAATAAGAACTGCATCAACTGGAAGAAGAAGCTTCTTACCAAGCTTTTCAGCCTTAGCCATCATTTCCTTACAATAATCAATCTTTGTCTCGTCAAGGAGTGACTTACCGATTTCATATCCCTTAGCCTTAAGGAATGTGTAAGCCATACCACCACCGATGATAAGTGTATCACACTTCTCAAGGAGGTTATCAATAACGTTAAGCTTATCAGCTACCTTAGCACCACCAAGGATTGCAACGAAAGGACGAACAGGATTTTCAACTGCATTACCAAGGAATGCAATTTCCTTCTCCATAAGGTAACCAACTACGCATGTATCAACATACTTTGTAACACCAACATTTGAGCAGTGAGCTCTGTGAGCTGTACCAAATGCATCATTAACGAATACATCAGCGATTGATGCAAGATCCTCTGAAAATGCATCTTCGTTCTTTGTCTCTTCTTTTCTGAAACGTGTGTTCTCAAGAAGGATAACGTCGCCGTCCTTCATTTCAGCAACTGCAGCCTTAACGTTTGCACCTACTACTTCAGGATCAACTACGAACTTAACTTCCTGACCAAGAAGCTCTGAAAGTCTAACTGCAACAGGAGCAAGAGTCTTTGTAAGCTTATCTTCTTCTGTCTTAACCTTTCCTAAGTGTGAGCAAAGGATTAACTTACCGCCATCAGCGATAAGCTTCTTAAGTGTAGGAAGAGCAGCTACAAGACGATTCTCGTCTGTGATCTGACCATTCTTAAGAGGTACATTGAAGTCGCATCTTACAAGGACACGCTGTCCCTTTACATTGATGTCATCTACTGTTTTCTTGTTAAGTGACATATAAAAATCCTCCAATTCATATTTTCCTGCATCTTTAATTAACAACACAGGTCTTCTCGTAAATGAGATAAAAAATAAGGGATCCGGTCCATACTTTAGACCGGACCCCTCTAATTTAGGTCTTTCTTAAAGCCTGATCAATTAAGCAAGCTCTGCGAAGTACTTGATTGTTCTAACCATCTGTGATGTGTAAGAATTCTCATTATCATACCATGAAACAACCTGTACAAGATATGTCTTCTCATCAACCTTTGATACCTTTGTCTGTGTAGCATCGAAGAGTGAACCGAATCTCATACCAACGATATCGCTTGAAACGATTTCTTCTGTTGTGTAACCAAAGCTTTCTGTAGCTTCAGACTTCATAGCTGCATTGATTGCATCTGGAGTAACTTCCTTATCTGTTACGATAACAGCATCAAGGATTGTTGTTGAACCTGTAGGAGTTGGAACACGCTGAGCTCCACCGATGAGCTTACCGTTAAGTTCTGGAATTACAAGTCCGATAGCCTTAGCAGCACCTGTTGAGTTAGGAACGATATTTACAGCACCTGCTCTTGCTCTTCTCTTATCACCCTTTCTCTGTGGTCCGTCAAGGATCATCTGATCACCTGTGTAAGCATGAATTGTTGTCATGATACCAGATGAGATAGGAGCGAAATCATTAAGAGCCTTAGCCATAGGAGCTAAGCAGTTTGTTGTGCATGATGCAGCTGAGATGATCTTGTCATCAGCTGTTAATGTCTCGTGGTTAACGTTGTAAACGATTGTAGGAAGATCATTTCCAGCAGGAGCTGAAATAACAACCTTCTTAGCACCAGCATTGATATGAGCCTGTGCCTTCTCCTTTGATGTATAGAAACCTGAGCACTCGAGAACTACATCAACACCAAGTTCTCCCCAAGGACAATTGTTAGCATCTGGCTCCTTGTAGATCTTAAGAGTCTTGCCCTTAACTGTGATTGTTCCAGCCTCATCATCAGCTGTAACCTGATTTTCTTCACCAATACCAACATATCTACCCTGTGATGAATCATACTTTAAAAGATGTGCAAGCATTGAAGGAGATGTAAGATCGTTGATTGCTACAACCTCATATCCTTCTGCGCCGAACATCTGTCTGAAAGCAAGACGTCCGATACGACCAAAACCATTAATCGCTACTTTAACTGCCATGTTAAAATTCCTCCTAGAAAATTTATTTTCTTTTCTTGTTACTGTAGAAAAGTAACAATATAATCCGTGAATCATTTATTCACTCACACCTAAACTATACAGTTTTAGGCCGTGAATTTCAAGTGTAAATTAGTCAGTTTCTCATAAAACCGGATAAACTAGGCATTTTGATAGTTTAAATCGATTCCGTAACTGATTTTTTGTTTAATATTTTCTTTGTTTTTTCACAAATTATGAAATATTGGCTTCATATTTTTAAATGTACAATAATATTTAAACCCTAACTTCTTCAGTCTCATGGATTCTTCGATAAAATTATAACCTAATGTATCCAGTTTATGACTGTCAGAACCGAAGGTTATTATTTCACCTCCCAATTCCTTATAAAGTTTCAGTAATTCATCATTTGGATGAGCAAAATCAAGTCCTCTTGTAAGGCTTCCTGTGTTAACCTCTATACCCTTTCCTTTATTGATAAGGTTTTTAAAAATCTGCTCAAAAATGACCAGATATTCTTTTGGATTAAAATTTCTTGCCTTAGTAGGACCATATCTTAAGATATAATCCAAATGTCCATAAACATTAAAATCATTAAAATGTTCTGTATTATAAAGAATCGTTTCAAAATACTTTTCATATCCTTCTTTTTCACTGTATTTTTCAAAGAACTCCGGATAATAAGGATCCATTCCATCTACAAAATGAGAAGAACAGATTATAAAATCCAGATCCTTATATTTATCAGAAAATGAAGAGAGTTTTTCACAAGTAGAAGGCATAACCCCCTGCTCTACCCCAATCTTTATATCTATCTTATCTTTAAACTCTTCTCTTACTATCTTTAAATATGGAATATATCTTTCCATGTCTAAGTTAAAGTCAACTTCATCCGGCAACTCAGGAAAATCCAGATCATTATGATCTGTAATGCATATTTCTTTCATTTCAAGGCTTATAGCCTTATTAATAAGATCTTTTACTGCCGTCTCACAGTCTCCGGAAAATTCAGTATGTAAATGGTAATCTGGTATCATATTTTATCCTCTTACTATTTAATAATATTTTCTAAAATCATACAAATAGCAACTAACATACAAAATATAACAAAATCATAAAATACGATTCCGATATATCTTATCTTCTTATTTTTACTGGAAGTTATCTTAAACAAACTCTGTACTCCCATATAATCATTTGAAAAAAAACAAATGGCCATTAGTGCTATGAACATACATAACCTATTAATAAATAAAACTCTACTGTCATTTATATTTTCAGATTCATATGCAAATGCTACCTGAAAATTAAGTATGTATACTATAGAAGCAGTAATCATCTTTCCAATATAGCCTGTTCTAAAACCAGGAGGTAAAAATCTGAATACTTTTCCTCCATATAATCCTTTATAAGAATCATTCTTTTTATCTGATGCAGGTTTATTCTTTTCTTCTTTTTTATCTTTATTATTGTCTGCATTACTATGACCCGATATAAAAGATAATATTTCCTTAGAATTCTGAAATCTATTTTCCGGATCGATCTGCATACATTTTTTCACAAATCTATCAAGGCAATCCGATTGTATACCTATATAATTAATGATATATTCCACTGTAGCTCCAAGTCCATATATATCAGTTCTAGAATCAGTTTCTCCGAAACCAAACTGCTCGGGTGCTGCAAAATCAACAGTTCCCATTATAGTAGTATCTTTACTTTTTTTCCCCTTATTTTTCTTATTTCCAAATAGTCTGGATATATCAAAATCAATAATTATCGGACTTTCATCATAAGCAATTATTATATTATCAGGTTTTATATCTCTATGTATTATAGGTGGATTAGTAGAATGAATATCATTTAATATTAATGACATCTGGCTTATAAAACCAATAACCCATTTTTCATCTATGAGATCTTTATTATATTCAATATATTTTGTAAGTGAAGGCCCATGAACGAACTGCTGTACTATATAATATTTATTTTCATTAATCTTTATTATTTCTTTAATTTTAGGGACTCCATTAATCTTACTATTTAGTAGGATCTCATATATTACTTTATTATCTTTTGAAATTTCTTTGATAATACATTTATCTCCTATTTCAATACTGAAAGCACTATAAATATGTTTTCTATCAGAAATAGTTGATTCTATCTCATATTTAGATAAAACTTCTTCTGGTATATCCATAAATTCCTCTCTACAACAATAACTAATTAATCCAGGTCATTATAGCATAAAATAAGGGCGTATGTAATTCATACACCCTTTATAACAAAAAACTTATTCGGCTGAAAACTTTATGGTATCTGAATCTGTTATTGTTTCATAAGTATCAGCATCATAGATATGAAATGTCAATTCTACATCATTTATAGATGTAATACCATTTTCTTCAAGTTGACTTTTTAATAAAGTGATATCATCATAATCCTTTTTTCCATCATATACTGTTGTTGAAAAAATTGGATTCATCATATATCCATTCACGGACATATTATCAACATTTATTCCGACATTCCTTCCTGAGTTATTTTCAACATATAGAAGTATTGCTGTTCCCCAAAAACTATTTTCATCAACAGCCTTTCCTACTATTTTAATTCCACCTTCATTATATAATTCTTTTCCTTGAATATCTGCAGTTGTATCCATATTATCATATTCAGAAGTTTTTATTGTAATACATTCTGAATCGAATAACTTGTCAAATCCTTCAGACTTGTATACATGGAAATAAATTTCTATCTTCCCAACTGTATCAATTCCAGCAGCATTTAGTTCACTAGTGTACAGATCTATTGTTTCATTAGATTTCTTACCAGCTGCAACATCTGAAGCAAATAAGTCATTAATCATATAGTCATTTACAATAAGCGCTGTACATCCAACGGTTATATTCTCCGATGTATTATTTTCTATAACTACCTTTATACCATCTCCCATGATTCCACCTGTTGTGAATTCCTTGGCCGTAATCTTTACCCCATCTTGATCGACCAAAACCTGTTCTTCTATTGTTACTTTAGAAGAAGTCTTTTTTGTATCAGATGAATCATTATCCGAAGTGTTACTACTGTCTACAATACTTTTTTTGTCATTATTCTTCTTTCCTTTGCTCCCTAATGCTGCAACTATAATAATAAATACTATAATTCCAATTATTATTTTTTTCTTTTTCATTGAATCAACCTCCATATAAAATTATGTTTTATAAAATGGTAACACAATAAAAAGAAAACTCTTCCCCCCGTTACGGGGAGAACTTTATTTTAATATTTATGATATAATCAAATAATATTTTTTATAAGGAGTTTAAAAATGCAAAAAAAGACTTCCGAATTAGAAAGCATCTTAAATAAAACAAAAATTTCTGATTTTGAAAAATATATAGAAGAAAATAAGAATTCAAATATAGAACCTAACAATTCATTTTCAGTTTACTTTAAAGAACTTCTTCAAAAAAAAGGAATAACTCAATTAAAAGCATTCCTTCGTGCCGACATTCCCGAAAAATATGGCTATAAACTATTGTCCGGCGAAAAACATACGAGACAAAGAGATATAATTCTTCGTCTTTGTTACGCTTCAGAATTTTCCCTGGAAGAAACTCAGAGAATTCTTAAGATGTATGAACTCCCAGCTTTGTATCCCAAAATTCCCAGAGATGCTTTTTTGATGATACTTTTTAACGAAAATAAAAGAAATATAATAGAGATTAATGAACTACTTAAAAATCATGGTTTTGATCCTTTACGTACAAGTGGATATATGGAATAACTAAAATTTAATAATTTTTTTAATATAGAATGTAAAGAATCCCTACAGCACATATAAGTACCGTAGGGAAATTTTTTTTCCTATAATTTAATTATAAGATTTTTTTAAAAGGATCAATCTATAGCAAGATTATTCATCCATTTTCTTGATCTGAATAATTTTACTTTAAATGCTACACGGACATATTCTTCCAATGATAAAGCAAAATAAACAATATATATTGGCCAGTGGAAAGTATAAGCTGTTACAAGTCCAAGAGGAACTCCTACAAACCATGTAGCACCGATAACTATCATCATAGTATACTGAGTTTGTCCACCACTTCTAAGGATACCGCCGCCAAGGACCATGTTGATCACCTTGCCGCAGAATACTAATGTATAAGCATATAAGATATAAATAGCATTTTTACGAACATCCGGCTCAACATTATAAACCAATACATAGAGATGAGCCACAAGTGCGATCACAATGCTTATAATGATACCACTGATAACTGTAAGTCTAAGGATCCTGCTGGCATCTAAATAAGCCTTTTCTTCATCTTTTGCACCAAGAGAAGCACCTACTATAATACCTGAAGCCGCTGCTACACCGGATAATGCTCCGATAGCAAGTCCCTGGATAGGATATGTTACTGTCATAGCAGCACATGCGGTTGTTCCAAGATGTCCATAGATAACAGCATATACATTATCACCTAAACTCCATAAGAATTCTGAGATAAGGATTGGTGCTAAGATAATGCCGATCTTTTTCATGAATTCAAATGATACATCCTTCATATGAGAAAGTTTAAAACCAGTCTTTTTGCTGACTCTCTTATAAATGCCCCATACAAATAAAAGTTCTACAACTCTTGCTAAACATGTTGCAGTTGCAGCACCCATGATTCCCATTCTTGGAATAAATCCGATACCATTAATAAGTAAATAGTTAAATATTGTATTTGTGATAACAGAAACTAAACTTGCATACATTAACTTCTTTGCTGCATCTAAATTTCTAAGTAATGTTGAGATCATAAGTACAAAGATCTGTGGAATAAATCCAACTACAACAATTCTTAAATAAACAGCTGACTGATGGATAGTATTCATATCTTTTGAATATAAACTCATAATCTGTTCAGGAAAGATAACTGCAAAAATTATGAATAAAACACAGATACCTAAAAGAAGATATAAATTTGAAAAGAAACTTACACACATTCCTCTTTCATCATCATTTCCTTTATACTGAGCTATAAGGATACCTGCTACAGTAACTATGGCTGACATAACAACCGAAAAAAGTGAAGTGAATTTAATGCTAAGTCCAACACCTGCAATACTTGCTGTTCCTAAATTACCGATCATTACTTCATCGATAAGACTTAAGATTGCCTGAAACAAACTCTGTATAGTGATAGGGATTGCTATTGTTTTTAAATTATTATAAAAATTCTTCTTTTCCATGATCCACTCCTTAAGCAACTTCGTAACGTTCAACTACAATGCCATTTCTAAATTCCAGCCCTTTAAGGTTATACTTCTTTGATGCTTTAAAATGCTTAAAACCTTCACCATCAACCAAAGAAACATTGTTTCTTCCGCCAATGATTATTGGAAGTCGAAGAACCACTAATTCATCTACCATGTCTTTCTGGATAAGTGTCCAGTTAAGTGTTCCTCCACCTTCTAACATAATGCTATGGATATCATATTCTGTCTCAAGTATTTCAAATGCCTTTTCAAAATCAACCGAATCTTCCCCTGCAAATATAAAATCCACATTGGTATATAACTTATACTTTTCTGAACGGTCACGATTTTTTTCAGTTGTAAGAATAATAGTTTTATATCCATCATTTAAGATATTAAAATCGTCTCTAAGCTCAAGTGAGTTTGATGGAATTAATCTGATAGGATTCTTTCCCTTTACATATCTGCATGTAAGTGACGAATTATCATTTCTTATAGTATTCATCCCTACTAAAATACCATCAACTTTGCTACGGATAGAATGAATATACTTAAGGTCATCCTCCGTCATTAAATTAAATAAATCTTTACTGCTTTTTCCCATTCCAAATGTAATCTTTCCATCAATGGAAACTTCACTAACTAATTCTATTTTCATGATTTTACTCCCTGTCATATATCTTTCTTATCTTGGCTAAGATCTTGTCAACTCCAGTCCACATATCCTTAATACAAGGATCATTTTGTAAAAATACATTTTTTTGCATCTGTCTTAGACTGGCTTTCATATTTTCGTCTAAGTCTTTTGTCTCTAATTCCCTTGAGATCACATTGTTAACCGGAAATCTATGATACTCAGTGAACCATCTTCTCTGAACATCCTCGCTAAGCATATATCTGATAAAAATATCTATAGCTTTTGATTTTCTGCCATTAACACTATCCCATGGAAAAGCGATACCAACTGAAGTTTTTACACCTATCATAGACCTGTTACCAGGTTGTGGCAGTTCAGCCACTCCCAGATCATCTCCCATTTCTTTCAGGAGATATTCATACAACCATTCACCATTTATCATGGAAGCTATTTTTCCCTCTAAAAAATCCTCAAGCATTGTGGATATAGCCTCACAACTGCAAAGTGATCTTTTCTTTATCAATTCATCAAAGAAATCTATAACTTTTTTTTCATTCTCTTCTGAAATGTAAAATTGGCTCTCTTCTATTGGATTTTTGCCTATCGTATATATAAATGGCAGAAGCCAATATGCAACTTTCAGATCTATCGCAAATGGATTAACTTTATCATTTAAAATTTCATTTAAGTTTTTTATTTCTTCAAAGTTTTCCGGGGCTTTTTTAAAATACTTTTTATTGTAAAAAAGAACAGCATGGTTTCCTCTGGCATAAGGAACTCCTCTTTGAACCCCCTTATATTTCATGGAATCCCAGATAGACCTATCCATATAATCCTGATATTTTGAAGGTACTTCAGCCAGATTAAATTCTTCCACAGATACAAAATCCTGAGGAATAAATATAACATCTGGTTTTTCATTTTCTTTATCAAGATTTTTAAGGCGCTCAATATAAGGAGAAATATTCATGCACTTAATATCAAATTCCACACCATACTTTTCATTTATCTCCTGGCAGATTTTTTCAATAAATACGCGGCTGGAATCACCAGCGCCATCCATTTCATGCCATATGATGATCTTATTTTCTTCCACGGCTCCTCCTATCTTTTGCATAAAAGAAGCGCACTTGCTCCGTCTAATGTGATCTCACTGCTTTCGTTATTTTCAAGAAATGAATCAGAACTTGATACTGCTACCTTATAATTATCCAAAGAATCCTCTGGCAAATGAATATTTACAGGATTATCCATATCAGTGTTAAAAAATACCATCGCATCATCGCCATATTTAAATCCGATAGCAGAATTATCTATATCCATCATCTCAAAATCTTTTGCATCAATCGAATCTTCTAAATCCTTACGGATAGTATTTACATTTATCAGATAATCGATCATCTTCTTTGCATCATCGCTGTCCCAATCCATTATCATCTCATTAAAGAAAGCCTTCTTTATTGGCGCTCCATTTGTATTATCAGCAAGCCCACAGTTCATAGGCTGAGACTCATTTATCTCATATCCTGCTAACATAAAATGAGCTCCATTAGGGAGGAAATTATTTACGATAGCTAGAGATCTTGATAATTTCTTTCCACCTTTTCTCGTTACGATTCGTGGAGTATCATGTGTTTCTGCACAGGCATAAGCCATAATATTCATATCTTTTAATTCCAGGATAAAATTCTCATATGTCTCCTTTGAGATATGGCTTACTTCATTCCAGCTTGATCCAAGCATTATATTATATCCAGTCTTTCTTGCACTCTCATGATTTCTGTTAAAAAGATCCTCACTGATAAAGATTGGATTTTTAACATATTCACGGACAGTTGCAAAAAGTCTCTGTAACAGAGCTGGTGGAAGTGTATGTCCTATATCAAAACGGAATCCATCAAGCTTAAATTCAGTTGCGTAATATTTTAAAACGTCTTCAAAGAGATCCCACAACTGCTGATTTGGTTCCTTCG
This sequence comes from uncultured Lachnospiraceae bacterium, assembly GCA_902789175.1. Lineage (GTDB taxonomy): Bacteria > Bacillota > Clostridia > Lachnospirales > Lachnospiraceae > Eubacterium_Q. The sequence goes on from CADANF010000008.1 coordinate 108,531, forward strand.
CCGGGAATTTATTAGTTTTTATAGTATCAAACATTACATAGTCAGGCTGATTCTTTGAAAGATATTTAGAAGCCCAAGGATTGTTATCCATATAAAGCTTCCAAAATGTAATATCTGTCCAGATTGGCTGTACATCATTGATCCAATCAGAATGGGCAGGAGGTGTTGTAATACCAAACTCCTTTTCTATCAAAGCTAAAGCATTTTCTCCTGTTTCATGTATTCTTTCTACTACTTCTTCCCATTTTGCTTTATTTAATAGATTTGGAGCTTTTCTAAAATGAGTAAGATGCTTCTTTGTTGACTCAGCAAGATAAACCTTTTCAATGTTATCAACTGTGCATTCTTCAAAGAAATCAAGTCCAGGAATCTCCGGAGTCTTAAAATCTTTCTCATAATCCTTATCGATCCAATAGAACCAGTCAGGATGTTCTAATATGAGATTACTATCTCTAGCTGTAACTCTAGGGATAAAATCAATAACTATCCTGATACCAATTAGATGAGCTGCCTCTACCAAAATATGGAATTCATCATCCAGACTAAAATCATTCATCCCGTCAATAATTTCATCATGGAGATTAGGATCCAGCTTATAGAAATCCTTTATGGCAAATGGAGAACCCATATCACCTTTTTGATTTCTTGTACTGTATTCGGTTATTGGAAGCAGATATAATACATTCACCTGCATTTTCTTTAAGATTGGTAAAAGCGCAAGCATTCTTACCAATGTACCATTGCTGATACTTCCATCACCTTTAGTATCCCAGGCCATAGTATATCTAGGCATAGCACAATAAATTCTTGAATGCTTTATATCCGTATCCATTTCATCCTTTAGCTCACGGATTTTTTCGATAACTGTTTTAAAATACTGAGCTTCATTTACCCTAATTACATTTTTTTTGTTCGTTTCCTCATACAAACATCCAATGAAGCTATTCCAAACCTGTGGAATATAAATTTCCTTACTGTCATCTGATTCAGAAATATAATCATAGAACCTGTCTAATCTAACCGCTTTATTCATATAAACTCCTTAAAATTCAAAGGCTACCTTCATAGCATTAATATCACGTCTTTCTCCTGTTTCCATATCAAATCCGAGAATGGAGCTAAAAGCTTCTTTATAGTCCTCGATCTTATATGTATGAGTAAGGAGACTTCCAACATTTTCATAGGATTCAAGCATCTCGATAGTATCTGCAAAGAGCATATTATATTCACTAGCACCTATAAGAGAAATGCCTTTATTGATAAAGGTGTAAGGCTTAACACTGGCACTAAATACTTTATTCATACCCATAGGAATTATCCTGCCGTGTTTTTCAACAAGTGAAATAGCTTTTTCAAGCTGATTTCCAACTGTATCGATTATCACATCAAAAAGTCGACCGTTATTTATTTCTCTTACTTTGTCCTCTGTCATTTCCTCCGAAGATAAAACAACATTACACCATTTTGAAACAATCTCTTTACGATATAAGGAATTTTCAGATGCAACGACCTTAGCACCTCTTCTTTTAGCTATCAACTGGCATAAGGCACCCATTGGACCTGATCCCATAACTAATACAGTTTCATTTTCTCTTATGGCTGCGGCTCTGATATTATTAAGACAACATGTAAGTGGCTCAACAAGAACAGCACATTCATGACTCATGGTTTTAGGAATGCTGTAAAGATATCTTGTGTGACAGCAGAAATATTCTGCAAATGTACCATGTACATTGATACCAGCGATCTTTAATCCCCCGTTATAACCTGTACAAAAATTGGTTAAACCTCTCTTACAATAATCACAATCACAACAATACTGATTAGGATCAATGATCACTTCATCTCCCACTTTATACTCAGTAACTGCTTTCCCTACTTCTACAACTTCACCAATAGCTTCATGACCAAGGACAATATCTGAAACTATAGTTTCATTTCCCTTTATGACCTGAAGGTCCGTTCCGCAGATTCCACTGTATTTTATCTTGATCAATACATCGTTATCATCTTTTATAGTTGGTCTTTCAATGTCAACCAACTCAAGTTTTTTATTTTTTGACCATACTAGTGCTTTCATTTTCAACTATTCCTTTCTCTCTGGTTTTTTAGTTAAAAAGTTATAGCACAGCGCGCTGCGTATTACACATAGTGATTTAAACGTTTAATTTTGTCAATGTAATATTTATTTAGTTTCCTCAATCAGCCTAAATTTTGTTAATATTTAACAAAGATTTCGAAAACGTTTTCGTAATTTTCAGTTTTCTTTATCAATTGCAATTTGAAACGAACATGTTAAAATTAATTGGTTATAAATATTATGGCCGTATAGCCTATTGTTTTTAATTATATAGCATTTTAAAATTTTTCTTTACTACGCATTTGTTATTTGCATTATCGTGTCGTAAAAAAAATATTATTAAATTAACAGGAGAAAAAAATGTCAGAAAATAAATATGAGCTAACGATAAAAGCAGCTTTTTTAGGTTATATCGTCCAATCTATCGTAAATAACTTCTTACCACTTCTTTTTATTCAGATGCAGACTGAATTTAAAATGCCTTTATCAAAAATAACACTTTTCATTACGACAAATTTTATAATCCAACTGCTAGTAGACCTTCTATCAACTCCCCTGATAAAAAGAATTGGATATAGAATATCAATGATCATATCAAATACTTGTGTTATAACCGGTCTTATACTTCTGACAGTATTACCAGCTGCATTTAATGATCCATTTATGGGTATTCTTATCTCGGTTTGTTTCTATGCAATCGGTGGCGGACTAGATGAAGTATTAGTAAGCCCTATAGTTGAGGCCTGCCCAACAAAAAATAAAGAGGCAGCAATGAGCCTCTTACATTCATTTTACAGTTGGGGACATGTTTCAGTAGTTCTGCTTAGTACTGTATTTTTTAAATTTATTGGAATCAATAACTGGAGAATACTTGCCTTACTTTGGTGCAGTATCCCTTTGATCGACCTTATACTCTTTACCTTTGTTCCTATAGTTGAATTAGAAGGTAATATGGCTGGAGAAACTTCCAGTTTCAAAGTTCTGTTTAAAAATAAGTTTTTCTGGATAATGGTCATAATGATGGTCTGTGCCGGCGCCTCAGAACAAGGCGTAAACCAGTGGTCTTCAGCTTTTGCCGAAAAAGGTCTTGGGGTTTCAAAAGAAGTTGGAGATCTTTTAGGTCAGATGCTTTTTGCTTTTTGTATGGGAACATCAAGAGCAATTTATGGAAAAATAGGCGAAAAAATAGAGTTAAAGAAATTTATGAAGGTTTCAACTTTTCTCTGCGTATTGGCTTATTCTATCATCATCTTTGTTCCTGATCCTACCATCACACTTCTTGCCTGTGGTTTAGCAGGTTTTTCAGTTGGAATATTCTGGCCAGGTACATTTAGTCTAGCTTCATCAGGAATAAAAAAAGGCGGAACATTAATGTTTGCTCTTCTTGCTTTAGCAGGAGATCTCGGATGTGCCAGTGGTCCAACTTTAGCTGGCACCGTCATGTCTTTAACAAATGGAAATATGAGATTAGGAATCGGATTTGCCATAATTTTTCCTATAACAATGGGGATACTACTCTTTATCTGTGCCCCAAAAAAGGACTAGAAGGATTTTCTTGAAGATAAACAAATAGTTGAGAAAACGAGAAAATCCGGTATTGGAATGATCATATAAATATTCAGATTTTACTCCGCCTGCTATAAGAGAGGTAATATTTCCATTCTCATCATAGTTGTTTTCTACATAAAAATTCTCAGAATTATTCTTTTCTGATATTATCCTGTTATTCTCGTCGTATTCGTATGATGTTTTATTACCGAGAGCATCTGTTATAACAGAAATATTTCCGTTATCATATTTAAGCTCAGTAACTCTTACTCCACCGTCACTTATCTTAACGATCTTTCCTTCATCATTTAACTTTTACTTTCTCGGCTTTTCCATATATCTTTCCATTGTAGGAATCTTCTGCAATAAAAGTACAGTAGATATATGGATTTGGTGATTCATGAAATCTGAATAGATCTCCATCCTCCAAAGGTTCTATTCATTTAGATTTCCATGCTATCTGGATTTAGAAGAAAATCATAAACACTCATTACCAATATGTCTTCATCATTATAAAGCGGTGCCACAGCATCCTTTGTAATAATAATTTTTTTAAATCCATCGCCTGTATTCATTAGTGAGCGTTGTTCCTGTTCCATCTTTTCTTTATCAGACAACGCATAGGCTGATTGAATATAAAATCTCTTTGAACCTTTGTTGCAGACAAAATCCACTTCCAACTGTTTTCGAATCTTCTTACCATTTTTGTCAAC
>CADANF010000009.1 GCA_902789175.1 uncultured Lachnospiraceae bacterium
TTCCATGGTTTTTTACCTCCACGGAAAAGGATATCACTCTTAGTGGAAACCTACATTTTTATTTTCCACTTTTACGACATTTTTATAGTATCATTTACAAGAATTAGCGGCAGTAAATGTATTGTCATTATTTTTGGCTTATGGAAGCAAGGAAAAAGGCTTAGATTTAATATTTGAATGTGTTTTTACAAGTATTTACATAGTAATGCAATGTTTTATATTTTTCATACAATATGAAAAGAACACATATGTATTGATATATAAAAAAGAAAATTTTAGCAGATTAATAATTGAAAAAATAATTCATGCAAGCGTACTTTCATTACCATATTTGATTCTTAATGGATTTTTATATACATTTGCATCGGCAAACTATATGAATATAGTGATAATGATAGCGGGATATTTAATATTTTTAATTGTTACTGTTATGCATATTCCATACTGGAGAAAAAAATATGGTAGTGAATTGTTAAGAGATAAAGACGAATTAAAATATATGATTCATATTATTTTTAGTTTGTTTGTTTTAATAATGTTTTTTAACATGAGAGGATTATTAAATGGATAAAAAAGTATTAGAGATTATTAACTTAAATAAAAGATATGGTGATAAAAGAATACTTAGTAATGCAAATATGACTGTCTATGAAGGAGATATTTATGGATTTGTGGGAAAAAATGGTGCTGGAAAAACAACACTAATGAAAACATGTCTGGGTATTACAAATAAAGAGTCAGGAGAAATAAAATTCTTTAATAGTACAAACTATAACAAAAGAAAAAAAGTGGGGGCACTGATAGAAAATCCTGCTTTATACGAAGAAGTATCCGCTAGAAAAAATATGGAGTTATATGCGACCATTTTTGGAGAAGGTAAAAGAGAAATTGATGAAATACTTAAAATGGTTGGTTTATCAGAACATTCAAATAGAAAAGTAAAAAAATTTTCTTTAGGCATGAAGCAGAGATTAGGAATAGCGATAGCTTTATTAAATAGCCCAAAGTTTCTTATATTAGATGAGCCTATAAATGGATTGGATCCGGAAGGTATAGCAGAAATAAGAAAAATAATCATTGATTTAAATAGAAAAGAGAAAATTACCTTTTTAATTTCAAGTCACTTATTGGATGAATTAGGTAAAATAGCAACCAGATATGGTTTTATTGCAAACGGAACAATTGAGGAGATGAAGGCTGAGGAACTCCAAGAAAAATGCAAAAATACTTTATGTATTGAAACCAGCTCGGATAAAACAAATCAGTTATTTGAGGACTTTAAGAAGAAATATAGAGAATTAGAGCCTAAGGTAAATAATAATATCATAGAAATGAGATATGTTGAAGAAACAGTACCTGGAATTGCAAGGTATATGAATAAAAATAATTACAATATTTATTCAATTTTTCCTAAAAAAGAAAGTTTGGAAAAATATTTCTTAGAAAGGGTGGGAAAATAGTGTTTAAAATTACAAAATTTGAAGTGAAAAAAATTTTTAATGGTAAGGCATTTGGTATATTATCTCTTATTCTCATTTTGCTTACTATTTTTACATTTATAGCATTGAGACATTCAAAAATAAGTGGAAATGAGTTGCTTTTTAATACATTTGCCAGTTCTGGAATAGAAATAATTCTTGCAATTATTATTCCAATAGTTATGTGTAGTGATTTTGAAAATAAGGCGTTTAGATTAATAATAGGAAGAGGATTTACGAAAAATAAATATCTTTCAGGAAAAGTTTTAACAATTACTATTTTGACGATTGGTTTATCTTTAATTTCTTTATTTACAGCTGCTATTCTTTATTTGAAATCAGGCAAAACTGAGAAAATTACAAATTTATATATAGATAAAATAGCGCTTATATTGTTGGTTCAGCTAGGTTTTGCTTCAGTTTATATGGTAATAAGTCTGGTAGTAAAAAAGAAGGGCGGGGCGATAGCCTTAAACATTTTACTTCCGATGATGATTTCCCTCCTGCTTCCTCTTTTGGATAAATTATTAAAAAATGGAATGAAGAAAAGTATCAGTGGTTATTGGATAAGTTCAATTCCTCAAAAAATTGCTGATATGGGGACTTTGGATCAAAATACAATAGAGATTTTTGTAGTTTTAATAATATATTGCATTATAGGGTATTTATTGAACAATATTTTAATAAGACGTACAGAAATCTAAATAATTTAGGGTGGTATACGAGATGAAATGTTTAAAAAGAAAGGACATTAAGTAAAAATTGTAGGACGAAATAAGGTTATTATTGAAATATATGGTATATTACAGTGATTCACTGTTATATAAAAGGACTCTATTTAATATTTAAATTCGCGAAAACCAATAGAGCCCTAACTTAAGATAGCACTTATAAAAGCACCGGTTAAAGTATACAGCTTTTTTAATAAGTGTAAATATTATTAGAAAAAGGAGATAAAATATGTTAAAAATTGTTGAAGTATTAGGTGCATCTTGGGGAGTGGGTAGTCTGATATATGATTATCTTACGGGAAGTGCTTGGTGGGCATGGATGATTGATGCAGGCTTTTTGGTTGCAGGAATTGTTTCTGGAGGAACAGCTGCATTAATGAAGCAGGCAGTAAAGATGGGTCTTAAACAGGCAATTAAAGGTTTAACAAAGAAAGCAGCAATTGCTTTATAAATTAATAAAAAAGGACTGAGGGCTGTTTGACCTCAGTCTGATATTAGCTAAAAGGGAAAAATATGGGAAGATTAATAGGGATGTTTATCTGTTTGTATTTCTCAATTAATAAGAATATATTTTTTGAGAAGTATAAATTCATTAAAATCAGTGATAATAAGAAAAATTCATTTTATATCATATGGTTTATTATAAAGAATTATCTGACAATCATGCTGGGGCTTGTTGTATTGTATCGCTTGTTTCAAAACAAACTATTGTGCGAGATTTTAATAATAGGCTTATTATTAAGTGAGTTGATAAGGATTGATTCGAATGATTGGAGATTGTTTGAACGAAATGATTTTGCTATTGCAATTCCTCAGGCGTTTGAAAGAAGTATGATAGTATTGCTCGGAAATATCATGTATAAATTGATGATCAATACAAATCTGATACTTTATACAGTGCTACTCTGTTTTTTTGAGAGAGAGCATACAGTGAAAGTTGTTATAGCAGCTTCAATTTATTTTTTAGTATTCTGTATTTCGGAATGGTCGGTATTTTTTATAAGATATTCATCTTTAGAAATTAAGAAGATATATAGTTTTATTGGATATATTAAATCATTTATATTTAATGCGGCAGTCTTTTATCTTTTTTTTGAAATGGCAATCTTTTTTATAAAACTCGTGATAAATGGAGGAACTTCATATAATAGTTCATAAAATAATGGGACTTTTATCGGATTATTTTACTATTATACTTGCGGTTATAATTGTTATAACTGTGGTGAATTTAGTTGTATATGTGCTTGCTCTTAAGAGGATTAATGAAAATTATTATATTTATAAAGATGAAAGCAGATATATAATAAAAAACTTTTTTATATTGAGATTATTTTTAGCTATAGCAAAAAAAATAGGCAGGTCCAGTGTGCTTGTTGAAAAAGAATTTTTTTTATTTGCAGACATATATAAATATAATTATGCTAATGCATGGTATGTGTATTTAGCTGACAGGTCTATTGCTATTCTACTTGCGATTGTTACTGTCATGTATAGACATTCTTTTTTAGGGGCAGGATTTGTATTGATGGGACTTATTCCATGTTTTTTCATTCTTGATATAAGTTCAGCTGTTTCTGTAAAGCTGATTGCAAATATGTCTCTTATTGCAGATAGAAATACAGTGATGATAGCTAATACAAATGGGATTGATATAAAAAATATACTAAAAAGCAAACTGGAGTTTTTCTATATAATAAAATCTTTTAATATCATTATTTATTTTGTAATAAGCAATATTATAATGAATTTTTTTAATGGAAATTTTTATGTGATGATTGGTGTGAACCTGCTTAATGTAATGGTTTTAATAATGATGCCGAAAAATTATCTGATCAATAATTTAATCTATACCAGAATGGATTATAAAGACTACAGGCAGTTTTTGGATGAATCACAGATTCTGGATGTGGGAGTAAATGACTTTTTGCCAATAAATATTCTTTTTAAGATTATCTCGACTGTAGTAATGCTCGTATTAGCAACTTTTGTATTAAAGTCATTTATAAAGTTTGATATTCCTCCTTTAATTATTTATCTCCTAATTGTAATGTCATATTTGATAACGATTCCTGTATGCTCAAAAGTGATGAAGAGAATAGGTAGAAATATCATAGATTTTATAGAAAGGGGGAATTATTCTGCAGATTTTGCAAAAATATTTAAAGAATAAAATGATATTAAAATTAGCTATTATTCTATTTATAGTATCAGTGGGAATTATTTCATTTCTTTCCTTAAACGGCAATGAATTTATAAAACTAGATTTAAATTTGATCAATGAAAAAAATGTTGCATTTTGGCATGTATATAAATCAAATATGATATTGATCTGCAAGATTTTTTTCCTGGGAGTTACCACAATTTCTTTATACTCAATTTTTAGCTATGTTCAAAATATACTTAGTATTGGGATTATAGCAAATGGATTGGTAAATGAAGGATATGGTAGATTGGCTGCCAAAATGATCCCTCATGGGGCGATTGAATTTATTGGTATATCTTTAGCGGTTTCAACGGTGATCTGGATTTGGATATTTATTATTAAAAACATAGTTAAAATTATTAAGTGCGAAGTTAGTGTAAAAGACGTGATAAAAAAAATTATAGGAACAATGATAGTATTTTTGATGGTATGCAGTGTCGTTTTTGCTGTTGCAGGAATAATAGAAGTGATGGTTTCTCATTATAAAGTAATTTGACTGGTCGGAGGATTGTTAGAAGATGAGTAAAGGGTTGATCAAGGTAAAAAATCTGACATATGGATATGAAGATGATCCGGTAATAAAAAATGTTTCGTTGGAGTTAAGATCAGGAGAAGTATTACTGTTGGAAGGTGAAAATGGCGCTGGAAAAACTACATTGTTAAAATGTATAACAAACGTACTTAATAGCGGAAAAGATGTATTTTATGAAGAAAAAGAAGTCTATAAGAATAAGAGGCTCATTAAAAATTTCTCATATGTTATGAGTGAAGATTATCTTTATGATTATATGACTATGGATGAAAATATAAAATTTTTTAAAAAACTATTTAAGGAAGATGCAGAATACTTAGATAGAGTTGAAGCTTTTGTAGAAAAATTAGGAATAAAGAGTTATAGGAATAAGCTTGTTAAAATATTGTCGCAGGGGACAAGAAATAAATTATTTATTGCCATCATGTTTTCAAAAAAACATTCAGTGCTTATTTTGGATGAGCCATTTACAGCACTGGATAAAGAAACGCAGAATGTGATTCTTCCTTGTGTTGAGGATTATAAAAATAGTGATGATAAAGCGGTTCTTATGGTTACTCATATAGAACAGTTTAAGAGAATTGCAACAAGAAAATTTATTTTAAAGAGAGAGGCCAAAAATGGAGACTAGATTAATAATAAGTGCTGTTTTATTGGTTTTATTTATAATAGCGGTTATATATTTTAAAAAAAATAAGGAATAATATTTAGACGAGGAAAAAATAGTAGTGGTTATTAGTTTGTATTTCTAAATTAACGAGAAGTATAAATTAGTGATAAATAATATAGAAGAAAGACTAACTATTAAAAGTCAAGCTCTAAAGTGACATTTTTTGAGTAAAGTACAGAAATGTATTTTATATATAATTTGAACTCAATTGGAGTTCTATGAACTTTGAAAACTGCATGACAAAAAGAGCATCGTTGTAGGTTGTTCAAAAAAGGAGTATTGAGTTAGAAAATTTAAGCAACTTTTATGTATTGCTGGTTTGTTTTTTCAAGATGATAAATGACTCGAACTAGCTTTTTTACAGCATGAGATAGGGCAACATTATAATGCTTGCCTTCGGCTCGTTTCTTGGCTAGATATTCAGCAAATGTTGGATCCCAATGACAGACATATTTGGCGGCATTATATAGTGCATATCGCAAATACCTGGAACCGCGTTTTTCCATGTGGGCGTAGGCACCATCTAGTTGTCCTGATTGATATGTAGATGGTGAGAAACCAGCATAAGCTATGATTTTATCGGGAGAATCAAAACGGTTGAAATCACCGATTTCAGCAATAATCATAGCTCCCATACGATAGTTAATACCTGGGATACTAAGGATTGGAGAATTGATTTCGTCCATAATGATTTTGATTTCATTTTCGATTTCATCAATCTCAGAAGAAATCTCTTGGATGAGTTTAATTGTGTGTTTTAATTCTAAAGACTTTGCAGGCATGTTTGAACCAATGGAGTTTCTTGCAGCATCTCTAAAAGTGATTGCTGTTTCTCTACTATATCGACCTTTTGATGATTCAGAAAGCAGGTTTGTAAGTCTTGTAAGGTGAGCATTAGCTACTTGTTTAGCTCTGGGGAACTCAGAAAGCATTGCATAAACAGATGCTATATGAAGTGTTGGTACTAGCTTTTCTAATTCAGGAAATAAGATACAGACAAGTCTGGAAATGGAAGACTTAAGCTTGGCACGTTCCTTAACTTTATCGAAACGATAACGAGTTAATGACTTTAATTCTTCGTTGTGGTAAGATGTGTCTGAGTAGGACTTTAAGTTCACATCAGACATTAGCATAGAAGCAATCGTGCGGGCATCTACTTTATCCGTTTTCGTCTGTCTAAGGCTTAGACTTTTTCTGTACAGATTTGTATGTAACGGATTGATAACATAGGCGGCCAAACCTTTATCAACGAGATATCCTAAAAGATTGTAACTATAGTGTCCAGTGGCTTCTAGCCCTACTTTTACTTTTGTTATATCTTCCATAACGGATTCAATTCTTTGATAAAGATTATTAAAACCATCTAGGTTATTTGTGATGGTAAATGCTTTGAATAACACTTCTCCATCAGAGTTTGTTATAAAGCAATCATACTTATCCTTTGCAACATCAATTCCTACGTAAATCATAATAAATCTCCTTTGAAATGTATTAATGCTGTTTTAGAACCACAGGGTGCTCCTTGCGATTGTAACCTCGTTCTAAATAAACCGTCATGCGGTATCTAACTGATTAACAAATGAACAAAGAGACTGTGGTTGGAGCCTTTCTTAAACCATCAAGTGGTAGGAGGTGTGAACCAATCCACAGCATCTCATATATCATAGTCGAACCTACGGAAGAGATAAAGAAAAGACTATGATTGAATAGTTTTAAAGACCTTGGAGAGGGTCTCTAAAAACTACTACTACATAATACGAGGAAAATGTAAGATGATATTATTTTCATTATTCGATTGGTTTAAAGGATTAATTCCTTAAATCAAATATGAACAAAAAGAGGCAGAATATGCCTCTTTTTTATTGACTGCAAAAATATAATGTGAGAAAATTCATATATTGAAAAGAGGGTTTAAAATGTATTATCAATTATGGAATTATATTTACGGCTTTGAAGAGGTTTTAACGTATTTTTTATGCGATTATGCTATTGTAAAAGTGATTTTTAAAAGACCAATAAAAACTTTTTCTTTGATTATAATCATAAATATCTGTTGTATTATATTACTGAATAATTATTGTATGAGTGGAAATTTAATACGGATATATCCAGTCTTGATTGGATTGATAATTCCATTATTATCAAAAGAGGGATTTAATAAAAAAACTTTAATTTCTTGGCTTTTTATTTTTATATCAGATATTTTTAACACCACAGTTTTGCTATTGGTGTCGTATCTGACAAAAGAAAATTTAGTCGATGGAAATTCATATAATGAGAAAAAACTATTATATAGATGTTCATTTCTTTTAATAATTCTTTTAGTGTATATGATAAGAAAATGGAATAATTCTAAAAATGATTTATTTGAAGCCATGAATTATAGGCAATTTATTTTCTTGTTTTTTAATTTATTAAGTTGGATTGTTGTTTTCGTAATTTATGAAGACAAAATAAAAGAATCTAATTATGAGGGAATAAAAGAGCTGATGGTTAGTTTTGCGGCTCTTTTAGCACCGGTATTTAGTATAGTTTTAAGTATTATTTATAGTAATTCTGTAAAGAAAATATCTGCTTTGCAAGAAAAAGAAAAATGGGATCAGTTTTTTATGCAATCTCAAAAAAATCAAATTGAAGATATAATGCAAAGGGATAAAGAATTAAGAGCTTTCAGACATGACTACAGGTCACATATGATTGTAATAAAAGAATATGCAAAAAGAATATCAGAGGGAAATAAGGAAGATTCAGATAAGCTGTTTGATTATGTAAATAATTTTGAACTGAGCTATATTGATAAATATAATAATGTCACAACAGGGGTAACGGAATTGGACGCCATTGTTGGTGAATTAGCAAAAAGATGCGATCTGGAAAAGATTATATTTGAAACCAAAGGACATCTTGTTATTCCATCAAATATAAAAATATATGATATTTGTGCGGTTGTATATAATTTACTTTTAAATGCAATAGAAGCATCAGAAAAGATTGAAGAAGAAAAAAGAAAAATAGATATAACATTTTCATATTTTAAAAATCATATATCCATTACCGTGCAAAATAGTTGTATATCCGGTAAAATGGCTGATTCCCAAATGTTTCTTTTTACAGATAAAGAAGATAAAGTAAATCATGGAATAGGAATCGAAAATGTCAGAAAAATGATAAATAAATATGGTGGAAAAGTTCTGTTTAATAATAAGGACGGCATATTTAAAGTAGAAGTGTATATATAATAAAAGTCAGGTTTTTAGTCCTGACTTTTTGTTGGAGCATATTAAATGTTTATAAATGGATCGATGTTTTACAGTGGTTCTTTCTTTGCTGTACCAGCTTTTCTTGGATAAGCTTTAGGAGTTGGAGCAGTCTTTTTAACTACGATAAAACTTCTCTTAATATCAGAATCAGGAAGAGTTATTCTTATGTCTTCAACTATGTCGCCGTTGAGACATTTAAGGGCGTGGGAAGCATTAAGTATTTCTTCATCCACCTCGCCTGATTTATAGGAAATAAAGTAACCGTTCTTTTTAACAAAAGGAAGAGTATATTCAAGAAGTATAGGCAGGTTTGCTACAGCGCGGGATACGGCTATATCAAAATGGTCCCGAAGTTCTTTATTTCTTCCACCTTCTTCTGCTCTTGAGTGGATGGCTTTAATATCTTTTAAACCAAGAGAAAGTATCACTTCATTTAAAAAATTTACTCTCTTATTAAGAGAATCAAGAAGCACCACATCTAAATCTGGAAAAAGAATCTTAAGTGGAATGCCGGGAAAACCAGCTCCGGTACCAACGTCAATAAGTTTTAATTTTTTGTCTTTAAGACCGTCAACCTTTGTTACAGAAAAAACCATGGAAACACTATCTATAAAATGTTTTAAGACCACATCTTCTTTTTCTGTTATTGCAGTAAGGTTCATGACCTTGTTCTTCTCAATCAGCATCTCATAATAGGTTTCAAACTGAGCAAGTTGTTTTTCGCTGATTGGGTAGTTATTTTCATTGCAAAATGATTTTAATTTATTCATAAGAATCCCTTAATTTGATTTTTATATAAAAATGTTATATTATGCAAAGACGCATATATTTTAATCATAGATTAAGATGTTTAAAAAATCAATCATATATGATATATTAAACTTTGAGCATATCGTTAATACTTATAAGTTTACTTAAGTATATATATAAATACGAAAGGTATAAAGTAATAGTATGAATAATATGGAGCCAGTAAAGCCTACTCTTGTTGTAATGGCAGCAGGTCTTGGAAGTAGATTTGGTGGTCTTAAGCAGATCACAGCAGTAGATAAAAAGGGCCATGCTCTTATGGACTATGCTATATATGATGCTAAGAAAGCAGGTTTTGGTGATGTAGTTTTCATCATCAGACAGGATTTTGCTGATGACTTTAAGAAGACAGTAGGAGACAGAGTAAGTAAGAATTTACCTGTTACATATGCTTATCAGGAACTTGAAATGCTTCCAGATGATATGAAGGTGCCTGAAGAAAGAAAAAAACCATGGGGAACTACTCATGCTCTTTTTTGTGCAAGAGAAGTACTTAAGGGAAAGAACTTCCTTACAGTAAATGCAGATGACTATTATGGATATGAATCATTTAAGCTGGCAGCAGATTTCCTTACAAAGGGAGGTGCTGATAGTTCTGAATATGGTATCATAGGTTATGATGTAGTTAAGACTCTTACTGAAAATGGTACAGTATCAAGAGGAATCTGCAAGGTTGATAAAGATAATAATCTTGTAAGAATAGATGAAAGAAAAGAGATAAAGCTTGAGGATGGAAGAGGTTACTTTACTCTTGATGGAGGAAGAACTTATACACTTATACCACAGGATGCTGTAGCATCAATGAATATGTGGGCATTTAGATCAGGTTTTATTGATGATATAACAGAGACATTCCCTGAAAGATTACGTAAGGGAATAGAAGAAAATCCTCTTAAATTTGAAGAGACACTTTCAGATGCAGTTCAGGATATTCTTAACAGAGAAAAGGGTAATGTTAAGATCATAGCTTCTCCTGAAAAATGGTTTGGAATGACTTATAAGGAGGATATAGATGAGGTTAAAGAAAAGATTTCAGAATTAACTGAAGAAGGTGCATATCCAAGAGGGGATTGGTAAAAAGATGAATAAAGATAAACTGCCTTTCTATGAAAGAAAGATTTCATTTGTGATAATGAAGATTGCATATATATCAGGTGCTGTCCTGATAATAATGTCTCCATTTTTAAAATGGAAGAAGCTGGTTATCAAAACTGATAAATATTCAAAGGGTAGTTATTCATTTTTTAATTGTGTAAAAAGCGGGATCAGCAGTTTAAAATACGGTTTTGATTTTTATAAGATAGTTCCTTGTTTTTTATTTCTATTGCTGATCTTAACAGGTTTTTATATGCTTTATGTGGCATTAAAAGATGTAGATATAATAAAAAGACCAGAAGAAAGTTCATTCTTTGTTGACAGATTTACAAAGAAGTATAAATTTATATCAAGACTGATGGTTCTTCCATTAGTGATATTAGAATTGATATTATGTATAAAAACTAAAATGTATAGTATTCAGCTTGGTGAATATAAGGAAATGTATAATACATGGAAGTCCATTGTTGCACTGTCTGAACAACAGACTGGATATAAAAGCAGTATGAAAGTAAAGCTATATACACCATTTAGTTTTTATCTTATCATTTTTGGATTGATACTATTTATTGGCGGCTTTGCCTTTAAATATATCCTTGATACTTTAAATGAAGATTAAAAAATTCCTCGAAGACGTTTTGCTTCGAGGAATTTTTTTAATGCATAAGAGATATAAAATGCTGATAAAAATCAGGATAGGATTTTGTTATTGAATATGGATCTGTAATTGTTACAGGGCCTTTTGCTCTAATAGAAGCTATAGCAGTAGACATCGCCATACGATGATCATTTACGGAATCATTAATTGCTTCTTTAAAATCAGTAGTTCCGGTGATAAAAAGAGTATCATTTTTTTCTTCAATAGATACTCCAAAATTAAGCAGCATTGTCTTTATAGCTTCAACTCTATCACTCTCTTTTATCCTAAGTCGCTCATAGTTGATTATCTTAGTGGTTCCTTTAGCAGCTGCGGCCAATACAGAAAGGACAGGAATAAGATCCGGTATATCATGAGCATCTATAAATGAAGCCTTTAAGTCTTTTGGTATAACGGTTATATCATAAAGTCCGTTGCTATTTTGGTTTATCTCTATATCAGCTCCGAAATCGCGTAAGATATCGATTACTTTTTTATCTCCCTGGTCACTGTCTGGTGAAAGATCCATAACTGTTACACTTTCATTAGATAAGGCTCCGGCGCAAAGGAAAAATGCTGCATTGCTCCAGTCTCCTTCAACTTTTGTTATAGGAGATACCGGGTTATAAACCTGATTTCCTGGAATTAAAAATTCTCCAGGAGCATTTTCCATTATTTTTATATTATATGAAGCAAGTACTGATAAAGTGATATTGATATAAGGACGGGAGGAGATCTCTCCTGTAACTTTTATCCTGCTGTCACCATTTAGTAATGGCAGTGCAAATAATAATCCGGTGATATACTGGGAAGAGATGTTTCCCGGTATCGTATATGTTCCGGGGCTTATATATCCTTTAGTTATCAAGGGAGAAATTCCCTGTTTGGAAAGAGTGGCTCCTTTATTTATCAGCTCTTCGTAAAGTGGTGAAAGTGGACGGGTTGTGAGACGGTTATGTGTTGTAATCTCACAGTCCATTCCAAGAGCAGTAACTATAGGAAGCATAAATCTCAGTGTGGAACCGCTTTCCCCGGCATCCATACTGTGGACCAAAGTATCTTTTTTAGACTTAGAGTATATATAAGGGATAGGTTTTATATCCAGATGATCATCATTTTTAGTGATCACAGCTCCAAGGTTTTTAAGGCAGGAAATGGTAGCTTCTATATCTTTAGAAGTCTCTTCAAGGATAAGTCTTGAAGGAGAAACAGAAAGAGCAGATGCGATAAGCAGTCTGTGGGCATGAGATTTAGAGGCTATTGCCTTTATCTTTCCACCAAAATCATATGCAAATGTATTTAATGTAACGCTGTTTTTTTGTTTGATTATCTTTTCCATATATTAATTATTTTCCATCGACGGTTTCTTTAGCCATTTTTCCATCATGAAGCAGCTGCCACATGGTATCAGCATCATTATCTATTAAAGCCTGTTTATATTCTAAAAGATATTTTGTTATATAATCAATTTCTTTAATGAGATTATCTTTATTAAGAAGGAAAATCTCAGTCCACATGGTTTCATTTAACCAGGCAACACGGGTCATATCCTTATAGCTCCCTGCAGAAAATCCTTTATGTGCAAGAGCTGTAGGGCTTTTTATATAGGCATTTGATACGATATGAGCCATTTCTGATGTGAATGCAATCATCTCATCATGTCTTTCGGCAGAACATACAGTTATCATACCAAAATCACAAGGCTTTAAAATAGAGGTAACACAGTCTATAAGTTCTTTATCTTCTAAATCTTCCGGGACTATGATCATGGATGCATCTTTAAAAAGTTTTCCTGTACTATATTTATAACCGGAATACTTTTTACCGGCCATAGGATGACCGCCTACAAAAGTAAATCCTGCTTCTTTTGCAATCTTAAAACATTCCTGACACACAACTCGCTTTAATCCTCCGGTATCAATGACAATAGCATTTTTATTTATAAATGGAGCCATTTTTTTTACGAACTGGTTGATAGCAACTGGATACAAAGCAGGAATTATAAGATCACATTCTTTAATATTATCTTTATCAAGTTTTTTATCAAGAGTACCTTCTTTTATAGCAGCCTGAACTACATCATCATTAAGGTCGGTACCATATACAGTAAGATTTCCATTTTCTTTAAAGGCTTTTGCAAATGAACCGCCTATAAGACCAAGGCCTGCGATTCCTACAGTTTTAATTGTTTTCCTGTTAAAATGTGACATTATATTATTCCTCTCTGGCGATATATCATAGTTATATTATAACCTGAATGTCAAAATATACTTCTGACACAAGGATTTCTTCCTTAAATAAACAAGAAAAAAGTCATAAAAATACTCTAATGCGTTAATGCGTTAAAGTCAAGAGCGGCTTTAATTATTTTAAAGGATAATATTTTGTGGTATTTGATTGATAAAAAAATCAGGATGTTATACGATAATAAATTAGTAATAAGAAAAGAGGAAATAGCATGATTCAAAATGTTGCTGCGGTTATCGTGATGATCGTTTTTTTGGCTGAGCTTTATTTTTCAGCAGCCGGTGCGGCTCATAGAAAGAAAAAGATAATAAAGGGATGGAATAAAACAAGTGGAGTGATAAGAGCTATCGAAAAAAAGAATGATCAGATGGCTAGAAAGAATTATACGGAGCTTACTATAGAAGGACCGGAGGGACGTACTGTATATGGAAAGGTGAGCAGTATGTTCAACATCTATGAGATAGGTGAAGAAGTCGAATTAATGGAAAAAGACGGATACCATAGATTTGTTGGAAATGATAGAGTTGACAGGAAGGGTAAGAAGGAACAGCTGATCGGTATCTTACCTATTATTGGCATAATTCTTATAGCTGGTATTTTAAGTATTATATTCTAGGGAGGCAGTTATGGAGAAGAATAAGGTAGTGAGAGCAAAGAAGATAAAAGGTTTAAAGAGTGTAAAAAAACCTGCTAAAGCTTTTGAAGAAAAAAAGTCAGTTAAAAAGCTTAGAAAATCTTATGAAAAAGCATTAAAAAAGGCCAGTCCGGAAAGGACACTTTCTTTAATTGCAGTTTTACTTACCGGTATCTTAACAGTTCTGGATTATATAGATAAAAAAAGCGATAAATAATACTGATTGATAATGAAAAAATAAGGGATTCTCTTAATCTTGCAGTTTTAATTGCCGGGTGTTAAAATATTGCTAGTTTTTCGCTTTAAAGATAATAATCTCTGCAAAAATGCAGGGCATAAGTATAGAAAGGAATTTATTAAAATGAGTAAGAGTTTTGACGAGTTAGTAGCAAAAGCCGCAGCTGTTGAAAAGAAGAAGGTTTCAGTAGCAGTGGCACAGGATGATGAAGTACTTTTAGCTGTAAAGGCAGCAAAGGAAAAGGGAATCGCTGATTCAATCCTTGTTGGTGATGCAGATGAAATTAAGAAGATAGCTGATAACATCGGTATGAACCTTGCTGATTACGAAGTTATAGATGTTAAGGATAAGATTGAAGCTGCTCATGAAGCAGTTAAGCTTGTTCACGATGGTAAGGCAGATATGTACATGAAGGGTCTTATCGATACTAAGGATTTCCTTAAGAGTGTACTTGATAAGGAAGTTGGACTTAGAAGCGGCAGACCACTTTCACATGTATGCGTATTTGAGATGGAAGGTGTTGATCATCTCCTTTTCCTTTCAGACGTTGCATTTGTTCCATATCCAACACTTGAGGATAAGGCAAATATCATCAGAAATACAGTAGAGATCTGCGAAGCTTGTGGTGTTCTTAATCCAAAGGTTGCTCCACTTGCAGCAGTTGAAGTAGTAAATCCTAAGATGCCTGAGACAGTTGAGGCTGATCAGTTACGTCAGATGAATGAAAATGGTGAGATTGAAGGCTGCATCGTTGATGGACCTCTTTCACTTGACCTTGCTACATGCCCAGAGGCTGCTAAGCATAAGGGAGCTACAGGCCGTAAGATCGTAGGAGATGCAGATGTGCTTCTGTTCCCTAACATTCATGCTGGTAACATCCTTTATAAGGGACTTGTTCATTTTGCAAATGTTAAGAACGGTAATCTTATTACAGGTACAGCTGCTCCAGTTATTCTTACTTCACGTTCAGATTCATTTGAAGTAAAGGTTAACTCTCTTGCACTTGGTGCTCTTGTAGCGGATTCTCTTAAGAAAAACGCAAATAAATAATTATTATATGGAGGGAAATATGGCAATTAAGTCACTTATCATTAACCCTGGTTCAACTTCAACAAAACTTGGTGTTTTTGAAGATGAAGAACTTATTATGGACGAGACTCTTCGTCATTCAACAGAAGAGATCGCCCAGTATCCAAATATCATAGCTCAGAAGGATTTCAGAAAGAATATCATTCTTGATTTCCTTAAAGATAAGAATATTGATGTTAATTCATTTAATGTTATAGTTGGACGTGGCGGAATAGTTAAGCCAATTCCAGGTGGTACATATGAAGTTACAGATGCACTTATAAAGGATCTTACAGAGGCTAAGCGTGGTGAGCATGCTTCTAACCTTGGTGGTATCATAGCAAAAGAGATCGCTGATTCAATCGGCGTTAAGGCTTATATCGTAGATCCAGTTGCAGTTGATGAACTTGAGCCAATCGCTCGTATTTCAGGTATTCCTGAAATTGAAAGAGGTTCTATCGATCATCCACTTAACCAGAAGGCTATGGGTAGAAGATATGCCAAGGAAGTTGGAAAGAAG
Organism: uncultured Lachnospiraceae bacterium; assembly: GCA_902789175.1. Taxonomy (GTDB): domain Bacteria; phylum Bacillota; class Clostridia; order Lachnospirales; family Lachnospiraceae; genus Eubacterium_Q. Next base: position 16,124 of record CADANF010000009.1, read on the forward strand.
TATGAGGACCTTAATCTTATAATCGTTCACCTTGGTGGTGGTACATCTTGCGGATGCCATGATCATGGAAAGATGGTAGATGTATTTGCAGCATTTAATGGTGATGGAGCATTTTCACCAGAGAGAGCAAATGCTGTTCCTCCACTTTCACTTGTTGAAATGTGCTTCTCAGGTAAGTATACAGAAGCTGAGATGAAGAAGAAGATCATCGGTAACGGTGGTTTCAATGCATATCTTGGAACAAATGATGCAAGAGAGATAATGAAGCGTATCGATGAAGGTGATGAAAAGGCCAGCCTTGTAATGAACGCATTCATCTATCAGCTTGCTAAAAATATTGGTGCTATGGCAGCAGTACTTAAGGGCCATGTAGATCAGATAATTGTAACAGGCGGAATTGCTTATAACGTTAGAATTACTGATAAGATTAGTGAATATGTAAGTTTTATTGCTCCTGTAACAGTATATCCAGGAGAAGCTGAACTTCTTGCGCTTGCACAGGGAGCTATTCGTGTTATGAATGGTGAAGAGGAAGCTAAGATTTACTAAAATATGGGGATATTTCTGCCATGGTTTAAAGACCATGGCAGTTTAATATTATGTGAAATACTCACATCATGAAAATTTTTTTGGGAAAGGGAAACAATGGAGAACAATAATTTTCAGGATCCAAATGGATTTAATCCATACCAGGATCCAAACACTTTTAACCCACAGCAGGATCCAAATGGATTCAATCCACAGATGAATCAGTATCAGGATCCAAATGCTTATAATCAGCAGATGAATCAGTATCAGGATCCAAATGCATTTAATCAGCAGATGAATCAGTATCAGGATCCAAATGCATTTAATCAGCAGATGAATCAGTATCAGGATCCAAATACATTTAACCAGCAGACAAATCAGTATCAGGATCCAAATGCATTTAACCAGCAGACAAATCAGTATCAGGATCCAAATGTATTTAATCAGCAGGCAGGCTCATACCAGGATTCAAATGCATTTAATCAGCAGGCAGGCTCCTATCAGGATTCAAATGCATTTAATCAGCAGATAGATTCAAATGCATTTAATCAGCAGACTGGCTCATACCAGAATCCAAATGCATTTAATCAGCAGATAGATTCAAATGCATTCAATCAGCAGGCTGGCTCATATCAGGATCCAAATGCATTCAATCCACAGATGAATCAGTATCAGGATCCAAGCCAGCAGCAGTATACAAGCCCTTTTAATCCAATTCCACAGGAACCAGCAAAGGCCCCTAAGAAGATGTCAAAAAAGGCAAAGGTTACACTTTTCAGTATTCTTGGTGTGATCGCAGCTTTAGTAGTTGTTGCTGCAGTACTTCTTTTAACAGTATTCTCTCCAAAGAAGAGATTAAGAAAAGCAGTTGAAGCTACAGCAAATGTAAACAGACAGGTTTCAGCATCACCATTAAATGAAGCTCTTGGAGCTGATAAGATCTCAAAAGAGATGCTTAAGAATGGTGGAATGGCAAGATTCGGTCTAACATTTAAAGAGATTGATGGTACAAATTTCTATAATTCAGGTTTTGATTCAACTTGTGTTCTTGATAGACAGAATAAGAAGTTATCAGCTGATATAGAATTTGTAAGTGATGATAAGACACTTGGTGACATTGTACTTCTTGCAGATGAGGATAAGACTTATCTTACACTTAAAGATGTTGTCAAGGGATACATCGCATTTGATAACAAGAATGTCATCAGCAAATATAATAATTCTGTATTTGCAACTGAATCAGGTAAGAAGATCGAAGGCGTTCAGGATTTTGATCTTGATTACTTTGGAGGAGATTCAAAGGATCTTAGTGCAGAAGTAGAGAAAAAGGCTAAAGAGTTTTCAGATAAGATCTGGAGTGAATCAAAGGTTAAGTTTAAGGGATTTAAGAAGAGAGAACTTGGTGGTAAAAAGGTAACATGCCAGAAGTTCGTAGCAACAGTCCCAGAAGAAGTAATTGAAGAGCTCATCGCTGATGGCCTTGATGATTATGCTGATCTTATGAAGCAGGAAGCATTTGCAGCAGCATTTGCTCAGGCTGGAACAAGTCCAGAAGATATTCAGGAAATCATTGATGAAGCTAAGGGACAGATTAAGCAGCTTATCACAGATGATTTAGATATTGAAGTTTATACATATAAGGGTGTTGTTGCTGAATATGTTATAAACACTAAGGTATCTATCGTTAAGGTAAAAGTTGATGTTAAGCATACAGGTACAGATGATATCCTTTCAGCTACAGAAGTAGATTATGAAGTATCTGCATCAGGAGTTAAGGTAACAGGTAATATCTCATACGGCAGCAATAAGGTTAAGGAAGGTATCAATACATTTGGTAAATTCAGTGTAAATGTTCCAGATTATGGTGAGATTAATGCTGAATATGATCAGACATATAATACAAAAGAAGGAACTATCACAGGCTCAGGAAAGATAGTTGCTCTTGATGATGAAGTGATGTCATTAAATGTAAATGGTACAGTTGAAGTTGAAAAAGGAAAGTCTTTCTTAGTAGACTTAAATGATATTTCAGTAGAAGTTGATGATGTTGAAGCAAAGTTTGGAATGAAGATCGGCATGGGCGTTCTTTCAAGTGATGTAAAGCCGGCTGAAGTTGACTCAAACTTAAAGGTTATCAATGTCTTTGAAGCATCAGTAGATGACCTTCAGGAGTTCGTAATGGACAACGAAGACAGCATTACTGACTGGATCATGAGCATTTCAGATAATCCATTATTTAAAGATATTTATGGAACTGGAAGCTATGGTAAAGATTACGGTAAAGAGGACAAGAAGGATAAAGACAAAGAAGATCCTACTACTGAAACTACAACAGCAAAAGAAAAAACAACTGAACCTGCAACAGAAGATAATTCTAAAGAAATAGAATATCTCCTTGAGTATGAAAAAAAAGCAGAATTTATTGCTGAACCAGGTAAGCCTCTTGATCTTGGAGCAGGCTACACTGTAACAGTCGATAGTTTTGAAGCTGTAGACCAGAGAGATCCAGAATATAATGAGGAATGCCCAAATCCAGGTGCTGTATACGTTTTAACTTATACAGTAAAGAATGATAGCTGGGAAGATCCAAATGGAAACTGGGACGGTGTTTATGTAAGTATTGGTAACTGGGACTTCCTTGATAAGGATAACAATTTGGGTGAGTACTATTATCTTACTAATTTTACTTATAGTTATTCTGATCAGGTAAAAAAAGGTGAATCTGCTCAGTTTAATGCGGTTATTGCTTGTAAGGGAGCGCCTACATCAGGAAGATTTATTGTATCTCTTCAGGATGCTGATGGACATTATAAAAACTGTGTAATTAAAGTTGAGCCTACAAAGAAAAAATAAGAGTTTACACTAAATAATTATAAGGATTAACAAACAGGTCATATCATGGAAAAAATAATGATTAAAAATGTCTGTTTTGGAGATTATATTCCTAAGGTCTGCGTCCCAATCGTGGGACGCAACAGGGAAGAAATCTTAGGACAGGCACAGCTCATTAGAACTGAATCAGATATTTTGGCGAAGAAGTTTAGCGGCGATGAAGCAATCAATTTATCGGTGATCGAATTTAGAGCAGACTTTTATGATGAGGTCACAAGCTGCATTAGCTTAAAGAAGATGATAAAAGAGATCAGGGATATCTTCCCTGAAAAACTGCTTCTTTTCACTTATAGAAGTGAAGAAGAAGGAGGAGAATTACGTCATGACAGAGCTGAAGGCATGATTGCTGATATTCAGGAAAATGCCATAAATAGTGGAAATATAGACATGGTAGATATAGAACTTATGTCTGGAAATTATAACGTGGCAAGACTCGCGGCAAGAGCTCATGAAAAAGGAGTAGCAACAGTTATTTCTTATCATAACTTTGATGAAACTCCACATGATGGCAGATTAGAAAGGTATCTGTGGACTATGGAGCAATTAGGCGGAGATATCCTTAAGATAGCAGTAAAACCTAAAAATGAGATTGATGTTGAGAGAATGATCGATCTTACTGAAAGAGCAGCAAAGGGAAAAATGATACAGAATAATGTTACAAAGCCTATTGCTATAATCTCTATGGATGAGCTTGGTAGACGGACACGAACAATGGGAAGAAAAACTGGAAGTTGCCTTACATTTTCATATGTAGGTGACGGCAGCGCACCTGGACAGATTGAATTATTAGATATGTACAAGGAATTAGGTGCTAAATTAATATAATAATGGTATGATAAAAAAACCGATGTGAAATTCACATCGGTTTTTCTTTTAAAGTATAAATCCCTTTATATATATTTTTGTCTGAATTCTTAGTCTTAGTTTTCTCTTTTCTCAAGTTCTTCTTCTCCAGGAAGAGGGAAGAACATACCCCAGGATTTTCTGAAGTTATCAAAAAGTGAGATATTAGCAAGGATCGCACCGTGAGAGTGTTCCATATTTTCAATCTTTCCAGTTATGATAGATTTTCTTGATGAAAGGAATTCATATTCATAACCGCTGATCTGACCTTCGGGTGGATTGATCTCCTGAAGAACTTCGCCCTTTGAACTATAGAAAGTTACTTTATCCATTGAGTTGATGCCTTCAATTTCAACATAACCTTTTGTACCGTTGATAGTCATACGGTTTGAAAGCTGGTTGATAGCTGAGATGAAGATAGTAGCTGTTCTACCCTGTGGATAATTGATAACAAATGTATCCTGAGCATCAAGATTAGTATTAAACTTAACATTTGAAGAAATCATTGAAACAGGTGGCATAGGTAAGGTTGAGAGTGTTGCCGCAAATGGATAAAGTCCAAGATCAAGAAGGGCACCACCAGCAAGCTCAGGTTTAAGTATGCGTTCTTTATGACCTACATTATAACCAAAAGATGAAGTAACAAATCTTACATCACCGATAACACCTTTTCTTATACCATCAAGAGTAACAAAAAACTGAGGCATGAAACGTGTCCAAAGCGCTTCACCACAGAAAACATTTTTTTCTTTAGCTAAATCTAAAACTTCTTTAGCAGTAGCTGCGTTATAAGAAAATGGCTTCTCAACAAGAACAGGCTTATTGGCATTGATACAAAGCTTGGCTAAATCAGCATGAGTAGAATTTACTGTAGCAACATAAACAAGCTCTATATCTGGATCTTTAGTAAGTTCTTCGTAAGATCCATAGCTTTTTTCAATTTCAAATTCTTTTGCGAATTCATCAGCTTTTTCCTTATCGCGAGATGCAACAGCTGCAATAGAAAATCCATCGAGTTTTTTTAATGTATCAGCTATTTTATGAGCGATACTACCAGTTCCCATAATACCAACGTTAAATGAAATCATTGTGTCTCCTCCGTACGTAAAAACTGTATTTAATTATAGTGTATTAGAAATTTTTTGTAAATGTGAACATTATTTCACTTGATTTTAGGTAGCATACAATCTAATATTAATATGACACTTTATCTAACTAGGAGAAGCAAAATGATCAAAACAATGTCAAAACACATAGGCGAATTTAAGAAAGAATCCATACTTACGCCTGTATTTATGATAGGAGAGGTTATATTTGAAACACTTATCCCTTTTATCATGGGTATGATCATTGATATCATTAATAGTGAATCTCCGGATATGAAGCTGATACTCATTTATGGGTTCATCATGCTTTTACTTGCCGGAGGAGGACTATGGGTTGGTATCATGGGTGGTAAAACAGGTGCAAAAGCTTCTGCCGGTTTTGCCAGAAATTTAAGAAGAGCAATGTATAGAAAGATACAGAGTTTTTCATTTGCGAATATTGATAAGTTGTCATCAGCAAGTCTCGTAACCCGAATGACAACAGATGTTACCAATGTTCAAAATGCATATCAGATGATACTTCGTATGTGCACAAGAGCACCTGCAAGTTTACTTATTTCCATGACTTTTGCATTTATCATCAGGGCAAGAGTTGCTGCAATATATCTTGTTGCAGTTATAATCTTAGGTCTTGGAATAGCATTGATAATAAAGAATGCTACAAAATACTTTGTTCAGGCCTTTCCTAAGTATGATGAATTAAATGAAAAAGTACAGGAAAATGTTACAGCTATAAGAGTTGTTAAGGGTTTTGTAAGAGAAGACTTTGAAGAAAATAAGTTTACAAAAGCAAGTTTAAATATCTATAAGATATTTGTTAAGGCTGAAGCCATGACAACATTTATGATGCCATTGATGCAGCTTACAATATATGGAAGTATACTTCTTGTATGCTGGACAGGTGCAAAGCTTATTGTGAAGGAATTTGGACATGTTGGAGGACTTTCAACAGGAAATCTTACAAGTCTTCTTACATACTGTATGAGTATCCTTATGAGTCTTATGATGCTTTCTATCGTATTTATCATGATCACAATGAGTGAAGCATCAGCAAAACGAATTGTTGAGGTTTTAGAAGAAGAACCTACTATCACAAATCCTGAAAATCCTGTTATGGAAGTAAAGGATGGATCTATTGAATTTAATAATGTTATATTCAGATATAATGATAAATCTGAAAAACCTGTATTGGATAATATAAATATCTCTATTGAATCAGGTGAAACAATAGGTATAATAGGTGGAACTGGTAGTTCAAAAACTAGTCTGGTTAATCTCATCAGCCGACTTTATGATGTAAGTCAGGGAGAAGTAAAGGTTGGTGGAGTTAATGTAAAAGACTATGATCTTACAACTTTAAGAAATAGTGTAAGTGTAGTACTTCAGAAGAACGTGCTTTTTTCAGGGACCATTTTAGAGAACTTAAGATGGGGAGATAAAAATGCATCTCTTGAAGAAGTAAAGAAGGCATGTAAAGTTGCATGTGCAGATGAATTTATAGACAGAATGCCGGAAGGATATGATACAGTGATATCTCAGGGCGGAACTAATGTATCAGGCGGACAGAAGCAGAGACTTTGTATCGCAAGAGCATTACTTAAGAAACCTGCAGTTCTTATCCTTGATGACAGTACAAGTGCTGTTGATACTGCAACAGATGCAAAAATTAAAAAGGCTCTTAGGGAAGACATTCCAAAGACCACAAAGATCATCATTGCTCAGAGAATTTCCTCTGTTCAGGACTCAGATCGTATAATCGTTATGGATCAGGGAAAGATAAATGGATTTGGAACTCATGAAGAATTGCTTAAAGGTAATGACATTTATAGAGAAGTTTATGAGTCACAGACAAAAGGACGAGGAGACTTTGATGAAGTAGGAGGTGATAAATAATGCCAGCACCAGGAGGAAGAGTACCAAGAGGCATGAAAAGCCCGGTAACAGATCCTAAGGCAGTTATGAAACGCCTTCTAGGTTATTTATTTAAATATTACAAAATTCAGTTGATACTTGTATTTATATGTATCATAATAAGTGTACTTGCTAACCTGCAGGGAACAATGTTTATTCAGGTGCTTATCGATGATTACATAGTGCCATTGATCAAATCTGAGAATCCGGATTTCTCAATGCTTAAGAATAAGATTTTCAGTGTTGCGGCATTTTATGCAGTAGGTGTAATAGCCACATTTACATATGGAAGAATCATGGTATATGTTACTCAGGGATTTATGATGCATCTTAGAAATGACATGTTCACTCATATGGAGAGACTGCCGATAAGATACTTTGATTCTCATCAGCATGGTGATATCATGTCGATGTATACAAATGATATTGATACATTAAGACAGATGGTAAGCCAGTCAATACCACAGTTATTTTCAAGTACTATTAATATCATAGGCGTGCTTGTATGTATGATAATCCTTAACATTCCACTTACACTTTTAACATTACTTATGGTGTTTGGAATGCTTGCTGTGACTAAGAGAATTTCTAAAATGTCAGGAAAATATTTCATGGCACAGCAAAAAGATATTGGAAAAGCAAATGGTTATATCGAAGAAATGATGGCAGGCCAGAAAGTAGTTAAGGTCTTCTGTCATGAAGATGAAAGTATTGAAAAGTTTGATGAGATAAATGATCAGCTTTTTGATAGCGCATATAACGCGAACATGTATGCAAATGTGCTTATGCCAACAACAGCACAGATGGGAAATCTCTCATATGTTATATGTACAGTAGTTGGTGCAGCACTTGCTATATCCGGCATATCAGGACTCACCCTTGGAAGCCTTGCAAGTTTCCTTCAATATAATAAAGGATTCAATATGCCGATAAACCAGGTTTCAATGCAGCTTAATTCAATAATCATGGCTCTTGCCGGAGCAGACAGGATCTTTAAGCTTCTTGATGAAAAAGAAGAAATTGATGAAGGATATGTTACACTTGTAAATGCACAAAAGTCATCTGACGGAGAACTAAAAGAAACTGAAAAGAGAACAAATGTCTGGGCCTGGAAACATGAACACCAGGCAGATAAGAGCGTAGATTATAAGAGACTTGAAGGCGACATTGTAATGGATGATGTGGATTTTGGTTATGTTGATAATAAGATAGTTCTTCATAATGTAACCTTACATGCAACTCCGGGACAAAAGATTGCTTTCGTAGGCTCAACGGGAGCTGGAAAAACAACCATTACAAATCTTATTAATCGTTTTTATGACATTCAGGATGGAAAGATCAGATATGATGGAATAAACGTAAATAAGATAAAAAAGGGAGATTTAAGAAGATCTCTCGGACTTGTACTTCAGGAAACACATCTTTTTTCCACAACAGTTATGGAAAATATAAGATATGGCAGACTGGATGCAACAGATGAGGAATGCATAAAAGCAGCGAAACTTGCAAATGCCGACGATTTTATAAGGCAATTACCTGAAGGATATGATACAATATTAGCAAGTGATGGCGGAAATCTAAGTCAAGGTCAGAGACAGCTGCTTGCCATAGCAAGAGCAGCAGTCGCAGATCCCCCTGCTTTGATACTTGATGAAGCAACCTCATCTATAGATACCCGTACTGAGAAGATAGTTCAGGAGGGTATGGACAAATTAATGAGTGGTAGAACTACATTTGTTATCGCACACAGACTTTCTACAGTTAAAAATTCAGATTGTATTATGGTTCTTGAACAGGGAAAGATAATTGAACGAGGAACCCATGATGAATTATTAGCTAAGAAAGGTAAGTATTATCAGTTATATACCGGACTTTCTGCTTGATTATTAAATAATTGGATCGATGCTTATATTCTGTAAGTTCTAAAAACTTTACAAAAAATAATATTTAGAGGAGTTATTATGAGTAAATACGATTGTTTAAAAATTGAAAACCAGTTATGTTTTCCACTTTATGCTTGTGCAAAGGAAATAGTAAGAAAGTACAGACCTTTCCTTTCAAAATATGATCTTACATATACTCAGTATATTGTAATGATGGTACTTTGGGATGAGGATAAGACAAATGTAACTAATCTTGGGGATAGAGTATTTCTTGATTCAGGAACTCTTACACCGGTATTAAAGAAGCTTGAACAAAAAGGGTTTATCAATAGAAAAAGAGCATTCATGGACGAAAGAAATCGTGTTCTCGAATTAACAGATAAGGGAAAGGCTCTTCAGGATGAAGTAAAGGGTGTTCCAGATGAAATGCGTAAATGCATGGGACTTGATGAAGGAGAGGCTAAGACATTATATAAACTGTTATATAAGATCCTTGCAAATATAGAGGAATAGTTAAAGATAAAATGACAGATGTTATTATAATAGGTGCAGGTCCAGCCGGACTTGCAGCTGCAATATATGTTGAAAGATCTGGAAAAGAGGCTCTCTTATTGGAAGCAGGCTCTTTCGGTGGTCAGATAATAAATACACCAGAGATTGAAAATTATCCTGGAATTAAAAAGATCAGTGGATTCGATTTTGCCATGTCTTTATATGAACAGGCTACAGGTCTTGGTGCAAAGATAATATATGAAAAAGCTGATGGGATAGAAGATAAGGGTGAATTAAAAACAGTACATACTGAATCAGGTAATTTTTATGATGCAAAGGCTGTGATAATCGCTACTGGTGCAAAAAATCGTCATCTCATGCTTGATAAAGAAGAAGAATTTACAGGTAAAGGCATTTCTTACTGTGCTACCTGTGATGGAGCTTTTTTTAAAGGAAAAGAAGTGGCGGTAAATGGTGGCGGAAATACGGCTATTGAAGACGCTTTATTCTTATCGAATTATTGCAGTAAAGTTTATATCATTCATAGACGTGAAGAATTTAGAGGAGAATCGTCATCTTTAGAAATGTTAAAGAATAAAGAGAATGTGACCTTCGTACTGAATTCTAATATCATAAAGATCCTTGGTGAAGACAGACTCACTGGGATAAGAGTTAAGAATAATAAAACTGAAGAAGAAAAAGATATAGATATTTCAGGATTGTTTATAGCAATTGGACAGGAGCCGGATAATAAAGGCTTTAAAAATGTTGCAGATATTAATGAGGCAGGTTATGTTATTGCCACAGAAGAGCTAAAAACAAAAACTCCAGGAATATTTACAGCAGGAGACTGCAGAATTAAAGAAGTGCGCCAGCTTGCAACAGCTGTTTCAGATGGTGCAGTGGCAGGACTAAAAGCATGTCAGTATATTAAGTAAATATCACAGGTCTAGTATTGAGGGAAACTTATTATTAGGCCTGTTTTTTACTTTACAAAACGTCTTTTGGAATCTATTATAGATAAAGTTGTATTTTATTAATAGAAAATTGGAGGAATAATAATGGATACGCTCAGTATTTTAAGAGACCTTGCCATTATCATAATAGCAACAAAATCGTTTGGACTTTTAGCGAGAAGATGTAAGGCTCCGCAGGTAGCAGGAGAGATAATAGCGGGGTTACTTATCGGACCGTCAGTTATGGGAATTGTACATAGCAGTGGATTCCTTTCAGGTATGGCAGAAATAGGTGTTATTCTTCTTATGTTTTCTGCTGGACTTGGAACAAATATTCAGCAGCTTAAAAAATCAGGGATCAAAGCTACACTTATAGCCTGCTTTGGTGTTGTGGTGCCACTTATCGGTGGAACGATCCTTTTTATGTGTTTTTATGGATTTGCACCATTTGGAAGTGAAAAATTCCTTCATGCAGTCTTTATCGGAACCATACTTACTGCTACATCAGTTAGTATAACTGTCCAGGCTCTTCGTGAATTAGGCAAGATATCAACAGAAGTTGGTACTACCATCATGAGCGCAGCAATTATAGATGATGTAATTGGTATCCTTGTACTTACAGGTGTTATAAGTCTGAAAGACCCATCAAGTAATCTTGGTATGGTAGCTGTTAAGACAGTACTCTTCTTTATGCTTGCTGCTGTAGTGGGATATGGTGTGTTCCTTATCATGAAACAGCTTGATCAGAGATATCCACATACAAGACGAATCCCGATCCTTGGGCTTGCAATGGCATTTGCACTTTCATATGTTGCGGATAAATATTTTGGAGTAGCAGATATCACAGGTGCTTATTGTGCTGGTGTTATACTTAGTTCTCTTGATGATTCATCTTATATTGAAAGAAAGATGGATATAAATTCATATATGATCTTTGGACCGGTATTTTTTGCAAGTATAGGTCTGCAGACTAATTTGAAAGAGATAGATACTACGGTTCTCTTATTTGCAGCATGCTTTGTAGTTGTAGGTCTTTTTACAAAGATCTTGGGATGTGGTTTTATGTCAAAACTTCTTAAGTATAATAATACCGATTCTTTAAAGATTGGAGTAGGTATGATGACCAGAGGAGAAGTTGCTCTTATCGTTGCACAGCGTGGCCTTAAAGCAGGAATGATGGAGAGTAAGTTTTTTACAGCAGTTATACTTCTTATCATAACAAGTTCTATCATTACACCAATAATATTAAAGGCTATATATAATCATGATGAGAAACATCTTAAAAAGGTAAGTAAATAAAAATCACGGGATAAGAAATAGACAGGTTTTCCTGTCTATTTTTTTTAAGTTTTTTTTAAGTTTAAGATTATATAGTAAATCCATCAAGAGAAGAAAGGGTGTTTAAATGAGTGATTTTCAGGATGTATTTAAAAGAAAAGAAGTAAAATATCTCCTTTCCTATGAACAGTATAAAGATCTTAGAAATTTTCTAAAGGGATATGCCGAAGTTGATGGATATGGAGAAACAGATATTTTAAATATATATTATGACACAGAAAAATTCGACGTGATACAGACTTCTTTAGATAAGCCGTTATATAAAGAAAAATTAAGACTAAGAAGTTATGGTACAGCATCAGAAGATAGTAAAAGTTTTATAGAAATAAAGAAGAAGTTTGATGGAATAGTTTATAAAAGAAGAATATCAGCGCCATATAAGACAGCTGTGGATTACTTAAATGGAGAAAAAGAGGCGCTTTTAGATAGATCCCAGATACGACGTGAAATAGATAGCTTTTTAGAAATGTATCCGGGAATAGCTCCTAAGATGGCAATCTGTTATAAAAGGATTGCCATGGCAGGAGTAGAAGATCCTAAACTTAGGATAACTTTTGATAAGGACATAACCTGGAGGACTAAGGATCTGTCGCTAAAGAAAGGTAATTATGGCAGAGAAATATTAGAGAAAGGACAGCATCTTATGGAAGTAAAGATTGGAAATGCATTTCCAATAGAACTTTCTAAAATGTTTAGTGAATTAGGTATATTTCCTATATCTTTTTCAAAATATGGAAGAGGTTATCTGGAAATGATAGGAATAGAAAGAGAAGAAGAAATGGTAAAAGAATATGAAAAAGAAAAGAGTTTTATCTACAGTGAAAGAAGAGAGAGATTAAAAAGAGGAGGTGCATGCTATGCTTAGTATTTTTGAAACGATTTTTACAACAACCCAGTTAACCGGAGAACAGCTTCTTATAGCATCTCTTACATCCATACTCTGTGGCCTGTTTGTTGCTTTTATATATAGGATCAATAATCAGTGTTCAAAGAGTTTTCTTATAAGTCTCGTAGTCCTTCCTGCAATAGTACAGATAGTTATAATGATGGTAAATGGAAATATAGGTGCCGGTGTTGCTGTGGCTGGAGCTTTCAGTCTGGTAAGATTCAGATCTGCGGCTGGTAAAGGTCAGGAAATATCTGCAATATTCCTTGTAATGGCAGTAGGACTTGCAACCGGCATGGGTTATATCGGAATGGCAGTTTTAGCTGCGGTCTGCATTTCTGTTATCATGCTGATCCTTACTGTAGCAGATTTCAGCAGCATGAAGAAGGAAGAGCGTATTCTTAAGATACAGGTTCCTGAGAATCTTGATTTTGAAGGTAAATTTGATGAGATATTAAGTAAATATCTTATTTCATATGAACTTGAAGAAGTAAAAACTGCTAATATGGGTAGTTTATATAAACTTAGATACAGGGTCCTTCTTAGTAAAGGAACTTCTGTAAAGGAAATGGTGGATGAACTTAGAACAAAGAATGGTAACCTTGAGATAGCTCTTCAAAGACCTATTTCCCAGTCTGATGAGCTTTAAAACCCTCCCCCCATCATATATAGATATAGGCTGGCCCTCGGGTGCCAGCCCTCCCCCCACCCCTCCCATTAAATATAGGCTGGCGCGAGTCGCCAGCCCTTCATAAAAAAGCCCTCATAAAATTTTCTATATAACCCTTGGTTTAATGATTTTGTTAAACCAGGGGTTTCTTTTTTGGCTAATGATCAAAGAAAGTGATTTGTTAACGTGCATCAGTAGGCATAATGCAACATAAAGAAGAAAAAATACGTAGAAAATTTACTAAAATAGACAAAAAAAGTGTCTATTTTGTGTCATAATGTGGTATACTCAAACAGAATGTTCAATGAAATAAGAGGGAAGATATGAAGAAAAAACTTCTTGTGCTGGATATTGATGGCACACTGACAAATTCGAAAAAAGAAATAACTCCAAAAACAAAAGAAAAGATCAAGGAAATACTTGAACTTGGACATATGGTGATGATCGCTTCAGGCCGGCCAACTCCGGGAGTTCAGCGTTATGTAGATGAGCTGGAACTTAAAAAATATGGTGGCTATACCATAACATTTAACGGAGCAAGGGTTGTTGACTGTGCCACTGGAGAAGATATCTATGAGCACAGGCTTCCTAGAAAATATGTGGAAGGCATATATCGTTATGCCAAAGAACATGAGATGGGCATTGGAACATATTCAAAAGATATGGACAAGGGAACATTTCCACAGATTTATGCTGCAGATAAAATAACCAAATTCTTAAGATTAGAATCTGATCTTACAGGTTTATCTATAGCTGCAGTAAAGGATTTCGTGAATGTCATTGATTATGATCCATATAAACTTTTAATGACTGATAATCCTCAGGTTTCGGAAAAGCATATGTTAGAACTTCAGGAAATATATGGAGATGAATTAAATATCTTACGTTCAGAACCATTTTTTGTTGAAGTAATGGCTAAGGGAATAGATAAGGCAACTACTCTTGCAAAGATAATAGGACCGCTTGGTATTGAATATGAGAATACCATTTGCTGCGGAGATGGATTTAATGACATTTCCATGGTGAGATATGCAGCGGTAGGTGTTGCAATGGAAAATGCGCAGGAAGCAGTTAAAGAGGCTGCTAACTATATTACTGCTTCAAATGATAATGATGGAATAGCAGAAGTAATAGATAAATTTATATTAAATGAATGATCGCCCCAGGAATAAAAGGTAACAGATAAGGCTTTTTGTGGTAATGAGGGTAACATTTAGCGGGTTTTGTACCATTGAATCACATATTATCCTGAAACTATAATGGAACATGTGGTTTTTATATAGAGTTTAACTCTAAATAAAAGTAAAGGAGTGAGACAGGTGATCTTAGATGCAATGAATGCAGTTGGTACTGCAGAAAAAGCAGCTGATGAAAAGCTTGAGGCAGCAAGAGAAGAAGCTGGAAAGATTATTAGTAAGGCTAAAGAAGAAGCTGACAAGTTAATCAAAGATGCTAGAAAAAAAGCTCAGGCTGACAAAGAGAAAGATTTAGAGAATCTTGAGAAGAAGAGAGAAGAACATCTTCTTTCAGCCAGAAAAGATGCTGATCAAAAAGCAGCAGAATTAAAAAAGAAAGCCGGCAGTAAAGAAGAAGCTGCTATAGATGCAGTCATAACTGCTTGTTTATAAAAAAGAATAGGAAAGGCAGGTATTTTCAGTGGCAATAGTAGAAATGCAAAGAATCGGTATCTACGGACTTAAGAAAGACCGTAAGAAGGTACTGGAATTCTTGCAAGGAACTGGTGCCGTGGAAGTAGCTATTTCTGAATCGGCTGATGAATTATTTGATAAGATGGATACGGCTGGCGACAAGGTCAGATATCAGAAGATTGCTGATGACTTTGAACATGCAATAGAACTTCTTAAAAAATATGACACTAAGAGACAGAAAGCGTTACTTAATCTTGAAAATAAGCTAATCTTAAAATCTGAATGGGATGAGGTTATAAGCCAGCGGCAGAAACTTTATTCTCAGATGAACAGGGTACTTGCACTTGAAAAAAGTATAAGTGAGAGTGAAGCTACTATCATCAGAAAAGAAAATAAGATTGCTTCTATTAAGCCATGGCAGAGCCTTGATATTCCGCTTAACAGTGAAAAGACTAAAACTACCAAGATCTTTATCGGTAGTTTTCCAATGCTTTTAACTGAAGAGCAACTGATCAACATTGCCGTAAAGGACATGGAGGATGAGCAGCCTGTTACTGTAAAGGTACTGGGTGTGGATAATCAGGTATCTAATGTATGTGTGATAGCACATAACAGTATAGCTGATAAAGTGGAAGAGAATATGAGAAGTGAAGGATATATCAAACTTCCATATCTGACACATCGTGTTCCGGAACTGGCGATTGAGAAGAGACGTAAAGAAATTAAGGCAGAAGAAGAAAAGATCAAAGGCTACAAAAAGGAACTGGATTCGATGACACATAACATAGAAACCTTTAAAGTAGCGGCGGATTACTTCAGAACAAGATCAGAAAAATATCGTATTCTTGGTACTATCCCTCAGTCAAAGAATGCTTTCTTTATCGAAGGCTGGGTAGAGAAGGAGAAGGCTGATGCTATTAAAAATGCATTGGAAGAGAAATACGACGTGGTCGTTGAGTATGAAGAGATTTCCGAAGAAGAGGTTCAAAATGAACCAGTTGTATTAAAAAATAACAAGTTCTCTGCTTGTACAGAAGGCGTACTTGAATCATATGGACTTCCACAACATGGAAGAGTTGATCCTACAACTGTAATGTCTATATTCTATGTATTCTTTTTCGGTATGATGCTTTCAGATGCAGGATATGGACTTGTGATGTCTATTATTTGTGCGGTAGTACTTATAAAGCATAAGAGAATCGCAACAGGTTTAAAGAAGATGATACAGCTCTTTTTCTGGTGTGGTCTTTCGACTACATTCTGGGGATTTATGTATGGTGGATTCTTCGGAGACGCAATAGATGTAATTGCACATACTTTCTTTGGAGTTCCGGCAACAGAACAGGTTCTTAAACCTATCTGGTTTGCACCATTAGAGAATCCAATGAAACTTCTTATATATTGTATGCTGTTTGGACTCATTCACCTTTATGCAGGTCTTGCCATGAAGGGTTATGAGTACCTTAAGAATCATGATGTTATAGGTTTTGTATCAGATATCATTTCCTGGTATCTCTTTATCACAGGCCTTGTACTTATGCTTCTTCCATCAAGTATCTTTGCTTCAATTGCAGGAAGACAGATAGTGTTTGCACCAGCTCTTGTAACTGCTTCAAAGGTAATTACAATAGCGGGACTTGCGATAATACTTCTTATGTCAGGAAGAGCAAATAAGAACTGGGGACTCAGAATTGCCCTGGGCGCATATGATATATATGGTGTTACAGGCTGGCTGTCAGATGTACTTTCATATTCAAGACTTCTGGCGCTGGGACTTGCAACAGGTGTTATAGCAAATGTTATCAATATGATGGCCAGCATGAATGGAAATAGTCCGGTGGGGGCTGTCATATTTATAGTAGTGTTCATACTTGGACATACACTTAATATACTTATCAACTTACTTGGAGCATATGTTCATACAAATCGTCTTCAGTATGTTGAGTTCTTTGGAAAGTTCTATGATGGCGGAGGAAAGCCATTTGAACCATTTAAGACAATCAATAGATATGTAGAAATAAAGGAGGATTAATTTCATGACAACAGGAGTTGTAATAGCATTAATAGGAGCAGCACTTGCAACAATTCTCGCAGGTGTAGGTTCAGCACTCGGAGTAGCAATGGGTGGTCAGGCGGCAGCAGGAGTAGTATCAGAGGATCCAAATCAGTTTGCTAAGGTTCTTATCCTTCAGCTTCTTCCAGGTACACAGGGTATCTATGGTCTTCTTGTTACATTTATCGCTCTTTCACAGATCGGACTTCTGGGAGGAAGTATTGCAGAGCTTACAACAAAGCAGGGGCTTGCGTTTTTCGTAGCTTGCCTTCCAATAGCTGTAGTTGGACTTATCTCAGCTATCTATCAGGGTAAGACATCAGTTGCATCAATCGGAGTTGTAGCAAAGAAGCCTGATCAGTTCGGTAAGGCTATGCTTTTCCCAGCAATGGTTGAAACATATGCTATTCTCGCACTTCTTATTTCAATCTTATCTGTAACAAATATTTTGAAATAATAAGGATCAATAGGAGAAAAAGTATGGCAGGAATAGAAAAAATAACTGAAGCAATTGCTTTAGATGCTGAAAAGAAGGCTGCCGAGATTATTGAAACAGCAAAAAAAGAAGCAGAAGCAATTTTAAATAATGCTAAAGAAGAGTGCCGTATATTTTCAGAAGAGCAGAAGGCTGTAAGAGAAAAGGCTGAAAAGATTGAAGATGGAAGAACCGCTTCTCAAAAAGAACAGGTTTTAAAACTTCGTATCTTAAAAGAAAAACAGGAGATCATCGAGTCAGTTCTCGCTAAGGCAAAAGATAAGCTCCTTAACAAGTCAGATTCAGATTATACTGAATTACTTCTTTCAATGATAGAGAAATCAGCATTAGGAGAAAAGGGTGAAGTATTGCTGAATAAGAAGGATAAGTCCAGAGTGTCTGTTGACTTTATTGAAAGAGCTGACGAAATAGCAAAGAAAAAAGGTGGAAGCCTCACAATGTCTAATGAAGAAGTAGATATTGATGGAGGACTTGTCCTTAGATATGGACGAATCGAGATCAATTCCTCAATTGAATCAGTGTTCGATGAAAATAGAGAGCATTTAGTGGATGTAGTAAATAAGGTTCTTTGGTAAAGGAGAAGGCGATATGAAGAATGCAGATTATATATATGCAGTTGCCAGTATCCGTGTAAAAGAAAAGTCACTTCTTTCCGATACAGATATCCAGACACTTATCGGAATGAAGGATAAAAAAGATATACTCCAGTTTATAAAAGAAAAAGGCTGGGGCAGTGATTCTTCAGAAAATGATATAGATAAAGTTTTTTCAGCAGAAGAGAAAAAAGTAGGAAATATCCTTGAAAGTCTTAAAGTTGATGAATCCATAATAGATGTGCTTTCTTATGATAAGAAATATCATAATCTTAAGGCTGCCATAAAGGAAGTGTGCACAGCGAATGAAGATATGAAGGCTTTTTATAGCTTAGATGATCTTTCAGGCGAAATGCTTCTTAAGGTCCTTAAGGAAAATGATTATGAAAAGCTTCCGGAGCATATGAGAAAGGTTGCAGCTAAAGCAAAGGAATTAATGCTTACTACAAGAGATGGCCAGAGATTGGATATCATGGTAGACAGAGCCTGTCTTGATGCAACAGAAGCAGTGGCAAAGCAATCTAGGGATAAATTCATTTCTGATTATGCGGAATCAAAGGTTGCAATGGCTGATATTAAGATTGCTGTAAGAGCAGCATCTACAAAGAGAAAAAGAAGCTTCCTTGAGGAAGCACTTGCTCCCTGTCAGTCACTGGATGTATCAAAACTTGCAGATGCAGCAGCCGACAGCCTTGAAGCTGTATATAGCTTCCTTGAAAAGAAAGGTTATGGTGATGCTGTAAATGCCATCAAGGAATCATATTCCTCATTTGAAAAATGGTGCGATGACCATATTATGTCAGGTCTTATGGGAGAAAAGCATAATACTATGGGAAGTGGTCCTGTAGTTGCTTATTATCTCGCAAGACAAAATGAGATAAGAACAGTAAGAATCATCGTAACAGCAAAAGAGAATGGATTCCCTGAGGAAACCATAAGAGAAAGGGTAAGGAAGATGTATGGATAATAAGATTGCAGTTCTTGGTGATTATGATTCCATTTATGGATTTGCTGCACTGGGACTTGATACATTTCCAGTTGATGATCCCGAAGAGGCATCAAGAATGCTTAAAAGCCTTACCAGCAGCGGATACGGAATAATATACGTTACAGAAGAAACAGCTTCAGTACTTACAAAGGAAATAGCTAAATATAAAGAAATGATGACTCCGGCCATCATCCTTATTCCTGGTGTAAAGGGAAATACAGGTGAAGGGCTTAGAGGAGTTCATAAATCAGTTGAGCAGGCAGTTGGATCAGACATTCTGTTCAATGGAAAAGATTAATAGGAAGGAGATTAAAGCTCCATGAGCGTAGTTGGACAGATTAAAAAAGTAGCAGGACCTCTGGTAATTGCCACAGGAATGCGAAATGCTGATATGTATGACGTTGTTCGTGTTAGTAAAGAACGTCTTATCGGCGAGATAATAGAGATGCACGGTGACGAAGCATCAATCCAGGTATATGAAGAGACATCAGGTCTTGGACCTGGTGAACCTGTAGAAGATACAGAGGCTCCACTTTCAGTTGAACTTGGACCTGGTCTTATAGGTTCTATATATGATGGTATTCAGAGACCGCTTACAAAGATACTTGAATCAACAAATTCAAATCTTCTTGCAAGAGGTATCGATGTTCCATCAATTGACAGAGAGGCTAAGTGGGAGTTTAAAGCCACAGCGAATGTTGGTGAAGAAGTTGAGGCGGGAGATATCATAGGAACAGTTGAAGAGACATCAGTTGTTCTTCATAAGATCATGGTTCCTTATGGTATTTCAGGTAAGATCAAATCAATAAAAAGCGGAACATATACAGTTGAAGAGACTGTATGTGTTGTAGAAACAGATAAAGGTGATAAGGAGCTTACTTTAATGCAGAAGTGGCCTGTACGTCGTGGACGTCCATATTTAAAGAAGCTTCCACCAAAGACTCCTCTTGTAACAGGACAAAGAGTTATTGATGCTTTCTTCCCTATTGCAAAGGGCGGTGTTGCAGCTATCCCTGGACCATTCGGATCAGGAAAGACAGTTACACAGCATCAGTTAGCTAAATGGGCAGATGCAGATATCGTTGTTTATATCGGATGCGGAGAACGTGGAAATGAAATGACAGACGTTCTTAATGAGTTCCCGGAACTTAAGGATCCAAAGACAGGAGAGTCTCTCATGAAGAGAACTATCCTTATCGCAAATACATCAGATATGCCTGTAGCAGCCCGTGAAGCATCTATTTATACAGGTATCACATTAGCTGAGTATTTCAGAGATATGGGTTATTCAGTAGCTCTTATGGCAGACTCAACAAGCCGTTGGGCAGAAGCACTTCGTGAAATGTCCGGTCGTCTTGAAGAAATGCCAGGTGAAGAAGGATATCCAGCATATCTTGCTTCACGTCTTGCTCAGTTCTATGAAAGAGCAGGACATGTTGTTGCTCTTGGTAAAGACAAAAGGGAAGGTGCACTTTCAGCTATCGGTGCCGTATCTCCTCCAGGTGGTGATATTTCAGAACCGGTATCTCAGGCTACACTTCGTATAGTTAAGGTATTCTGGTCACTGGATTCATCTCTTGCATATCAGAGACATTTCCCGGCTATCAACTGGCTGAATTCATATTCGCTTTATCTTGATGATATGGGTGAATGGTTTGATAAGAATGTTGATTCAGAGTGGATGCCTCTTAGACAGGAACTTATGGCTTTACTTCAGGAAGAAGCATCTCTTAATGAGATCGTTAAGATGGTAGGTATGGATGCATTATCTCCAGCTGACCGTCTTAAGATGGAAGCTGCAAGATCTATACGTGAAGACTTCCTTCACCAGAATTCATTTGATGAGATAGATACTTATACATCAATGAAGAAGCAGTTCTATATGATGAAGTTAGTACATCTCTTCTATGAAGAGGGTAATAAGGTCCTTAAAGACGGAGCAAGTATCAATAGTGTAGTTAAAATGAAGACTCGTGAAGATATCGGTCGTTTCAAATATACAGAAGAGAAAGATATTGACGCAAAATATAAAGAAGTTCATGATGCAGTAGTCCGTGAAGCTGCAAGTCTTGTTGGAAAGGAGGAGTGATCATGCCAAAGGAATATCGTACAATACAGGAAGTAGCCGGACCTCTTATGCTTGTTAAAGGTGTTGAAGATGTAAAGTACAATGAGATCGGCGAGATTGAACTTTCTAACGGAGAAAAGAGAAGATGTAAGGTTCTTGAGATTAATGGAACCGATGCATTAGTTCAGCTTTTCGAAGCTTCAACTGGTATCAACTTAGAAAGTAGTAAGGTTAGATTCCTTGGACATACAATGGAACTGGGGGTATCGGGAGATATGCTCGGTCGTGTCTTTGATGGACTTGGAAGAACAATAGATAACGGACCAGAGATAATCCCTGATGCAAGAATGGATATAAATGGTCTTCCAATGAATCCTGCAGCAAGATCTTATCCTTCAGAATTCATTGAAACCGGGGTATCGGCTATTGATGGTCTTAATACTTTAGTTCGTGGACAGAAGCTGCCAATATTCTCAGCTTCAGGTCTTCCACATGCCCAGCTTGCTGCTCAGATTGCAAGACAGGCAAAGGTAAAAGGAACAGACGAACAGTTCGCCGTAGTATTTGCTGCTATGGGTATTACATTCGAAGAGGCTCATTTCTTTGAGGAATCATTCCGTGAAAGTGGTGCCATCGACAGAACTGTACTTTTTATAAATCTCGCAAATGATCCGGCGGTTGAACGTATAGCTACACCTCATATGGCACTTACTGCAGCCGAATATCTTGCTTTTGAAAAGGACATGCATGTTCTCGTTATCATGACAGATATCACTAACTACGCAGATGCACTTCGTGAAGTATCAGCTGCCAGAAAGGAAGTTCCTGGACGTAGAGGTTATCCTGGTTACATGTACACTGACCTTGCTCAGATGTATGAGAGAGCAGGACGTCAGAGAGGTAAGAATGGTTCTATAACACTTATTCCTATCCTTACAATGCCGGAAGATGATAAGACACATCCAATTCCTGACTTGACAGGATATATCACAGAGGGACAGATCATCCTTTCACGTGAACTTTATCGTAAGGGTATCACCCCTCCTATCGATGTTCTTCCATCACTTTCTCGTCTTAAGGATAAGGGTATCGGTGAAGGAAAGACCAGAAAAGACCATGCGGCTACCATGAACCAGCTTTTTGCTGCATATGCCCGTGGTAAGGAAGCTAAGGAACTTATGGTCATCCTTGGTGAAGCAGCGCTTACAGATATTGACCTTCTCTATGCTAAGTTCGCTGATGCATTTGAAAAGGAATATGTATCTCAGGGATACAGAGCAGACAGAGATATTGAAGAGACTCTTAATATTGGATGGGATCTTCTTCGTCTGCTTCCTAGATCAGAACTTAAGAGAATTAATGATAAGATGCTCGATGAGTATTATGACAAATAAGGAGGGATAGGATGGCATCTGTACAGGTAAATCCTACCCGAATGGAGCTCACCCGTCTTAAGAAAAAACTTGGAACAGCAGTTAAGGGCCATAGACTTCTTAAGGATAAAAGAGATGAGCTTATGAGAGAGTTCCTTGAACTTGTTAAGGTTGATATGGAACTCAGAAAGAAAGTCGAGGCAGGGATAAAGGCTGCCAATAGCAATTTTGTACTTGCTAAGGCAGGAATGTCTGATGAGATTCTTCGTACATCACTTATGGCACCTAAACAGGAAGCTAGCCTTATTCAGGGGAAAAAGAATGTTATGAGTGTCGATATACCGGTCTTTGATTTTAAGATGAAGTCCGCCGATGAAAATGATATCTATTCTTACGGTTATGCGTATACATCAGGTGATTTGGATGATGCAGTCACATCACTTGCTGATATCTTTCCGGATATGTTAAAACTTGCAGAAGTTGAAAAATCATGTCAGCTTATGGCGGCAGAGATCGAAAAGACGAGACGAAGAGTTAATGCTCTTGAACATGTTATAATTCCTGAGACAAAGGAAGGAATCAGATATATCACCATGAAGCTGGATGAGAACGAGAGAAGTACTCAGGTCAGACTGATGAAGGTGAAGAGCATGATGCTTGAACAGGCTCATCATTATAAAGAAAAAGACAATTAAAGTCTTATAATAAGAATAAAAGAAAGAGTCTGTAGTTCATGATTGCAGACTCTCTTTTTATGTTATAAAATGTAGAGGATTTTAGTTTTTTTGAAGGAACTGAAAAAATATGGGAAAAGGAGTTTTTTAATTTTGAAGAAATTCGAGTTAAAGAAAGTTACAGCTGTGATACTCGCAGCGTCCATGATGCTTGGATTAAGTGGCTGTGGCAAGAAAAAAGAAAAAGAAACAACAGAGAGCGTTGTAACAACAGAGGCAACTACCGCTACAGAGGAGCCAACAGAGGAAGTACATTCAGGGGAAGCTACTCTTGACAGGACTTTTGTAGATATGAAATTTGCCAGTAAAGATAATGAGGAATTCAATAAATTCCTTGATGATTATTTTAAAGAAGCTGTTACAGCTGATACATTATCATATAATTATCTTGTAAAAGATGGCAGTAAGTTTGGAGTAGAACCTCCAGTTGCAACCGTGGGTGATGCAGATCTTAGCGAAGATGCATTTAAAAAGGAAAAAGAAGAAACAGAAAAGAAATTAGATGAACTTCATAAGTTTAAGGATGCAAAGCTTACAGAAGCACAGTATATTGATTATCTCTGGTTAGAATCAAGCTTAGAAGATAACCTTTATACATATGAGTATAGACAGTTCTATGAGCCATTTTCATATATGAGAGGCTTCCAGGGAAATATTGGTACTAACTTAACTCATTATAGATTTGATGATAAGAAGGATGTTGAGGACTACATCGCAGTCCTTGGACAGATCCCTGGCTATGTTCAGTCTATGATCGACTTTGAAAATGAGAAGGCAGCTGCCGGTTTTATGATGAGTGATGAAAACATTGATGCGGTGATCGAGCAGTGTGACGAATTCCTTGCAAATGAAGGTGATGAACATTTCCTTATTACATGCTTCAATGATAACCTTGATAAGGTTGATTTCCTTACAGATGCTGAAAAAGAGGATTTTAAGAAGAAAGATGCAGAAGCTGTAAAGAAATACATTTTACCTACATTTCACAATATCAAGGACAGTATGGCAAAGCTTAAAGGTACTGGTAAAAATGATTCAGGTATGTGCGGATATGGAGATGAGGGTATCGAGTATTATAAGCATCTTCTTAAGGTATATACCGGTTCAGAGAAGACACCTGAAGAAATGATAGATGACCTTGAAACAAGACAGAAGAAAGCAATCTCTGCCCTTGGTGTTTTAGTAACAGTTAATCCTGATGCGTATTCATATTTTTCAGAAAATTATGACACACTTTTTGATGCAGAGAAAGATAAAGAACCTCGTGAAATGATCGATGGTCTTATGAATGATTATATGGCTCAGTATCCAAGAATGAATAAGATCAATTATGATGTTGACTATCTTCCAAAGAGTCTTGAAGAAGTAATGGGTTCTACACTTGCATATTACATGTCTCCTGCTATTGATGATCAGGATCATAACATCATCAGAGTAAATGGTAAGAATACAGATACACTTTGGAATACACTCGCTCACGAAGGTTGTCCTGGTCATATGTATCAGAACGCATATTTCATGTCAACTAACCCACATCCAGTAAGATCACTTGGAAATGAGTTAGGTTATATGGAAGGCTGGGCTGTTTATTCAAGTTATGAAGCGATGTACTTATATGACTTTGGCGGTTCAGAATATAAGAAGGAACTTGGAAAGATTTCAGTAATAAATGAAAGTCTGGGTTACTTATTGTATGGAAGAATCGATCTTGGAGTTAACTACGAAGGATGGACAGTTGAAGATGTTTCAGATTATATGACATCAAGCGGATTCGGTTCTGACGGAGTAGAGGAAATATTTAAAATAGTTAAGGGTGATCCTGCAGTATATCTCAGCTATTCAATGGGTTATTATGAAATGCTTGAGCAAAGAGAAAAGGCAGAAGATTATCTTGGAGATAAGTTTGACCCTATCGCCTTCCATAAGGTAGTTCTTGACGCAGGTCCTGTTAAGTATGATGTGCTCACAAAAGTAGTTGATAAATACATCATTGAAAAACAGTAACAGGTTGTAATTTATACGCTGAAAGTAGCCATTTTTGGGACAATTTTGCTGTTTTGGTACTGTTGTCGTATTGATTTTAAAGTTTCTAATGGTTATAATTAGGTTCGGTATATGAAACTCGATAGGGGACAATCCCCAAAGAAAGTTTTAAATATAAAAATAAAAAGAAAGAGGTTTAGTTTAATGGCAAACATCGATTTAACAAAGTATGGCATTACAGGAACAACTGAGGTTGTTTACAATCCTTCTTATGAATTATTATTCGAGGAAGAGACAAAAGAAGGTCTCGAAGGATACGAAGTTGGTCAGAACACAGAACTTGATACAGTTAATGTTATGACAGGTGTATTCACAGGCCGTTCACCTAAAGATAAGTATATCGTTATGGATGAGAACTCAAAAGACACTGTATGGTGGACTTCAGATGAGTATAAGAACGATAACCATCCAATGACAGAAGAGACATGGGCAACAGTTAAGGAACTTGCTAAGAAAGAACTTTCTAACAAGAGACTTTTCGTAGTTGATGCATTCTGCGGTGCTAACGCTGATACAAGAATGGCAGTTAGATTCATCGTTGAAGTTGCTTGGCAGGCACATTTCGTAAAGAACATGTTCATCGTTCCTACAGAAGAAGAGCTTGCTAACTTCGAGCCAGATTTCGTAGTTTACAATGCTTCAAAGGCTAAGGTTGAAAACTATGCTGAGCTTGGTCTTAACTCAGAGACATGCGTAGCATTTAACATCACAAGCCGTGAGCAGGTTATCATCAATACATGGTATGGCGGAGAAATGAAGAAGGGTATGTTCTCAATGATGAACTACTATCTTCCACTTAAGGGTATTGCTTCAATGCACTGCTCAGCTAACTGCGATATGGAAGGAAAGCACACAGCTATCTTCTTTGGTCTTTCAGGAACAGGTAAGACAACACTTTCAACAGATCCAAAGCGTCGTCTTATCGGTGATGATGAGCACGGTTGGGATGACAACGGTGTATTCAACTTCGAAGGTGGTTGCTATGCTAAGGTTATCGGACTTGATAAGGAGTCTGAGCCAGATATCTACAATGCAATCAAGAGAAATGCTCTTCTTGAGAACGTAACAGTAGCTGCTGATGGAAAGATTGATTTCGATGATAAGAGCGTTACAGAGAATACTCGTGTATCATATCCTATCTCACACATCAATAACATTGCTGCTGAAGTAAATAAGGTTTCAGCTGGTCCTGCTGCTGAGAACGTAATCTTCCTTTCAGCTGATGCATTTGGAGTACTTCCACCAGTATCAATCCTTACACCAGAGCAGACAAAGTACTACTTCCTTTCAGGATTCACAGCTAAGCTTGCTGGTACAGAGCGTGGTATCACAGAGCCAACTCCTACATTCTCAGCTTGCTTCGGTCAGGCATTCCTTGAGCTTCATCCTACAAAGTACGCTGAAGAGCTCGTTAAGAAGATGGAAGCAAATGGCGCTAAGGCTTACCTTGTAAATACAGGTTGGAACGGAACAGGAAAGAGAATCACAATTAAGGATACACGTGGTATCATTGATGCAATCCTTAACGGCGATATCAAGACTGCTCCTACAAAGAAGATTCCTATGTTCGATTTCGAAGTTCCTACAGAACTTCCAGGAGTTGATCCTAAGATTCTTGATCCTAGAGATACATATGCTGATGCTTCAGAGTGGGAAGCAAAGGCTAAGGATCTTGCTGAGAGATTCCAGAAGAACTTTGTTAAGTACACAACAAATGAAGCTGGTAAGGCCCTTGTTGCTGCAGGTCCTCAGTTATAATAAAAACTGAATTTTAATATAAAAGCCGCGGATGGTTAAACACATCCGCGGTTTTTTACGTCCAGAGTTGAATTTTATTAATTATCGCACACAGGTGACTTTAACCTTAAGAGGTTTCATTTGTGCATATAACTTTATTTTTTTAAGCAAAAATTATAGATTTTGCTAAAAATTAAAGAAAATAGTGGAAAAACAAAATTTTCGTGATATAATGCGAAAAGTAGTAATATAAAAATTTAGTCAGGAGTGGAAAAGATATGAAAGCATACAGAGATATGACAAGAGAAGAACTTGGTATCGAGATTGAAGCCCTTAAAAAGGAATATAAGAGATTCCAGGATATGGACCTTTCACTTGATATGAGTCGCGGAAAGCCTTGCCGTGAGCAGCTTGACCTTTCTATGGGACTTATGGACGCTCTTAATTCATCAGCAGATCTTATTTGCGAAGATGGAACAGATTGCCGTAATTATGGAGTACTTACAGGTATCAATGAAGCTAAGGTGCTTATTGGTGATATGATGGAGAACAATCCGGATAATATCATTATCTATGGCAACTCATCTCTTAATGTTATGTATGATACTGTTGCTCGTGCTTTCACACACGGTATCATGGGAAATACACCATGGTGCAAACTTGATAAAGTTAAGTGGTTATGTCCAGTTCCTGGTTATGATAGACATTTTGGAATCACAGAGTATTTCGGAATAGAAATGATTCCAGTTCCTATGTCGGAAAATGGTCCTGATATGGATATGGTAGAAAAGCTTGTTTCAGAAGATGAAGCAATCAAAGGTATCTGGTGCGTACCTAAGTATTCAAATCCTCAGGGATACTCATATAGCGATGAGACTGTAAGACGTTTTGCAAGACTTAAGCCTGCAGCAAAGGATTTCAGAATCTTCTGGGATAATGCATATGGCATCCATCATCTTTATGATGATAAGCAGGATTACCTTATTGAGATCCTTGCAGAGTGTAAGAGAGCAGGAAATCCTGATATGGTTTATAAATTTGCTTCAACATCTAAGATCACATTCCCAGGAAGTGGTATCGCAGCTCTTGCAACTTCACTTAATAACCTTGAGGATATCATGGGTCAGATGACACACCAGACTATCGGACATGATAAGGTAAATCAGCTCCGTCACGTAAGATTCTTCACAGATATTCACGGAATGACAGAACATATGAAGAAGCATGCCGATATCATCAGACCTAAGTTTGAAGCAGTAGAAAAGATTTTTGATGAGAACTTAGAAGGACTTGGCATTGGTACATGGACAAAGCCAAGAGGAGGTTATTTCATCAGTTTTGATGCATTAGACGGATGTGCTAAGGCAATTGTAAATAAGGCTAAGAAAGCCGGTGTTAAGATGACAGGTGCCGGTGCAACATGGCCATATGGCAAGGATCCACATGATTCAAATATCCGTGTAGCTCCAACGTATCCATCAATAGAAGATTTAAAGACAGCAGCAACACTCTTTACAGTATGTGTAAGACTTGTATCTGCTGAGAAGATTTTTTCAGAGATGAACTAAACAATTGATGCAAAAAGGTACGCGGACGGACGCAAAAATAGTTTATACGCAAAAGTAAATCCCTCAGCGGGCTAAACATGCCCTTTGAGGGATTTCTTTTGCTTGCTATTTTGCGTCAGGCTTTTTTGCTTGCTATTTACAACAGAGTTAAATAAGAGTATATCATCTTATGAATGTGGTTCGGGGAGAAAATCCCTTTTTTTGTTGCTTTTTTAATAATAGGATTTCTTCTGGGTAAAAATACTGGATTTTGTAAGAAGTCTGTTAAAAAGTTTTTTGTTTTATAAGCGTTGGTTAGATGCTTATATTTCTTAATGTGATATTCAATAAAATGAATATAAAGAAACTATATTAAAGGAGACACGAAGAAAGTGAGAAGACGATTTAAAAAACAGGTTGCGATAATACTCGCAGGCCTTATTTTTCCGGGGGGTGTAACAGCCGGGTTCTAGCGGATGATGGAAATACTACCGATCCAAATGGAAACTCTGCTGTAACATCCAAGGAAGATGATGGCGATTCAAAAGAAAAAGGCTGGCATGAAGATGCTGTAAGATCTGGAATATATTTTAGATGCATATTGTGGTTGGGCTGGAGATCTTCAAACGGTTATGGTAGATACAAAACACGTTCTCGGAGATAATGCGGCTTATGACTCTTTTAAGGCTGTGATGAAAGATTTAATAGGCTGTGATGAAAATACTATTTATGAAAAATATCCCGAATTAGTAGAAACAAAGTGTCACTTTCCAATTCCTGATGTTTATGCAGATGTAGATGCTGCTAATATTTTTGAATTGTTAACTGACAGAGATGCCGATGGAGAATCATTGGGGGGTGTATTAAAGGATTATTATTCGAAAGGTTATAGAAATAGATTCACTCAATTTAAGGCTAACAGTTATGATGAAGTGAATGTAAAACAATTTACAGAAATACATGGCGGGGAAAATGCTTACATGGCTTTGAAAGAAACCGGTGTGGTTGAAGAAGTGATTGATGCCGGAGTATGTCCGATGGTGGTATTATTAGTGGAGTTAGCTAATAGTAAAAAAGGTGAATGTTTTATTGTATGGTCACTTTTTAAATATGATATAGTGCAAAATGAGCAAAAAGTAACAAAATGGTATAAATTCAATGCAGAAGAGTCCTCACAAAGGGCATGTTTAGTCCGCTGTGGGGACTCTTTCGCGTACCAACTATTTTTGCGTTCCTTTGCGTTCCTTTGCGTTCCTTTGCGTCCCTTTGCGTCCCTTTGCGTTCCTTTGCGACCGTTTTGTGTCATTTTCGCCCTCTTTGTAGAAAGAATTGGTTGCAAATGTTATAATATGACCGACTGTATTAATATAATATTCAGGATGTATATAATATTCAGGATTAATATAATAATTACAAATGAATAAAAGTGTATATAAAACGAGGTAGACGATGAGACTAGATATAGTTTATGAAGATGAATATATGATTGCTGTTATAAAGCCTTATGGTGTTCCTTCTCAGGCTGATCACTCAAATGAAGAGGATATGCTTTCTAGAGTTAAGAATTATCTTTTTGAGACTTCAGACAGCGGCGAGGAGCCTTATCTTGCAGTTATAAACAGACTGGATCGTCCGGTATCCGGAATTATCCTTTTTGCAAAGGATGAACAGACTGCAGCAGCGCTTTCTGATATGATCCAGGACAGGCAGATAGATAAATATTACCAGGCGGTAGTTATGGGAGAACCTGATGAACCTGAAGGTGATTTTTCAGATTATTTGATAGCAGATAAGAAGACAAATATGTCTAAAATTGTGTCAAAAGATACAAAGGGGGCGAAGAAGGCGGAGCTTTCATATGAAGTGCTTGACGGACTTGATACGGATATAGGACCTCTTACATACCTTCTTATACAGCTCCATACGGGAAGACATCATCAGATTCGATGCCAGTTAGCTTATCATGGAATGCCAATCTATGGAGACCAGAAATACGGTAAAAAAATAAAGAGCTCTTCAAACAATAAGGGAGCAAAGAATAGCAAAGGAAAAGATAAAAAGAAATCAGGGGCTATTAGAGAAATTGGACTTTATTCCACAAGAATAGAGTTTACTCATCCTGTGACAGGAGAAGAGATTGTTCTTCACAGGGAGCCGGAAGGTCAGGCATTTGATGAAATAGATGATGAGGAATTTTAATATGATAGAGATTAATATTCCTGAAAATGTTGAATATATTATAAGCCACCTGGAAGAAGCTGGATTTGAAGCTTATGCTGTAGGCGGTTGTATAAGAGATAGCCTCTTGGGAAGAAATCCTGCGGATTGGGATATTACTACATCTGCAATGCCTGAAGAAGTAAAGAAACTCTTTAAGATAACCATAGATACAGGAATCCAGCATGGAACAGTTACTGTGCTTTTAGACCATGTGGGATATGAAGTTACTACTTATAGAGTTGACGGGAAATATACTGATCACAGAAGACCGGATCAGGTATCATTTACAAGGAATCTGTCTGAGGACTTAAAGAGAAGAGATTTTACCATAAATGCCATGGCTTATAACAGGTCAAAGGGGCTGGTAGATCTTTATGGCGGAATAGAGGATCTAAAATATAAGATCATTCGTTGTGTAGGAAATCCCGACGAAAGATTTGATGAAGATGCTCTAAGGATCATGAGGGCTGTAAGATTTGCGGCTCAGTTAGGATTTAACATTGATAGTGAGACTAAAAAAGCTGTTACAAAACATGCTGAAGAATTAAAAAATGTAAGCGCTGAACGTATTGAAACAGAGCTTACAAAGCTTCTTTTATCAAAGCATCCTGAAGAGGTTGAAGAACTCTATGATCTGGGGATAACTAAGGTTATCCTGCCTGAATTTGATGAGTGTATGGAGACTCAGCAGAACACACCATATCATTTGTATGATGTGGGACATCATATAATAGAAGTGCTAAAAAATGTACCTGCCACCAAAGTGCTTCGTTATGCCGCCCTTTTCCACGACATTGGAAAACCGGAAGTACGCACTACCGATGAAAATGGAGTGGATCATTTTAAAGGGCATAATGAAGTATCAGAAAAGATGGCAGGAAAGATCTTAAAGCGTCTTAAAATGGATAATGCTACCATAAATGATGTTAAACGTATAGTGCTTTGGCATGATTATGGAATTTATGGTGGTATAAAGAAGAATACCTTGAGACGTGCATTAAATAAAATGGGTCCGGAGTATTTTGACAGCTATATCATAATAAGAAAGGCTGATATGGCGGGACAGAGTGATTATAAGGCGGCTGAAAAACAGGAAAGACTTGATGAGATTATAAAAATGCATGATAAGATCATTGCTGACAATGATGCACTTTCGCTTAAGGATCTTAAGATCGGAGGAAAAGACCTTATGGATATTGGGGTTGATAAGGGGCCGATGATCGGAAAAATCTTAAACTCATTATTAGACTGTGTTATGGATGAGCCAGGTCTTAACGAAAAGGAGAAACTTATAGAGATTGTTAAAAAAGAGTGGCTCTAAAAGGTTTTACAAACACCTGAGATTAATGTATAATACAGGCTGATTTAGAAAAAATGTATGTGGGGCATTAGTGAAGAAATACCTAGATACGGAGGAAAGATATGTCAGATTACATGAAAGCATATGAAGAGTGGATCAATAATTCATTTTTCGATGAAGAAACAAAGAAAGAATTAGAAGCAATCAAGGCAGATGAAAAAGAGATCAGAGAAAGGTTCTCATGTGATCTTGAATTCGGTACAGCTGGTCTTAGAGGCATCATTGGTGCTGGTACAAACCGTATGAATGATTATGTAGTTGCAAGAGCTACACAGGGACTTGCCAATTACATCATTAAATGTAACGGACAGGACCGTGGCGTTGCTATTGCTTATGATTCAAGAAATTTCTCTCCTGAATTTGCTGATATTGCAGCTCGCGTACTTGCAGCTAATGGTATCAAAGCATACAGATTTGATACACTTCGCCCTACACCAGAATTATCATTTGCAGTAAGACATTTTAATTGCATTGCTGGTATTAATATCACAGCCAGCCATAACCCGGCTAAGTATAATGGTTATAAGGTTTACTGGGAAGATGGCGCACAGATTACACCTCCTCATGATACAGGAATCATGGATGAGGTTAAGGCAATCTCAGTTACAGATGCAAAGATCATCTCTAAGGAAGAAGCAGAAGCTAAGGGACTTTACATCACAATCGGAACAGAAGTTGATGATGTTTACTGCAAGGAAGTTGAAAAGCAGGTAATCCATCAGGATACTATTGATAAGTATGCCAAGGAATTAAAGGTTGTATATACACCTCTTCATGGTACAGGTAATGTGCTTGTAAGACGTGTATTAAAGGAGCTTGGATTTGAGAATGTTTATGTAGTAGAGGAACAGGAAAAGCCGGATGGTAACTTCCCTACAGTTCCATATCCAAATCCTGAAGCAAGAGAGGCATTTGAGCTTGCTCTTAACTTAGCAAAGGAGAAGGATGCAGATCTCGTTCTTGCTACTGACCCTGATGCAGACAGACTTGGTGTATATGTAAAGGACACAAAGTCTGGTGAATATAAGTGCCTTACAGGAAATATGTCAGGAAGCCTTCTTGCTGAATATGAGATCAGCCAGACCGCTGCTGTTAAGGGACTTCCAGCAGACGGAAAGCTTGTAAAGACTATTGTTACTACAAATCTTGCTGACATGGTAGCCAGAGCTTATAACGTTGAGCTTGAAGAGTGTCTTACAGGATTTAAGTATATCGGACAGAGAATCCTTAATTATGAGACAACCGGTGTTGGAACATATCTCTTTGGTTTTGAAGAGAGTTATGGATGCCTTATCGGAACATATGCAAGAGATAAGGATGCAGTTGTAGCTACTATGGCTCTTTGCGAAGCTGCTACATATTATAAGTCACTTGGAAAGACTCTCTGGGATGCTATGGTTGATATGTATGAGAAGTATGGCTACTGGAAGGACGCCATCACTACTATCACTATGGAAGGTCTCGATGGAATCGCTAAGATAAGGAGCATCATGACAGCTCTCAGAAATACAGAGATCAGTGAGATTGCCGGATACGAGGTACTTAAGGCACGTGACTATTCAAATGACACAATTAAGGATGTTAAGACTGGAAATGTTACACCAACTGGACTTCCAAGTTCAAATGTTCTTTATTATGATCTTTCAGATGACGCATGGCTTTGTGTAAGACCTTCAGGTACAGAGCCAAAGATTAAGTTCTACTATGGAGTTAAGGGAACATCACTTGCAGATGCTGATAAGAAGTCAGATGATTTTGCTAAGGCAGTTCAGGAAATGATCGACAAATTAGATGTTTAGTATACAAAAAACCTCCACGACTGATGTTCGTGGAGGTCTTTTAATTATTTACAATTCTTCATCTGGTAAGGAATCTTGAGGAAGTTCTTCTTCCACATCCTTTTTTGTAAGAGTCTTAAGCTGGGCATCGGTTACTTCACTTAAAGTTACAAGGCGGGATGCCTGTCTTTCGATACATCTTTCAAGATAGTTTCTTACTTCACGGGCATTGGCAAAATTTTCATCATGCTTTAAAGCTCTTTTTGTAAGATAATCAAGTATATATTCGGCAGCGGCCTTATTAGGAGTATAGTCCTGCTTTTTTGACATGGATAAGAATATCTTATTAAGCTCTTCACCGGAATAATCGCTGAAGAAGATGTTCTTATTAAATCTGGATTTAAGGCCAGGATTTGATTCAACAAATTCCGCCATTAGATCTGTGTAACCGGCAACAATTACGACCAAGTCGTCTCTGTTATCTTCCATTCTTTTAAGAAGAGTATCTACAGCTTCCTGACCGAAGTCCTTGGTGTCCTTACCTGCTGTAAGAGTATAAGCTTCATCGATAAAGAGGATTCCTCCGATGGCTGAATCGATAACTTCTGCTGTCTTTGCAGCGGTTTGACCGATATAACCTACAACAAGATCAGATCTGTCAACTTCTACTAACTGTCCCTGGCTTACAACACCAAGCTTCTTATAAATCTTTGCCAGGAGACGGGCAACAGTGGTTTTACCTGTTCCGGGATTGCCTGAAAATACCATATGAAGAGTAATATCTGGCTGCTTCATATCTCTTTCTTTTCTCATGTTTTTAATCTTGATGAGATTAATCAGATTATAGAGATCATTTTTTACAGCATCAAGTCCAATGAGAGAATTGAGTTCTTCAAGATAATCTTCCAGAGTCTTATCATCCTCTTCTTCAGTAATTATAGGCTTTCCGTCTGAAGTTTTATTTTTAGCGGTGGCATACATTTTTCCGCTTATATCATTGCGGTTTTTGGCGGATTTAATAGTGGAAGCAGAAATAGGTTCATTTGGTTTTCCGGTATTATAAAGGTTGCAATCTCTTAGATAATTATAGATTGTATTCATATAATTGGTAAGATTACCAACCTCGATAGTTGTAGAACCATTATCAGCAATGAATTCAGCCCCCATCTCATCAAATAATTCAGCGTACGCTTTGGCACTGGCTTTACCGTTTTCATCACGGACAGATTTGCCTGAAAGATCATACTTTGCAAAATATGTAAGAGATCTAGGAACTGTATTGATAAATTCCTTGCTTAAACACCTTTCATATCTGAATGAAAGAAATTTGTCTTTTGTCATATACATTGAAAGATAATTCATAACAAATTCAACATCAAAATTTATATTGGCATTCAGTGGCTCATATAAAAAGCAGAGATACTGGAGCATATCAAACTTAAGCATATCGCGGATCGACATTGTTCCTTCAGGAACAATACCGCTGGTTGTAATTTCATCTGCTTTTTTATACATGACATCAATTCTTTTTTTTAGTTCTGTATTAGTTATCATTTTATCCCCTTTAACCCAATGATTAATTTTCTAAAAAACATAAGAATATCCTAAATATAGCATATTACGGATAAAAATTCATTATAGTTTCCTGCACTTATAGATTAAATTTAGATTAAAATAGTTCATGACTTAGCTTTAATTTTTAAGGTGTAGTGCCATTTTATTATGGCGATACCGATTATTATGCCATAGCCTATGAATGATAAAAGATCAGGTAATTCGCCAAAGAAGAAAAAGCCCAGTATGGCAGCAAATAAAACCTGGGAATAATCATAAACAGATATTTCCGCGGCAGGGGCATAACTATATGCGGCAGTGATATTCAGCTGTCCTATCATGGCAAAGGTGCCTGATAAAAGTAAGAATACAAACTGCTTTAAGCTCATTGGAACCCAGTAGATTATCATAAAGGGCAGAGTTACCATGGACGAGAAAAGTGAAAAGCACATGACTACAACAGGACCGCGTTCTCCATTTCGGGTAACTCTTCTGACGAACGAGTAAGCTGTACCGGCAGCAAATCCTCCAAACAATCCAACAAAAGCAGGAAGGCTTGCGAGTCCAGCAGATGGTTTGACTATTAAGACAGCACCAAGAAATGCTACGATGATAGAGAACCATTCTACCTTATCAGGGATCTCTTTTAATATAAAAATGGACATAAGCATGGCAAAAAATGGTGACATTTTATTAAGCATATTTGCATCCGCAAGGCCAAGTCTGTCGATGGCCCAGAAGTTAGCGATAAGGCCGGCTGTGCCGAAGAAACTGCGGAAAAAGAGGCTGGGATAACTTTGTTTTTTTATATGAAATTTTTCTTTTGATCTGGAAAGCATGATTACAGACAGAAATAAAGCGACAATATTTCTGAAAAAAGCTTTCTCCATAGTAGGCAGGTCTCCGGCAAGTTTTAAAAAAAGAGTCATAAGAGAAAAGCCGAAGGCAGCAATAAGTATATGTATTATCCCGAGTTTTGAATTTTTTTCTTTAATCATTTCTATTGATTCCTTATTATGATGTGTAGTTTATGGTATTAAGACATTGTATAACTATAAACAAAAATTTTCTATAAAGTTTTTCTATAAAGGGTTAGCAAAAAAAATATGTGGATTCCAAAGATTAATATTAATGCTCCGGCAATAAAGACTAAAAAAGCACTTTTAAAGAGTGCTTTTTTTTATGATTAGTTGTAATATAGTAACATATGATTTTTGAAAGGAAGATAATATGAAATTCAGACCTTGTATAGATATTCATGATGGAAATGTTACCCAGATAGTTGGCGGAAGCTTGAGTGATACAGAAGGTGCAACAAAGAACTTTGTATCAAAGGCCGGCGGAGCTTTCTATGGCTGGATGTATAAGAGTTATAATCTTAAGGGCGGACATATCATAATGCTTAACCCTTCAGGAACTCCGGAATATGAGATGGATATGAAAGAAGCAGAGGCGGCACTTCATGCATATATGAATGGATTTATGGTGGGTGGCGGAGTTACTGTTGACAACGCAAGACATTTTATAATACAGGGTGCAAGCCATGTTATCGTTACTTCTTATGTGTTTAAGGATGGAAAGATAAATTACGAAAACCTTGATAAAATGGTAAGGGAAGTAGGTAAGGAACATCTGGTATTAGATCTTTCCTGCAGAAAGAAAGATGGAAAGTATTATATAGTTACGGACAGGTGGCAGAAGTTTACTGATACAGAAGTAACAATAGAGACATTAAAAGAATTGGAAAAATATGCAGCAGAATATCTTATTCATGCTGTTGATGTTGAAGGAAAGAAAGCAGGAATTGATGAAGAACTTATAAGTATGCTGGGAGAGTATGAAGGTATCCCGGTAACTTATGCAGGGGGAGTCAGTTCATTTGAAGATCTTAAAAAAGTTAAAGAACTTGGAAAGTCAAGAGTTGATGTTACTATTGGAAGTGCACTTTCACTATTTGGTGGAGATATGCAGCTGGAAGACGTATTGAAGTTTATAAACGAAGAACAATAGACAGCAAGGATGGGCATAATATGGGGAAAATGGAGAAGATAAAAGTATTTATAGTTAATAAATTCAGCAAAGAAAAAAGGAAGGATTTCCTTTTCAGAAACTGGGCATCACTGTTATCTTTTGGGGTGGTAGCGGTGTTTATGCTCATAGTAATGATAGTTGGGAATGTTGCACCTTTTGGAACAAATGCATTTACAAAGGTTGACAGCATTCATCAATATATTCCATTTATGGCGGATTATCAAAGCAAGCTTAAGGAGGGCGGAAGTTTCCTTTATACCTGGAAGGTGGGGGGAGGCATTAATTTTATGTCCCTTTTACTTTATTATCTTGCGAGTCCGCTTAATCTTATTCTTATATTTTTCTCAAAAGAAGGAACAACGGCAGCTTTTTCAATACTCGTAGCTTTTAAAATAGCATTTAGCGCCTGGGCATTTACTTATATGCTCTCAAGAAGAAAGAAGAAGCCGGAGAATAATTTCTTAATGGCATCTTTCGGCCTTTTATATGCGCTGAATAATTATGTAGTAGGTTATTCCTGGAATATCATGTGGATGGATTGCATAATGGTCCTTCCTTTGGTGATCCTTGGATATGAGAGAATGATAAGATCAAAGGATATAAGACTTTATGTCCTTTCACTTTTCTATGTCCTTTATTGCAATTATTATATTGCTTTTATAATCTGTATTTTTCTTGTCCTGTGGTTTTTTGCTACGGGGCATAGGAATATCAAAGGCTTTTTTACAGATGGGATAAGATTTGCCTGTTCTTCGCTTCTTGCAGCGGGACTTGCAGCATTTTCTCTTATAACTGCGTATTTTGCTATAATGAAGACTGCATCAGCTAAGTTCCAGCTTCCAAAGTTTGAATATTATGGCAGTTTTATAGAGCAGTGGAAGAAAGCAATCTTTTTAACTCCATATATAAATGCAGATAATTTTGATGGAAAGATCAATATTTATGCAGGAACTATCGCAGTTTTTGGAATGTTACTTTTCATGCTTAGCAATAGGATACCTTTAGCTGAAAGGATAAGAAAAGGGATTCTTATAGTAATACTTCTCTTTTCCTTCAATACAAAAATGTTGAATTATATATGGCATGGTTTCCATGATCAGTATGGTATCCCGAATAGATTTTCAATCGTATTTATATTTACGGAGCTTTATATAAGTTATATTGCTCTTGCAAAATTAAAGCAGACAGATCTGTGGCGTGTGGTCACAACCATAATAATTTCCTATGTTTTACTTATTATTGCAATAGTTAAGACGGATATAGGAGATTATATTCCTGAAAAAACAGTGGCATTGGTATCATTTATCCTGATCACTTTATATTCCGCTACTATTTTAGTGAGAAAATCAGGAAAGATAAAAAGTTATTTTACCACTCTTGCTTTATCAATATTAATAACCATAGAAATCATCACTTCTGCTGCGTTAGGTATCAAAAAAAATGATGTTGCATCAGCAGGTTATTATCAAAAATATACTGAGGAAATGGAAAGGGCTGTTAATTCTGTAAATATATATTCGGCTGCAAAAGGTTATGGATTAGTAAGAAGTGATATGTCATCTCATATAATGTTGGATGAAACGACATATAATGGCATGAATTCCATTGGAACATTTTGTTCCACAGTAAGAGGGGACATGGTGGATTTTGCAAATGATATAGGATTATATACAGGAGCCAATGAATATCTTTTCTATGGCGGAAATCCAT
Organism: uncultured Lachnospiraceae bacterium; assembly: GCA_902789175.1. Classification (GTDB taxonomy): domain Bacteria; phylum Bacillota; class Clostridia; order Lachnospirales; family Lachnospiraceae; genus Eubacterium_Q. The sequence goes on from CADANF010000009.1 coordinate 55,563, forward strand.
TTGTAAATGACATACTGGGAGTTAGATTTGTATATAACAGGATTGGAGAATTCTATGGTGCAGAAAAATTAGAAGAATGTTGTTATGAAAATGAAATAGTAAGGGTTTATGAAAATAAAAATGCACTGCCTATAGCCTATGGTGCAGGGCATAATGTAATTGCCTGGCAGGAGGCTGAGACTTCTTCAACACCGGGTAAGAAGTTAAATGAATTAGCCAGACTTATGTCAGGTATAGATGAACCGATATTTACTCTTAATGGAGAAGAATATGAGGTGGATGCTGAGAACTGCACAGTAAGGCTTGATAAAGAAAATAGCAGGCTTATACATTATAAGAATGCAAATAAGGATTCAATAATTACAATATCTTATACAGTAAAGCATGGCGGCAGAAGTCTTGCTAATATCAGGGGCAGCGGTATAAAGGAGGTTGATTACCTTGTAAATGATATGCAGAAAGCATCTGACAGATATCAGAGTCAGTTATTTGATATGGGTGAAGTGAAAGTTGGAGACAGGATAACTTTTAATATAAAACTTTCATCTTATGCAAAGCAAGAAGGATCCATAGGACTTTATATAAGTAAATGCAATATGGATGTGGAAGAAAAAGTAATAGAGAAGCTTCAGAAAAATGCAATGAAGGTGACGTACTACTCAGATGATTCAATAGAGGGAGATATTAATCTAAATGAAGAACAGATCCTTTTTACTTCTATTCCCTATGATGAGGGATGGCATATCTACTCAGACGGAAAAGAAGTTAATACTGTGAAGGTGGCAGAAGGTCTACTGGGGGCAAATATTGGTGAAGGAAAACACCATATTATAATGAAATATATGCCACAGGGACTAATGGAAGGTGGAATCATCAGTATGATTTCCTTAATCATTTTCACAATTATGTGCATAAGATACAAAAAACATAGTTAAAAATATACATATTTTACAAAGAAAGCCATTGAACAAATAGAAATAATATAGTAATATTATATATTAGGGAATAGAAAAATGTGCATGTTTGTACAAATTAGCTCAAAAGATCTTATTGGAGGGGTTATATGAACAAGTTGAATGATTTGGAGCCACGTAAGCTTGCTTTTCTGGCAGCAGTATTTATAGCGATATTGGGAATTGTGAGTGTTGTATCCAATAGCAAGATTATTGGAATAATTATGTTGGTTATTCAGACGGCACTTGTATTTGCTCTAATTTTCACTATATTTGGAGAAAAAAAAGGTAAAGCCGAATCAAAAAATGAAAAATATCATAAATTGTTTATGAATCTTCCTATTGGTTTTGCTCAGGCAAAGATTTTGACGGATCCGACGGGTGAAGTATTGGGATATCAGATAGTTGATACCAATCAGACTTTTGGATCATATTTTGGGATTGATAGTGAAGATTGTCAGGATAAGGTTTTAGGTAACAGTAACACAGAAGTACTTACTGATATCAATGCTTGGTTTACAGCATATAATACATCCGGAACAAAACAGGGAGACCTGATGGATGTAGAGATTACTATGGAGAAGCTTGGCAAGGTATTCAATACAGTAATGTATAAATCAGAAGCTGATTATATCAATATGGTAGTAATCGATGTAACGGAGCAGAAAGAGACAGAAGCAAAGCTTTCAAAGGCAATCAAGGACGCAAATGCAGCCTATAAGACACAGGCCGAATTCCTTGCAAATATGAGCCATGAGATCCGTACTCCTATTAATGGTATTCTGGGTATGATCCAGCTTACACTTATGGCTGATGATCTTCAGGCGGATTATAGAGATAATCTTCTTACTGCTAAAAACTGTGCAGATAATCTCCTCAGACTTATCAATGATATCCTTGATATCAGTAAGCTTGAGGCAGGAAAATACAAGATCAAAGAAGAAATATGCGATATCAAATCAGCTATCGAAGAGACAGTTGCAGCTCAGGTTCCTACAGCTGACAACAAAGGAATTGCTCTTGATCTTAGTTTTGGTAACAATATTCCAAAACTCGTTAAAGCTGACGAACAGCGTATACAGCAGGTACTTAACTGCCTCCTTTCAAATGCTATCAAATTCACATCTGATGGTGGTGTAAGAGTTAAGGTTGCAGCAATTGATGATGTGGATGACAAGGTAACGCTCAGAATGGCGGTAGCCGATACAGGTATTGGTATTTCAGATGCCAATATGAGCAAGCTCTTTATCCGTTTCTCACAGGTTGATGGATCAGATACAAGAAAATATGGTGGATCAGGTCTTGGACTTGTTATCTCAAAACAGATAACAGAACTTATGGGAGGAAATATCACAGTACAGAGTAAAGAGGGAATTGGATCAACATTTATTGCTGAGATTCCTCTTAAGGTTGTTAAGGCTGCTGAAATTAAGAAGTCCGAAGAGGTTGTTGTAGAAGATGACGGACTTGCAGCATTTTCAATCAATAATCCAAGTGGAAAGAATGCTCGTATCCTTGTAGCTGAAGATGAACCTGTTAATCAGCAGGTTATCGGTAAACTCCTTGGTATGGCAGGTTTTTCATATGATATAGCTGATAATGGTCAGAAGGCCGTTGAACTTTATAAAGAAAAAGATTATGATGCGGCGTTGTTTGATGTACAGATGCCAGTTATGGATGGTATCGCAGCTACTCAGGAAATAAGAAAGCTAGAGCTTCAGAATAAGAAGAAGAGACTTCCTATTATTGCAGTAACTGCAAGAGCAATGTTTGGTGACAAGGAAAGAGTTCTTGAGAACCAGTTAGATGATTACATTGCAAAGCCATATAATCTGAATACAATTGTTGACACACTTAATAAATACATTTCTAAGGAATAGAAATGGCCTCCTGCAATTAGGATTGTGTCACCTTAGTATTACTTATGGGTTGACAAAAGAAACCTCACTTATTATACTTACACTGTTTAGAAAAAATGTAAGTAGTAAGTGAGGTTTTTTTTATGGCAAATACAGTATTATTATTGCTTATAGTTTTGTACATGACAGGACTGATTGCCTTAGGTGCATATGATTCAAGAAAGGCAAAGACATTTAAAGAGTATGCTGTTGCAGGAAAGAATCAGAATACATATAAAGTCTGTATGACGACTCTTGCGACAATAGTAGGTGCATCAGCTACTACAGGACTAGTTGACACAACTTATAAGATTGGTTTTCCTGCAATGTGGTGGCTTATTTTTGGTGCATTAGGTCTTATATTACAGGCTTTTCTTATATCAAAAAAGGTAAGGGGACTTGATGCAGATACTCTTCCGGATGTGGCGAGAATTCTTGTGGGAAGAAAAGCAGAGGTTCTTATTGCGTTGTCCATAGTTATTTCATGGGTAGCAGTAGTTGCAGGTCAGCTGGTGGCATTAAACGGTATCATGTCGATTGTTTTAGGAAGCAATTCCAAAATGAACTTTGTTATTGCTTCAATAGTGGTTATTATATATACCATATTAGGAGGACAAATGTCCGTTGTAAAAACAGATGCGATCCAATATATCATAATATTTGTTGGAATCATGGCAACATTTATATATCTTATATTTATAAATAAAAGTAATGTTGGACTGATAACAAGTAATATTGAACTTTTAAATGAGGGATATAAGCCTATAAATCTCTTTACGCAGTTCTTTATCATCGGAGGTGTTTATTTCCTGGGGCCTGATATCATATCCAGAAATCTGATATCTAAAGACGAAAAGACGGCTAAGAAATCTGCACTTTTTGCAGCCGCAGGACTTTTGGTATTTACAGTATTTATCATCTTTATAGGAATGTGGGCAAGATATAATGTGTTACAGGAAGATGCAGGAGAAGGATCTAAACTGATCTATGTTATACAAAATAATCTTCCAAAGCCAGTGGCTTATATAATGATAATAGCGATCCTTTCAGCAATTCTTTCTTCAACTGATACCTGTATGATCAATGCATCATCTATCTTTGTAAAAGATATCCTGAAAAAAGACAGTATAAAGCTTATAAGGATAACAGTTTTTATCATCGGAATTGCAGCTATGGGTATGGCATATAATGGAAATGATATAATTAAAATACTTAATGCAGCATATTCTATTTATACTCCAGGAGTAATCTTCCCGCTTTTCATTGCTATATGCGCATATAAAAAGAAGGATTTAAGAAAGAGAGTGTGGCTATTTGCTGTTATAATGGGCGGACTCTTTGGTCTTGCAGGAGCTGTTATAAAATTAGTGAATGCAGGTTTTCCGGATTATAAAAAGGATTATTTATCACTTATTGGAATGGGAGTATCACTTGTTCTTGCGCTGACTTCTGTGAAATGGAAAACAAAAAAATAAATAATAAATAAAACTGGTATTATTAAAATATTTCAAATTGAACATTTTAATATAATCAGATCATTAATATAATGTCCCCTAATAAAAGCTTTTAAAAAAGATTTAGAAAGGGGACTTTTTTATGTTTCAGATATCACTTATCTGGTTTGGAGCAGCGGTTTCGCTGGCGGAGATACTCACTGGCGCATTACTTTCAAGTCTTGGACTTTGGAAAGGATTATCAGTAATAGTCTTAGGCCATCTTATTGGAGGAGTCTTATTATTTTTAGCGGGTTATATAGGGGTTAAAAGCAAAAAAGGATCTATGAGCTCGGTTGCTTTTTCGTTTGGAAGATATGGAAGCATATTTTTTAGTATCATGAATATCGTTCAGCTGGTAGGCTGGCAGGGGATAATGATATTTGATGCCGGGGTATCTGCTGAGGGAATTTTTTCCATAGGATACAAGTGGTGGTGCCTTATAGTTGGAATCCTTACAGTAGTATGGATTGTTTTAGGAAAATTCAGAAATAAATTAAATATCATAGTAATGTCTCTTCTTATAATTCTTACTGTAGTGCTAACCTTTGTTATACTTACAGGCCGTACCGGAGGTTTAGTTTCGGCACAAGGCGGTGGAGCAGAAAAGATATCATTTGGACAAGGGCTGGAATTATCTATTGCTATGCCTGTTTCATGGATTCCAATGATCGCAGATTATACTCATAAAGCAAATAAGCCAGGAAAGACTGCATTTGTTGCAGTTGCAGTTTATAGTATAGCTAGTGCATGGATGTATTCTATTGGTTTACTTGCTGCTATATTTACAAATGAGACAAGGGTAGACCAGATAATGCTTAAAGCAGGACTTGGAGCTGCGGGACTTTTTATCATTGTATTCTCATGCATTACAACAAATTTTATAGATGCATTTTCCTGTAACCAGTCAGCATTTGCACTTTTACCTGAAAAAAAGGAAGAAAATAGAGAGAAAAGAAGTAAATTAAGGCAGAATATAAGAAAAAATATACCAGGTATTGTGGATACAATAATAGGAACAGTAGGTGCAGTTATTTTTCAGATGGATAAAATGTCAGGATTTTTATACTTTATCGGTTCTATATTTGCACCTATGATCTCAGTTCAGATTGCCGATTTCTTTATCCTTAGAAGAAATAAAGAAAAAAGTGAAGATGAAAAGATTGATATCATTGCTATCATTTCCTGGCTTGCAGGTTTTATAACTTACAGGATCCTTATGAGAAAGGATTATTTACTTGGCAATACAATTCCTGCTATGATTATAACAATAGTTATAACTACAGCATTAAGGACAGTGGTGATGCTGGTAAATAATAAGAAAAGATCTGCAGTGGCTGTGTAAATCTGTTAAGGCTTTAAGAAAATGAGGTTAAGATGATAATTTATGTTGAAGATAAGAGACGGATGGAGGAAGCTGTCTCACTTTCAAAAAAGATAAATGCTACGGTGGTTGATATAGAGCCACCTAAGGAAGAACTGGTTGTAAAATATTCAAAGGATAAAGTTGCATTAACTGCCGATGGAATGGAAATGACTGGTGATTTTCTTAGAATGGTAAAACGTGTCGAAAAAGACAGGTGGCAGCATGAATTATTAGTCAAAGCTGCAAGATTTAAAGACCAAACTGAAGGACTTACTCTTATGGACTGCACAGCGGGACTTGGAGAGGATTCACTGCTTTTAGCAGCTGCAGGTTTTAATGTTAAGTTATTTGAAAGAAATTATGTGATAGCGGCACTTCTTAAAAGTGGACTTAGACGGGGACAAAAAATTCCAGAATTGAAAAGTGCCATATTACGTATGAAAGTATATGAAGGAAACAGCATTGATGAATTAAGAAGGATTAAAGATGGAGCAGGAGAAGTTCCGGATGTTATATATCTTGATCCTATGTTTCCCGGAAGACAGAAAAGTGCGCTTATTAAGAAAAAATTCCAGTTGGTTCATCAACTGGAAGGACAAAATATGGATGAGAATGATCTTATCCAGGCTGCAATAGATGTGCATCCAAGAAAAATCGTGATAAAGCGTCCTCCTAAGGGGCCATATCTGGGAGGAATAAAACCTGGATATTCTATAGAGGGGAAAGCAGTAAGATTTGACTGCATAATAGTATAGGACATAAAAAACAGGGGAGAAATGAAGGCTGGATGGAAAGCAAGGATATATTATGTCAAAAAAACTTTGCCTGGCGGTAAGCCTTATACTTGTTATATTATCGCTCTTCACCATATTTATATTTAAGTCTATAAATAAAGGTGAAACAGATGATCAATCTAAGTTAGTAGTGGTATCTCCGCATCCAACTGAGTTTATGATCCCTTTGATACAGGAATTCGAGAATGAGACCGGAATCAGTGTTGAACTCAGAAGTTATGGAACAAAAGAGGCAATAGAATACATTACTAAAGATGAATTCACCTGTTTTTCTAATGTACCAAGTGTGATCGTTGTTAATAAAGATATCATTGGAGATATCAAGGGAATCGTAAGATATTCCTGCTTCATGGGTGCTTATCAGGACTATCATGTTCAGGTAGGAAATAGTCTTGTTAAGATTCAGGAATATAATCCTAAGAATAAAAAGATTTACAAAGTAGGAGATACAGCTTTCCTTAATTTTGAAGAAAATACTCTTTATGCCTTATAAAGTCATCAAAAAATGAAATGATACCGATAGCAAAAAAGGAGTCAAAAGACATCTGTGTCATGATATAATAAAGATATATATTGGGGATCATTTTAAATAGCAGAGAGGAGAGGATGGCAATGAGTATTGGGGAAGCTATTAAATTTTTAGAAAGTCCTATAGATGTTGCAGTTGCTCTAAGACTTGTCATAGCTACTCTCTTTGGAAGTCTGATAGGCTGGGAGAGAGTTGTTAAGAGACACAGCGCAGGAATAAAAACATTTGCGCTGGTAAGTCTAGGATCAGCCATAGCTACATCACTTAATATCTTTCTTGCTATGGAGCCGGGGCTTAGTGCTGATGTAAGCCGAATTCCTGCCGGGGTTGTAAGTGGAATAGGATTTCTCGGAGCCGGAACAATTCTTGTAACAGGCAGAAAACAGATAAAAGGTCTTACTACTGCCGCAACATTATGGGTTACTGCCTGTATGGGAATGGCCATCGGAGGCGGTTATCTGATAATAGGAATCACATGTTTTTGCTTAGTCATGATATCTAATGTGGTTCTTCTTAATCTTAGTAAGGTAGTAGAAGAATATAGCAAGTATGTAAGCCTTTACATTGAAGTAGAAAAAAATGGCGGCGTAAAAATGCTGAATAAATGGATAGCGGATCAGGGTATCACATTAAGCAGTATGACAAAGAGCAAAGAGAAAACCCTCCAGCCAAGTCATGCGGCCTTAATTGTAGATCTTGATTTTGATACAAAAACATCACATAAAGAACTGATAAGAAAACTTAACACCCTGGATTATGTAGGGTATGTTGAGGAGATATAGAAAAAACGGATGACAAAATAAAAAGAACACTCAAGAAATTCCTCCAACGGGCTAAAAATATGCCTTTTGGGGGATTTTTTTCTAAAGGAAAATTGACAATGATTATCCGCGGTGTTAACATGATCCTGTATATTGAATGGAAACGTTTTCGGAAAATTTCCCATATATGCAATAATTTAATTATTTATGGGGAAAATAAAATGAAAAAATGTAGATTGGTTGCAGTCACTTTAGTAGTGGCATTATTTTTGACGTGTTTTAATGTTTGGATAACTCCCAGGGAGGTAAGGGCATCCGAAGCGCTAAGTAAAAGAAAAGCAGATATTATAGAAAAATCTGCGGATTATCTATATTCCAATGGTGGAAAGGAAAATGGTTCTTTTTATATAAATTCAAGGCTG
>CADANF010000010.1 GCA_902789175.1 uncultured Lachnospiraceae bacterium
GAAGGAACAACTATTATTATTTCAAGTCATTATATGGAAGATATTAAAGTCTTATGTGATGAAGTATATAGAGTAGAAAAGAAGGTTGTTACGAAAGAAACTGCTGAACAGGAATAAAAAATGAAATAATATCGTGAAATAAAAATACAGATATAAAATATGGGAAGAAATAATGAGCCGCCTGGTAATTTGCTGGGCGGCTTTTTAAAATTATGGTACAATAAAATGATGATGACAGAATAATGGAGGTTTTAAATGTTTATAACAGAAGATATTATCTATGTTGGTGTTAATGATCATGATGTAGATCTTTTTGAAGGACTTTATGATGTGCCAGAGGGAATGGCATATAATTCCTATATTATTAAAGATGAGAAGATTGCAGTAATGGATACTGTTGATCAGCATTTTGGAGAAGAATGGCTTTCAAATATAAAGAAAGCATTAGATGGAAAAACTCCTGATTATCTTATAGTTCAGCATATGGAGCCGGATCATTCAGCTAATATTGATGTATTTGCAAAAGAATATCCAGAGGCTCTTATAGTTGGAAATATGATGACTTTTACAATGATGAAGAAATTCTTTGGAACTGATTATGCTGATAGAAGGGTCGTTGTAAAGGATGGAGACAGTCTTTCACTTGGAAATCATGAGTTGAAATTTGTATTTGCGCCTATGGTACACTGGCCAGAGGTTATGATGACTTATGATGTGAAAGACAAAGCATTTTTCTCAGCAGATGGTTTTGGTAAATTTGGAGCGTTAGATGTTGAAGCAGATTGGGCCTGCGAAGCAAGACGTTATTATTTTGGTATTGTAGGTAAGTTTGGAGCGCAGGTACAGGCACTTCTTAAAAAGGCTGCAAGCTTAGATATCCAGGTGATTTGCCCTCTTCACGGACCGGTTCTTACCGAGAACCTTCCATATTACCTTGATCTTTATAATACCTGGTCATCTTATGGAGTAGAGAGTGAAGGAGTATTTATTGCCTATACTTCCGTTTATGGAAATACAAAGAAGGCCGCCCTTCTTCTTAAGGAAAAGTTAGAAGCCAAGGGATGTCCAAAGGTAGCTATTGCAGATCTTGCCAGAGAAGATATGGCAGAATCAGTTGAAGATGCATTTAGATATGGAAAGATCGTCCTTGCTACAACTACCTATAATGGTGACATTTTCCCAACTATGAGGGAGTTTATTAATGATCTTACTGAGAGAGGATACCAGAAGAGAAAAATTGGTATCATTGAAAATGGTACCTGGGCTCCAATGGCGGCTAAGTGTATCAAGGCAAGATTTGAGAACAGCAAGGGGATAGTATTTGCAGATACAACAGTAACTGTTAATGCAGCTTTAGATGATAAAGCTATTGAGGCGATAAACAGCCTGGCTGATGAAATGGCTTAATTACTTCCTTGACTTTTCTTTAAAAATATAATTAAATGAACACTGTGATTAATGAAAACCTATTAATTAAGTGGGATTAATATTTTATATAAGAGATTTATTAGGAGGATATATAAAATGTCAGATGAAACAAAAGAAAAGATACTTGATAATGCAGTAGATGCATTTGACTCAGATGAAGAAAAATCAGCTGAAGAGTTATATAAAGAAGGCGCTGTAAAGAAGATTATTACAAAGAAAGAAATCGTTGCAGATATCATTTCAAAATATCCTGGAGCTGCTATCGTACTTGTTCAGGACGGAATGTTCTGCATTACCTGTGGAGCAGCACAGAGTGAGTCATTAGAAGAAGCTTGCTATGTACATGGTCTTGATCCGGATGCAGTTGAGCTGGATGTTAATGATTATCTTACAAGAACCCTTGAGGATGCTTTAAAAGAAGAAGCAGCAAAAGAAAATGATGCTGAATAACAACTTCTAACAGCAGAAAAAATAAAAGAATAATAAGATTCGGATAATAATAAATAAATTAAAAGATAAAACCTCTTTGCTATATTTTAGGCTTGTTTACTAAGATTAGCAGAGAGGTTTTTTTATGCTTTAAAGGGAGTCACAAATTATTCACAATGATTATTAGCACTCGCTATTGACGAGTGCTAATAATGGTGATATAACATAGTTACAAAGTAAATGACAGATAAAAAAGGAACAAATTAATAATAATCAGTCGAATTAATAATCAAATTAGACAAGGTAACATTTTAGAAGTGATAGAAAGGATGATGAGATATGTATTTAACAACAAGAAGACCAAATATAATGAAAAGTGATGTAAGAGAAAGACAGGATGATTATCTTCTGGATATTGATCTTCCAGGATGCAATAAGGAAGATGTAAAGATTTATCTTGAAGATGGCTATCTGGTGGTTACAGCAGAGATTAATAAGAAAACAGAAGAAGAGAAAGGTAAGATTGTTAGATCTGAAAGATTTAGTGGTAAATATCAGAGAAGCTGGTATGTAGGAGATAAAATTTACACAGAAGACATTTCAGCATCCTATAAAAATGGTGTCTTAACTATAGTGGTTCCTAAACAGTCAAAGAAGACACCGGAGAAGCAGGCGATTTCAATTAGTTAAAATATTATTGTTTTTTCTCAGAAGAGACAATAATGTGGCTGATAGAGTATATCATATAGATAAAAAGTAAAGGAGTGATTAGTATGTATAGTCCAAGCATTTTTAATGATAATTTCGTAGATGATTTATTTGAAGAAGTATTAGGTTTCCCTTTTAATTTTGGAAAGAAGGCAGAGATTGCAACTGGAAGAATGATTACGGACGTGCATGAATTTGATGATAAGTATGTGCTTGATATGGAACTTCCGGGATATGATAAAAATGATGTTAAGATTGAGTTAGAAGATGGCTACTTAAAGATTGAGGCTGAACATAATGAAGATGTAGAAAATAAAGATACTGCAGGTAAGATTATCCGTAAGGAAAGATTTACCGGAAAATGTGAAAGAAAGTTCTACATTGGAAAAGAAGCAAAAGGCGAAGATATAAATGCTGAATTTAAAGATGGAATTTTGAAAATAAGTGTTCCTAAGATTCAGGAACAGCCAAAGGTAGAAAGTAAGAATTATATTCAGATAGAGGGATAATCTTTCAACCCCTCCTGCAAATCGATTGAAAGATATCCTATAAAGTTACCTCCCCTAGAGCCCTTCCGCGTATATCGCGGAAGGGCTTTTTATGTGGGAGAAAAAAGTTTAGTCAGAATATATTGAAGATGAGGACATAGGATGAAATTAGTATACTAAAGGGGTTAAACGTTTATATTTTTAGGGATATATAGTTGACAATGCCTTTCAGTAGGTGTATTCTGTTCATAGATGCATAAATGGCGGGGGCTCAAGAACATTTTCTATATTTTTTTTTCATAACAAAAAACGACTAAATAGTAAATTGTATATTCAGGAAACTTCCTGTTTATATAAATAGAGCTCCAGATATGTCGCAAAATATCTGGAACCCATAACTCAAATAAGCACTTAAATAATAAAAGTACTCGAGTGATAATTGTACAGCTTTTTTATTTGAGTGTAAATAAAAAAGAAAGAAGGATTCAATATGGTAATTAAAAAGACGTTTCTAGGATTGCTTTTGTCAGTATTTGTATTTACGAGCATAAAAACTGTTGAAGCAAGTGATTGTTTTTATGCTGAAACATACACTGAACGAGGACAAGCTTTTACCGTTGCCACAACGACAAAAAATATGAGGACATATACTACAGATTATGGTCTGAAAAAAGGAAGATATGTCTCTAAAGTTGAGGTTTATTTAAGAGAAGGGGATTTTTATGGAACAAATTCCACCTCAGATGGAACTACAAGTGTGAGTAAATGGAATAATCCGTTATATGTAGCACGAGGCTGGTGGACTTGGTACTATAAATAAAAAAATGGAAGGCTAATTAAAAAAAGGATTAGCCTTCCTTTTTATAGAAAAGATAAGGAAAAAATGAAAACAAAGAAGAATATTAAATATGCACTTGAAAGTATTAGAAAAGATATATTTTCATCTGTATTTAGAATGATTCAAATTCTTGCGGCATATATTGTAATAGGCTTTATGATTATGGAGGGAAGTGGAGCGGTTGCATCTCTTTCTATACTTAATAAAATCACTGCTGATAAAGAAATATATGTTTTAAAAGATGAATCCTATGGTAGTTATTATCATGAGGATTATAGTAAAGAAGTGGATACTTTAGTGGATATGATACTTGAAAAAGATATATCTATTATTTTTAAAGGATATAGCGCTAAAGTTCCGCAATATGGAATGTTAGACTGCATTGCTGTTACACCAGATTTTTTTGATAGGTATGATATAAAAATAGAGGGTTGTTCTGAAAATTATATTCAAGAAAATTTTAAGATTGAAAAAATAACTGAAAAAGATATGGAGGAAAGGGTATTTCCGGCTATAGCAGGTTATAATTTGAAAAAATATTATTCTGTGGGAGATATTGTTGAATCTACCGACCTAAAATGGAAAATAATTGGATTTGCTTCAAAAAAAGGTGGTTTTATTTTGCCTATGAGAGGGAAAGAAGTTGAATATGTAGATGACTCCATTATATATCCTTATTTTATAGATGTTGATGATGGGTCAAATATGCTTCGTCTCTTTGATTCCTGTATGTTTAATGGTACTCCAAAATCTGAAATAGAGGAAATAGTAAAATATAATAATGATAATAAGCTTTATAATCTTAGCATTAAAAGCTATGGGGAACAGATAAAATATATTAAAAAAACTATTAGTAACTCGATGCTTTTTTATGCCTTCTTTGGGATAGCGTTACTAGCCTTTTCAATAATAGGTATGACAGGAACTATGATTGTAAGAGTAATAGATAATCTTTACGAGTATACAGTCAATTTAATGTGTGGAGCCACATTAAACGATATTTACGACAGAATCACTTATGAATTCTTTATAACATTTTTTATAGGGATTATGGGATGCCTTTATTTTTTTGGATATACACTTCCGACTTTAGTAGCATTATTAATTTCTCAAATAAGCTATACGGGAATGCGAGTATATTTAAGAAGACATCTTGATTTTGAAGTTCTGACAAAGACTATGGCAAGGAAATAGAAAAGATGAAAAGAATAAATCATAAGATCATTATTTATATAATTATTTTAGCGTTAAGCATGACTATATTTATATTTGCTTTTTCAGTATTACTTACTTCCAAAAAACAAGATGGAAGGGATATTAAAACTTTTTCATACAAATATATTATTTGCGAATTCAGAGATACGCCTCCGGGAATTAAAGAAGCCGAAAATAAAATAGACGCGATTGAGCATTTGGATATTGCTTTCATGCAAATATCAACAAGAAATATATATTTGAATTTTAATGATGCTTTCTATAAAGAAATATTACATAACAAAGCGGATTCAAAAATTATAGGAGATGTTTATATTAATTCCAAATCTAAAAGACAGTGTTATGAAGAAGATGGAAAAAAATGGGTTGTTTTAGATGGAACAAAACTATCTGTGGCTGGTTTTTATGATGATGATAAATATGCATCAGAAACCGGAGGAAGTTATATAAATCTTAAGTCAAAGCAACTTGAAAACTACAATAATTATAACTTCTTTTTTATAGACATGGGCGATGAAGTTACAGATGCCGTATTAGAAAAAACGGTAAAGCAGTTAGAAAATATTTTTCCCGAAACGGATATCCGTGCATTTAACGGAAAAAGAGAAGGTGTTACGGACGGTAGTGATAGATATGTAACATTTTTGGTGCTCATGGGAATAATCATATGTTTTAACTGTATGGATTTTACGGATATATGGTTCAATTATTACTATGATGAAATAAAAATTCGAAAATTGGTTGGAGCTGATAAATGGGTCAATATTAAGTTTTTATTAAAAAAATTTTTCACTGTTTTTTCTGTTTCAGCATTTGCAGGGATAATTCTTTCATTTGTGATTAAAACTATTCTTGATACAGAAAAACTAATTATGTTAGGAAGTCTGTTGTGCCAGCAATATGGATTACTGACCATTTGTATGGGAGTGGTAACAGTTTTTATTTTTGCAATATTAATCATAGGTTTAATCGCGTTTTGTCGTGTGAAAGAGAGAAGAATTAAAAATGGATAAAATAATTGAATTAAAAGGTATAAAGAAAAATTATGGAAAAGGGGAAGGTATAGTCGAAGCATTAAGAGGGGTTGATCTTCAGATATACGAAGGCGAAAGTGTTGCAATAATGGGCACATCAGGCTGTGGTAAAAGTACACTTCTTAATATTCTGGGATGTATTGACGTTGCAACTGAAGGAGAATACATTTTAGAAGACAAAAATGTAAATGAATACGGACAGAAAGCAAAAGCTAATCTTCGAAATAAAGAGTTTGGCTTTGTGGTTCAGGACTTTGCTTTAATACCTAGGCTTAATGTGTATAATAATGTAAAACTTCCTCTTGAATATACTAATATGAAAAAAGCGGAAGTAAAGAAAGCCACAGTAAACATAATAGAGAAGGTTGGGCTTAAAGATAAAATGAAGGCTTATCCGGATCAGTTGTCAGGAGGGCAAAAACAAAGAGTTGCAATAGCAAGAGCTCTTGTAAATGATGCAAAGATTCTCCTTTGTGATGAGCCTACCGGGGCTTTGGATTCTGAAACAACTGCAGAAATAATGGATTTGTTTATGGAGTTGTCAAAGGAATATAAAAAAACTTTAATAATAGTAACTCATGATGAGAAAGTAGCTGACTATTGTGACAGAATAATCAGAATAAAGGATGGCAGGGTCGCTGTATAAGATATTGTATAAGATGAAAACCACGTAAACACGTGGTTTTTATTGGTTTATAAAATTGACAGTATAATTATGCTGGTGTTATACTTATTAGGTTATTATCGGGAGTAGTATACCGTTTTAACAGTTTTAGTTGATCATTAATGAAAGGACATACATATACATGTACGACAAAGTATCAAAACAGCTTAGCTTTGTTGAAAACGAAGACAAAGTTCTTAAGTTCTGGAACGAAAATGATGTATTCGAGAAAAGTATTGATGAGAAGAAAGATCTTCCAACATTTACTTTCTACGATGGACCTCCAACAGCAAATGGAAAGCCACATATAGGCCACGTTCTTACCCGTGTTATCAAGGATATGATTCCTAGATATCAGACAATGAAGGGCCATAAGATCATCCGTAAGGGTGGTTGGGACACTCACGGTCTCCCTGTTGAGCTTGAAGTTGAAAAACTTATTGGCATTGAAGGCAAGGAACAGATTGAAGAATACGGTATTGAACCTTTCATTAAGAAATGTAAGGAATCAGTATGGAAATATAAGGGAATGTGGCAGGAGTTTTCTGATAAGGTTGGTTTCTGGGCTGATATGGATGACCAGGATTATGAGACAAGACCTTATTTAAGAAAACCATATGTTACATACCGTAACGATTATATCGAGTCAGAGTGGTGGGCTCTTAAGACTATCTGGGATAAAGGACTTCTTTATAAGGGATTTAAGGTAGTTCCTTATTGCCCAAGATGTGGGACACCTCTTTCATCTCATGAAGTAGCTCAGGGATATAAGACAATAAAGGATAGAACAGCTATCGTTCGTTTCAAGGTTAAAAATGAAGATGCATATTTCCTTGCTTGGACAACAACTCCTTGGACACTTCCTTCTAATATTGGTCTTTGCGTAAATCCGGATGAAGCTTATGTAAAGGTTAAAGCTTGTGACGGTTATACATATTATATGGCTGAAGCTCTTCTTGATAAGGTTATCGGTTCTCTTCTTGAAGAGAAAAATAAAGAAGGAAATGCTAAGTTTGAAGCGTTTTCAAATGGAAAAGCTTACGAAGTTCTTGAGACTTACAAAGGTAAGGATCTTGAATATAAGGAATATGAGCCTCTTTATCAGTGTGCTGCTGATGCAGCTGAAAAACAGCATAAGAAGGCGTTCTTCGTATATTGCGACAACTATGTAACTATGACAGATGGTACAGGTATCGTACATATCGCTCCAGCATTCGGTGAAGACGATGCAAGAGTTGGTAGAAAGTATGATGCTCCATTCGTACAGATGGTTGGCGCTGATGGTAAGATGAAGGAAGAAGCTGGAAAATTCGCAGGTATGAGATGCAAGCCTACAGAGCATGAGATTGCTGAGGGCGCCATCGCTTGTGATCCAGAAGTTCTTAAGGATCTTGTAGAAAGAGAACAGCTTTTTGCAGCTCCAAAGGTTGAACATGATTATCCACATTGCTGGAGATGCGATACTCCACTTATTTATTATGCAAGAGAATCATGGTTTATAAAGATGACTGCCGTTTCAGATGAAATGGTAGCAAATAATAATACAGTTAACTGGACTCCTGAGGGAATCGGTAAGGGACGTTTTGGCGAATGGCTTAAGAATGTTCAGGACTGGGGTATATCAAGAGACAGATACTGGGGAACTCCACTTAATATCTGGGAATGTCCTGATTGCGGAGAGAAGATCTCAATCGGTTCTATCCAGGAATTAAAGGAGAAGTCTTCAAATGTATCTGACTGGGAGAATCCAGATCAGCCAAATGGTATCGAACTTCATAGACCATATGTGGATAAGATTGAAATTCCATGTCCTCACTGTGGCAAGGTAATGCATAGAGTCCCAGAAGTTATTGACTGCTGGTTTGACTCAGGTGCTATGCCATTTGCACAGTGGCATTATCCATTTGAAAATAAGGAACATTTTGAAGAGAACTTCCCTGCAGATTTCATTTCTGAGGCAGTTGACCAGACTCGTGGATGGTTCTACTCACTTATGGCAGAGTCAACACTTCTCTTCCACAAGGCTCCATATAAGAATGTTGTAGTTCTTGGACATGTTCAGGATGAGAACGGACAGAAGATGAGTAAGTCAAAGGGGAACGCTGTTGACCCTATGGAAGCTCTTAATAAGTATGGCGCAGATGCCATCAGATGGTACTTCTATACAAATTCAGCTCCATGGCTTCCTAACAGATTCCATGAGAAGGCTGTACTTGAAGGAAAGAACAAGTTTATGGATACTCTCTGGAATACATATTCATTCTATGTACTCTATGCAGAGATCGATCAGTTCAATCCTCTTAATTATGACTTTGATTATGATAGTCTTGCAGTTATGGATAAGTGGCTCCTTAGTAAGCTTAATTCCTGCGTTAAGACAGTTGATGATAATCTTGCAAACTACAGAATTCCTGAGGCTGGTAAGGCTCTTGCTGAATTCGTAGAAGAAATGAGTAACTGGTATGTAAGACGCTGCCGTGACAGATTCTGGGCTAAGGGTATGGAGCAGGATAAGATCAATGCTTACATGACTCTTTACACAGCACTTGTAACAATAAGTGAAACAGCAGCTCCTATGATTCCATTTATGACAGAGAGCATTTACCAGAACCTTGTAAGAAATATCGATAAGGACGCTCCAATCAGTATCCATCTTTGCGACTTCCCTTCAGTTGAGGAAGCTTTCATTGATAAGGAACTTGAGGAAAGCATGGAAGAAGTTCTTGATATCGTTGCATACGGACGTGCTGCAAGAAATACTTCTCAGCAGAAGAACCGTCAGCCACTTGCAAATATGTATGTTAAGGCTGCAAAGGAACTTGACGCACTTTACATCGATATCATTAAGGATGAGCTTAACGTTAAGAATGTAGAATTTAAGGATGATCTTTCAGAGTTTGCATCATACTCATTTAAGCCACAGCTTCGTACTGTAGGTCCAAAGTATGGTAAATTACTTGGAGGAATCAGAACATATCTTACTGAGATCGACAGCGCTAAAGCTATGAATGATTTAAAGACTTCTGGCGCAATTAAGTTTGACGTTGATGGCAGCGAAGTAGAGCTTAAGGAAGAGGATCTTCTTATCGAGACTGCTGAATCAGGCGAGTTCGTAACTGAAGGAGATAACAAGGTAACAGTTGTTCTTGATATCAGACTTACAGATGAACTTATTGAAGAAGGTTTCGTAAGAGAGATCATTTCTAAGGTTCAGACAATGCGTAAAGAAGCTGGATTCGAAGTAACAGACAGGATCACTCTTTATGTAGATGGAAATGATAAGATCAAGGACGTTGTGATGAACAATGCTGAAAAACTTAAGAGTATTGTACTTGCAACAGACATAGTAACTGGCAGCACTGCTGGTTATTCTGGTGAGAAAGATATCAACGGCGAAAAGGTTACACTCGGCGTAGAGAAAAATTAAATACTTTTTTGTTGAAGGTATAATTTAAAGGACAGGCACTAGGACATCATTCGTTTTAGTGCCTGTAAATGTATTAAACAGGAGGAAGTTTAACATGGGAAATGTTGCAGGGTTCAGTAAAGAAGAATTTAAAAAAGAGGTCATCAAGAACTTAAAGACTTTGTATAGAAAGGATCTTGATGAAGCTACTCCACAGATGATATTTCAGGCTGTTAGTTATTCAATAAAGGATGATATCATCGATAGATGGATCGCCACACACAAAGCTTATAAGAACAAAAATGTAAAAAAAGTTTACTATCTTTCAATGGAATTTTTAATGGGAAGAGCATTAGGTAATAATCTTTTAAATCTTGGTTATTACCCTGAGGTTAAAGAAGCTCTTGAAGAGATGGGACTTGATATTAATTTTATAGAAGATCAGGAAAGAGATCCAGCCCTTGGAAATGGTGGACTTGGAAGACTTGCCGCATGTTTCCTTGAATCTCTTTCGACTCTTGGATATCCGGCTTATGGCTGTGGAATAAGATATAAATATGGCATGTTCCGCCAGGCTATAAAGGATGGTTATCAGATTGAGGAGCCGGATGACTGGCTTAAGAATGGTTATCCATTTGAAATTAAGAGGGCTGAATATGCTGTCGAAGTAAAATTTGGCGGCTATGTAAGAGTAGAAAATCAGAATGGCCGTCACGTATTTATTCAGGAAGACTATCAGTCAGTACGTGCTGTACCATATGATCTTCCAGTTATCGGTTACGGTAATAATATAGTAAATACTCTTAGAATCTGGGATGCAGAAGCAATTCAGGAATTCAACCTTAATTCATTTGATAGAGGTGATTATAAGAAGGCTGTAGAGCAGGAAAATCTTGCTAAAAATATCGTTGAGGTTCTTTATCCAAATGATAATCATTATTCTGGTAAAGAACTTAGACTTAAACAGCAGTATTTCTTTATTTCAGCATCAATCCAGACAGCTATTAAGAAATTTAAGGAAAATAATGCAGATATCCATGACCTTCCAAGCAAGGTTGTATTCCAGTTAAATGATACTCATCCAACTGTTGCAGTTGCGGAACTTATGCGTATCTTAATGGATCAGGAAAATCTTAATTGGGACGAAGCATGGAAGATAACAACTAAGTGCTGTGCTTATACTAATCATACGATCATGGCTGAAGCTCTTGAAAAATGGCCTATCGAGCTTTTCTCAAGACTTCTTCCTCGTGTATATCAGATAGTTGAAGAGATCAATAAAAGATTTGTTGAAAGGATCCAGCAGCTTTATCCAGGTAATCAGGATAAGATCAAAAGCATGGCAATCCTTTATGATGGACAGGTTAAGATGGCTCATCTTGCCATTGCAGGAAGCTTTTCTGTTAATGGTGTTGCCAAGCTTCATACAGAAATCTTAAAGAAGAGAGAACTACATGATTTCTATGAAATGAGACCTGAACAGTTTAATAATAAGACTAATGGTGTTACTCAGAGAAGATTCCTTGCTCACGGAAATCCACTTCTTAGCCAGTGGCTTAATGAAAAGATCGGTGATCAGTGGATCACAGATTTTGAAAGAATAGGAAAACTTAAGTCATTTGTTGATGAAGAAAAGTATCAGCTGGAATTTATGAATATCAAATATCAGAATAAGGTAAGACTTGCTAAGTATATTAAAGAGCATAATGGCATTGATGTTGATCCAAATTCCATTTTTGATATTCAGGTTAAGAGACTTCATGAATATAAGAGACAGCTCCTTAACATACTTCATGTAATGTTCCTTTATAATGAATTAAAGGAAAATCCATCCTTTGATATCTATCCTAGAACTTTCATCTTTGGTGCAAAGGCTGCAGCGGGATATAGAAGAGCAAAGCTCACTATTAAACTTATCAACTCTGTTGCTGATGTTATCAATAAAGACAAGTCCATCAATGGAAAGATTAAAGTTGTATTTATAGAAGATTACAGAGTATCAAATGCAGAAATACTTTTTGCTGCAGCGGACGTATCTGAGCAGATTTCAACAGCTTCCCGTGAAGCATCCGGAACTGGTAATATGAAGTTTATGATGAATGGTGCAGTTACTCTTGGTACTATGGATGGTGCAAACGTTGAGATAGTGGAAGAAGTAGGAGCTGAAAATGCATTTATCTTTGGCCTTTCTGCAGATGAAGTAATGCGTTATGAGCGTGAAGGCGGATATAATCCTTGGGATATATTTAATTCAAATCAGAAGGTAAGACGAGTGCTTACTCAGCTTATAAATGGTACATATTCAGATGATACCGAGCTTTTCAGAGAATTATATGATTCTCTTACAAAGGAAGATATATACTTTATTTTAAAGGATTTTGATTCTTATTGTGAGGCACAGAATAGAATAGATGCTGCATATCGCGATGAGAAAAAATGGGCTCATATGGCTATGATGAATACAGCATGCTCAGGAAAGTTCTCATCTGACAGAACTATTGAAGAATATGTTAAGGATATCTGGCACCTTGATAAAGTAAAGGTATCTCTTGATGAAAAAACAAGAGAAATTAAAAAGAAGGGTGCTAAGACCACAAAATGATCATTGGAGAATAAAGATGATATTTGACACAATAGTAAACATTACAACAAAAAGCCTTGGAATAGATAAACAGGAAATTACCAGAGATGCATCACTTAAGGACGATTTTGCTGCTGACTCAGTAGATATCTATCAGCTTATCTATCTTCTTGAAGATGAATACAATGTAACTATTCCTGAAGAAAAGGTGGCAACAGTAAAGACGGTTGATGACCTGATCAAGATGTTGAAAGAACTGGGAGTAGAAGATTGATGTATTCTTTTGATACAAGAGTTAGATTCAGTGAGATCCAAGAAGATAAAAAAATGTCTCTTGTGGCTATGATCAACTGTTTTCAGGATTGTTGTACATATGAAGCAGAAGATGGGGGGGTTGGGCTTGATTGGTTCGACACCCGCCACTGTACATGGATGCTTGTAAATTGGCAGATAAAGATAAATAAATATCCGGTTTTCTGTCAGAATATAAAGGTTTCTACATGGGCTTGTGGTATCAGAGCCTTTATTGGTAAGAGAAATTTTACCATTGAAGATAAAGATACAGGAGAACTTCTGGTTTATGCTTATTCAGAATGGGCATATATAAATACAGAGAAGAATAGACCTGAAAGAAATGTTCCAGAGAAAGAATTAAATGTCTATGGAATGAAGGATCCTCTTGATATGGATTTTGAGACAGGAAAGATTGAATTACCACCAGATCCCGGGACTAAACTTAATCCTATCACTGTTACAAGAACAGATATTGATACAAACCATCATGTTAATAATGGAAAATATATAGAACTTGCTATGTCCGTTCTTCCTGATGATGTTAAGATAAGAGGTTTCAGAGCGGAATATAAAAAGCAATCTGTATTAGGAGATATCCTCTTTCCTAAGATTTATAGCTATAGTGATAGAAATATAGTTGTTTTATCTGATGAAGAGGATAGTCCAAAACTTATAGCTGAATTTTCATTGTGATATAAAGACGAAGGAGCATATGACGCGAGTCATATGCTCCTTCTTTATTTGGAGAAAACGTGTTAAAAATAATCTTACTTAACCGAGAACTACAATTACCTTATGATTCTTTCCGTCATTAAATACTGGAAGGATATTTCCTTCAATAGCATTTCCATCAACAGTAACAGACTTAACGCCCTTGCATACGTGATCAGGATTCTGAATCTCGATATCGAAGATGTCGCCACGGAATTTTCTTGATGCCTTAAATCCGTCCCAAGCTGAAGGGATAGAAGGATTGATTGAAAGACCGTTGAATTCTGGCTGGATACCAAGGATATACTGGCTGATAGCTACGAAGTTCCAAGCAGCAGTACCTGTAAGCCATGAGTTCTTTCCTTCACCAATACGGCTTGCGCCTGTACCGGCAATCATCTGACCATATACATATGGCTCTGTTCTGTGTGTATCTGAAATATCTTCAATGAAAGCAGGAGCGATACGTGAGTACCAATCGAAAGCTCTGTCTCCCTGGCCTGCATATGCAGCAGCTGCGATCATCCATGCATTATTATGGCAGAATACAGATCCATTCTCTTTGTATCCCTGTGGATATGTTGAGATTTCACCGTATTCGATATAGTACTTGGAATAAGCAGGTGCATTGAGGCAAAGACCATACTTACAGCCGAGATTTGCATCAACAGCATCAAGTATCTTAGCTGGCCAGCCTTCTTCATTACCAATGTCAGACATGATACCGAAGCCCTGTGGCTCAATGAAGATCTTTCCTTCTTCACATTCCTTTGAACCCATCTTTTTTCCAAAATCATCATAAGCGCGAAGGAACCAGTCACCATCCCATCCGTTAGCCTTGATGTTTGCAACCATCTTATCTAATTCAGCCTGAGCTGCTGCTGCTTCTGTATCATTTCCAATATGCTTGCAAAGTTCGATATACTTTGGAGCTGTATATGTAAAGAGAGTTGCAACAAAAAGTGATTCAGCAACTTTTGAATACTTATCTTCGCCGTATTTTGGTGATGTCCATGTCTGGAAGCTTTCACCTGGTGTATCTGAGAAACATGAAAGGTTGATACAATCGTTCCAGTCAGCTCTCATGGCAAGAGGAAGTCCGTGAGGGCCTACATTATTTACAACTCTGTAGAATGATCTGTGAAGGTGATCAAACATAGGCTTTGCTAATGCTTCATTATTGTCATATGGAACAAGCTCATCAAGAATTCCAAAATCACCTGTTTCTTTAATATATGCTACGGTTGAAAGAATCATCCAAAGTGGATCATCAGAGAAGTCGCCGCCTACAGCGTCATTTCCCTTCTTTGTAAGAGGCTGATACTGATGATAGCATCCGCCATCTTCGAACTGTGTTGAAGCAAGATCGATAAGTCTTTCACGGGCACGTTCTGGAACCTGATGAACGAAACCAAGAAGATCCTGGTTAGAATCACGGAATCCCATTCCACGTCCGATACCTGATTCAAAGTATGAAGCAGATCTTGACATGTTAAATGTTACCATGCACTGATACTGATTCCAGATATTAACCATGCGGTTAACTTTTTCATTTGGAGTATCAACTGTATATTTTGAAAGGAGATCATCCCACATTTCTTTTAATTCTGCAAGAGCTTTATCTGCCTTCTCAACTGTATTCATCTGTTGGATCATTTCATAAGCCTTTGATTTATTCATTGAACCATCAGCGTTCCACTTATCTGTACCATTTTCAACGTAACCAAGTACGAATACGAGGGCTTTCTCTTCCCCAGGAGCAAGAGTGATCTTTAGAGAATGAGAAGCAATTGGTGACCATCCGTCAGCTCTTGAGTTCTTTGAAGCATTTTCAAATACTACATCTGGATGATCAAAGCCATTGTAAAGACCGAAGAATGATTCACGGTCACAATCATAGCCATCAATATCTGAATTTACAGTATAGAATGCGAAGTGATCACGGCGCTCTCTGTATTCTGTCTTGTGGAAGAGAGTTGAACCTTCAACTTCAACATCACCTGTGTTGTAATTTCTCTGGAAATTGTGCTCATCGTCTTCAGCATTCCATAAGCACCACTCAAGGAATGAATAGAGTGTAAAACTCTTCTCGGTATTTCCTTCGTTCTTTAATACAACCTTCTGAACTTCTCCGTTGTATCCCTTTGGTACAAAGAAAGTAAGTTCTGCTGAAAGGTCGTTCTTCTTGCCATTTATAACAGTATAGCCCATACCGTGTCTTGTCTGGTAGAAGTCGAGTTCAGTCTTAACTGGAGACCAGCCCGGATTCCAGACTGTGCCATTGTCATTGATGTAGAAATAGCGTCCGCCAAGATCTACAGGAACATTGTTATAACGATAACGTGTGATTCTGCGGAGGCGAGCATCCTTATAGAAGTGATATCCTCCGGCTGTATTTGAGATCAGTGAAAAGAAACTCTCTGTTCCAAGGTAATTGATCCATGGATAAGGAGTCTTTGGTGAGGTGATGACATATTCTTTAGCTATATCATCAAAATAGCCAAACTTCATGTGGTTAATCCTTCCCTTCTTAAAAAATGTATTTAACTAAAAAGTTTGTGTTATGTAAACATAAAATGTGCTTACATTGTGGTTCCTTTTTTGCTGTGTGTAAAATCATTATAATAGTTATGAATGAAAGTTTCAATAAAAAAATGGCTGAAATCCCTTATTTTATGCGGGTTTCGGGCGGCAACGTTACCGCAAAAACTCGGAAACAAAGTTTCCATTTTCATCTGTTAAATATTTTTTTGTTATAAAATTGTATATATGACGTGCCCTTTAACGTGTCAGCGAGGTTTACATAAATGTCAGCTGTTTAAATGAATAATGTAAATGGACGCCCAAATGGTATAGATACGAAAGAATCCGAACAAATGAGCAGTAGTGACGGCGTGAGGTGGCTATACACAGCAAGAATAGAATAAAAGACGCGAAAAGAAACCCTCCAAAGGGCATGTTTGGCCCGCTGGAGGGTTTGCTTTAAGCGTCTATTCTATTTTGGCGTCCGTTCGTCAGAGTTATTCTATTTTGGCGTCCGTTAGTCCGTTATCTACTGTAGATATGTTCTGAAACAGTCTTTGATTCTCCAGGAGCAAGCTCAAGATAGCCGGACTCGCTTGGAGCGATTCCAAGATTTGGAGCGTCGATCATCCATGTCATTGGTTCAACACAGAAGTATTCTTTATCTCCTTTGTGGTTCCAGATGATCCAGAACTTAAAGTCTTTTGATACTTCATAAACAATCTGCTTTCCTGAAGCTTCATCTGTCATGATAGAACCATAGAATGGTTCACCGCCGTCTTCACCCATAGCGATATTATAAACATCGTTATCGATATCCTGAAGAACAGGAATCTGAGAACCTGTTAAATACTGTCTGTCATGGTTTGAAAGCTGTCTAATCTCTAATGTTGGGATGCAGTTTTCATCGAGAACCCATCTGTCTGCGACAGGAACATAAAGACGTGTATCCTTACCTTCAGCACCTTCAACGAATGGTCCATTAAATGCAGTGTGATTGCACATTCCAAATGGAAGCTGTCTTGTTCTTGAAAGATTGGTCATTGTAAATTCGTAGTGAAGACCATCTTCTTTAAGGGTGAATGTGTAATCTGCTCTAAACTTGACTGGAAAATATTTGTACATTGGATCAGCTTCGTTGTATGTATATGAAGTCTTTGCGATGGCGCTGTCTTCTGTAACTTCTGTAGCTACGATCTCATGTTCTCTCTTGTGAAGGAAGCCATGAAGGAAGTTTCCAAGAGCGGTTTCATTAACTGGGAATTCATATGTGTGGTTGCTCGCTTTAAGTATGCCGTTGTGAAGTCGATTTGGAAGGTAGAGAGTTGGAAATCCATAGATTACAGGCTCTCTCATAATTTCCTTAAGTGAACGTGAATCGTCGTTTCTAAAGAAGTCAATCCTATTTTCTTCATCAGTAAAATGAATTACGTTACTTCCGAGGAATGGAGCTACAGTTGCTTTATATCTGCCAGCAGTAAGCTCTACTACATCCTTTTGTCTTTTAAATTTTGTTACTTTAGCTGAAAAACTCAAAATGTTTTTCCTCCTTTTTCTTTGAAAAAAATACGACAATCAGCGAATTTTTTTACGATATTATCACAAAAGAGTTTCTATGTCTATTGTAAAACAACCATATTTAACCTTAAAAACTTGTACAGTTTTCAGGTATCGTTTCCGTGAAAAACGGGTTTAATGAAAAACTAAAAATGCTACAACAGTTTTACCAAAATGTTAAGTGATTTCATAGAAATGTAATAATAAATTGTTTGCAAGACACCGTAAAGAGATTGTATAATCTCCAATGGAAAATATAAAAAGAGGTCAAGTTTTGGAATGAAGTTAAAAAAATACTTATTAGTAGTAGGAATCGCAACATTATCACTTTCAGGTGCAGCTTGCGGCAAGGTGAAAAGTGGAAGCACAACAGAAAGTACAGGAGCTTCCGATTCTGGATCAAAAGAAGCTGGAGCTGAAATTGATGTAAAGACAGTGGCGGCTGATATAAAAAAAGAGGGAATATTTAAAGATCAATTAGCTGAAATAGATCCTGATATAGCAATTAACAGGATTTATCATCTTGATTCAGCAAAACTGGAATCCTATTCTTTCTATACAAATACTGGTGCAACAGCAGAAGAGATTGCTGTTATAAAGGTTAATGATGAATCATATTTAAAGAATATTGAAAATTCATTTAATAATAGAATTGATGATCAAAAAGATGCCTGCAGGGATTATCTTCCGGATGAGGTGACAAAGTTGGATAAAGCTGTGGTAAAGGTTTCAGGACCATATGCGATCTTTGTTGTTTCGGAAGATCCAGAAAAAGCAAATGAGATAATAGGTAGATATATAAAATAAGTATAATTAAGAAGCTTATAAAAAATGGGACATATCGAAAGTTGATATGTTCCATTTTTTTATAAGCTTCTTGTGACGCATGTTTTAATCAAAACGATAATTTATTATTTATCTAAACGAGCTTTAATTCTTTCTGCTGTTTCCTTTTGTTCTTCATCTGAGAAAGAAAGCTGTTTCCAGATAAGGTTGATTGCGTCGTCTTTATGACGAGGGATTACATGTACATGATAGTGGAATACAGTCTGTCCTGCAGCTGCTTCATTGTTCTGTAAGATATTTATTCCATCGCAGTTAAATTCTTCTTTAAGTGCAAGGGCAATCTTTTTTGCAAGAGGCATAACCTTTGCTGCAACGCTGTCATCGATCAAGTAAGCGTTATCAAAATGCTGTTTTGGGATTATAAGTGAATGTCCCTGGCCTGATGGACTTGCATCAAGGATTACTCTGAAATCATCATCTTCATAAATGGTATTTGTTGGGATGATCCCATTTGCAAGTTTACAAAAAATGCAATCGTCTTTAATCATCTTTTTACCTCCGGATTGATCTGTATTTACTTTTGCTAAAGGATTGCTCCGTTCTTTTATTCAAGTCACATTATAATATATTCTTTGATAAAGAAGCAAATTTGTTGATAAATTTTTTAAAAATTGCCGTGAAGTGTTGACAAGCCTTAACTTTTGTTGTAACGTGACTACGTAATTGTTAAGTATAAGATATCTCTCTTATTCAGAGTGGTGGAGTCACAAGGGACTAAGAAGCCACGGCAACCCCTATATTTAAGGGAAGGTGCCGGCCTGAGCGGATATGATAATCCGAGCAATAAGGGGATTTGATGATAGATTTTCAAATCCGGTTTTTTTACACCGGATTTTTTGTTTTTTAGAAATTCTTTTTATCAAAAACCATATAGCTTCATGCATTTGAAGTTAGGAGCGATATCCAAAAAAAAATAGGAGATACTCAATGGAAAAAAGATTTTTTACATCAGAGTCCGTAACAGAAGGACATCCTGATAAGATCTGCGATCAGATCTCAGATGCGGTTCTCGATGCGATACTCGAGCAGGATCCTAACGGACGTGTTGCATGTGAGACTTCATGTACAACAGGTTTAGTTCTTGTTATGGGTGAGATATCAACATCAGCTTATGTTGATATTCAGAAGATTGTTCGTGACACAGTAAGAGAAATTGGTTACGACAGAGCAAAATACGGTTTTGACTGTGACACTTGTGGTGTCATCACAGCTATTGATGAGCAGTCACAGGATATAGCTCTTGGTGTTGATAAAGCCCTTGAAGCTAAAGAAAACCAGATGTCAGATGAGGATATTGAAGCAATCGGTGCTGGTGACCAGGGACTTATGTTTGGTTATGCTTCAAATGAAACACCTGAATTTATGCCATATCCTATCGCGATGGCACATAAGCTTTCAAGAAGACTTACAGAAGTAAGAAAGAATGGAACTCTTCCTTATCTAAGACCAGATGGAAAGACACAGGTTACTGTAGAATATGATGAAAATGGTAATCCATTCAGAATCGATACAGTTGTTCTTTCTACTCAGCATTCTGAGGATGTTACTCAGGAGCAGATCCATGAGGATATTAAGAGAGAAGTATTCGACGTTATCCTTCCAAAAGATATGCTTGATGATGATACAAAGTATTTCATCAATCCAACAGGCCGTTTCGTAATCGGTGGCCCTCACGGAGATTCAGGTCTTACAGGCCGTAAGATCATCGTTGATACTTATGGTGGATATGCGCGTCACGGCGGCGGAGCATTTTCAGGAAAGGATCCAACAAAGGTTGACAGATCAGCATCATATGCTGCCAGATATGCTGCAAAGAATATCGTTGCTGCAGGACTTGCTGATAAGTGCGAGATTCAGCTTTCATATGCTATCGGTGTAGCACGTCCAACATCTATTCAGGTTGATACATTTGGCACAGGTAAGCTTTCGGATGAAAAGCTTGTTGAGATCGTTCGTGAGAACTTTGACTTAAGACCAGCCGGAATCATTAAGATGCTTGATCTTAGAAGACCTATCTATAAGCAGACAGCTTCTTATGGTCATTTTGGAAGAACAGATGTAGAACTTCCATGGGAGAAAACTGATCTTAGTGAGAAGTTAGCTAAATATCTTGAGAAATAATGGTTAGTTATTAGTTAAGCATCATGAGAAATAATAGTTGGTTAAAATTATAATCAGCTATGTATTAAAAAAAGTAGTAACAAAATATGAAGAAAGTGATCCGGAAGATTATTTCCGGAAAGTGGTATATGTAACACAAGGCGTTAGGTTTTTAATAGAAGGCGGTAAATAAAAAATATGAAGAACATGCTGAACTTTGAGAATTTCTCAAAAGAGGAATTAAAGGAAATACTTGATACAGCTCTTGACATGAAGAAGAATCCTGAAAAGTATTCCAGGTCATTGGAAGGAAAGAAGCTCTATACTCTTTTTGAAAAGACGTCAACCAGAACTTTTCTTTCATTTGCCACAGGTATTACTGAACTGGGGGGAACTTATTTCAACCAGCTCTGGAGAGACTCTAACTTTGTACTGGGTGAGCCGGTTTCAGAGATAAAGTATGTCTGCAGAAATGTAGATATCATCATGGCCAGACTTATTAAGAATGAGACAGTAGAGCTCTTCGGTGAAAATGTTACCGTCCCTTTTATTAACGGGTGCGATAATACATATCACCCATGTCAGATCCTTGCGGATATGCTTACAGTGATGGAAAAATTCGGTACATTGAATGTTAAGCTTCTTTATATCGGAGCAAAGAACAATGTATTTAATTCACTGGTAGAGTTCTTTGATAAGATGGGACAGGGTACACTTTATGGATTTACTCCTATTACCAATAATACATCCTGCGGACCTGACTTCTATAGAAAAGCTCAGGCAGGCGGACATTATGTGGATATCGATATTACTATCGGAAGAGAAAATCTTATCAAGTATGTAAACAATATGGATGTGGTATATACTGATACGTGGCTTGATATGGAATTCTTTAACAATCCTGCATATCAGGAGAGAAAAGAAGAACTCCTTGATCTTATGCTTCCATACCAGGTAAATGAAGATCTTCTTAAGGACAGTAGGGCTATCGTATTCCATGATATGCCTATGCATGTAGGATTTGAGATTTCAAAAGAGACAGAGATGAAGAATCTCGAGTATATTCTTGATGAAGCTGAAAATCGTCGTCATGCAGAAAAAGCGGTAATGTATCACCTTCTCAAAAATTAATAATAAATGATAACGAGAGCAAAGGCGCTTCTTCCAAACGGGAGGAGCGCCTTTTTTGAATACAGTGAGCCAAGGAAAAAAAGTTTGTGCTTGCGCAAAAATAATGAGATTGTTTGAATACGCATCTCGGGGCAAAGAATTTGAGAGATGCGGGAGAAGGATAAGAATGGAGGAATTAATTACATTAAATGATTATTAGAATCTGATGCGATTTATATTGAAATCATGTCATGACAAAAGTATAATCTTGTTTAGTGAGTGTCGTTTTTGTTTATAAAGGATAGGGGAAATAAAAAGTGGATAAGTATTTGGTTTCCATTTGCGACGATGATAATATAATACATCGGATAGTGAAAAAATATCTGTCTGATAAATACAAAGAGCAGATAATGCTGCGGCATTACTTTGATCCGATAGATATAATAAATGAAGCGAAAGATCAAAGCATTGTTCTGATGGATATAGATATGCCTAATATGGATGGCATTTTGGCGGCATCTAAACTTAGGAAGAATAATAAAGAGCTGATTATCATTATGCTTACTAGTAAGAGAGAAAGATTCAAAGATGCATTTAAAGTAGGGGCCAGCAGGTTTGTAACAAAACCTATAGATAAAGAAGAACTGTATGAAGCGATAGAAAATGCTTTGAAGGATATAGACAGTGATGAGAAGTTGACAGTTAATCTGTCCGGGGGTGAAAAAGAATTAAAGCAGGATAAGATATATCTTTTAGAAGTGGTTAGAAATAAAGTTAATATTTATCTTAAGGATAATTGTATTTCTGTAAATGAGCCTTTGAAAAATCTAGAAGAAAGGCTAAACAGCAAAAAGTTTGTAAAAGTTCATAAGAGTTACATTGTAAATATGAAGTATATCAAAAGCATTTCTGGGAGATTGATAGTTCTGGAAAATGGAATAAAAGCCTGTATCTCGGCAAGAAGAGAAAAAGAAGTTTTGGATAAATTATTTGAATATGATTTAAATTACGACAGGTGATCATATGAATTGTTTGGATAGAGGCTTATATTTTTTACTGATTATTTTTGAGTATTATTCATTTTATTATGTGATCCTTGGAGTGAGACGGTTTAGAAAACTTAATAGAAAAACTTATCTGGCTTTATCTGGAATTGTGATCACAATGGTGCTTCTTATTAATTTTGCAGGGGCGATCTTTTTATATATGCCGGCGATGATATACTCATATCTGTTAATCTTATTGATTATGGATATCAAAAAGAAAAGACTGCTGGAAAATATTTTTCTAAGCTTTTCTTTAAATAGTCTGCTTGAGTTGGTACTGCTTCGCATTATAAGAATGCTGGGGTTTGAAGATAAAAATATCTCATACTTATTCTGCGGAGTTATCACTGCAGCGATAATCTGGCTCTTTTATTTCCTGAAAGTAAGAAAGCTGGACAGAGAGATATTTGTAGTCGAAGGGAAGGTAAATATCATGTTTTCACTGATGTTTTTACTGTTTGTGGCGATGTTTTCTCTTCTTTCGGCTTTTCTCAGTCACATAGGAACAGAAAAAAATGTTTTGACAAGTAATTTGGTTGCGGTACTTGGAGGTTTTCTTCTGATTGTTGCGGATTTTTATCTCTTATACATTTTTAATGAAAGAACCAAGGTGGAATTTGAGAAAAGGCTGGCAGTACAATTTAATAATCAGCAGAAGGAATATTTTGAAAGATTACTGGAAAAAGAAAATGATACCAGGCAATACAGGCATGATATGATAGCTCAGTTAGTGCAGGTGAAATATTTTATAGATGAGGGGGAATATAAAGAGGCAGATTCATTTCTCACTGGAATGCTTAAGTCTATAACGTCCATAAGCGAGTATAATTATGATGTAGGAAATGAGATAGTAAATACAATGCTTAATTATTATCTACCGCCTGTAAAAAAAGAAGGCTGCGAAATTGAACTTAAGGGTTATCTTCCAGAAGATCTTAAGATGGAATCCAGAGACCTTTGTATTTTGGTTTCCAATGTGCTTAAAAATGCCATTGAAGCTGTGATGCAGCTGAAAAAAGAAAAAAGAAAAATTAGGATAACATTGGATTCTGGAAAGATTTTCTGGAAGATAAATGTTGTGAATAGTACCAATAATACAGACTATATGGTTACCACTAAAAAGGATAAAGAAAACCATGGTTTTGGTTTGAATAATATTAGAAATGTTGTGGAAAAATACAAAGGGAAATGTAATGTTGAATTAAATAAAGGAATATTCTCGATAGATATTGCGATGAAATATTAATGATCAAAGCTGCTGGTTTTGGAAACTGGCAGCTTTTCTACACGTTCGTCCTCATACTGCGTACGTTTGTCCTTGGAACTATAGAATTTAATTGTGGAAAGTGTATTATAGCTAACAAGAAAGGAGGGAATGGATGGGAGAAATAATTATTGACTCGCTATCAAAGAAATTTGGAAAGAAGTTGGCTCTTGATAAAGTGAGTCTGAAATTTGAATGTGGATGTATATATAAATAAAAAGGTAGCTTATTTTAACGAGCGAGTTGAGTTATGAATGGTATTAGGATAGTAAAAAATCTCATAAATATAAAAACTAGAAATTATTTTAATGGCATATCAAAAATATTTAAAATATATCTGAATAACAAGATTTATACAGCATATAAATTGATAAAGCTGATGATCGTATATATTTCGTTAACTTATATATTCAAAATGTTCTATAAGGACGAATATGCTAATTATGTGATGTGGCTGTTTGGATTCATTTTATTTTTAGCAAATATGGATTTATCGGGGCGTATGGTAAATAACATATTTAAGCCGAGAAATGTTATCTTATTTCAAAATTCAAAAATGGATGAAAAAAGCATAAGTCATTTGTTTTTTTGGAGCGAAATAATCTGGAAGAAGGTAAAAGAGATAGATTTAGTGATTCCGATCATTATAATGGCGGTTAAGGTCAGAGGGGTAAGGGCATTAGCCTTAATTATATTGATAGAACTGACCTGTTTGATAATGGTTCTTATAAAGGTGGAATTAGTCAGACATAAGAGCAAAAAGAAAAAGGGGGAGAATGTAAATGTACTTTCTTTTTTTATTACTGCATCGATCATATCGTTTATTACTGCATGGATCAGTAAAGGTATTATTAAGTTAAGCTTTGTTTTTAGACAATACATATATTCAATAGAATCATTCAAAAAAAATGAGAAGCAGATTGAAACTATTTTGAAAGATAAATTCGGAGCTTTTTTTACAGAACTGAAAGAAAAGTTAAATATAGATTTAATTAACATGCTTGATGATAAGCTGTTGATACTTCTGATCCTAATAATACTTACAATAACGGTTATCTTTTTGAGAAAGTTTAGGATTGATTATTCAGAACATGAAGTAACTCTTATAAAAAATAAAGCAGGATTAAAGATAGGATATTTAGCACTCCTGAAGCAAGTGGTTTCAGAAGATCCAGAGAGTTTCTTAATTAATAAGGATATTTTAATTATAGAAAATGATAAAAAACTATTAGGAAAAAATATGATTCAGACTGTAATGATATCTTATGATTTTTTTATTATCATTCCGGCCTTATTTATGTTGAGAAAATATAGTCATAATACGGATCTTACGGTAATATGCATCATTTTTGGAATGGTGTCACTTATTTTTAATCAGATAAATACAATAACTAGTAATCTGGAAGACATATTTAGCTTTAAAAAAGATATAAAAAATATTGAACTTTATAAAATGTCATTATTTAAAGTTGATGACGTAGTAAAAGCAAAAATTAAATTGGCGAGATATTTATCGGGATTACCGTTCTTATTCATTGTGATTATTTCTGTAATATTAATTACGGGATCAGCTGAAAATATGCTCCAGACTATTATGCAATGTTTCTGTTTGTTAGTTGTGGAGGGGGCAGCTTTTTATCTGGCTCCGAGAATAAAATTATATATTTATAGTATGCTTATGAATAAAAATAAATATGTAAAGAACTTGGAATCAGATGAAAAACTTGATGAAACCTTGCATAAGTTTTGTGACATACCTAAGAATATGTTGATTTTACCAATGCTTTATGTGCTCATCGTTAATGTGATATGTAGGGCAATTTCAGGTTTTGCATGGAGAAAAATACTTTTAATATACCTGATATGGATGATGGCGATTTTTGTGATTGATAATTTAATGATAGTAAATATCAGAAAAAAAGCAGAAACATAAGAAGTTGTAAGAAAGAAGGGGAAAATGAAAGGACGGTGTCAAGGGTATGATAGATACATTAAAAGTTTCAAATGTTACCTTTTCATATGATAAAGAAAATGTTATTGAAGACTTGGGTTTTGGTTTAAAAGGTGGAGATGTTCTTTGCATAAAAGGAAAAAATGGCAGTGGAAAGACTACTCTTTTTAAATTGCTGGCGGGAATATTAAAAGCCGGACAGATGGATGTTACATATAACGGGAAGAATATATCCAATGGTGAGTTGAAAAAAAGAGTTTTTTTTATTCCGAGTGCGCCATATTTGTATGATGAGCTCAGCGGGAATGAAAATCTGGAACTGCTGAGAAATTTATGGAGAAAAGATAAGAAGGAATATTATGAGAAAGTTGGGAATTATTTAAATAGGTATGAGATGACGGATTATAGCAATAGTTTTGTTGCCAATTATTCTTTGGGGATGAAATACAAGCTTTATTTTTCGGCGGCCCTGGCTATTGAACCAGATATAATAATGATGGATGAACCATTAAATGCAATGGACCTTGAAAGTCAGGCTAAAGCAATACAGGATGTTATGGATTATGTAAAGGGAAATGAAAAGGCTGTGATGTTTTCAAGTCATATAAGCCAACTTATTAATAATCTGTCTAATAGAATTTTGTTGTTAAAAGATGGCAGACTGATAGGTGAATAAAATGCGCGAAAAAGACAATCTATACGATTAAATAGATTGACAATAGATAGGGCGATATGGTAACATACTGATTAGTGTTAGTTAGATAAAATCAATTCGTTCACCTTATACATGGGTGAGATTGGAAGTATAGTAGGGGAAGGCACAATCGTGTGGTTGCGATTGTGCTTTTAAAATGCAAATTAGTGCTGTGTTGACGAAAACCCGGTAACACTTTATAATAAGTAAGGTGTCACGCGGGTTCTTTTTTTGGCCAGACACCAAAACTATCGCAGTGTGTTTTTGGAGGTATTATGGAAGAATTAGAGAGAGGATCAGTAAGACATCTTATTGACCCAATGGATCTTTCAGTTGAAGAAGTTGAAGAACTTCTTAATGTGGCACAGGATATAATTAATAATAAGGATAAATACCGTGAGGCATGTAAGTATAAAAAACTTGCAACTCTTTTCTATGAACCAAGTACTAGAACGAGACTCAGCTTTGAATCTGCTATGATGGAGCTGGGAGGTAATGTGCTTGGTTTTTCTTCTGCTCAGTCATCATCTGTTTCAAAGGGAGAATCTGTTGAAGACACAGTAAGAGTAGTTGGTCAGTTTGCAGATATAATAGCAATGCGGCATCCCAATGAAGGTGCACCAAAGCTTGCTTCAATGTACTCGCCGGTTCCTATTATCAATGCCGGAGACGGTGGGCATAACCACCCAACGCAGACACTTACAGATCTTCTTACAATATTTTCAGAGAAGAAAAAACTTGATAATTTTACAATAGGTCTTTGTGGAGACTTAAAGTTCGGACGTACAGTCCATTCATTGATAAAGGCTCTTTCAAGATATGAGGGAGTTAAATTTGTTCTTATCTCACCTAAGGAATTAAAGGTTCCAGGATACATTATTACAGAAGTGCTTGAGCCATCGGGCCTTTCATATAAAGAAGTAACATCTCTTGAAGAAGCACTTCCGGAACTGGACGTACTTTATATGACAAGAGTACAGAAGGAAAGATTCTTCAATGAGGCTGATTATATCAGACTTAAAGATACATATATTCTTGATAAGAAAAAATTAGATAATGCAAAAGAAGATATGATAATCCTTCATCCTCTTCCAAGAGTAAATGAAATTGCAGCGGATGTAGATAGTGATCCTCGTGCATGTTACTTTAAACAGGTACTTTACGGAAAATACATCCGTATGGCACTTATCTTAAAATTATTGGGGGTAGATGTGAAATGAAGATAGATTCAATCCAGAATGGTATCGTACTTGACCATATTACAGCAGGTAAAGCAATGCAGATATATTATGACCTTGGTCTTGATAAACTCGATTGCAGCATTGCTATAATGCAGAATGTTAAGAGTGATAAGATGGGAAAGAAAGATATAATCAAGATAGATAAGAATATGGATGTAAATCTTGATGTTATCGGATATATCGACCCTTCAGTTACAGTCAGCATCATTAAAGATGGCGTTACAACTGAAAAAAAGAAGGTAGCACTCCCTAAGAAGCTGATAAATATAAAGAAATGTAAGAATCCAAGATGTATCACAGCTATTGAGCCGGATATCCCTCAGATCTTTAAGCTTACTGATGAGAGTAGAAGGGTATATAGATGCATTTATTGTGATGCAGATTAAATACTGAATAATATTTGTATGGATAGGAAAGGAGAGACTTATGACACGTCTCTCCTTTTATTTTTACTGAATAAAAAAGGGAAAGAAACCTGATAATTTGACCAGGGTTTACAAAAAATTCTAGTGTGTTATAATAATACAGATTATGCATACCTATAAATGGGTGTGTAAAACAGATGGGAGTCTGCATTAATTATGAAACATTATGCAATAACAGGCGGTAATGCGCTTGAAGGAGAGGTAGTTATTGCCGGGGCAAAGAATGCTGCACTGGGTATTCTTGCGGCTGCAATAATGACTGACGAAAAGTGTGTTATTGAAAATGTTCCTTTTGTCAGCGATACCAGGACACTTCTTAAAGCTATAGAGAATATAGGCGCAGAAGTAAGATACCTTGACAGACATACAGTTCAAATCTGCGGCAAAGGAATAGTGGGGGACGAGAGTCTTTCAGTTGATGATGAATATATAAGAAAAATCAGGGCTTCGTATTATCTTATTGGAGCTCTTCTTGGAAAATATAAATATGCTAACGTAGCTCTTCCTGGTGGATGTGATATAGGATCAAGACCAATAGATCTCCATATCAAAGGCTTTGAAACTTTGGGAGCTGAGGTTGAAATCAGTAATGGTGGTAAGATTGTAGCGAAGGCAGATAAGCTTAAAGGTGAACATATCTACCTTGATACAGTTTCAGTCGGAGCGACTATCAATATCATGATGGCTGCAGCTCTTGCTGAAGGAAAAACTACTATTGAGAATGCTGCAAAGGAACCACATATTGTTGATGTGGCTAACTTCCTTAACTCAATGGGAGCTAACATTAAGGGTGCTGGTACGGATGTTATCAGAGTACGTGGAGTTGAGAAGCTTCATGGTGCTGAATATACCATGATTCCTGACCAGATTGAAGCTGGAACATTTATGGCAATGGCAGTTGCAACCCGTGGCAATATCCTTATTAAGAATGTTATCCCAAAACACTTGGAATCTATATCTTCAAAGCTTACAGATATGGGTGCGAAGGTAATAGAATATGATGATTCAGTCAGAGTAATGGCAGATGGAAAACTTAAAGCAACTCAGATAAAGACACTCCCATATCCAGGTTTTCCAACAGATATGCAGGCTCAGATTGCCGCAGCATTAGTTCTTTCAGAAGGAACAAGTATTGTAATTGAAAGCATTTTTGAAAATAGATTTCAATATGTACCTGAGCTTATTAAAATGGGCGCTAAAATCAGGGTTGAAGGAAACACGGCGATAATCACCGGTGTGTCTGGACTTCATGGAGCTAAGGTTGAAGCGTCGGATCTTCGCGCAGGAGCTGCCCTTGTAATAGCAGCTTTAGCGGCCGAAGGGGATAGTGAGATATATGATATTGACTTTATCCTTAGAGGGTATGAAGATTTCGATGACAAGATAAGAAGTCTTGGTGGTATTATGGAAGTTATTAAAACAGACGACTAATTAAAAGATATTATTATGACATAAAAGGAAGGGGCATAAGAGTTATGGCAAAGAAACCTTATTATATTACAACAGCTATAGCATATGCATCTGGCAAACCTCATATTGGAAATACTTATGAAATCGTACTTGCTGACAGTATAGCAAGATATAAGAGATTTACAGGTTATGATGTATATTTCCAGACAGGAACAGATGAACATGGTCAGAAGATTGAGACAAAGGCTTTCGAAAGCCTTTCTACTCCAAAAGAATATGTTGATCAGAAAGCTGGAGATATTAAGCGTATCTGGGATCTGATGAACACATCTTATGACAGATTTATCCGTACAACTGATGAGGATCATGAAGCGCAGGTTAAGAAAATATTTAAAAAACTTTATGATCAGGGAGACATTTACAAGGGTGAATATGAAGGAATGTATTGTACACCTTGTGAGTCTTTCTGGACCAGCAGCCAGTTAGTTGATGGAAAGTGCCCTGATTGTGGACGTGAAGTAAAGCCAGCTAAGGAAGAAGCATATTTCTTTAAAATGAGTAAATATGCTCCTAAGCTTATTGAATATATTGAAAAGCATCCTGAGTTTATTCAGCCGGAAGCAAGAAAGAATGAAATGGTTAATACTTTCTTAAAACCTGGACTTCAGGACCTTTGTGTAACCAGAACATCATTTAAATGGGGAATCCCGGTAGATTTTGATCCTAAACATGTTATTTATGTATGGATAGATGCGTTATCAAACTATATTACCGGTTTAGGTTATGATGTAGATGGCGCTTCAGGAGAACTTTATAAGAAGTACTGGCCTGCAGACCTTCACCTTATTGGTAAAGATATTCTTAGATTCCATACAATTTACTGGCCAATTATGTTAATGGCTCTTGATGTTCCACTTCCAAAGCAGGTTTTTGGTCATCCTTGGCTTCTTCAGAATGATGGCAAGATGAGTAAATCAAAGGGAAATGTTCTCTATGCTGATGATATGGTGGACTTCTTCGGAGTGGATGCTGTAAGGTATTTCCTTCTTCATGAGATGCCATTTGATAATGATGGTGTGGTATCATGGGAGCTTCTTATTGAAAGAGTTAATTCAGATCTTGCTAATACACTTGGCAATCTTGTTAACCGTACTATCTCAATGATCAATAAGTATCATGGTGGTGTTGTTAATAATGCAGATATCAAATTACCTGTTGATGATGACTTAAGGCAGGTAGTCCTTGATACACCTAAGAAAGTTAATGAAAAGATGGATCAGCTTAGAGTAGCTGATGCTATTACAGAAATCTTCAATCTCTTTAAGAGATGTAACAAATATATCGATGAGACTATGCCTTGGGCACTTGCTAAAGAAGGGGATATGGATGACAGACTCTGCACTGTTCTCTATAATCTTGTTGAGAGTATTACAATCGGTGCAACTCTTCTTCAGCCATTTATGCCTGAAACAGCAGAAAAGATAGTTTCACAGCTTTCTACAAGCCTTAGAAGCGTTACAGAACTTGGTACATTTGGACTTTATCCATCAGGAAATAAAGTTACAGAGAAGCCAGAGATCCTTTTTGCAAGAATTGATACTGCAAAGATGTTAGAAGAGATAGCTGTCCGTTTCCCTGCAAAGGTTGAAGAAAAGGTTGAGGAAAAGAAGAAAAAGACTGAAGAGGTTTCAAAGCCGGCAGAAGTTCTTGCTGTAGAGAAAGATGAGATCGGAATTGAAGATTTTGATAAGCTTCAGCTTCAGATAGGAGAGATCATCGCCTGTGAGGCAGTTCCTAAGTCAAAGAAGCTTCTTTGTTCAAAAGTAAAAGTTGGAGATAAAGTCCTTCAGATCGTATCTGGTATCAAGAACTTCTATAGTGCAGAAGAAATGCCGGGCAAGAAGGTAGTTGTTATCACCAATTTAAAGCCTGCTAAGCTTGCAGGAATTGAATCACAGGGAATGCTCCTTTGCGCAGAAGGACCGGATGGTGCTCTTGCACTTCTTACAGCAGAGAAAGATCTTCCAAGTGGTTCAATGATCAGTTAATTGAGACGGTAAATTATAAAATATATTGGAGTTTACGTTAAGAAAGAACATTTATGATGAGAAAAGTGAAGAGAGCTTTAACAGTTCTTTTGGTTATGACAAGTCTTCTCACCCTTCTTACAGGTTGTGGAAAGACAAAGACAAAGAGATATCAGGCATATGTGGAGACTCTTATAACAGCAAATTATCTTGGAGTTTCGGATGAGTATGTTCAGACTACTGGCGTTAATGAAGCAGATGCAGAAGCTATGTACCTTCAGAACGCTACAAGACTTGCGTCAAATTTAGAGGATTACTATGGCCTTGATATAAGAATGGATAAAGAACTTGCTCCTGCTATGGAAGAACTTGCCAAGAAGATTTATTCAAAGACTAAGTTCGAGGTAGGAAAAGCTTACCAGGATAATGGTATTTACTACGTAGATGTTACAATCCAGCCTATTGATATCCTGAATCAGACTTATGCTGAAGTTACAGAATATGTACAGGATTTCAATGGCAGAGTAGCTAAGGGAGAATTCAATAATTATACCAAGGAAGAATATGAAAATGTATTTGCCAAGGGAATTATCGAGATCTTAAATAAGGCTGCTGATAATATGCAGTACAAGGAAAAAGAAACAGTTACTGTAAGAATAATAGAGGGAGATTCTTCATTTTCAATTAAAAATGAGGATTTTCAGAATATAGATATGAAAGTTATTGCTGCAACGGATGAGTATGACAAGGCCAGTGGCACTGATGCAGAATAATCTTTTATTTCGGGGCAAAGGTAAGGGCTGCGCAATATAGCGCAGCCCTTTAAGTTTGCATAAAAGCGTAATTTGTGATATGATTCAAAGCAGTTATGGGATAGAAAGGAGCCTGTGATTTTTTCGAAAAACTAAGAAGTTTTAGCGCCATTTACGTGAAGCTTGTGTCATAAAGAATTCAGCTTTTCTTTTGTAAGGAAGAATGCGATTTAGGTTATTACATACAGCTGTCACGTTGACGAGGAGGAGCGTTATCGAAATTTCGGCGGATGCGCTTCCGGACCACACATGGTTCGTTAGGTATGATCTTAAAACCCTGAGTAATCAGAAAACAGAGGGTTATATCAAATGTATCATTATAAAAGGTTAAATAGAGGAGAATATTTATATGTGTGGTATTATAGGTTTTGCTGGTAAGCTTCCAGCAAAGGATGTTCTTATTGATGGTCTTGAGCAGCTTGAGTATAGAGGATATGACAGTGCCGGAATTGCTATTATGGATCCAAGTGAGGGACTTCTTTTAGCAAAGAAGGTCGGACGAGTAGCAGATCTTCGCGAAGCTGCAAAGGAACTTGAAACAAAGGGTACAACCGGTATAGGACATACCAGATGGGCTACTCATGGAGGAGTTACAGATGCAAATGCGCATCCTCACAGAGTAGGAAGAGTTACTCTTATTCATAATGGAATAATTGAAAATTACAGAGATTTAACAGTTCAGTACGGCCTTAAGGATATGCTTAAGTCAGAAACGGATTCAGAAGTTGCTGCTGCTTTCCTTGATAAGGTTTATGAAGGCGATCCGATCGATGCGATAAGAAAGGTGGTTAAACTTCTTTCTGGATCATTTGCTCTCTGTATCATGTTTGATGACCAGCCGGGAAAGATCTATTCAGTAAGAAATGTAAGCCCGCTTGTAGCAGCAGCGTCAAAGAAGGGTGCAATAATAGCATCTGATCTTACAGCGATTATTGCTTATTCAAAGGAATACTTTGTTGTTCCTGAATATCACATCCTTACTCTTTCAGAAGAAGGAATAAAGGTTGAGGATATGAAGGGAAATGAAGTTAAGCCTGAAATTCTTACAGTAAACTGGGATATCTCAGCAGCACAGAAGGGTGGATATCCACACTTCATGTTAAAGGAAATATACGAACAGCCAGATGCACTTTCAAGAACTATCATGCCAAGAGTAAAGGATGGACTTCCATACCTTCTTGATGATGGAATAGATGATGAAGTTCTTAAAGGTGTAAAGAACATAAATATCGTTGCCTGCGGAACAGCAATGCATGCTGGTATGGTAGGACGTACAGTACTTGAGAACAGACTGAGGATTCCTGTAACAGTTGAAATCGCATCTGAATTCAGATATAAGGATCCTATCATTGATGAGGAGACTCTTACAATTGTACTTTCACAGTCAGGAGAGACAATTGATACACTTGAAGCTTTAAAGCTTGCAAAGAGTAAGGGTTCAAAGGTTATATCTATCGTTAATGTTAAGGGTTCAACAATTGCCCGCGAAAGTGATTATGTATTATATACACATGCAGGTCCTGAGATTGCTGTTGCGTCAACAAAGGCATATACAGTTCAGATTTCTGCAATGTATCTTATCGCTTGCCGTATGGGATTTGTTAAAGGCATTTTAAGTGAAGATGAGGCTAAAGAATTTATCCAGAATCTCATGAAGGCAGGAGAACTTATTAAA
This sequence comes from uncultured Lachnospiraceae bacterium, assembly GCA_902789175.1. Taxonomy (GTDB): domain Bacteria; phylum Bacillota; class Clostridia; order Lachnospirales; family Lachnospiraceae; genus Eubacterium_Q. Next base: position 34,478 of record CADANF010000010.1, read on the forward strand.
GAAACACTCCTTAATGCCAATAATATCAAGAGAATAGCGAATTATATCAAAGTGGCTCCGGATGTATTCTACATTGGAAGAGGTATTGATTATACAATGTGTCTTGAGGCTTCGCTTAAGCTTAAAGAAATCTCTTATATTCATTCAGAGGCATATGCTGCAGGTGAATTAAAACATGGAACTATCGCTCTCATCAGTGAGGGAGTGCCTGTTATCGCTATCGCAACAGATGAAAATGTATATAGTAAGGTCATTTCAAATATCAGAGAGGTTAAGTCAAGAGGGGCATATGTTATCCTTATCAGCCATGATGATGATATCAATGATAATACTATCTGTGATAAGCAGATAAAGATACCTGATGCAGATTCAACATTTAGTGTATTTGCTACAGCTGCAGTGCTTCAGCTTATAGCTTATTTCGTATCTGATGCAAAGGGACTTGATGTTGATAAGCCAAGAAATCTTGCAAAATCAGTTACAGTTGAATAAAAAATAGATATATGGAAAAGCCCCGTTGGGGCTTTTTCTTAATTTTTTCTTATTTAATCAATCTATATGGCAAAAAAAAGTGCAATAAATGGCTTCCTATGATATAATTTAAGTTGTATGTCCTCGGAAAGAGGAAAAGAAAGAATGTGTATTTCGAAATTTTGAAAGGGGACCAAAATGGAGTTAAATATCAAGTCAGTTTCATTCGGTGGATATGATAAGAAGGGAACAGAGGCTTATATAGCCGAAATGAAGGATGATTACGAGTCTCAGATTACAGAGCTCAAAAATACTACTGCAAAACTTAGCGAGACAGTAGACAGTCTTCGCAAGATGCGCGAAGTTAATATGAATGAGTCTAAGGCTACGGTTGATAATTTAAAACAGATTAATAATGATCTTCAAGCAGAGATTGATAAGATGAAAGCACAACTTTCTGAGTATGAAACCAGAGATAGAGAAAGTGCTGCAAGATATGAATCAATCTCACGTACACTTCTTGGTGCAAGAGAACAGGCAGATAAGCTTGCAAAAGAGACTCAGGAAGAGTGTGATGCTAAAATGAATGAGACAGCTACACAGTGTAAGCAGATGATGGAAGACACAACTGCACAGTGCAAGCAGATGATGGAAGAAACAACATCACAGTGCGAAAATCTCAAGAGTACAACAAAGGCAGAATGTGACAGACTCACAACTCAGACAAAGAGTTCATGTCAGGAAAAGAGAGAAACAACTTATGCTGACTGTGAGAACTTAAAGAATACAACAGTTGCTGAGATGAATCAGTTGAAACAAGAGACAACAGAAAGCTGCAATCAGCTTAAGGCTGCTACTGAGGCTGCAGCTGCAAAATTAAAGCAGGATACAGAGGCTGAAGCTGCTAAGTTAAAGCAGGACACAGAAACAGAATGCGAGCAGCTTAAGGCAAAGACTCGTGAGGAAGTTTACATGACAAGAAGTCAGGTAAAGAGAGAATGTGAATCAATCAGCGAATTTGTAGCACAGCTTATGGCATCAGTTGATAAGGTTTCAACCGCATGCCAGGAGACAAAGAAGCTTACAGATGATGCATTTGGAGATGTTGCTTCATCTAAGCAGTAAAAACGTTTATTTGTAATGTATTAACAGGGACTATTGTAAGCGTAAACTTTTTTTTAGTCCCTGTTCTTTTCTAACGAGGGTTAACTTAATAGGGGGTGTCATATGAAGGATGAAACTAAATTTCTTCTCAAAGCTCTTGAGAAGGAAAGATGTTATATCATAGTAATGAGTTATCTTAGGGACGAGACTTTAGGTCACTCCAAAGTTGAATATATTACCGAGAATGTAAAGGATCTTGGGATGAATTTAGAGGCGATAAGAGAGGGCTATAGACTTCCAAAGGATTATATTCATCCAGCTGACAGAGAACTGTTTGCAGATGCTCTGAAAATGGCGGCAAATAAACAAACAGGGTTTGCTTATGGCATGAAAATATGTGGTGATGATAGTATCATCAGAAAAGTAGATGTTGCTGCAGACTATAGTGAAGTAGATAAAAAAACCTTCAGAATAGAATATGTAATTCGTGAAATAGCTGATAAGAAAGAAACAGCTATTTTTAGTGAGGAAGAAAAGATACCTGAAGTCAGTCGAATAATAGAGGTTTTTAAGGATAACAGAATGGCAGATATCCTGAACCATATATCAGAAACAATTGGCTTATACTCTGCAGTAGTAGATCTTTCAGGAAAGAAAATTTCCGAGCCAGTAGGGCCGGAAGCATATCTTGGGGATTTTTATGATATGCTTGAAAGACCAGAATATTTCGAAATGTTTGAAAGGCTTAGTGATAGCCTGATAACAAGTGAAGAACCTATTTATGTGGATATAAAGAGGCTGAGTCCGGAAAGCGGACTGTCAGCAGCCCCAATAGTGATCGGGGGAAGACATGTAGCAAACTGGATACTTTTTGCACATGATAAGAGTCAGACAGATAGACTTAGAAGAATTATCAAACATCATAGAAAAATGACAGAGATCATTTCGGAATATGTTTATAAATTCTATACATCAACTCATAGGAAGCCTGATGATAATAAGTATAAGGAATTAATTAAATTTGACAGAGAGCAGAGTAAGATAATATCTGAAATGCTTAAGGATATAATAAATGAGCGTAAGTTCAATCTGGAGAAATACCTTAAAAAAGCCGGAGAATTACTGGATGTTGATCATGTGATCCTCTTTAAGGAATCTTCAAAATATTCAGAGATCTATTCAATAGATGATTATTGGAGCAGGGAGGGAAAATCTCCTGCTACAGTAGCAAGTTTTGATTGGAAGCAGGATCGTTTTTCTGAGGATATGAGGAAAAAGATCAATAAAGAAGGCTTTATAGTAGACCATAAGAATATGACTAATCGTATAAGGATTGGCATTTTTCAGGGACGGGCCAGAGCTGTTATGATAAGGCCTGTTGTGGCAGAAAGGCTTTATTATGGTCGTCTGGTTATCATTGAAAACAGAAGAGAAAGAGAATGGACAGATGAAGAGCTGGTGTTTACAGAACAGTTTGCAAGCATTGTTTCATCTGCCTTAAGTAAGGAAGTAAGATCTAAGGGCTTATTAAAAAAGGATGAGGATCTGTTTGACATTCTTGATCAGTTTTCAGCAAATATTTTTATAAGAGATAACGAAACAGGAAAGATTATATTTGCCAATAAAGCGCTTAACAGATTGGCAAAAAGAGATATGACAGGCGAGAATTCCTGGAATATAGTGCCGGATACGAAGGAAGATATTATGGGCTATGAAATTGGCTCTTCTACAAAACGTGTCAACTGGCGTAAATATATAGAGGAATTTGGAGCTATATTTGATATATCCATGCTCCCTGTTCGTTTTCAGGACGGAGAGAAAGGGTCAGTATTTATACTAAGGCTGGCGCAGGACTAGATAGGAGGAACTAAAGTAATGTCAAATGCAGATATAGGAATAGATCTTGGTACTTCAAGTACTCTGATTTATGTAAGAGGTAAGGGAGTAGTTTTAAAAGAGCCTTCCGTAATCGCATATGATAAAGAACTTGATAAGATAGTTGAAATTGGTGAAGAAGCAAGACTCATGCTGGGTAGAACTCCAGGGAATATTGTACCTGTAAGACCTCTTAAGCATGGCGTTATAACGGATAATACAACTGCTGAGCAGATGCTTAGATATTTTATCCGTAAAGCAATAGGTAGAAATTTCTTTGGCAGAAGACCAAGAATCTGTATATCAGTGCCTTCAGGTGTTACAGAGGTTGAAAGACGTGCTGTAGAAGAGGCTGCATATCGCGCAGGAGCAAGATTTGTTACTCTTCTTGAATGTCCGATTGCAGCGGCTATCGGTGCAGGAATCGATATATCACGTCCTGTTGGTAATATGCTTATCGATATTGGTGGTGGAACTACTGATATTGCTGTTATTTCAATGGGTGGCGCTGTTGTCAGCTCATCAATAAAGACTGCAGGTGAAAATTTTGACGAAGCTATCGTCAGATATGTAAGAAAGAGACATAACCTTCTTATCGGTGATGTTACAGCGGAAGAGGTTAAGATAAATATTGGTACATGTTATAAGAGGCCTGAAAATATTGCTATGGAGATCCGTGGCAGAAATATGGTAACAGGTCTTCCAAAGACTGTTACAATTACTTCTGATGAAACAGAAGAGGCTTTAAGAGAGCCGTGTGCAGCTATTGTTGATGCAGTTCATTCAGTACTTGAGAAGACACCTCCTGAGCTTGCGGCAGATATTGCAGACAGAGGTATCGTACTTACAGGTGGTGGAGCGCTTCTTCACGGTCTTGAACAGATGATAGAAGAAAAGACAGGTATCACCACCATGACAGCTGAGGACCCTATGTCAGCAGTTGCGACTGGTACTGGAAAATATATGGATATACTTGATGAGGAAAAATAGACATATAGTAATATGACAAGAGAAGGATACATCGAGAAAATCATATATAAAAATGAGGATAACGGATATGCAGTTTTCTCCGTAGAAACAACTGATGGAGAAGAGATATTCGTTGGAACCCTTGGGAATGTTGCTGAGGGAATGTATATACAGGCGGAAGGTGAATTTGTTCATCATCCGCAGTATGATATACAGTTTAAATTTAATTCTTATAATATCAGTATGCCGGAGGATACAAAAGGTATTGAGAAATACCTTGGATCCGGTATCATTAAAGGAATTGGCGAGGTTCTTGCCAAGAGGATCGTTAAGAAATTCAAACTTGATACGCTTCGTATCATAGAAGAAGAACCTGAAAGATTAGCTGAAGTTAAGGGAATCTCTCTTGATAAAGCAAATAAGATCGCTGTGTCTTACAGTGAAAGTCATGAATTTCAGGAAGTCATAATCTTCTTATCCAAATATGGGATAAATGCTAAACTTGCTATTAAGATCTATGAGGAATATGGCAAGGAAGTTTACAATGTAATAAGAGATAATCCATATAGATTAGCTGAGGATGTGGCAGGTGTCGGCTTTAAAAAAGCGGACGAGATTGCCATGGCTGCAGGAATTGCGGAAGATTCGAGCTTTCGTATACATTCTGCGACACTTTACGCTTTGAATAATTCTATGCAGGAAGGACACATGTACCTGCCTGAAAGACTGCTTGCCAGTGAGGTCTACTGCCTTATTGGAAGTTCTAAGGAAGAGCAGGTATTTATGGAAGAATTCCATGATCTTCTTATTGATATGTCCATGAATAAAAAAGTGGTACTTAAAACAGAGGAAGAAAATGGACAGGAATATACTGTAGTCTATAGTTTCTGGAATTATAATACAGAGATCATATCTGCAAGAAAATTGGTAGATCTTAAGCTTCGTTTTGAGATTCCTGAAGAAGAGATAAACGGTGTTATAAAGGAGGTAGAGACAGACTGCGGTTTTTGTCTTGATGAGATCCAGAAGTGCGCCGTAAGAGAAGCCATTAGTTCAGGAGTGGCAGTTATTACCGGTGGCCCTGGTACAGGAAAAACTACGATAATAAATGCCATTATCAAGTATTTTAATAATAATGCTAAGGAAGTGCTTCTTGCTGCTCCAACAGGACGTGCGGCAAAGAGAATGACAGAATCTACAGGGAAAAAGGCAGAGACGATTCACAGATTATTGGAGTTTTCTGGCGAACCAACAGATGATACAACGACCAGAAGGCTTACATTTAATAGGAATGAAGATAATCCATTAGAAGCAGATGTGATAATAATAGATGAAGCATCGATGTTAGATGCGACACTTTTCTTATCGCTGCTTAAAGCGATAACTTATGGCACAAGGCTTATACTGGTGGGAGATATTGATCAGCTTCCTTCGGTAGGAGCTGGAAATGTGCTCCATGATATAATTTCAAGTGGATGTTTTCCTGTTACTACACTTACTTCTATCTTTAGGCAGTCTAAAGAGAGTTCTATAGTAAGTAATGCTCATATGATAAAAAATGGAATGCATCTTACCATCAGCAATAAGAGTAAGGATTTTTTCTTTATTCCAAGAAAGAACTCTGCTGAGATATTAAAAGAAGTAAATGATCTTCTGACAGACAATCTTCCTAAGTATCTAAAGATAATGTCTAAGGAGATCCAGGTTTTAACACCTATGAGAAGATATGAACTTGGGGTTGAATCTCTTAATAAGAGACTGCAGAATGCTTTAAATCCCAAGAGAAAAGATATAAAAGAAAAAGATAAAGGTGATGTTATCTTCCGCGAAGGAGATAAGGTCATGCAGATTAAAAATAATTATAAGATCGAGTGGCGTATCCCTCCGTCTGAAGATAATGATTATGTCATGGAAGAGGGAGTGGGCGTATTCAATGGAGATATGGGATATATCTCAAGTATAGACGATTTTAATGAAGAAGTACTGATACATTTCGATGATGGAAGAGAAGCTGTTTATACTTACAATATGTTAGATGAGCTTGAACATGCATTCGCGATAACAATCCATAAATCTCAGGGCAGTGAATATCCGGCAGTTATAATCCCGTTGCTGGCTGGTCCTGAAAAACTCTTTAATAGAAATCTTCTTTATACAGCTGTTACAAGAGCAAAGCAGATGGTAGTTATTGTGGGAAATATCAATCTGGTCAACAGGATGATAGATAATATAAGTGAACAAAGAAGGTTTACTACATTTGCAAAAAGAATAAAGGAAATTGATGAAATATAAGATGATAAAGGATCTTTTATTTCCTCCCAGATGCGTTATATGTGATGAAGTGGTCCCTATAGGAGAAATGATATGCGGTAACTGCAGGCGTTATATAAAGCCTATAGAAGAGCCGAGATGCATGAGATGTGGGAAGAAGATAGAAGATGAAACAGAAGAATATTGTCTGGACTGTTCTAGAAAGAATAGGGGATATATAAAGGGATATCCATGCTTTGATTATGTATCTCCTGTATCTAATTCTGTGCTTAGGATGAAATATCATGACAGACCGGAATATGCTTCATTTTATGGTAAAGAAATCGCCTTACTTTTTGGAAATGAATTTAAATCTATGAAGATAGAGGCTCTGATCCCGGTTCCGCTTCATAAGAACAGACTTAGAAAAAGAGGATATAATCAGGCAGAACTTATTGCTGTATCACTTTCAAGAGAGGTAGGGATACCTGTAAGAGATGATATTCTTTATAGAGAAAGTGAAACTGTAGCTCAAAAGAAATTATCAAATGAAGAAAGAGAAAAAAATTTAAGTAATGCCTTTGTGGCACGTGAGATAAAAAATGTACCCCAGAGAGTCGTTATAGTGGATGATATCTATACCACAGGAGCTACCATTGGGGCTTCGGCAAAAGCACTAAGGAGCATCGGGATAAAAGAGATATATTATACGAGCATATGTATAGGAAATGTGGTATGATGCTATTTGTTAAGAAATGGTCAAAGGACCAAAAAAGAGGTATATAGAAATGACTAAGAAGAATTTATGCGTTTTATTTGGTGGTTGTTCATCAGAGCATGAAGTATCATGCGTATCTGCTGCAACAGTAGTAAAAGCTCTTGATAAGGATAAATATGATATTACCCTTATTGGAATTACTAAAGAAGGACATTGGCTCTATACTGATTCAGTTGAAAAGATTGAGGATGGAAGCTGGAAAAAAAGTAATGTAAGAGCAGTTATTTCTCCAGATACAGATCATAAGATAATTCTTTCAAGCAATGGAAATCTGATAGAAGAAAGAAAGATTGATGTGGCTTTTCCGGTGCTTCATGGACTTTGGGGCGAAGATGGAACTATTCAGGGCCTTTTCGAGATGGCACATCTTCCATACGTTGGATGCGGACATCTTTCATCAGCTGTAACTATGGATAAGTTCTTTACAAAGGTTATTGCTGATTCATGTGGCGTAGCTCAGGCAAAGTACACAGCAGTTAAGAAATATCAGTTAAAGAATATGGATAAGGTGGTTGAAAGGGTTGAAAGTGAAAGAGAATATCCTGTATTTATCAAGCCTTCAAATGCCGGTTCATCAACTGGTGTAACAAAAGCTCATAATAGAGAAGAACTTATAAATGGACTGTATAAGGCGGCAGAGATAGATGCTAAGATCCTGGTTGAAGAAACTATTACAGGCAGAGAAATTGAATGTGCTGTATATGGGCATGATGATAATGTATTTGCTACAGGCGTAGGTGAGATTCTTGCAGCGGCTGAATTCTATGATTATGATGCCAAGTATAATAATGCAGAGTCAAAGACTGTTCTTGATCCTGATATTCCTGCTGAAAAACTTGAAGAGATCCAGAAGATGGCGATAAAGATATTTAAAGCTTGTGATGGATTTGGTTTTTCGAGAGTAGATTTCTTCCTTGAGAAAGATACAGACCGTGTTGTATTTAATGAGATCAATACAATTCCTGGCCATACAGCTATAAGCATGTATCCTATGCTTATGAAGCGTGCAGGCCATGAAATGAAAGATTATTTAGAAGGTCTTATTGAAATGGCCTTCGAGCGACATGAATAATATATAAAAAATATAAGAGATGCACCGCTTAAAAAGATAATGGCGGTGCATTTTTTTTGACCCTGATAAAATGATGCAGGGATAAAAAATGAACTTACATTTACAGCCATATGAAGTATTATGGCAGGCAGGAGATTTTTATATCTGTAGCAGACTGCCCCGAGTAATAAGCCGGTAAAAAAAGCATATGTTCCCTGAACTAAATTCAGGTGATACAACCCAAAGGCTATGGCCTGAAATATTATAGCGGGCTTTGTACCGACGGCTTCTATCTGATAACAAAATGTAACTCCGCGAAAAGTGAGCTCTTCAGCGATAGGAGCAAGGATTATAACGGAGAATATGGTAAGATAAGAAGTTTTACTTCCTTTAAGGGAATTGATAATCTCATTATAGGATTTAAAGAAATCAGGAAAATGTGACATTAAGATGCTGAGAACAGCTGAAACAAAAAGCTGAAGTAATACGCCTGTAATGATAAGTGAGAAAAGGATCATTACAATCTTTTTCTTTGTGATTATTGTATTTTCTTCCTTTTTATACAGGTCATAGAATCTATACTTATACCATACAGCAAAGATAATGAGTAGAATTGTGAATCTTATGATATTAAAAAAGCCTTCGTTTACGAACAATCCATCACTTGCGGCAGTTGTGCTGCCGCCGGTGATAAATGTCATAAAGAAAGCTGCAAAATAAGCTATATAGTATATTATGAAAGTTATGACCAAAGGGAGAAAAGATATTAATAACTTTTTTTTATTATATTTCTCCATAAGGTGCCTCTTTATTTCATAAGTTTCTTTTCAATCTCGCGATTTTTCTTTTCTTTTTCTTTGTTGGCTTTTTCAGCTGCCTTAAGTTTTCTTCTTTCTGTTTCAGCAGCAAGCTCCTTCTGATACTGAGCCTGGCGAGCGATCATCTTTTCACGGAATGACTTTTTCTTCTTCTTGCCAGATTCTTCAGCTTCCTGCATCTTCTTCTTAGTGCTCTTATGAAGTGTCTTAACACCAACAAGATAGATTCCGCTTACCATGGCTTTTACTTCGCCGTGCTGAGGAACATCAGCAAAAATAGCTTCGTCGCAGATGAGTGTTACAAGCTGTGGACCAACTTTAGCCTTAACAACAGGGACTTTAGATTTCTGATATTTCTTAGGCATCTGATCCATAACGATCTTAGGAAGCTTGGCGTCCTTGATCGGCATGATTTTTTTATCAATGATAAACATTGATGTCTGCTGAGCTGCGGCGTTGATCTCTTCTTTTTGTGCCATCTGTTTCTTTTGTAATTTGTTTCCGAATATGTAAAGAGCTACCATTATAACAAGTAGTACTCCGATTACAATTCCGATGATAATTAATGGGTTCATTTTAATCCTCCGATTCTTTATTTAAGTTATCTAACATAGCCTGAATCTTATCAGGAATAGATTCGTAAAATTCTTTTCGTTCCTTAGGATCCATTCTGCTTGGATAATATGGTTTGGAGAATTCCACTGTAACGTGGCGGCTCCTTATCATATGGAACTTGTTTGCTTCAAAAATGGTATCAAAACCTGTAAGTGCCGTAAGCACCATAGGACTGTCGGATTTCTCTGCAATCCTGTATCCTCCGGCTTTAAATGGCAGGAGTTCATCTTTGTGATTTCTCGTGCCTTCAGGATAAAGTCCGATTGAAAGTCCTTCCTTCATGTTGTTTATACCCTGATTGATAGTATCTAAGCCAGCTCTTACATTTTTTCTGTCAAGAAAGAGACAACCTATATCTTTCATATAGAGAGGAAAGATTGGGGCCTTCTGAAACTCCTTCTTTGCAACAAATCCTATAGGGCGTTTAACAAGAGTCTGCATTATGATTATGTCAAAATAGCTCCTGTGATTTGCAATATATAGGGCTGCGCTGTCGGGAAGGTTTTCCTCACCTTTTACTGTGACCTTGGTGCCGGCTAAAAACATTATGCCTTTAAAATATCCGCGGACATAACTGTGAGCCTTTTGCCATGATTTAAGAGGGTTTTTCTTAAATAAAATGACAAAATATAAATGCACCGGTAATGATAATATCATACCAATGACAGCATATAAACCAATAATTATTAATCTCATATTTTACCTTCCATATAGTTTTGTTGTTTCATATAATCGGCGTGATAGTTCATTGCTAAGCGCATCTTCTTTATATCTCCAGCACCAGTTACCATGGCATGCACCAGGAGTATTATAACGCGCCCAGGAATCAAGGGAAAGTACATCTTGAAGTGGGACAATGGCTATTTTGGCAACACTGCCAAAAGCTGCTCTTATCATGACCCAGCTTACATCTGAGGCATCAGTACTGTAATATCTCCTTAATTTATCACGGGATGTTTCGTATGTATGTTTATACCAGCCAAGAGAAGTGTCATTATCATGAGTTCCGGTATAGCATACACAGTCCTTTATATGGTTATGTGGCATGAATGTATTATCATTTGGTTCTTCAAATGCAAACTGTAAGACCCTCATGCCAGGAAAATTATACTTTTCACAAAGATCGCTGACCTCCTTTTCCGGATGGCCTAAATCTTCAGCAATGACTGGAAGAGGATGTCCGAGGTTCATCTCTATAGTAGAAATTATCTCTCCTCCCGGAGCACTGTACCAGGAACCACTGCGCGCTACGTCACTGCCGTAAGGGACACCCCAGCATCTGACAAAGCCTCTGAAATGATCTATCCGAAGATGATCATAGAGTTTTAAGTGGTGGCGGAATCGTCTTTCCCACCAATTGTAACCGGTTTTTGTATGTTCATCCCAGTTATAAAGAGGATTTCCCCATAACTGACCGTCCTGAGAGAAATAATCAGGAGGGACACCGGCAACAACGGTTGGATACCCTTTTGTATCAAGCATAAAAAGGCTTTGATAGTTCCAGACATCAACGCTGTCCCAACCAATATAAAAAGGTATATCACCAATTATATCAATTCCGTTGTTATTTGCATATTCTTTTAGTTTTTTCCATTCAATATAGAAAAGAAACTGGATGAAATTGTAATATTCAATTTCATTTTTTAACTTATTTTTCCATCTGGTTTTTTCTTTTTCGGATGGATTCTTAATGCAGTCATCCCAAAGATACCAGGGCTTTTTATCATGGAAGTCTTTAATTGCCATAAAAAGACTATAATCCATGAGCCATTCAGAAGAATTTTTAAAATCTTCATATTCCTTCATCAGATCAGGATCTGACGAGAAAAGATCTTTATAATTCTTATCGATAAAACGTTTAAAAGCAGTTCTTAAAAGAAAGGTTTTAAACAAGGTAGCATTTCCATAATCGATATTTTCAGGATTCCATGGTGGCATTCCTTCAAAATCTTTATCCGAAAGAAGGGATAAGTCCCGAAGGTGATCCGGACTTATCAGATAAGGGTTTCCGGCAAAAGCTGAACTTGTCTGATAAGGGGAATCGGCAAATCCCGTAGGACCTAATGGAAGAACTTCCCAAAGCTTTATGTTGCTGAGCTTTAGAAAATCAATAAATCTGTAGGCGTTTGGGCCTAGATCTCCAATTCCATAAGGTCCAGGAAATGATGTAGGGTGAAGAAGTATTCCGGCACAACGATAATTTGTGCCATTTGGTATTTCCAATTTTCTTCCCTCCGTAAATTTATATTATTTAAACATCAAAAAAAGCTTTTTGAATAAAGGTATAGATCTTTCAACTGTCTCTGTTGGAACACAGTAAGAAATTCTTACATAACCAGGGCAGGCAAAAGAATCACCAGGAACTATGATAAGTCCAAGTTCTTTTGCTGCTGTCCAGCAGAATTCGTTGGCATCATCGATAGGTGCCTTAGGGAACATGTAGAAGGTTCCGTTAGGTTTTACTATATCATAACCTATTTCAGTAAGTGCAGTGTATAGCAGTTCTGCATTCTTTTCATAAATTGAAAGATCTGCAGTCATATCGATAACTTTTTCGATGGCAAACTGCATTATAGAAGAAGGACAGTTATGACCTGTAAATCTTGAAATCTGACCACACATAGGTACGATCTTTTCTGCATCTTTTGCCTTTGGATTTACAGCAAGATAACCGATACGTTCACCTGGAAGTGAGAGTGATTTACTGAAGGAGTAACACATTATAGAATTGTCATAATGTGCTGAAACAAATGGAGAATCAGTTCCTTTAAATACTATCTCACGATATGGTTCGTCAGTTATAAGAAAAATCTCATGTCCATATTCTTCCTGCTTTTTATAAAGTATTGAAGCAAGTTTATCGATTGTTTCTGTTGTATATACGATACCTGAAGGGTTGTTAGGTGAATTGATAAGTACAGCATGAACATTTGGATTAAGAAGTTCTTCGAATTTCTCAAAATTAATCTGGAATCCATTTAGATCCGCTGGAACTACACTTAATTTTGCGCCGGTACCTGTAACATATGGAATATATTCAGGAAAATATGGGGCAAATGTAATCACCTCATCTCCGGGTTTTGTAACTGCACGAAGGGCGTGACTAAGTGCGCCGGCAGCTCCTGAAGTAGGAAATATCATTTCAGGTGTATAATTCATGCCAAATCTTCTATTTAAAGAATCGGCAATTATTTTTTTGGTTGTTGGCTGACCGAGAGTTGGGCTGTAGCCGTGAAGAACTACCGGGTCAACGGTACTAAGAAGATCAGTCATTGCATCTGTTAGAGTCTGTGGAGCTGGGACAGATGGGTTACCGATTGAAAAATTAAGCACACTATCGCTTCCAAGCTCTGCAGCGCGCTTTCTGCTGTAATCAAAAAACTGCCTGATGACTGATTCCTTTCCAGTCATCTCTTTGTAGAATTCATTTATCATGACTGCCTCCCAAAAAGATGTTCTTTACATTTAATATCAACCTCAATTATTATAAGGTAGTGAGTTAAAAAAAACAACAGATTAGAAGGATATATATATGAAGATTTTTGATTCTCATGCCCATTATGATGATGAGGCTTTTGGTAAAGATAGATATGAACTGATAGAGAAACTGAAAAGTGAAAATGTGGCTTGCATAACCAATATTGGTTCTTCAATGGAGACATCAAGATCAAGTATTGCCTTAGCAAAGAAATATGAGCATATTTATGCAGCTATAGGAGTTCATCCCTCAGAATGTGAAGATATGACTGAAGATGATCTGGAAGAATTAAGGAAAATGTCTGAATATGAAAAGGCAGTTGCCATTGGTGAGATAGGGCTGGATCATTATTATCCTGAACCAGGAAAGGAACTTCAGGAGATATGGTTTAGAAAACAGCTTAGACTGGCAAAAGAACTGGATCTTCCGGTAGTGATACATTCCAGAGACGCAGCAGAAGATACCGTCAGGGTAATGAAAGAGGAAAATGCTCAGGATATGGGTGGAGTAGTTCATTGTTATTCATACTCGGCAGAACTTGCAAAGGTATTCCTTAATATGGGATTTTATATCGGTGTAGGCGGAGTGATAACATTTAAGAATGGAAGAAAACTTCTGGAAACAGTTGAGTTGACGCCTCTTGATAGAATCGTGGTAGAAACCGACTGTCCTTATCTTTCCCCGGTTCCTTTAAGAGGAAAGAGAAATGATTCAGGAAATCTTAAGTTTGTTATCAGTAAATTAGCAGAGATAAAGGGTGTCACAGAAGAAAAGATTGCAGAGGCAACATATGAAAATGCCTGCAGGCTGTATAGAATAAATAAGTAACATTTCAGGAGAAAAATATTGTCAGATATAATACTTAGTTCTGAGGAAAAACTCAGTAATCCAAAGAAAACTATTGAAACAATTAAAAAATATAACTTCAATTTTCAGAAGAGGTTTGGACAGAACTTTCTTATAGACAGCCATGTTATCGATAAGATAATAAAAGCTGCTGATATCAAAAAGACAGATACAGTTATAGAGATAGGACCTGGTATAGGAACCATGACTCAGTATCTGGCAGAGAGTGCAGGTAAAGTATTTGCAGTAGAGATAGATGAAAAACTGCTGCCAATCCTTGCGGATACACTTAGTCCTTATGATAATGTGACAGTCATAAATAAAGATATCTTAAAGACAGATATCGAAAGCCTTGCAGGACCTGGAGTTGTGGTAAAGATAGTTGCAAATCTGCCATATTACATTACCACTCCTATCATTATGGGACTATTTGAAAATCATGTACCGGCAGAGTCAATAACAGTAATGGTTCAAAAAGAGGTAGCGGACAGAATGGCTGCTTCTCCCGGAACTAAGGATTATGGTGCTCTTTCACTGGCAGTCCAATATTATGCAGATACTTATCTTGCGGCAAATGTTCCGCCAAACTGTTTCATGCCAAGACCGGGGGTGGAATCTGCTGTTATAAGATTGACAAGGCATAAGGAAATGAAGGTCAGGGTTTCCGACGAGAAAAAGATGTTTAAGCTTATAAGAGCAAGTTTTGGTGAACGAAGAAAGACTCTTGCAAATGGAATAAAGAATTCACCTGAATTGTCTTATTCAAGAGAAGAAGTTGAGAAAGCACTTACTGATATGGGACTTGATACAAGAGTCAGAGGTGAGACCTTAAGCCTTCTTCAATTTGCTGAGTTATCTGAAAGACTTAGATAAAAGAGATCAGGAGTTTAGTGTGACAGAGGACGAAAAATATATGAAACAGGCTCTGTTTCAGGCAAAGAAAGCCTTTGAAGCAGGAGATGTACCTATTGGATGTGTTATAGTTAAAGATGATAAGGTAATAGCCAGAGGATATAACAAGAGAAATAAGAAGAATCTTTCTCTTGCACATGCTGAGATATCTGCCATAAAAAAAGCTTCGAAGGTAGTAGGAGACTGGAGACTTGAAGACTGTACTCTTTATGTTACACTTGAGCCATGTCAGATGTGTGCCGGAGCTATTGTTCAGGCGAGGATTCCTAAGGTGGTGATAGGAGCCATGAATCCTAAAGCCGGATGTGCAGGGTCCATAATAAATCTTTTGGATATGCCTCAGTTTAATCATCAGGTTAAAGTAGAAAAAGGTGTCTTAGAAGAAGAAGCTTCTAAAATGCTAAAAAACTTCTTTGCAAGTCTCAGGATAAAGAAGAATAAATCGGGAAATAAAACACTGCTTGACTAACATTTTAGACTCGGATATACTAGTAATACCGCACAGCCGGGGAGTTAGCGGTGCCCTGTACCTGCAATCCGCTATAGCAGGGGTGTTGGTTGGCCTAGGATCGTTTCTCGTAGGGCTGCCCTCGAAAAGTGATGTTGATATCTGGGTCTTGCGCGACAGGAATCTGTGAACCGTGTCAGGTTGGGAACAAAGCAGCACTAAGCAGAACCTCTCTGTGTGCCGCGAGGTAGCCTGGGTTGAGTTAACTATCTTGGTAACGCCTATCTGAACCCTACAAAGCTGACCGTGCGGTATAATTATGTCTATTTTTATGATTTGTTATTATTTCGTAAAATATTAGCTGTGTTCCAAGAAATTTTCCTTAAAAAAACAAAATTACATATACATTATTAACAAATTTAAAAATGTTTATAGATATTTTTATTAGAAAGTGATATCATACATTAGATAGAATGTTAGCACTAGATACAAAATTAGGATATGATATTTGTAGTTAGTGCTTAATTGTAGTTATGACGCTTAGGAGCCTTAGAAAAAATGAATTACTCAGAAGTAATTGATTTCGTAAAAGAGAAGCTTGCGACCACAACAAGATCGGATAATTATCCGTTCCGCAATCGCTTCGAACATACAATGCGCGTCTATAGATGGGCGATAAGACTTCAGGCTAAACTTGGTGGGGATCTAGATGTTATTGTTCTTGCTGCATTATTACATGATGTGGGTTGGGAAGACGGAAGACCACATGGAGAAGTTAGTGCTGAGATAGCTGTTGAATACCTGGATAGCATAGGTATTGATTCAGAAACTATCACAAAAGTCGGTGAGATCATTATGATCCATAGTGATAAAGATACGGAGAAGAATCTTTCACTTGAATGCAGGATTGTAATGGATGCAGACCTTCTTGATGAAGTCGGTGCGATAGGCATTATGTGGGATTGTATGGCAACTGCCATACAGGATGAGCCTAATTATAAGAAGGCTTATTACAGGATCAAAGAATACTATCGTCAGAACAAGCCTAAGATAAAGAGATGTAAGACTGATGCAGGCAGGACAGAATTCTCAAGACGTATGCAGACCATAGAGAATTATATATATCAGCTTGAGCGGGAACTCTTCTAATTTTTGAGGGGCTGCTCAGGCTAGATGTGTTTATATAATCAATAATGAGAGGTAGAAAAAAATGATTAATAAAATATTCAGAGTTATAATCGGTATTATAATAATATGTGTTGTTGTCTTCGGTATATATATGATTCTTCCGGGACAGTACAAAGGCCCTCTTCGTCAGGTGTTTCAGGAAGCTGTAGATAAAGATGCAAAAGCTCTTGCTGATGAATATAGAAATGCGCAGGTTCCAAAGCATAAGGGCATAACATTTGATCAGATGATGGTTGCAGCAAGTGCAAACCCATCATGGTATGTAAAGACAATTTCAGAAGAGCCTGATAAAGTTACAGGTGAATATGAAGTTCAGGTTGATGGTTATAAGGTTACACTTGAGATGCCTCATGAGAATGGACAGTCAAACAGTGTTGTATATGTAAATTCACATGTAAGAATTGTATTCCATGCTTCAAGAGCAGCAGATGGAAAGCTCACAACATCATCATGGCAGGTATTTATTGATGATACAGAGCAGGATGATTTCTACAAGCAGGCTGTATGCGATGATATGTGCGATTCAGTAAAATAAGAAAAGACTCAGCGAGAGCTGAGTCTTTTTTTGAAGTATATATTAATATACATGGATATCTGGTACGGCTTTTTATCCATATATATTATTTTGATACTTCACATATGATATCAGTGATCATTGTGATAGCGTCTTTAGAAAGATTTTTGTTCATTGCGCTAAGGTATTTATCTTTGTTTTCGATAACCTCATGGATCGCATTAAGGATCACTTCGTTGGACATATCTTCATCTCTTATTACTTTGCTGTATCCACTCTTTTCAAAAGACTGGGCATTGAGGATCTGGTCTCCACGGCTCTGGTTTAATGGAAGAGGAACTAAAATGTTAGGCTTTTTTAACATAAGAAGTTCGCATATGGCATTTGCACCTGCACGAGAGATGACGATATCGGCTAAGGCAAACATGTGAGGAAGTTCTTCTCCGATATATTCAAACTGAGCGTATCCTGGAGTGCCATTTACTTCTTCATTGGTCTTTCCTTTACCACAGATATGTATCACATTATATGATTTTGTAAGTTCAGAAAGGCAGCCCCAGATAGCTTTATTTACACTAAGGGCACCTGTGCTTCCACCTACTATTAAAACAGTAGGACGCTGTTCTTTAAATTTACAGATCTTAAAAGCTTTTTCTTTATCGCCTGAAAGAAGTTCGGCTCTGATAGGAGTTCCGGTTACTACAGCTTTACCTTCTGGAAGGTGTTCTTTTGTTTCAGGGAAGTTGCAGCATATCTTTGTTGCTTTCGGAAGAGCAATCTTATTTGCTAGTCCTGGAGTCATATCTGATTCGTGGCATACTACAGGTATATGGCAGTGGTTGGCTGCAAGGACTACAGGAACGCTGGCAAATCCGCCTTTTGAAAATACAACATCAGGTTTTATAGATTTCATTAAACCTATTGCTTGTCTGTATCCCTTATAAACTCTGAAAGGATCAGTAAAATTCTTAAGATCGAAATATCTTCTTAACTTACCTGATGCTATACCATGGTAAGGAATTCCGGTTTTTTCAATAAGATCTTTCTCTATACCGTCGTAGGTTCCAATATATTCTATTTCATACCCAAGTTCCCTAAGCTTAGGTAAAAGTGCGATATTAGGTGTAACATGGCCGGCAGTACCGCCGCCAGTAAGAACGATTTTTTTCATGTTGTCCTCCGTTAAAATACTAAGGAAGAGTTTATCATAAAAAGTAAAAATGGAAAAGTGAAAAACATTGAAAGAAATGGCCTGTTTTGTTAAGATAAAAGGAAATTAACAGTTAAGAGGATGTTTAATGTTAAAAGATGAAATGATCGAACTTATAGCTCCATGTCACTTCGGACTGGAGTCTGTCCTTAAGAAAGAAATATTGGATCTTGGATATGAAATAGTAGCAGTAGAAGATGGAAGAGTCACATTTAAGGGAGATATTGGCGCAGTGGCAAGAGCTAATATTTTTCTTAGAACAACTGAGAGGGTTCTTATCAAATGTGGCAGCTTCACAGCTCATACATTTGATGATCTGTTTGAAGGGGTAAAGGCTATCCCATGGGAGAAATATCTCCCTCGTGATGCAAAGTTCTGGGTAACAAAGGCCACCACCAATAAATCAGATCTTTTTAGTGCGTCTGCGATACAGTCAATAGTTAAAAAAGCTATGGTGGACAGGATGAGCAGCACTTTCCATATCAGAACATTTGCAGAAGACGGGGATGAATATCCTGTCCGTATCTTTATCTTTAAAAATGAGGTTACGGTAGGCCTTGATACAACAGGTGTTTCTCTCCATAAGAGAGGATATAGAAAACTGGTTGGTAAGGCTCCTATCTCTGAAACCCTTGCTGCAGCACTTATCATGCTTACACCTTGGCATCATGACAGGATCCTTGTTGATCCTTTCTGCGGATCAGGTACATTTCCGATTGAGGCCGCACTTATCGGAGCTAATATAGCTCCGGGTATGAATAGAGAATTCGTATCAGACAAGTGGCAGAAGATGATACCAAAACAGGTTTGGTATGAGGCTTATGACGAGGCAAGAAGCCTTGTTAAAACAGATGTGGACATGAATATTCAGGGTTACGATCTGGATCCTGAGATAGTAAAATGTGCTATGCAGAATGCAAGAGATGCTGAAGTTGATAAGTATATCCATTTTCAGCAGAGAAATGTTAAGGATCTTCATAATCCTCGTCCATATGGATTTATCATTACAAATCCGCCTTATGGTGAAAGACTTGAAGATAAAAAAGATCTTCCTGCCCTGTATAGAACTATCGGTGAAAGCTATATGGGACTTAAGGACTGGTCTATGTTTATAATTACTTCCTACGAAGAAGCGGAGAAATATATTGGTAGAAAGGCAGATAAGAATAGAAAAATCTATAATGGTATGATCAAGTCTTATTTCTATCAGTTCATGGGAAAGAGGCCGCCTAAGAGGAATAAATAGGAATGCTTTTGGGGAGAAGGATTCCTGGAGAAGATTTAAGAGGGGATTGTTAAGAGGGGACTAATTTGAAAGCTAGGATAATTTTACTTATTACTGCGTGTTTTGCAGTGGCAGTTTATGTTACTTGGCCTAAAAGAGCCGCAGGAAGTATTGAGAGAGCTGAAAACTATGAAGTGATAATACAGGATTTTGATGAAAAGTCCTATAAAAGAACGCTTAATGGTGCCGTTAATTTAGTATATGATGGGACCAATATCAGTAATTACAAATATGATTTTAAGATGACAAAAAGTATGGAGATACTTTTCCCAGATGATTTTATGGAAGACGTTATGGGATGCTCTGTCTTAAAATATGACGATGAGAGTATTGTTGTTCTTAGAAGAGACACTCGTATTGAATTTAAGGCTGGTTCTAACATAGTAAAGATAAATGGTATCGAGACAGAGATAGAAACTGCGATTGAAATTCTCGACTCAGGGCGGATATTTATACCGATAGATGATCTGTCAGCGGTCCTGGGTTTTGATGTAAGTTACAATTATGAATTAAACTGTATATCAGTTATTAATAAAGATAATAATAATTATCTTCCTGCAAGATATGACATGAGAGAAGATAAGAGGGTGACACCTGTAAGAGATCAGGGGTTCTATGGAACCTGCTGGGCTTTTGCCTCTCTGGGGGCTTTAGAGACAAGCCTTATGCCATATGAGGAAAATATCTATTCTGTAGATCACATGACATTAAATAATAGTTATAACCTGGATATAAATGCTGGTGGAGAGCATACCATGAGCATTGCTTATCTTGCCTCCTGGCAGGGGCCGGTATATGAAAAGGATGATGTTTATGGCGACGAGGAAACAAATGAGGATCTGAAGGCAGTAAAGCATCTGGAAGAAGCTATAATAATAAATGAAAGAGATAATCAGACATTAAAAAGTGCTGTATTTAAGTATGGTGGCATAGAGACCTCGCTTTATCTCGGGATGGATTATTACAGCAATTATTCAAGATATTTCGATGATGATAACCATAGTTATTATTATGATGGCGAGGAAAAACCCAATCATGATGTAGTTATAGTAGGATGGGATGATAATTTCTCCAGGGATAATTTTTCCATAACCCCTGAGCATGATGGTGCTTTTATATGTAAGAACAGCTGGGGAGCGGGATTTGGTGAAGATGGATATTTCTATGTATCCTATGATGATGTTAATATAGGAAATCAGGCTATAGTTTATACAAAACTTGCAGATAGTGATAATTTTGATAATATCTATCAGTCTGACTTGCTGGGCTGGGTAGGGCAGCTGGGATTTGGCAAGGATTGTGCTTATTTTGCCAATTGTTACACAGCCAAAAAAGATGAGGAGCTAGCTGCTGTATCATTTTATGCTACAGGAAATGATGCTTCATTTTCGGTTTATTTTGTGCCGGATTTTGAAAATGTAGATTCCCTGAGAAATAGACAGTATATAGTATCCGGATCAACTAAATATGCTGGATATTATACTGTAAGATTTCCGAAGAAAAAAAGACTTAAAAAAGATGAAAGATATGCTGTAGTAGTGTATATTAATACACCAGGAGATGATAAGCCTATAGCTATTGAATATAATGCGGATGAAAAAACTGATAAGTTTGATATTTCAGATGGTGAAGGTTATATAAGCCTTTATGGAGAAATCTGGAATAGCGCTGAAGAGAAAAGCTGTAATGTCTGTCTTAAGACATTTACAGATGATATAAAAGAAGGAGAATAGGATGAAGAGACTTATTTTTGCAACTTCAAATGAAAATAAGATGAGAGAGATAAGAGCAATATTTGGCGGGCTGGGATATGAGATAGTATCCATGAAGGAAGCGGGTATTGACTGTGATATAGAAGAAGATGGAAAAACATTTGAAGAGAATGCTCTTATCAAAGCAAGAGCAGTAAATAAGATCTGCCATGAATTAGTCCTTGCGGATGACTCGGGACTTGAGATCGATTATTTAAATAAGGAACCGGGCATTTATTCTGCAAGATATTTAGGACATGATACATCCTATGATCTTAAGAATAAGAATCTTATCGAGAGATTAGAGGGGGTTCCTGATGAGAAGAGAACTGCAAGATTCGTATGTGCTGTAGCGGCAGTATTCCCTGATGGACATGAAGAGGTAAAACGTGAAACTATGGAAGGCCGTATAGGTTATGAAATTGCAGGAGAAAATGGATTTGGTTATGATCCAATCTTTTTCCTTCCTCAGTATGGCAAAACATCGGCCCAGATCTCGCCAGAAGAAAAGAATGCTATAAGCCATAGAGGTAAAGCACTTCGCGCTATTAAGGAAGTATTATAGTAAAAAGCGAAGGACGATTTAAACATGAAGGCACGTAAGATAATGGTAGTGAGTGACTCCCACGGTAACACTGAAAATGTGATAAAGGCTATAGAAAAAGAAAAGGATATAGATCTTTTTATTCATTTAGGTGATGTGATAAGAGATGTTCAGACTATAAAAGGACATCTTAAATGTTCCTCATACTTTGTGGCAGGTAATTGTGATCATAATCCTGAACTTCCCAAAGCATGCAAGATTTTTATAGGAGAAAGAACGGCTTATCTTTCGCATGGCAACAGATTCTTTGTGGGAGATGGCACGGAATTTTTAGAGTCAGTGGCAAGAGATAATGACTGTGATGTGGTAATGTATGGACATACACATATTCCGGATATAAGAGAAGAAGGATGTTTTGGTGCTATCGTTATCAATCCCGGCAGCATTTCCCAGCCAAGGACTTCTGACAGATTAAAAACCTATGTTATTATTAATGTTATGGATGACGGTGAGTGGGACATTCAGTTAAAAAAATTAGATGATTAATACCAGAGAGGTAGTATGAAAAAAGGCGATATTATTGAAGGCGTGATCACTGATTACAGCTTTCCCAACAGAGGCAGTTTTGCTGCGGAAGATAGAAAAGTGATCGTAAAAAATGCATTTCCCGGTCAAAAGGTAAGATGCAGGATAGTAAAGAAGAGATCAAGCCATTATGAAGCTGTTACAATGGATGTTTTAGAGGAGTCGCCGATGGAGACTGAAAAGCCCGTCTGCCATCATTTCTTTGAGTGCGGAGGATGCACTTATCAGACAATGAAGTATGAGACTCAGTTAAAACTTAAGAGTGACATGATAGAGAAGCTGTTAAGAGAAGTTGTGACAGATCTTCCGTGGGAAGGGATAGTTGCTTCTCCTTCTCAATATGGATATAGAAACAAGATGGAATTTACCTTTGGAGATCAGGAAAAGGATGGGCCTATGACTCTGGGCCTTCACAGGATGAATTCAAATTATGATATCCTGCCTATAAATGGCTGTGCTATAGTTAGAAAGGTCTGGAATGAGATCCTTTCCTATACTCAAAAGTTTTACAGGGATAAGAAAGTCAGTTTTTATCATAAAATGAACCATGAAGGAATATTAAGATTTTTAGTGGTAAGGCAGTCTTATTATGATGGTGGGATCCTGGTCAATCTGGTTACTACAACTAAAAGACAGCTTCCGGATGGAAAGAATGGTGTAGTGACAGATCCTGAAAAAGAAGAATTTGAAAAAAATATGATCCTTCAGGAATTATGTCTGGATGAATATGTAGAAGGGCTTAAGAGGCTGGAAAAAGAAGGGAAGTTTGACAGTCTGGACAGTCACAGTCATCTGGCAGGAGTTCTTCTTACAGAAAATAATTCACTTTCAGATGCGGTAAAATGTGACTCCATAAAAAAGATCTATGGAGATGATTTTCTTATAGAAGAAGTGTTAGGACTTAAGTTTAAAGTATCTCCATTTTCATTCTTCCAGACAAATACAAAGGGATGTGAAGTGCTTTACAGTAAGGCAAGAGAATATGTCCTTAGTGTATATGAAGATAATGATGCGGCCGAAAAGGGAGAAACAAAAGATATAAAAGCCGGTGTCATTTATGATCTTTATAGTGGAACGGGAACCATAGCTCAACTTATGGCACCTATTGCATCTAAGGTATATGGAATTGAGATTGTTGAAGAAGCGGTTGAAGCAGCAAGGGAAAATGCCAAACTGAACAGATTAAAGAATTGTGAGTTTATAGCGGGAGATGTGCTTGCAAAACTTGATGAGATAGAAGAAAAACCTGATTTTATAATCCTTGATCCGCCGAGAGAGGGATGTACTCCTAAGGCACTTGAAAAGATCATAGATTATGGTGTAAAGAATATGGTTTATATAAGCTGTAAACCTACATCCCTAGAGAGAGATCTTATCACTTTACAGGAACGCGGTTATAAGGTGGTAAGAGCCTGCTGTATAGATGAATTTCCAAATACACAGCATGTTGTGAAAATGCTTGAAATATAAGGCTTTTTCGGTGTTTTGCAAACTGATAATTGTACTTCTGAAAAAGCTGCAAAAGACCCATAAATACTTGTGATTTTTATAGTTGAATAGACAGAAGTATTGAGAATAGGTTGGGTAGATAAAAATGTTTATTCCTAATATGGATTAAAGCAAGATTGATAATAGGCTAATAATCATATGATATATTTTTATGGACAAGTAGCCTATTTGGGAAGGAGAGGTAGTTATGCCAGGTAAGGTAAGAGTGATACCACCAAGGATAAGTGAACCCGTAAAGCACGTTGTCATCTATGCTCGTGTGAGTTCTAACAGTATGGAACAGCTGGAAAGTTTAAAGGCACAGATTTCTGGCCTGGTTGGATTTGTATCCGGGCATAATAACTGGAAACTTGTCGATATCCATATAGACATTGCATCCTCTAAAAAAGGATCTGCCCGTCCTGCATTTCATAAAATGATTGAAGAATGTAGAGCCGGACTTACGGATATCGTTGTAGTAAAGAATATCAGCAGACTGGGCAGGGATACGGTGGAAGTGCTTGATGCAATCAATACTTTAAAAGAAGCAGATGTACGTATTATTTTCAGACAGGAAGAGCTTGATACTTTAACTGTTGGAAGTTCGCTTTTAATATCTACCATAGAAGCCTGTACACAAGCAGAGAACGAAACACGAAGTGCTAATATTAAATGGGGTATCAAACAAAGAGCCAAGAATGGCAGCTTAGGCTTTTATCGAAGAAAATGCTATGGATATGATAAAGATAAAAATGGTGAGCTTGTAATCAATGAAGAACAAGCAGTAATCGTTAGACTGATTTTTGATTTGTATCTTGGCGGTAAAAGCATATTAGGTATCGTCAAAGAACTTAAAGAGAGAGGCATTAAATCTCCTACAGGAAAAGATAACTGGCCTAAACGTTCAATAGAAGAAATGCTGAGTAATGAGAAGTATATAGGTATTGCAGTAGTGAATGTGGATGGCGAAGAAGGTCAGGTTTATAAATTGAACAATTCTCATCCGGCAATTATTTCAAAAGAAATGTTCGATGTTGTTCAAGAAGAAAAGCTGAAACGCAGTAATTTAGTTGTTGATGAGAATGGAATACACAGAAGTAATAAGAAATATAGTTCTGTGAAAAAATAGATTTTCTTGTTTGTTGGGAATCAATAAAAATATAGTTTATCAAAATTGTAATCAGAGTTTAGAAGAGTGTGGTTGTGCGAATTATTTGAAAGGAGTGTTTTAGCTTGGAAAAATTTAATATTATTGATAACAAACTTACTAATTTAATTCCTATTGTTAATCCAGGCTTAAAAAATGAATGTGGCATAAAGGCAGCCATTTTATATAGAATTCTTCCAAGTGTTGAAGTTGATTCATCTGAAATTGTTAGAAAATCATATGAGAAGTTTTATGGAGAGGATATTCCCGAATCGGCAGACACGATATTTAATGCTTTTATTCCGTTTTTAGATTTTTGCCGTGCAAAAGAATTGAAATTGAAACTATATGATAAGCAGAGACCACAAAAGGATGAACTGGCATTAATTTTTTTGAATTTAGAAAAAATATTTGATGGATATAGTGATCTAAAAGCATTATTTGATAGATTTTTTGATTTAATGTACTCTTTTTCAAATTTAATGCCTGCCCCGAAATATTTCAATGGAAGCGATGGAAAGAATGGTAAAGGTACATGGAATCTTAATAAAGATTATCCATCTGTTTATTATAAAAATCTAGAAGATAATAACTCTGGTATTTATAAAAGAGAAGAAATGAAACAATGGCTTGATGAGATAATGGATAAATATAGTATTGAAAATATGTATATGTTGGCTCCTCCGTATCCGATAAAAGAATACTATGGATATAATGATGACAAATTACCTCAATTAATATCGTATATAAAAGCTGCAATCAGATTGATAGAAGATAGATTTGAACAGGATTTTCAACCAGATAAAGCAATTGGTTCCAACTTGTCAATTCAAAGTGAATAATACAAATAGCCTACTTTCAGCTAGTTTGTAAACTGATTTGGAAACACACGAGAAATACTTTAATACACTGATAGACACAAGACTTCAGAGCTTTTTAGAATCAGAATGTAAATAGCCTAAGAATTTCATGTTGAGTGCGTGGTTCTGTTGACTAAAGTACATAATTGATAGTGTGAAAATGCTTGAAATATAAGGCTTTTTCGGTGTTTTGAAAGTTGAAAATCAAGTGCTGAATAAGCAAGAAAAAAACTGGCAAATCTATCTGATTTTTATAGTTGGGTAGATAAGAATATTGAGATTAGGTTGGGCAGACAAAAATATTGAATGGTAGGTGATTCTAAATGGCATACGGAAAATCAATAGAACTTTTTCTTGTAAATGGAACGGCTGACAGTTTGATTATAGCAGAACTATCAAATTGGAACGGAAAGGCAATTAAGATTCCGCGTATAGAGGTGTCCGCTTGTAATCGTGACGACATTTCACAGGCAGGAGTATACTTCTTGTTCTGCAAGGAAGATGATGGTTCAGACTCTGTATACATTGGAGAAGCTGAAAATGTAAAAGATAGACTTGTTCAACATTTAAGAGATTATCAATCTGAAAAAGAAAAATATTATTGGAGTACTGCTGTTGTCTTTATTGGTAGAGATCTGAATAAAGCACTCATCAGATATTTGGAAAATCGATTTGTTGAGATAGCAAGAGCAAGTAAAAGATATCTTGTGCTTACTAAGAATACCTATCGAAATACAGTTATGAAAGAATCGCAGATAGCTGTAATGGAAGAGTTCGTAGATAATGTAAAGATACTTATCAATGCACTTGGTTATAAAGTATTGGAGCCTTTTGCTCAAGTAGATTCATCAACCGCTGCAGTAGATGATGAATTGCTTTATATTACATCAGGCTCTGTAAACGCAACAGGCAAAGTGACATCTGAAGGATTTGTTGTATTTGCTGGAGCCACCTTAAATGAGAAAACGTCTGTGAAATCTTTAAGTGCTGGTATGCAAAAACAGAGACAGAAATTGTTGGATTCATCAAAGGTTGATGATTTGGTTACAACTGAAGATATTCTATTTTCTAGTTCATCGGCAGCTGCGGATTTCATTCTTGGGTACAGTGTTAGTGGACCTAGAAGTTGGAAGAATAAAGAAGGTAAGACTTTAAAAGAAATTGAAAGTAATCAAACGGAATAAGAGACAATGGGTGTAAAGAATAAAATCCGACACCCATTTTTCGAATTGAAAGTATTCCTCCGTAGGTATAGAATAGATATATAGTGTTTTCCTAAAATGCATGGAGGTTAATGATGGAATTTTATACAACAATGGAAATGGCGAAGATATGGAAAATATCAAGAAGAAGAGTTACAACTCTTTGCACAGAAGGAAGAGTTGAAGGCGCTGTACTAAAAGGAAACACATGGCTTATACCTAGTGATGCAAAAAAGCCAGAAGACCCTAGAAAACTCCGTAATTACGAACGGGTTATCAAGAATTGTGATAAAAATTGAAACAGAAACAGGTGAGATTATGAGATATTTAGGAAGTAAAATAAAATTACTTTCGTCAATTGATGAAGTTATAAAAGAAAATAATATTGAAGGAGAAACGTTTGCGGATTTGTTTGCAGGGACAGGTTGTGTGGGGGACTTTTTTAAAGATAGATATCAGATTATTTCGAATGATTTTTTGTTCTATTCGTATGTTATGAATAGAGCAAAATTAAAAAATGATTCTATCCCCAAGTTTGATTGTTTCAGAAAAAAGTACAAATCCGATATATTCGAATGGCTTAATACTCAAACATACATTCCAGATGATTCATACTTCATTTATTTAAATTATACACCAATTGGTAATAGAATGTTTTTTACTGAAGAAAATGGAATAAAGATTGATGGAATAAGACAGAAAATTGAAGAATTAAGGGCAAAGAATATAATTGATGAAGAAGAATATTACTATCTGATTGCATCAATGATGGAAAGCATTACAAAGGTGTCTAATATATCTGGAACATATGAGGCATTCTTCAAATTTTGGGATTCACGTGCGGAAAAAGATTTTGATCTTCAACCACTTGAGATAAATGAGGCTCCATTACACGCAAACAACCTTATCTTTAATGAGGATACGAATAAATTAGTAAGGGAAATAAAAGGAGATATTGCATATATTGATCCACCATACACTGTTACACAGTATATTTCGGCGTATCATATGTTCGAAACATTGGCAAGGTACGATTACCCAACCATCAAAGGAGTTGGTGGAAAAAGAGGTAGAGGTGACAAGAATTCATTATATGCTCAGAGAACAAAAGCCAAGTTGATATTTGAAGACTTATTTAGACAGATTCAATTTAAGCACATCTTGATCAGTTATAGTAATCAAGGTCTTGTACCAATTGAAGAATTGTGTGAATTGGCAAGTAATTTTGCTGTGAATGGGGCAGTAAAAATTAATCATTATGATTACCGAGAATATCAAAATCATCGTTCTAGCAATAAACGAAATGGAGAAAACTTAAATGAGGTAATTATCTATTTTGAAAAAGATATGCAAATTAATAAATCACCGATTAATTATTCTGGGAGCAAAGATACCCTAGTGCCAGATATTATTAAAGCTTTGCCGGCAAATGTTGATGTATTTGTTGATGCAATGGGTGGTGCATTTAACGTTGGAGCCAATATTACAGCATTGAATAAAGTAGTGTATAACGAAATGAATCCCTTTGTTTATGAACTGGTTTCATGGATGGTAAATACACCAAAGGAAGAACTGATTAATGCTATTGAAAAAAAGATAGAGCAGTTTGGAATGAAAAAAGCCGATGAAAATGCGTATAAACGACTAAGAGATACATATAACGCAGAACAAAATCCATTAGAATTATTTGTTTTACATATGTATTCGTTTCAAAATATGATTAGATTCAACGGAAGTCATAAATTTAACACTCCTATAGGTGTGGCAGGATATAGTGATGACATGAAACAACGTATATTGGATTTTAAAGTTAAAGCACCTCTTCTAGAGTTATTAAATATTGATTATGTCAATTTAGATTGGGATAGCTATCCACCTAATACTGTGTTTTATTTTGATCCACCGTATTATATAACAAGCGCAGCCTATAACGATGGTAAAAGAGGAATGAAAGGCTGGGGTCTAAATGAAGAAGTTGAACTTTTGAACACATTAAAGCATATTGATGAACTTGGTCATAAATTTATTCTTTCAAATGTTATTAGACATAAGGAAAAAGAACATACATTACTTATTGAATGGGCTAAAGAGAATAATTTTAGAGTTATAGATGCAGGAGTCAGCGGTTGGCGTTATGCAAAAAATGAAGTAATGATTCTTAATTATTAAAAATCAAGAAAGGAGATAATATTATGGGTCATATTTTAGTTTTACCAGAAGACTTGAGAGTAAAACTTAATGCCGCTAATCTAGATGCAAATACACACAATAAATGGGTGGCAATAGGAGTTAATACTGTTGATGATATGATAAATCGTATTGTTAATGATTTAAATCATGCGTACCCGGTACTTTCGATAACATCTACAAGAGAAGAAAATAAAAATACTATTAAATCACGTATAGACAGTACTGGTAATGTTTCAATGTTTGTAGGTTATTTTGAAAACGATAAAGGTTATGTAGATGCTTTGTTCTATTATATCCCTCCAGATGCTTCAAATGCTAACGATTTTTTCCCGGCAAAAATTATGCCACCACTTTTTGGTATTTATAACAATATTAAAGATAGAACAAAAGACTTACATATACATTGTATGCCGGTATTTATTATTAATTTATGTACAACATCCAGAGTAAATAATGCATCTGTAAAAAAGCAGATGGTTTGCTGCGAGACGTTAGGTTTTAATTATTATGATATTTTTCAAAATGGATATCACGATGTTATAGGTCGAACAGATGCGGATGGAAATGCTATAACAGAACTACAACGTTTGAGTGAATTAGATGAACTCCTTGGAGGTGTTACTAATAACAAATGGTTTGAAGTTGATTACACAAATAAAAAATTGAAAATCTTGTCAACAACAGTAACAAATTCAACGAATGCAACATCAGATGTTTATAGGTTAAGTCTTTATGTCATTCCTGCAGTTTACTTTGCTGTAGATGAAGGTTTTAGTATTGATGCATCAAGCATTTCTACATTGGGTGGGGATGTGGCTGAAACATTAAGGAATTTCATATCCAAATTTTAAAGATTAATATGGAGGTATTTATATGCAAACGATTTATTACGGTGCTCCTGGTACAGGAAAGAGCCATACAATTGATACAGATATAATTAGTGGGGTTAGCGATGATAGGGTGTTTCGTGTTACCTTCTATCCTGATTTTACTTATAGTGATTTTATAGGACAATTGTTGCCAAAAGTGATCCCTTCAGCTGTTCCGGGAGGAAGCAGTACTATAACATATGATTTTCAAAAAGGCGTATTTACTAACGCACTTGAGAAAGCGTATGAAAATACTGCAAATGATGTGTATCTAATTATAGAAGAAATGTCTAGAGGTGATTGTGCGGCAATCTTTGGTGATATATTTCAGCTATTGGATAGAGAAAAAACAGGGACAAACAGAGGATTCAGCAAGTATTTTATTACCAATGAATTAATTGCTAAAGATATTATTCCTTTAAGAACTAATGGGAACAAGGTAAAACTTCCTCCGAATTTTCATATTTTAGGAACAGTAAACACAAGTGATCAAAATGTGTTTGTTATGGATACTGCGTTTAAGCGAAGATTTGAATGGGAATATGTAAGCCCAAATCCTGTTCGTGAGTCTGCACCAGGAGTTACTCCAATTGTATACAAAAATGATGTGCAATTAGACATCCATGATGGAACTACGATGAAAACAATTTCATGGGTTGAACTGTATCAGAAGTTAAATGACTTTATTGCTGATGATAGATATCTTGGACTTGGTGAAGATAAGCAGTTAGGACCGTTTTTCATTGAATTTGACTTGTCTGCAACTCCAGATGCCCATAAAAAACAAATCAAGAATAAGCTGCTTCACTATTTATGGAGTGATATACACAAGGCTTCATATAAAAGTGATGTGAATTTATTCAAAGAAGATATTGGTACATTTAAGAAGTTGTATGAATGCTTTGAGGATGACAAACAAATTTTCAGTTCAGCATTTATTGATACTCTGTAGTAGAGGTGAGTCCAATGAGCGCAATATACTATTATGGACAAGATGGGGAAATTGCTGATCAAAACCTAATAAAAATATTTGGACTGGGAACAAGAGAACTTCGCCATTCGGATAAGCTGGACGCTGATGTATTCGATGTCGTTGGATTTGTGTATAAAGATAACAAGATACTAGTTGTATTTCCTAAACATTATTATAGTAAGGCGGATATTGATAGATTCAATCAAAGCGGTATCAGTCTGAGTTATGATATCAAATTGCTATACAACGTTATAAAAAAATACGGAGAGACAGAAAATACAAATGCAGTAGCAAGATCTTATTTGGGTGCTAAAGATGGATATTCAGCAGATTACCCTTTCAAACCATTTTATGAAGTGTATGATTATTTTCAAAAATACGGTATATATAAGGAAAAAGAGATTCGTATTATTGAAGGAACATCTGGTAGAGTATCTTGGAAGGATACAATTAGAAAATCAAATAAGATTATAAGCGGTGGCAATTTGATTTTTTCTCCATTTTATACATATAAGAAGAATTACAATGATGTTTTCTTAACAGAATGTATGGCATTTATAATTGACTATACTATTGATTTTTTCAGTGATTTTCTAACAATGAAAAAAACAGGTGTTAGATACTATTTTGATTTTCCTAATAATATTGATTATGTTATACGACAATTAAATTTACATCAAAGCAGGATGTTTAAAGATACACAAAAACATCTTGTTAAGAGCATGATAGAGTTTTTCGAACAGTTCAAAGGAAAATCTAAAGGAGGAAAAGTACACGTAAAAATAAGGTATTTCGATATGATTTGGCAGTGCATGATATCTAAATATCTAAATAGACATTTTGCAGGGATCGACCCTTGCAACGGTGCTGCTGTTTTTGATGAAGGACTATCAAACTCTGTGATTTCTTTTTCCCAAAAAAGATTTACGGACATCGATTTGTCGCATAATAATTTTTATATTGATGTTGACCATATTGCGTACGAAGATGATGTACTATACATATTTGATTCAAAGTATTATTCAGCAATTAATGACCTAAATTATAAGCAACTGTCCTATAATGAGATACTTAGATATCATTACCCAGGTGTAGTTGAAATAGATAATATTTTAATTTTGCCTGGAACAGATGGGGCAGATTTGCATTTTGCGTATGCTCCAGATTATGTTGGAACAAGAACTATTGGAACAAAAATTATTGAACAATTTATAATGCCAAAAAAGGTTATGGAAGATTATTTACTTTCTAACTAATGAATACTTAAGGGGGGCGCAAAGATGAAAAGGTTATGTTTAGGTACTATGATAACTATATTGTATCAGTGTCGCACACGTAGCGCAGATACTATTAAGTCTGTGTGTAGTGGTATTTTTGCGGCCTACGGCTTGGATATTAATAATTACAACAAGGAATTACCAAGTCATCTGAAAAGTGGTCATGACCCCGTTCCGGGAGATTTACTTATTAAGGCACGAGAAACTAATATTGATGATGTTGCTCTAGGTATAGAAAATCGTGTGCTTCCATTAATTCATCAAGACAAGCATATTTATTTGTTCCGTGCACTCAAAGATATTCTAAAAGAGGATACTACGATTGCAGATTCTACTGTGGTTGGTGTAATGCCTGGATACGAGAAATCGAGTATTTTAAATTTCGATTCATTTTACGAGGCAATGACTCTCGCAAACATTCTTACATATGCTATTACTCAAGTAGAAAATGACAAATTGAAGTCCAATATTAGAGAGATTGGTAAAGATTATATTGATGGGTTCGCTGGCTCAACGGAAAAAGTGTTTTTCTTATCCCCGGTAGTAGAGAACGACCATTTATCCCCTTTGAAAAGAACCCTGAAAGATCCTATGTTTGATAGGGTATTTTGCAAAGCAACAGATATTACGGTATCGGCACTTGCCAATCCAACTACAGCATCTGTGTTTTATATAGACCCAAGTAATTGTAAATTTAGGTTCAGCGGTTTGAAAGATTTCATTATCAATAACATAGGAAGCTATGTCTTTTCGAGAGCACAGATAAAACGAATTATTGATAGAACAAAGAATGAAGCCGCCGTTGGTTCACAGGCTATGTTAAAGTTTATTACAACATATGGTTCAAAGGCAGAGACGGTCCTAGGAGAAATACTTCTTTATATATTTATGGAACAGGAGTTAGATGCTCCAAAGATTATGAGCAAGGTTGAAATAGATGAGACAAATCGTAATGCCGTTAGTAAGAGTGATGGTGTGCATTTGCTTTCAATTAATAAATCTGGACAGCCATTTCATCAATTAGTATTTGGTGCATCAGATATTGTAGGTGACTTGCAGTTGGCTATAGACCGTGCTTTTGAAAAAATAATTTCAGTTGAGGCGAATCAAGATACTGAACTCCGAATGGTTGATAATACAACACAGTGGACTATTTATGATCCAGAGGCAACACAGTATATGGTGGAACTAATGACTCCTCAAAGGAATGGATCCTACAAGCCGGATATGGCATTTGGAGCATTCCTTGGATATACAATAAGGTTGGATAATCCAGAAACAGATAGCCAAAAATATCGTATTGCTGTAAAAGAACAGCTGAAAAAAGATATAGCAAATGTGCAGCCATATATTGTGAAAAAAATTCAAAACAATGGATTGAGTGGATATAGTTTTTACTTTTATCTGCTTCCATTTAATGATGCTTCAAGCGAAAAAACTAGCATCATTCAAGAACTACTTTCGGGAGGTGGCATCTGATGAATTTAGTGCCTAGAAATGCCACACTTGCGGAGGCATTATATAGGGATATTGACAAAAATGATTATTTACAGGAAATCTACGGAGATCTTTTGTATAACTACTCAATAAAGCTATTTCATACAGACAGAAGACCACGTGATATTCCTATTAGTGATGCTTTGCGTTTTGCTGATTTGCTATCAAAGTCATCTTATCCAATTACTTCTGATAGAGATCACTTGTGGGGACAGGAAATTGCCATTCTTTTGCGTTTACTTTATCCAGAAGATAAGGCAGTAAAATACTATCTAGGTTCTGTGCTTTCGTCTGTCGGAAATTATCGTGGTTTAATGTCAAGGACGATAGAAGGATTTCAATGTAAAGATTTCTTTGATAGCATTTATTATGAGTATGACAAAGAAGAACATCGAATTCCAGGTAAGGATGAAGAGTATTTTTTTAATGACCAAATGCTGGTTTATAAAGGCTTAAGGGAAAAAGTCTTCAGTTACTCTGGACCGACTTCTATGGGAAAATCATTTGTTGTACAGACATATATTCAACAACAAATCGAGAATGGATCGACAGATAATTTTGCAATTCTCGTACCAACGAAGGCTCTTATTAATGAAGTTAGAAGCAATATGATAGGAACTCTTCAGGACAAACTTAAAGAATTAAATTATCGTGTGGTCACTGCATCGGGAGATTTGGTTTTACAACAAGATCATCATTTTATATTTATTATGACCCCAGAGCGTTTGCTTCATATGATGATTGAACGAGATAATATTAATATAGATTTCTTGTTTATTGATGAAGCTCATAAAATTTCAGCACGTGGAGGAAGAAGCTCATATTACTATAAAGTTCTTACACAGTTAGGAAGTATGCAACAATTACCAACAGTAATTTTTGCTTCTCCCAATATTCCAAATCCAGAAATATATACGAGGGTTATTCCAGGAATAGAACAAACACAAATGAAGAAGTTGATATCAAGATTTGCTCCTGTGTGTCAGTTCAAATATTTTTTGAATGTTCCTGAAAGAAGTGGTTATTATTACAATGATTATAGTAAAAAATTAGAACGTTGCTATACCTTACCCGAAGGACAAGAATTATGTGATATTGTTGCTACAGTAGGTCAAGATAAGCAAAATGTTGTTTATTGTAGTTCACGAAGAAGTGTACTGGAACAGGCTGTAAAATATGCAAGTAATATTGCACCGAAGACAGATGAAGGTCTTATTGCATTAGCTGCAGAAATAAGAAAGGAAGTACATGATGACTGTTATCTTGCAGATTTAATTGTAAGAGGAGTTGCATATCATGTGGGATATCTTCCAGCAAATATCAGGCTCCGTATAGAAAAGAGTTTTGAAAAGGGAGATTTAAGAACTATTTTCTGTACGAGTACCCTAGTAGAGGGCGTAAATCTTCCAGCAGATAACTTGTTTATTACTAGTTATCGAAACGGTCCTAGCAACATGGACGAAGTGGATTTTAGAAATCTTGTAGGACGAGTGGGAAGAATTAAATATAACCTGTATGGCAATGTTGTTCTAGTCAGATTAGACGATAAGCTTAAGGCAGAACGTTATACTGAACTCCTTAAAAAGGAAGTGCCGGCACAGGAATTATCTATTGACATAAAGAACAATACGGATTGCATGAGTGCCCTTGTTAAGGATTTGGCTGATGGAGACATCGAGATGACTACTTGCCATGAAAAGGCAACAGAAAAGGATTTCGAGGCACTTCGTAAGTTTGGTCTTATTTTGATAAGAGATTTGGCGAATGGAGACAGTACTCCGGTATCACAAAAGTTTGATGAGTACCTAACTGAAAAGCAAAAGCAACGCATTATAGAAAATTTTCCTACTGAAAAAACTAGTGATGATATTACGATTTCACATGACCAAGCAACTAACTTGCACGATGCGATTTTACAGGGTCTACATTATCCTGAATTACAAGGTGAGGACGATGATGTGGATTTTGAGAAAGTGGTTGACTTCATGATGATGCTTCGTAGATTGTTTAAGTGGGATATTTATGAAAAAGAAACATTAGGAAAACCGGGAACTTATAGACTAGACTCTGTTATTCGATGGTATTCAACGATTTTACTTCGTTGGATTCGAGGAAATGGATTGCAAGTATTAGTAAGCAGTGCTGTCAGTTATAAAGAAAAGAATCCTAATACAGGGGTATGGTCGGGGCAATACAAAGTATCAGATATATATAATAAAAATTCAAAATACCACAAGAATTTAGTTATTGCTGAATCTTTGAGTGTAATAGAAAATGTTTTGCTATTCAGCATATCAAATTATTTCAGAAAGTTTTCACTTGAATATAAGGCAATACACAACCTTGATCATTTTGATAATGATTGGTATGAGTATGTGGAATATGGAACTACCAACCCAGATACTATATTTCTTCAGCAAAGTGGATTTTCTAGAGAAGCTTCATTGTACATACAAAAACCATCAAATTATGCAAAATATGTGGTTGATGACAACGGTATTAAAAAAATAAAAATAAGCATTCTAGGATGCGGCAACATTGGTGTAGAAACTGAAGCAGCAGACATTCAGTACAATATGCCAGAGCTGTTTACTGAATAGTAACAGATGTCTTTAAGACCTCTTGCGAAAGCGAGAGGTCTTTTTTTTATGCGTTTTTTTACTTTCCCAATTCACTCCCAAAGGTCTCCCAACCATTCCCCAAGTGGGCATATATAAATCAAAACCATATTTTTTTATACTGAAAGAGGCTTAAGAAAACAAGCTACTTTTAAGAGAAAGTGAGGTGGCTGGCAATGGGTAAGAACTCAAAGCAAACATCCAAGATAGTTGCTTCGAAAGCAAGCAAAGTTCTTCGTGATGGAAGATTCAGCAAGACATCAAAGTCTGTAGCTGGAAGTGCATTAGCACAAACAAGACCAGGCAAGCGTAAGTAAGACTGGCACCTTTGGTGGGCAGAGCGAGATTGGATAATCATCCTGTCCACCTCCCTTCGGGGAAAACACAAATATTAAATATCACAAGGCCTGATTAGCTATAAGGGCATTGGGATACAGATATCGACATCAACCGCAGGACAACCTGTGGAAGGTGTGATAGAGGTACCCTTATTTCCTTATGCCCTTTTTCAGGCTTCATGGGTCGGTACTTCTATAAGCGCCGGCCTTTATTTGTTCCCATTGCCCTTCTGCAAGAACCAGGCAGAAAGGCAGGAACTTATGAAAATCAAGATTCGTTATGAGAACGAGTATCAGACCCTTGAGGTCGAAAACGTGGAATTAGAGAGATGGCTTAATATCTCCATTTCAGAAAATGAAAGCCAGGAAGACTACGAACAGAGAATCCAGGATGTAATCGAAGAGAGATTCAACAGACCCGATTACAACAGCTGGCACAAGCATGACCGTCACACTGGCAATGCTTATATGAAAAGCAAGGACGGAACAGTTGAGGTCAACACAGAAGAAGCAATTATGTACAGAGCAGCTGATAAGTCAGCCTTTAACAGTTCTATTGACGGAGTACATAACCAGCTTGAATACGAAGAGTGCTGTGAAACTTTGAGAAGTCTTCTTAAACCTGCAGTGGCTGATATGGTCATTGCCATTGCCCTTGACGGATACACCGTTGGCGAGTATGCAGCAGAAATCGGTGAGGATGCCAACACTGTCAGTCATCGTTACAGACGTGCAATCAACAAATTAAAAAAAGTTTTTTCAAAAACGTCCTTTTAACCCTTCTCCCAAGGCTACCAGGTAGGAGGGTGACACCTCCGAGAAATTAATTTAAGGAGGTAATTCGTATGGAATTACAAGTATTTAACAGCACAGAGTTCGGCTCTGTAAGAACAGCAACTGTAAACGGTGAGGTTATGTTTGTCGGCAAGGATGTTGCAGACATTCTCGGGTACCAGAACGGTAGTCGAGATATCAACCGCCATGTAGATGAAGAGGACAGACACAAGGTAATGATCTTTGACGGTAACCAGGATAAGGAA
This sequence comes from uncultured Lachnospiraceae bacterium, assembly GCA_902789175.1. Classification (GTDB taxonomy): domain Bacteria; phylum Bacillota; class Clostridia; order Lachnospirales; family Lachnospiraceae; genus Eubacterium_Q. The sequence goes on from CADANF010000010.1 coordinate 72,669, forward strand.
ACCATCATCATCAATGAGTCTGGACTTTACAGTCTTATCCTTTCAAGCAAGATGCCGAATGCGAAGAAGTTCAAGCATTGGGTTACATCAGAGGTTCTTCCAGCTATCCGTAAGCATGGAATGTATGCCATCGATGAGATCTTAGAAAATCCTGATCTTGCGATTGCAGCACTCACACAGCTTAAGGAAGAGCGTGAGAGAAGAAAACAGCTTGAATGTCTGGCACTTGTTCAGCGTCAGCAGATTGCAGAACTCCAGCCAAAGGCAAGCTACTATGACCTTATTTTACAGAACAAGAACACAGTACCTATTACACAGATTGCAAAGGACTATGGTATGAGTGGTCGCAAGTTCAATGAACTTCTTCACGAACTTGGGGTTCAGTACAAGTTCAGAAAGACCTGGCTTTTATATCAGCACTATGCAGAGTGTGGATACACACAGTCCCGTACCTACGCAATTGATGAGAGCAGAAGTGTGATGCATACCTACTGGACTCAGAAGGGCAGACTTTTCCTTTATGACCTTTTGAAGAATGAAGGGATCTTACCAGTTATCGAACAGGAGGATTAAGAGATATGGGTGTTGATAAGTTTAATCACGAAGGGTACTTTGACCCGACCACATATGAGGCTCTTACCAACATCCACCGTGAGGAAATGGCAGCTGATAAAAAGGCTGCCTATCTTCCTTTGGTGTATGTGTGCAGTCCATATGCAGGTGATGTTGAAACCAATGTAAAGAATGCAAAACGATACAGCAGATTTGCTGTTGATGAAAATGCTATCCCGGTAACACCTCATCTTTTATATCCACAGTTCATGGATGACGGTAATGAGGCTGAAAGAGAGATGGCTATGCATTTCAATTATGTACTTCTTGGCAAATGCACAGAGGTCTGGGTCTTCGGTGGAGTGATTAGCCGTGGCATGGCTCGTGAGATTGGTGTAGCTAAGAAAAGAAGAATGAAGATCAGATGGTTTACCCAGGATTTGAAGGAGGTCGGAGAATATGATTGATTTTACTGTTTATTCAGCAGACTGTGTCGGCAACAGCGGTAACTGTCTGTATCCCAATAAGAATATTGTAACGGATAAAGAGTCCTTTATCGCAGCAACCAAGATGGATCATGTCACTGCAAAGTATAAGGGAAACTATCGCAGTAAGGATAATTTTGAATCTTCCGACTGTATTCCTCTTGACTGTGACAATGACCATTCAGAGAACCCGGAAGACTGGCTTACTCCTTTTGATATCGCATTATCAATTCCGGGAGTTGTTTTCGCTGCATCTTACAGCAGACACCACAATCTTCCAAAGGGTGACAAATCGGCAAGACCAAGATTTCATGTGTTCTTCCCTATACCAAAGGTAACGGATGGAGAAGAGTATGCAGCCATGAAACGCAAGATAGCTGATGCTTTCCCTTATTACGATACCAACGCATTAGACTCTGCAAGATTCCTTTATGGCAATGACTCTGATGAGGTGGAGTTTTATGAAGGTGACAAAACCATTCTTGATTATCTGGAAGAGGATGATTTCGCAGATTTCGATGCAAGCCTTGAGCAGGTGCCAGAAGGTCAGCGTAACAGCACCATGAGCCATATTGCCGGAAAGATTATCAAGAGATACGGAAATACAGAAGAGGCTTATCAGATCTTCCTTAAGAAGGCAGAACTCTGTAATCCACCACTTCCTGAAAGTGAACTCAAGGTGATATGGAGAAGTGCATCAAAGTTCGGTAACAAGGTATCGAACCAGGAAGGATACATTCCACCTGAACAGTACAACTCCGACTGCAGATTAAAGCCGGAAGACTTCTCCGATGTTGGACAGGCTACGGTTCTTGCAACAGAGTATAAGGACATCCTTCGCTATTCCCCATCTACTGATTACATGGTTTACAACGGCAGTTTCTGGGAAGAGTCAAAACCAAAGTCCCAGGGTGTTTCCCAGGACTTGACAGAAAGACAGCTTGCAGAGGCTGAAACTGAAATGAAGAAGGCTATGGATGAACTTGTAAAGAATGGTGGCATGGAGATTCTCGTATCCGTGGGTCCGAAAAAAGCTGTGCAGATGTTCAACAAGCAGCAGGCTCATGCCTACGAGATGTATGAAGATGCTGTGGCTTACAAGAAATATGCCATTAAGCGAAGAGATACAAAGAACATTGCTGCCACATTAAAAGAGGCTCGTCCGATGCTTGAAGTGGAACAGAGAAACCTTGATGCCGATGAGTTCATGTTAAACACTCCGACTCTTACCTATGATCTAAGACAGGGCACCAAGTTTCCGATGGAACACAGACCAGAGCATTTCATCACAAAGCAGACAACCGTTGACCCATCAAGTGATGGAGCAGATATCTGGGCAGCTGCACTTGATACCTTCTTTTTAAAGGATACCGACCTTATCGATTATGTTCAGAGAATGGTTGGTCTTTCAGCAATCGGCAAGGTGTATGTGGAGGCACTCATTATCGCATATGGAGAAGGCCGCAATGGTAAGTCAACCTTCTGGAATGTTATCGCAAGAGTCCTTGGTACATACTCAGGAAACATTTCTGCTGATATGCTGACCGTTGGTTGCAGAAGAAATGTCAAGCCAGAACTTGCCGAGGCAAAGGGTAAGAGAATGCTCATTGCAGCAGAGCTGGAAGAAGGCATGAGACTGAATACCGCTAATGTTAAACAGCTTTGTTCTACCGATGAAATCTATGCTGAAAAGAAGTATAAAGATCCGTTCTCATATACTCCGACACATACACTTGTGCTTTATACCAACCATCTGCCAAAGGTCGGTGCGATTGATAAAGGTACCTGGAGAAGACTTATCGTTATTCCGTTTGATGCCAAGATTGAAGGAAGTGCTGACATCAAGAACTATGCAGACTATCTGTTTGAAAAGGCAGGTGGAGCAATCCTTACATGGGTAATCGAAGGTGCAAGAAAGGTAATCGCAGACAACTACAAGATTGACCCGCCACAGAAGGTGCGTGATGCCATTGAGCATTATAAGGAAAGTAATGACTGGCTTTCTTACTTCTTAAGCGAACGCTGCGAACTTGACCCTGCCTATGTGGCAAAGTCGAGCGAGGTATATAACGAGTATCGAATCTTCTGTACCCAGGTGGGTGAGTTTACAAGAAGTACAACAGATTTCTACACAGCCTTGGAAACGGTCGGATTTGAAAGATACCGTGACCGTAAAGGCAGATACATTAAAGGCTTAAGACTCAAGACGGACTTCATGGAAGAAGAGTAATGACAGTAGGTGTGACAGTTAATGACGGCTATTTACTATCCTTTTCTATAGAGTATAAAAATTAAGTCTATATATAAAGTATAGGAAATGACAGTCTTACCCTGTCACACCATCAAATTCAGCATTGATGGAGGTGGCACGAATGCGTGAAAAAGAAGTAGAGCAGAAACTTGTAAAGGCTGTAAAGCTTGCAGGTGGTTTCTGCATCAAATTTACATCTCCCGGATTTGACGGAGTGCCGGACAGACTGGTTCTTCTTCCAAAAGGGAGAATGGCTTTTATAGAACTCAAGGCTCCTGGCAAGAAACCAAGAGCTTTACAGAAAAGAAGAATGAAACAGTTATCGGCTTTGGGGTTTCCCTGCTATGTGGTTGATAACACTGATGTGATTGGGGGTGTCATTGATGAAATACAATCCTCATGATTATCAAGTCTATGCAACGAACTTTGTACTGGAACATCCTGTGGCAGCAGTCCTTTTAGAAATGGGACTCGGAAAGAGTGTGATTACCTTAACGGCAATCTTTGAACTTCTCTATAACAGATTTGAAGTTGGAAAGGTTCTGGTCATTGCACCACTTCGAGTAGCAAGAGATACATGGCCTGCTGAAATAGAAAAGTGGGATCACTTAAAGGGACTGACCTATTCGGTGGTCATAGGTACAGAGTCGGAGCGAAAAGAGGCATTAAGAAAAAGTGCAGGTATTTATCTGATCAACAGAGAAAATGTGGACTGGCTTATCAACAAAAGTGGCTTTCCATTCGATTTCGATATGGTTGTCATTGATGAATTATCGTCATTCAAATCTGCATCGGCTAAACGATTCAAGAGCCTTCTTAAAGTAAGACCAAAGGTAAAAAGAATCGTGGGTCTTACAGGAACTCCAAGCAGTAATGGACTTATGGATTTATGGGCAGAGTTCAGAATCCTTGACATGGGAGAAAGGCTCGGAAGATACATCACACATTATCGTATGAATTTCTTTGTGCCGGATAAACGAAATCAGCAGATGATATTTTCCTACAAACCAAGACCAGGTGCGGAAGATGCCATCTACAGACTGATATCGGATATTACGATTTCTATGAAATCGGCAGATTTTCTTAAAATGCCTGAATGCATTATGAACGAAGTGGAAGTAAAGCTTTCAGAAAAGGAAAGGTCTGTATATGACGAATTAAGGCAGGAAATGGTTGTGTCTTTAGAAGATGAAGAGATTGATGCTGCAAATGCAGCTGCTCTTTCAGGCAAACTTCTGCAGATGGCCAATGGTGCTATCTATAACGAAGAAAAAGAGGTATTTCATATTCATGACCGTAAGCTTGATGCACTAGAGGACTTGATTGAAGGTGCAAATGGCAAGCCTGTACTTGTAGCTTACTGGTATAACCACGATTTGGAGCGAATCAGGGAAAGATTCAAGGTTCGTGAAATCAAGACTTCAAAGGATATCAAAGATTGGAATAATGGCGAGATACCGATTGCTGTAATCCATCCTGCGAGTGCCGGACACGGCTTGAATTTGCAAAGTGGTGGTTCGACTCTTATTTGGTTCGGTCTTACCTGGTCATTGGAACTTTATCAGCAGACCAATGCAAGGTTATGGAGACAGGGGCAGAAATCCACGGTTGTCATACACCACATTATTTCAAAGGACACGATTGATGAAGATGTGATGAAGGCACTAAGGCTCAAAGAGAAAACACAGACAGATCTTATCGATGCGGTTAAGGCAAGAATCGGAGGTGGTGCTTATGACGGCTAAAGATTATCTGAACAGACCGTTCATTCTAAATAACAAGATTAACGATAAGCTTATCAAGCTGGAATGCTATAAGGAATTATCAACAAGTGTTTCTTCCCCAAGCTTTGAAGAGAAGTTTTCAGGTACAAGAAATCTTGAACCTCCCTTTGTAAGGTATCTTGGCAAAATCAGTGATCTGGAAGAAGAGATAAAAGCTGACTATGAAAAGCTTGAAGATATGAAGAAGGAAATCGATGCAGAAATCGATAAACTTGAAGACCCGTATGAACAGCTTATCCTTCGCTACAGATACCTGATGTTTATGCCGATGAACCAGATAGCAACGAAGGTACATTACACATTGAGGTGGACACAGCGAATTCATAACAGAGCAATAGAAAACTTTGAAAGAGTTCACCCCAGTTCACCCTAGTTCACCCCGAGTTCATCTATAAGTCGCATAAGGGATGTGCTATACTTATAATAGCAAAATAGAATGAGTTACAGCCTTGTGGGGAAACCTGCAGGGCTTTTCTTATGCCCATAAGGAGGTGGAGAAGTTGCCGAGACTACCGAAGAAACCGTGTGGTTACCCCGGCTGTCCAAACCTTACTGATGGAAGGTACTGCAAGGAACACGAGAAACAGGCGGCTCGTTCCTACGAGAAGTATGGTAGAGATCCAGCTGTACGCCGTAGGTACGGAAGAGCATGGAAACGTATCCGTGACAAGTATGTATCACAGCATCCTTTCTGTGAACTGTGTTTTGAGAAAGGAATCCTTGTGCCTGTTGATGAGGTTCATCACAAGCTGCCACTGTCAGAAGGTGGAACACATGAGAGGTCTAACCTCATTGCTTTATGTAAGTCATGTCATGCAAAGATTCATGCCGAGCGTGGTGATTATCAGGGAAGCAAAAAACATCGTGTGTACAGCTACGATAAGTGACCCCAGGGGCGGTTCAAATCTCAAACGCATCAAGGTCCCGGGGAACGGCGTGGGGTCTTGCGTGTGAAAAATGCGAAATCAAAAGGGTAATTAAAGGAGGGTGTACAGACGTGCCTACAAAATCGAATAACATCGGTGGCCGTGGTGGTGCAAGACCTGGTGCAGGTCGCAAGAAAACGGCTGTATCCGAGAAAGCAAAGAACGGAAATCCGGGTGGCAGAAAATTAGAAGTCCTGGATATTCCTGAAGTGGAAGGTGTGGAGATGCCAAAGCCACACGACTTCCTGTCTGCAGAACAGAGAGACGGAAGTGAACTGCAGGCTCACGAAATCTATACGGAAACATGGAACTGGCTCAACAAGATCGGATGCTCATCGAAGGTATCTCCACAGCTGTTGGAAAGATATGCGATGTGTTCTGCAAGATGGATTCAGTGCGAAGAGATGACCAACAAGCTGGGATTTCTTTCAAAGCACCCAACAACACAGAAACCAATCCCATCTCCGTTCATTAACATTGGCATCAACTATATGAACCAGGCAGTAAGGCTCTGGAACGAAATATTTCAGATTGTGAAGGAGAACTGCAGCACAGATTATGATGATGCTGCTCCACAGAATGATTTGATGGAAAGACTCCTAAGAGCAAGGGAAGGAAAATAATATGATTGAAAAAGTAAATCCATGCCATCCTGATAAGGTGGCAGACAGAATAGCAGGTGCCATTGTTGATTTGGCTTATGCAAAAGAAGAAAATCCGAAGGTTGCCGTTGAGGTGCTTATCGGTCATGGGCAGGCTCATGTAATTATTGAAACATCAGCTGATATTGACAAGCTTGATGTTGCAGAAGTAATCCATAGAATTGCCGGAGATGTCAGAGCAGACATCGAGATAGTTCCCCAGGATATACACCTTGCAAAGAACCAAGAAGAGAGCATCCATTGTGGTGACAATGGAATCTTCAAGGGAATGCCACTTACTGAAGAGCAGAAGGCATTATCCCAGATAGCAAGAGACATCTATAAAGTGTATCCGTTTGATGGAAAGTACATTCTTGATCAGGCAAGACTCATCATCTGCCAAAGCAATGCAAAAAAAGTACACTTAAAGGAAATCTATCCTGCAGCTGAAATCAATCCCCTGGGTGACTGGACTGGTGGCACGGATGTAGATACCGGGGCAACCAATCGTAAGCTTGGTTCTGATATGGCAGACTCCGTAACAGGTGGTGGTCTTCATGGCAAGGACTTATCCAAGGCGGATGTTTCTGTAAATATCCATGCATTCCTTAAGGCACAGAGAACTGGCAAGCCAGTAGAACTTGTATGTGCCATTGGTGATGATGCCGTTGATGGTATTCCATATAAGGAAATCGTGGAAGAAGCAAGAGAGTTTATTCGTTCCATCGGTGGCTTTGAGAAGTTTGCCGAGTGGGGACTTTATTAAGGAGGCACTATGGGAAAGACAACTACAGAAATGCAGCTTGTAGCTGTATCAAAACTTATTCCTTATGTGAATAATGCAAGAACCCATTCTGCCGAGCAGGTTATGAAACTTCGTTCTTCCCTTCGTGAGTTCGGTTTCATCAATCCTGTTATCATTGACCGAGAGTTTAATGTTATCGCAGGTCACGGAAGAATCCTTGCTGCAAAGGAAGAAGGAATACTTGAAGTGCCTTGTGTATTTGTGGACTACCTTACAGAGGCACAGAAGAAAGCATATATCCTGGCAGACAACCGAATGGCAATGGATGCAGGATGGGACGAAGAGTTACTTCGTATTGAGATTGAGGCTCTCCAGGGTGAGGACTTCGATATCGGACTTACGGGATTTGACGAAAGCGAGATTGCAGATCTCTTTGGTTCGGATGATACTTCCGGGGTCAAGGATGATGACTACGATTTGTCAGCTGCACTTGAGAGAGCAACCTTTGTAAAGCGTGGCGATATCTGGACAGTCGGAAGACACAGACTGATGTGTGGTGATGCGACTTCTTCGGAAGATGTAGCTGCACTTATGGATGGTAAGAAAGCCAACCTTATCGTAACGGACCCACCTTACAATGTGGCATTTGAAAGTTCCGATGGCTTATCCATCAAAAATGATAAGATGGCAAATGATAAATTCTATGAATTCCTGCTTTCAGCATTTAAGAACATGGCCGAGCATCTTGAAAAGGGTGGCTCGGCTTATGTATTTCATGCAGATACAGAAGGTCTTAATTTCAGAAAGGCTTTCATGGATGCAGGTTTTCACTTATCCGGCTGTTGCATCTGGGTAAAGAACTCCCTTGTACTTGGCCGTTCAGATTATCAGTGGCAGCATGAACCAGTCCTTTACGGCTTTTTACAGAACGGAAAGCACTACTGGAGCAAAAATGCAGGCAGAAGTCAGACTACCATCTGGAACTTCGATAAGCCGAAAAAGAATAAGAACCATCCGACCTCAAAGCCACTTGACCTGCTTGCCTATCCGATTGGAAATTCAAGTCAGGAAAATGCAATCGTCATTGATACCTTTGGTGGCAGTGGTTCAACTCTCATGACCTGTGAGCAGACGAACCGTGTATGTCATACGATGGAACTTGATGAAAAATACGCATCCGTCATCCTTCGCAGATATGTTGAGGATACTGGTGATGCAGAAGGTGTATTTGTAATCAGAGATGGTGAGAAGATCCCATACTCTGCACTGGTAAAAGAAGTGGAGGGTACGGATGGAGAAACAGAATAATTTGACCCTTGGCAGCCTTTTTGATGGTTCTGCCGGGTTTCCTTTAGGAGGCTTGCTTTCAGGTGTTACCCCTTTGTGGGCATCGGAAATCGAGCCTTTTCCTATTCGTGTAACAACGAAAAGACTACCGCAGATGAAACACTACGGTGACATTTCCAAGATGAATGGTGGGGAGATTCCTCCTGTTGACATCATTACATTTGGAAGTCCATGCCAGGATATGTCCGTTGCCGGAAAGAGGGACGGACTTGGTGGCTCTCGTTCCAGTCTGTTTTATGAGGCGGTAAGAATCATAAAAGAAATGAGGTGTAAGACAGATGGCAGATATCCAAGATTTATCGTCTGGGAAAATGTCCCAGGAGCCTTCTCAAGCAATAAGGGAGAAGACTTCCGAGCCGTCCTCGAAGAGGTCTGCAAAATCAAAGATGAATGTGTGTCAGTGCCTAAACCTTCAAAATGGCAGAGTGCAGGAAAAATCCTGGGAGACGGTTACTCAGTCGCATGGAGACAGCTTGATGCTCAGTTTTGGGGAGTACCCCAGAGAAGAAAACGTATCTACCTTGTCGCAGATTTTGCAGGCTGGTGTGCCGGAAAAATACTATTTGAGTCAGAAGGCTTGTCTGGGTATTCTCCGCAGGGCTTCCGTTCGTGGCAAGAAACTGCCAACGGTTCTGCAGAGAGCATTGGAGAAACAGGCAGCAATAGCTTAATGTTTGAAAACCACGGACAGGATTCAAGATATACGGGTCCCCTTGAAGTGGCACAGACCGTTCTTTCCACATTTGGAACGGGTGGCAATAATCAGCCTTTTGTTGTGCAGACACCAAAGACTCTCAAAATCAGAAGTGGCTGCGAAGGTGGTGGAAAGGGTGCCTTGATTCAGGAAGACAAGTCAGCGACCCTTGGATGCAACAATGATCAGACTTTATTCGTGCCAAAGGTCTATGGCATCTGTGCCAAGGACAGCAATGCGATGAAGTCATCAAATCCTAACAGTGGATTCTATGAGGCAACTACCAGCAGATGCCTTGATGGGAATGGTGGCAATCCATCATGCAATCAGGGCGGCATGGCTGTTATCGAAGGAAACGGAACTAGACCTTCTCATAAGGGTGATGGCTATAAGGAATCCGATGTGATGTACACACTTAATGCGACAGAACAGCATGGAGTTGCGTATGGAATCGGAAGACCTGCAATGAATCAGGGTTACAACGCACAGTTCTCTTTCCAGGTGGAAGAGGAAATCGAACCTACACTTGTTGCAGCAGGAGCAAGTGGTGTGGCTCATCCAGTGTTCAGTTCTTCAAAGGCATCGTTCTTTACATCAGCTGAAGAGGAACTTGCAAACACACTTGTAGCAACCGACTACAAGGACCCACCAATCGTAAATGACAGTCCAAGCTATGGATTCTATCCACAGATGAAAGCCGAGTGCATTACCTTTACGGAAGAAAAGAGTGGATGCCTTGTGAATGGTACAAATCCGGGATTTCAGAATGGAGTCCTTGAAGCTGACTATATCGTAAGAAGACTTACACCGACCGAATGTGCAAGATTGCAGGGATTTCCCGACTGGTGGTGTGATGACCTTGGTATTCCTGAACCTACGGATGAGGATATTGCAGAGTGGAGAGAAATCTTCGATACCCACGCAAAGGCTCTCGGCAAGAAAACAAAGCCGAAGACCGATGCACAGATAAGGAAATGGCTTATCAATCCCCATTCTGATTCAGCTGAATATAAGATGTGGGGCAACGGAGTAGCACTTCCTAACGTGGTATTCGTGCTTTCAGGCATTGTGTACTACTCACAGTTTCCTACCGAATAACATCCGCTTATTCTACACACAAACAACTTGATATATGTGCCTTTTAGAGTGATATATGGTACTACCAAAAACGAAGGAGGTACATAACATGGTACTGCATTTTAATGTAAAGGGCGAAAGCCGAAAAGCAATGGTAAAGGCAATCGAAAAGGAACTCGGTGTTAAAGCCAGATACCTTGGAGTTCCAAGCTGCTCATACGAGGTTGGAAACTACACGGTAGGAAGAAACGGAGAACTTGAGTTTGCAGATGGAGAGAGTATGGAAGAAACAGCAAAGATCATTGATGCCTGCGTAATGGCCACAAGCACTTCCCCGGAAGAATGGGATAACAATCAAATGGGGGCAAAAGAAGCCGACTGTGAGCCGAATAAAGGGGCAACAGAGGGCGAAACCGCAGGACTTACGGTATCAATCCCGATTGAGAAAGTTAAGGTGGGAAACCTTACGGCACTTATTGATTCCAAAGCCGGACTCATCAAGAAGGCACTTGGCATTACAGAGCTTGGCATCGAGATTGAAGAAGATAAGGTTTCCTTCCCTTGGTTTTCAAAAGACCTGGATGCAGACAGCATTCAGACCTACACACGATTCATTGCAGCACTTTGCGAGATGAGTGTGAATCAGAAAAGAATCCAGGCTAAGGAGAAGGAAGTCGACAACGAGAAATACGCATTCAGATGTTTCCTTTTAAGACTCGGATTCATCGGAGCGGAATACAAGGCAGACAGAAAACTTCTTCTTAAGAACCTTGAAGGCTCTGCAGCTTTCAAGAACGGTGCGAAGGGAGGCGAAGAATAATGTTCTTTCCAAGCAGAGATATCGTTGAAAGAGTGAAAAAGGAATATCCGGCTGGCACAAGAGTTGAACTTGTAAGAATGGATGATTTCCAAGCACCACCGATTGGTACGAAGGGTACGGTCAGAGGTGTTGATGATACTGCAAGCATTATGGTTGCATGGGACAACGGCAGCAGTCTGAATGTGGTCTACGGTGAGGATAAATGCCGTAAGATCACTGAAGAATAAGGGTCAGAAATACACAGTTTTTATGCTAAAAGATTGTGTAGTATATGGTGCTAATTAACTTGATATAGTGTGCTTTTAGAGTGATATATAGTACTACCAAAAGGGAAAACACACCAAACGGAGGTACATAGAATGAACGAAAAAATCACACATCAGATTGAAGAAATGAAAAAGCAGACCATCGGAGTTGAGGTCGAGATGAACAGCATCACAAGAGAGCGAGCAGCTAAGCTTGCAGCCGAATACTTCGGAACAGGACGCTACGAGAATACAGCATCAAGGAACGGCTACATGACCTGGTCGGCATGGGACGGACAAGGCAGAGAATGGAAATTCCAAAAGGATGTCAGCATTGCCGGAGACGATGCACACAAATGCGAAATGGTAACCCCAATCCTTAAATACGAGGACATGGAAACCTTGCAGGAACTGATCAGAAAGCTTCGCAAGGCAGGTGCCAAGAGTGATGCAACAAGGGGATGCGGAGTTCACATCCACATCGGAGCAAACGGCCACACACCACAGACCATGAGAAACCTTGCAAACATCATGGCAAGCCACGAAAGTCTGATAGCCGAAGCACTTGACCTTGACCGAGGCAGAATGAACAGATACTGCAGAACGGTTGACCCAAGATTTTTAGAGCAGCTCAACAAGAAGAAACCAAAGACCATGAGCAAGCTTGCAGACATCTGGTACGGCACACAGGGTTGCAACTACGGACGCAGCCAACACTACAACGACAGCCGATACCATATGCTCAACTACCACGCAACCTTCACAAAGGGAACCATCGAGTTCAGACTTTTCCAGTTTGACGCACCTGCCGATGGAAAGCAGAACGGACTTCATGCCGGACAGCTTAAAAGCTACATTCAGCTTTGCCTGGCACTCAGCCAGATGGCAAAGGAAGTAAGAACAGCAAGTCCAAAGCCACAGCAGAACGAAAATCCAAAATACGCAATGAGAACATGGCTCTTAAGACTTGGGTTCATCGGAGACGAATTCAAGACAGCAAGAGACCTTCTTACAAGAAGACTTGCAGGAGATACAGCATTCAGAACTGCAAGGAGATAGCCTTGTAACACCTTAATAAAAAGAGTCGACCACTTCGGTGGTCTTAAGGTGGTAGAAGGGTGTCCCCTTCAGAAAGGATGGAAACCATATGAGTAAACGATACTACATTGCCTATGGCAGCAACTTGAACATCCCGCAGATGAGAATGCGATGTCCGGGTGCAAGGATTATTGGAACATCGGTCATTGAAGACTATCAGCTTTTATTCAAAGGCAGCAAGACAGGTTCTTACCTTACCATTGAACCGATGGAAGGTGCTGAAGTTCCTGTTGTAATATGGGAAGTTACCGAGACCGATGAGAAAGCACTCGACCGTTACGAAGGATATCCAAACTTTTATTACAAAAAGGAAATGACCCTGGATATCAAAGGCATCAGAACGGGAAAGGTGCGAAGACGAGATGCTTTTGTCTACATCATGCATGAAGAAAGAGAACTTGGAATCCCAAGCTGGTACTATGTGAACACCTGCCTTGACGGATACCGAGCCTTTGGATTTGATGAGAAGTACCTTTTCGATGCGATCAGAATTAGCAGGAGGGATACACATGAAGACTGAAGTAAGAAGAATTGCAATCTGCCCTAAATGTGGCAAGGAATATCACGGAAGTCCGGCTCTTTCAAGAGTGGACAACGAAACCTATATCTGCCCCGACTGTGGAACAAGAGAGGCTCTTGAAAGCATCGGTGTGGACAAGGATGAGCAGGAAGAAATCCTGAACACCATTCATAGCTGCATGGGACAGTAACAACTGAAAAAGAATACTTTTCGGGACTCCACCAGGGGTCCTTTTTTCGTGGAGGTGATGGCGAATGAGAAAACTGAAAAAGTATAAACCCACGAAGCTTATGGCGAAGTCTTCTCATTACGATGAGCAGATGGCAGATTATGCCGTCAGCTTTATTGAGGAACTATGCCATACCAAAGGAACGTGGGCAGGAAAGAAATTTGAACTGATAGATTGGCAGGAACAGATTATAAGGGATCTGTTCGGTGTGCTGAAACCAAACGGATACAGACAGTTCAATACAGCCTATATTGAAATCCCTAAGAAACAGGGAAAATCGGAACTTGCAGCTGCCGTTGCACTTCTTCTTTTATGTGGTGATGGAGAAGAAAGAGCAGAAGTGTACGGATGTGCAGCAGACAGAAACCAGGCAAAAATCGTATTTGATGTTGCCGTTGATATGATAAGGTTCTGCCCGGCTCTTATGAAAAGAGTGAAGATACTGGAATCGCAGAAGAAGATCATCTATAAGCCTACCAACAGTTCCTACCAGGTTCTGTCGGCGGATGTTGCAAACAAGCATGGCTTTAATACACACGGAGTAATCTTTGATGAGCTGCACACCCAGCCAAATCGAAAACTCTATGATGTAATGACCCAGGGTTCGGGTGATGCCCGTATGCAGCCGTTGTATTTTCTTATTACAACAGCCGGGAATGATACGAACTCCATCTGTTATGAGATACATCAGAAGGCTTTAGATATTGAGGCAGGCAGAAAAGTTGACCCTACCTTTTATTCTGTTATCTATGGTGCAGATGAATCGGAAGACTGGACAGACCCTAAAGTATGGAAGAAAGCAAATCCATCACTTGGCATTACAGTTGCCATAGAAAAAGTAAAAGCTGCCTGTGACTCCGCAAAACAGAATCCCGGAGAAGAAAACTCCTTCAGACAGCTAAGACTTAATCAGTGGGTAAAACAGTCGGTACGATGGATGCCGATGGAAAAGTGGGATGCCTGCAACTTTGCCGTTAATGAAGATGACCTGGAAGGTCGTGTATGTTACGGCGGACTGGACTTATCCAGTACAACCGATATTACGGCATTCGTGCTTGTGTTTCCACCACTTGATGAGGATGACAAATATATCGTTCTTCCTTATTTCTGGGTGCCGGAAGATACCCTTGACCTTCGAGTGCGAAGAGACCATGTTCCTTATGATCTGTGGGAGCGAAAAGGCTATCTGCAGACAACGGAAGGTAATGTTGTTCACTATGGATACATCGAGAATTTCATAGAAAGTCTTGGTGAGAGATACAACATCAGAGAGATTGCCTTTGACCGCTGGGGAGCAGTACAGATGGTACAGAATCTGGAAGGCATGGGATTTACCGTTGTGCCTTTCGGACAGGGATTCAAAGATATGAGTCCACCGACCAAGGAACTGATGAAGCTTGTGCTTGAACAGAAGATAGCACACGGTGGTCATCCAGTTTTAAGGTGGAACATGGATAACATCTTTATCCGTACTGACCCTGCAGGAAACATCAAGGCAGATAAGGAAAAATCAACTGAAAAGATTGACGGTGCCATTGCAACAATCATGGCACTTGATAGAGCAATCAGATGTGGTAATGAAGTGACTGAATCAGTCTACGATACGAGAGGATTACTTGTCTTCTGATTTGACGATGACAAGTTTTCCATCTTCGCAATGAACAGAGACTTTATCTCCTTTGTGGAATCCGTAGTCTTCAAGCCAGAGACCATTGATACGAAGTGCCGGAACATCCTTGCTGTTATATCCGCTGACTGTGGATACAGTAAGAGTTCGGTCAGCTTTTTGAGGACGTCTTCGAGTGGTCGTGTCTTTGCCACGGGTTCTTACGAAATCGTATGAATACATAAATTATCAACTCCTTTCTATGGGAAATAAAAATAAACGGAGGAATAGCAATGAGTATTTTTTCAGGATTATTCAGAACAAGAGATGCTCCTACCAACAGGACAAGCGGCAGTGCTTATTCGTTCTTTATGGGCAGCAGTACTGCAGGAAAAAATGTGAATGAGAGAAGTGCTATGCAGATGACGGCAGTATATGCCTGTGTGCGTATCCTTTCGGAAGCAATCGCAGGTTTGCCACTTCATGTTTATCACTATAACTCAGATGGTGGAAAAGAAAAAGCATTAAATCATAATCTTTACCGATTGCTGCATGATGAGCCGAACCCGGAAATGACAAGCTTTGTTTTCAGGGAAACGCTCATGACACATCTGCTTTTGTGGGGCAATGCCTATGCTCAGATCATAAGGAACGGTAAGGGTGAGATTATTGCAATCTATCCATTGATACCGAACCGAATGAGAGTTGACCGAGATGAACACGGACATCTGTATTACGAATACCAGGTAAGCCAGGATGATGCACCTACTAACAAGGGTTCATCAGTAAGACTTGCACCTGATGAAGTGATGCATATTCCGGGACTCGGCTTTGACGGTCTTGTAGGTTACTCTCCAATTGCAATGGCCAAGAATGCTATCGGTCTTGCAATCGCAGCTGAAGAGTACGGCAGTAAATTCTATGCCAATGGTGCTGCTCCAAGTGGAGTGCTTGAGCATCCTGGAACACTGAAAGACCCATCAAAGGTAAGGGACAGCTGGTCACAGACTTTTGGAGGTAGTGCAAATTCGCATAAGGTGGCTGTTCTGGAAGAAGGAATGAAGTACACACCGATTTCCATTTCTCCGAACGAAGCACAGTTTTTAGAAACAAGAAAATTTCAGATAGATGAGATTGCTCGAATTTTCAGAGTGCCTCCACACATGGTAGGTGACCTTGAGAAGTCGAGCTTTTCTAATATTGAGCAGCAGTCACTTGAATTTGTGAAATACACTCTTGACCCCTGGGTTTCAAGGTGGGAGCAGAATATGGCTCGTTCTCTGTTAACAGCAGAGGAAAAACAGAATTATTTTATCAAGTTTAATGTAGACGGACTTCTTCGTGGTGACTATCAGAGCCGTATGAACGGTTACGCCACTGCAAGACAGAATGGTTGGATGTCTGCCAATGACATAAGGGAACTTGAGAATCTCGACAGGATTCCTGCAGAACTCGGTGGTGACCTTTACCTTATCAACGGCAACATGACCAAGCTTGAAGATGCAGGTATCTTTGCTGCAAGCCCGGATGCATCAGACGGAGAGGAGAAGACAGATGAAGAACAAGAAGTTCTGGAACTGGAAGAGCCGAAAGACTCTGAACCAGGCAAACGAAGAAGTCGCAGAACGAGTCCTTGAGTTACACGGCACCATTGCCGAAGAGAGCTGGTTTGATGATGATGTCACACCACAGCTTTTCAAGGATGAGTTAAATGCCGGAAGTGGAGATATTACCGTATGGATTAATTCTCCGGGTGGTGACTGTGTGGCTGCGGCTCAGATCTACAATATGCTCACACAGTACAAAGGAAATGTCACAGTGAAGATTGATGGTATTGCAGCATCAGCAGCATCGGTCATTGCGATGGCAGGAAACACAGTGCTTATGTCCCCTGTTTCCATGATGATGATTCATAACCCTGCAACCGTAGCATTCGGTGACCATGCAGAAATGCAGAAGGCTATCGATATGCTTGCAGAAGTGAAAGAGTCCATCATCAATGCCTATGTGATTAAGACTGGTCTTTCAAGATCAAAGCTTAGTCACTTGATGGATGCCGAGACCTGGATGGATGCCAACAAGGCCGTTGAACTTGGCTTTGCTGATGACATCATTACAAGAGCAGAAACAAAACCGAATACTGATCCCGAAGAAGAGGATGTAGATGAAGAAAGCACCGAAGAGAAGGAAAAGAAACCTTCCGATTCGATGCTTTTTTCACGCAAGGCAGTAAACAACGCTCTTATGAACAAGCTGGAAAAACACTATGTCCAGCCTAAAGAAACAGTAACAAAGCAGGCAGAGATCTCTGCACCTGCAAACAAAGGCACTCCTGCAAAAGAAATCAAGGAGCGTCTGGACTTTATCAAGAAATTCATTTAAGGAGGAATTCTATTATGACTATTAAGGATTTAATCGAAAAGAGAGCAAAGGTGTGGGAAACTGCAAAGAACTTTGTGGAGACTCACGAAGACAAGAATGGTGTGCTTTCCGATGAGGATACAGCAACCTACAACAAGATGGAGAAGGAAATCGAGGATTTGACTGCTGCTATCGACCGTCAGCAAAGAGCAGAACGCAGAGAGGCGGAACTTGCAAAGCCTGTTAATTCTCCGATTACTGGTAAGCCTTTTATGGGTGATGCCAAGGAAGTAAAGAAGGGTCGTGCTTCCGATGCCTATAAGGATGCGATGCTTTCTGCAATGCGTTCTAATTTCCGTAATGTAAGCAATGTGTTACAGGAAGGTGTAGATGCCGATGGTGGTTACCTTGTGCCGGAAGAGTATGACCGCAGACTTATTGATGTGCTTGATGGTGAGAACATCATGCGTAGCCTTGCTACAAAGATTACTACTGCAGGTCAGCACAAGATTAACATCGCAGCTACCAAGCCTGCAGCTGCATGGATTGAGGAAGGTGGAGCATTATCTTTCGGTGATGCAACATTCGACCAGATCTATCTTGATGCCTACAAGCTTCATGTAGCAATCAAGGTTACTGAAGAGTTGCTTTATGACAATGCCTTCGGTCTTGAAAACTACATCATCACTCAGTTCGGTAAGGCTTTAGCAAATGCCGAAGAGGATGCGTTCCTTAACGGTAACGGTACTGGAAAGCCTACTGGTATCTTTGCAGCAAACGGTGGTGGTCAGATTGCAGCAACTCTTACTTCAGCTATCAAGTCCGATGACCTTATCGATTTGGTATATGGTCTTAAGAGACCTTATCGTAAGAACGCATCTTTCATCATGAATGATGCAACACTTGCTTCCATCAGAAAGCTTAAGGACAACAACGGAGCATATATCTGGCAGCCTTCTTACAAGGAAGGAGAACCTGACAGAGTGCTTGGCTATGCTGTTCACACTTCTGCTTTTGCACCTACAAATGCGATTGCATTCGGTGATTACAGCTACTACAACATCGGTGACCGTGGTTCTCGTTCTTTTGCAGAACTTCGTGAACTTTTCGCTGGTAACGGCATGGTTGGTTATGTAGCCAAGGAAAGAGTCGATGGTAAGCTTATCCTTCCTGAAGCAGTACAGATCTTAAAGCTTAAGGAAGAAACTGCAACTA
The DNA here is from genome assembly GCA_902789175.1 of uncultured Lachnospiraceae bacterium. GTDB lineage: Bacteria > Bacillota > Clostridia > Lachnospirales > Lachnospiraceae > Eubacterium_Q. The sequence goes on from CADANF010000010.1 coordinate 91,265, forward strand.
CTAAGGGTTAAGAATAATTAAGTGTGACACCCTATGACGGCTATTTACTATCCTTTTCTATAGGGATAAAAAATTAAAGCCTATATATAGATATAGGGAATGCCAGTCATAAGGTGTCACTGATTATTAGGTGGTGATAGATATGATTGTAAATCTTGATGAGATGAAGGGTTACCTTCGAGTGGACTTTGATGACGATGATGCACTTATCGAAAGTTTCATCACAACCGGGCAGAATCTCTGTGCAGATATAGCAAGGTTATCCGTGGATGAACTGGGTGCGATTCCATCATCCAAGATTGCTGTCATGTACGCAGTTGCCTATCTGTATGAACACAGAGAAGATGCAGACCATCATCAGCTGACCATTTCCCTTCGCTCCCTGCTTGAAGGTGTAAGAAGGAGTGTGTTCTGATGGATATTGCACTTTTGAATGTGAGGATTACGGTACAGAAGAATGAAACTGTTGTAGATGCCATCGGCAATCATAAGAATAACTGGACTGACTATCACACCTGCTTTGCAACCGTAAGTGGCGAAGGTGGTTCTGAAAAAAGTGTGGCAGGTCTTATCGTAGATGATTCCGATATTTCATTTACGGTCAGATACTGCAGGGCACTCGCTGACCTGGATATTACAAAGCACAGAGTTCTTTTTGAAGGCTCTTTATATAATATCGTGTCTGTTGACCACATGAACTACAAGAAGAAATGCCTGAAACTGAAATGTGAGAAAGTGAGGAGATAGTGATGGCAAATGTAAAGATTGATAACCTTGCAGATGAAATCATGAACGGCCTCAAGGAGTATGCTGATCTGGCCACAGATGATTTGAAGAAATCTGTAAGGAAGGCAGGAAATACAGTAAGGAAAGATATCGCTGCATCTGCTCCAAAGGATACGGGTGCCTATGCGAAGAGCTGGTCAGTCAAGAAAACGAAGGAAACTTCAAATTCACTTGAACTGACGGTGCATTCCAAGAACCGATATCAGCTTGCCCATCTTCTTGAACACGGTCACGCAAAACGTGGTGGCGGAAGAGTGGCTGCAAAACCTCACATTGCCCAGGCAGAAGAGAATGCGATTGAAACATTGGAAACAGAAATCGCAAGAGCACTTGGAGGTATGTGATGGAAGAACTGTTACAAATTATTAAGGAAATGGACATTCCGTTTGCATATGACCATTTTGCAGAGGGAGAAAGTCCAGATCCACCGTTTATCTGCTATCTCTTGCCCGGCAGTGATAACTTCGCAGCTGACGGAAGAGTGTATCTGAAGGTAAACGAAGTCCATATAGAACTGTATACCGATTTGAAGGACTTGTCGGTAGAACAGAAAGTTGAATCTGTGCTTGACAGTCACGGCATTTTTTATGACCGATTGGAAACATGGATTGAAAGCGAAAAGATGTATGAAGTCCTATATTCATTTGAAATGGAGGCATAAAAGCTATGGGTAATAAAGTAAAATACAACCTTAAAAATGTTCATGTTGCAAAGCTTACTAAAACTGCAGATGGTGAGTATACCTATGAAACTCCAAAGGCAATCCCTGGTGCAGTAAGTATCAGTTTGGATGCCGAGGGTGATTCCAGTCCGTTCTATGCAGACGGTATCGTGTACTTTCGTTCTACAGCAAACAACGGTTACAGCGGTGACCTTGAGATTGCTCTTATTCCTGAATGGTTCAGAACTGAAATCTTGAAGGAGGCTCTTGATAAGAACGGTGTGCTTGTTGAGAGTGCTACTGTCACAGAGATGGAGAAGTTCGCACTGTTATTTGAATTTGATGGTGATGTGAGATGCATCCGTCATGTCCTTTATAACTGCAGTGCATCTCGTCCTTCTATCGAGTCTGAAACTAAGGAAGACGCAATCGAGCCTGGTACAGAGAAGTTATCTCTTACAGCTGATCCTAGAGAAGATGGTCTTGTTAAGTCAAGAACCGGGGATGCAACTGATGAGGCAACATACAACAACTGGTATAAGAACGTGTACATTCCTGTTGCCAAGGATACTGTAGGTTAAGGAGGAGTAGTATATGCTTAAAAAGGTTATTAATGTCGGTGGTAAACAAGTGGCATTCCGTTCTTCTGCAACGGTGCCTCGTCTTTATCGTGCCAAATTCAAGAGAGATATTTTCAAGGATTTAGCAAAACTTGAGAGTTCGTATAAGGGCAGCAAGGAAGATGGTGAGGAGTTCGCAATCGATGATCTTGAAATCTTCGAGAACGTAGCCTACATCATGGCCTACCATGCAGACCATACGATTCCGGCAAATATTGATGACTGGCTTGACCAGTTCGAGATGTTTTCCATCTATGAGGTATTGCCTGAAATCCTTGCACTTTGGGGTACAAATCTTATTACTGATATTGAGTCTAAAAAAAACTTAAACGCAGTAGCAGGGAGATGACAACCCCGCTGTTCCTCCTTCGTTGCCTTGAGATAGGACTTTCCATTAAAGACCTTGATTATCTTACCATTGGTATGGTGATGGATATCTGGACTGAAAAAGGAAACGACTCCTACAAGTATGACAATGTTGCAACCCAGGAGGACTTCGACAAATTCTAATAATATTGCAATGGGACTTTTGCTTATAGCAGGAGTCCTTTTTGCGTTAAAGGAGGTATCTGCCAATGGCAAATAGAATCAAAGGTATAACCGTTGAGATTGGCGGAGATACCACTAAACTACAAACAGCATTAAAAGGTGTCAACGGACAGATTAAGAGTACACAGTCTGCTCTTAAGGATGTTGAAAAACTTCTGAAACTTGACCCTACAAATACAACTCTGCTTGCCCAAAAACAGAAACTTCTTACACAGGCAATCGGAGAAACAAAAGAAAAGCTTGCTACCTTAAAGACAGCAGCACAGCAGGCAAATGAACAGCTGCAGAAGGGCGAGATTACTCAGGAGCAGTATGATGCTCTTCAAAGAGAGATAGCTGAAACTGAGGCTGAACTTAAAAAGCTTGAATCACAGGCATCAAAAGCAAATCAGACTCTTGCCAAGATTGGTGAGGTCGGAGAGAAACTTGAAAATGCCGGACAGAAGATTACCAATGTCGGTAAGAAAGTTACAGTAGTATCTACGGCTGTTACTGCAATGGGCGGAGTTGCCGTAAAGACTGCTGCCGACTTTGAAAGTTCCATGAGCCAGGTTCAGGCTACTATGGGAATTACCAAGGATTCCATGTCAACACTTGATGGGCAGTCTGTTAATACAATGGATGCCTTATCTGACCTTGCAAAGGAAATGGGATCTAAGACAGCTTTCTCTGCCAGCGAGTGTGCCGAGGCATTAAACTATCTTGCACTTGCCGGATATGATACCCAGGAGATGGCAGATACACTTCCTACGGTTCTTAACCTCGCAGCTGCAGGTGGACTTGACCTTGCATCAGCATCGGACATGGTTACTGATGCTATGTCTGCCCTTGGAATGGAAACCAAGGACGCTGACAAGATGGTCGATCAGATGGCAAAGACGGCTTCTTCTACAAACACCTCTGTAGGTCAGTTGGGAGAAGGTATTCTTACTATCGGTGCTACGGCAAAGTCCATCAAGGGTGGTACAGCAGAACTTAATACAGCACTCGGTATTCTTGCAAACAATGGTATCAAGGGTGCTGAAGGTGGTACGCATCTTCGAAATGTCATTCTTTCATTACAGAATCCAACCGATAAGGCAGCGGATACGATGGATGCACTTGGTGTATCTGTATTTGACTCCGAAGGTAATATGAGAAGTCTGAATGATATACTTGGTGACCTTAATACAAGTATGGAAGGAATGACTGCTGAAGAAAAAGCCAATATCATCAGTAAGATTTTCAATAAGACCGACCTTTCTTCCGTTAATGCTCTGTTAGCTAATACGGGAGATACCTGGGATGAACTGCAGACTTCCATTGAAAACAGCGGTGGAGCAGCACAGCAAATGGCAGACACACAGCTTGATAACCTTTCAGGTCAGCTTACGATTCTGAAATCTGCAGTAGAGGGTTTTGCTATTTCTATCGGTGAGACTCTTATGCCGATGATCAAGAATATCGTGGCAAAGCTGCAGTCCTTCGTTGACTGGCTGAATAATCTTGATGAGGGAACGAGAGAAACCATTGTAAAGATAGGACTTTTCGTAGCAGCCTTGGGACCGGCACTTGTCATTATAGGTAATGTTGTGTCGAAGGTCGGCACGGCTATGAAAGTAATAAGCAAGCTTGGTACGGTTATCAACGGTGCATCAGTAGCAGCTGAAGGTGGAGGCGCAGCAGCGGCGGCTGCCGGAGGTGGCTTAAGTGCCTGTCTGGGTCCGATACTTGCAGTAGTAGCTGCCATTGCAGTTCTAGTTGCTGCATTCACACATCTTTGGAAAACGAATGAGAATTTCCGAAAGAATGTCACAGCTATTTGGAACAGAATCAAGGGAATCTTTGATGGGTTTACACAGGGTATTGTTGACAGATTAAATGCGTTAGGTTTCAGCTTTGAAGATATCACAGAAGTCATCAAAGCGGTATGGGATGGATTCTGTAACTTCCTTGCACCGATTTTTGAAGGTGTTTTCACATACATTGCAAATGTACTTGAAGAAACATTCGGAATTATCACAGGCATCCTGGATATTTTTATTGGTATTTTTACGGGCAACTGGTCACAGGTATGGGAAGGTGTCAAAGGTATCTTCTTATCTATCTGGAACTTCATAGTTAACTCGTTTACAAATATCATGAATGTTCTTAAGGGAGTTGCTGATGTTGTTCTTGGATGGTTTGGTACAAGCTGGAATGAAGTATGGACAGGCATCAAGGACTTCTTTGTAAATCTGTGGACGGGTATTGCAAACTTCTTCACAGGACTCTGGGAAGGAATCAAGAATGTGGTCACAACTGCAGTGATGTTTATCGCATCATTCTTTGAGGCGGCATTTGAAATCATTACTCTGCCATTCAGGTTTATCTGGGAGAACTGTAAAGAGATTATCATTACAGTATGGAATGCGATTAAGAGCAAGGTCACAACTGTAATAAATGCCGTATCAACAGTGATCAGTACTGTTCTGAATGCAATTAAGACGGTTTTCTCAACGGTATGGAATGCCATCAAGACGGTGGTGACTACAGTTGTAAATGCGATAAAAACGGTTGTAACGACAGTTTTCAATGCGATTAAGACAACTGCAACAACAGTATGGAATGCTATCAAAACGGCCGTAACAACGCCGATAAATGCGATTAAGAGTACAGTGAGTACGGTATTCAATTCTGTTAAGAGTACTATTTCTTCAGTATTTAACAGTATCAAGAGTACGGCTACTTCTGTATGGAATGGAATCAAGACAGCAATTACATCACCTATCGAAAAGGCAAGAGATACTATCAAGGGAATTGTAGATAAGATTAAGGGATTCTTCTCAAGTATGAAGATTTCTCTTCCTCACATCAAACTTCCTCACTTTAAGGTGAGTGGTAGTCTTTCAATTGCACCGCCTTCAGTTCCACATCTTTCAATAGATTGGTATAAGAATGGTGGTATCATGACCAAGCCTACAGCATTTGGCATGAACGGAAGTTCCTTGATGGTCGGTGGTGAGGCAGGCTCCGAGGCTATCCTTCCATTGTCAGGATTCTATAAGCAGCTTGAGGCAATGCTTGACAGCAGACTTAATATGTCCGGCATGGAAAAGTATCTCGCTATCATTGCGGATAACAGTTCAAAGGGTATCTATCTTGAAGATGGAACACTTGTTGGACATTTACTTCCATCCATTGATGATGGACTTGGCAAACAGCAGAAATTAACAAGGAGGCTTGCACTATGATTCCAGATATTTATATTAACGATATTTCAATGTCAAGAATGGGATGGATTCGTGAGAACGTTGATTTTCCGATTCCTAAATCGCAGACAGAAACTGTGGTTGTTCCAGGTCGCAATTCTCCTATAAGATTTACAGAGGCTCTTGGTTCGGTATCTTTTGAACCCAGAGCCTTTACTGTTAATTTGTCTATGCTTGGAACAAGGGATAAGTTCAACGAACTTGTAAAGGCAGCAGGCAATCAGTTTTCAGGAAGACTTGCGAAGGTTATCTGCAGTGAAGAACCTGGACTTTACTGTATTGGAACACTCCAGCTGACACCTTCCTATGATCCGATTGAGGGCAGAGGCGAACTTGTAATTGAATGCTCCGATGCTGATGCATACAGATACCATGTTGTACAGACGCAGGTCATTTTTGATGGGAGTGGAACAATCACACTGGCAAATGACTATATGCCAGTAATACCTGTTGTGATTACCACGGCCGAAACAAAGCTGACATGGAGATTGGATAAGGAAACATTCAATAAGACGCTTAGTGCAGGAACCTGGGAAATCCCGGAACTTCAGTTGGCTCACGGAAATAATACGATTAAGATTGCTGGAAGTGGAAAGACCACCTTTGTTTATAGGGAGGGATGCCTATGAGTATTTTCAGAGTGTATGTTGATGGTGCATTGTTTTATCATCCGAACCTTTCCAAGCTTGCAATTACGCAGGCACAGGTAAGCGAGGATGCTGCAAACATTGACAGCCTTAAACTGTCAGCACCGTTTAATCATCCGTACATTGATTCTATAAAACCTATGGCATCGGTTATCGTGTGCAAGAAAGGTGAGAATGTAGTGTTTGAAGGCAGAGCATTGGATAATGGTTCGGACTTTTATAACACGCATACCTGGACTTGTGAATCGGCACTTGCCTATCTGAAAGATACCATGCAGCCACCATTTTCATATAAGGGACCACTTAAAGGTCTGTTTGAGCAGTTTGTTTCTGTCCATAACAAGAGTGTGGAAGACCAGAAGAAATTCAAGGTGGGTAATGTGACGGTTACGGATAATAACGATTATGTTTCTTACAGCAGTTCTGGTTTCACGATGACAATGGATGCCATCAAGAATAAGCTTATCAATACACACGGTGGCTATCTGCAGGTCAGATATGAAAGTGACGGAAAATATCTCGATTATCTTTCCGACTTCGAAACCAAGTCACTGCAGACCGTAGAGTTTGGTAAGAATATCACGGATGTGAAAATTACAAGAGATCATACCGAAAGAGTCACAGTTCTCATTCCTCTTGGAGCAAAGAAGACCGTAACTGAAGAAAATGGCAACGAATCACAGAGCGAAGAGCGAGTAGATATTACTTCCGTGAATGGGGGCAAGAATTATATTTATGATGATGCTGCAGTAAAGGAAATCGGCTGGATATGGAAATCGGAAGTATGGGATGATGTCACACTTCCCGGTAACCTTTTAAAGAAGGGACAGTCAAGACTTGCAGATCTTGTAAAGGGTGTAACCAGCATACAGCTTACGATTATTGATGAGTCGGATACTGGTGCTGACATCGGAGATATCCGAGCCAGGATGTATGTGGAGTGTATCTCAAAGCCACATGGTATCAATGGAACATATCTATGTGTGAGCAGGACAAGAGATTATTTGAATCCTTCCGGCAATACCATAACCATCGGAGCAAGTGGAGTCACTCTTTCTGCATCTACGGTTAAGCAGGATAAGAACATAGCAGCTATTGAAGATGACCTTCTTGGCAAGACTTATAAGATTGAAACAATCAGTGGAGAGATTGACAACATCAATGCACAGAAAATGTATCGTACAGAACTGGTGGTTGATGGTGTCAGCATCTTCAAGAATAAAGGTCAGACAAGCACTATGCGATGCAAGGTCTATTCCTGGGATAGGGATATTACAGACACTCTTGATGCCGAGTGCTTTGTATGGCATCGAAAGTCCTCTGATGAAGAGGCAGACACAGAGTGGGACAAAAACCACATCGGGAAAAAGCAAATAACAATCACTACCGAGGACGTATATGATAATGCGTCCTTTTATTGTGAAGTGAAAATATAGGAGGATTTAACATGGCTACAATTTTAACATCGAGTCAGCAGACCTTCGTTGATATTACGGATCAGCGAAAACTGTCTGCCTATATCACATCCAATCTTCCAAAGACACAGAGTGAAGACCCTAATGTTCTGCCACATGAATACGCACCAAGCTGGACAACTACAAATCTTGTACTTACCCCGGTTCTGTTTCTTGACCAGACTAATGTATCTCCGACAGCATCTGGAGTGACAATTAACTGGAAGAGAAAAGACGGTGTATCGGCAGAAACGAATCTTACAACAGGAGAAACAGTCAATAAGGGTGTTCTTACGGTCAATGCAAACAAGCTTGCTGCATCAGCTTCCGGGATGATTACATACATCTGCTATATCAGTTATTACGATTCGGAAACCAAGAACACCATCAACATTTCTTCTGATATTACCTACACCCTTGTAAAGAATGCTGCAAATGCAAGACTCTGCTATGTGACGAGTGATACCTATGTATTTAAGTATGATACGACTTCCACTTTGGTAGGAGCAACGCAGGCCACTCTTACAGCACAGGTTCAGGGTGTAACGATTGGAAAATGGCAGTACAAGAACAGTTCCGGCTCTTGGGCAGATTATCCAAGCACATCGGATAATACAAGTATTACTGGTGGAACACTTGTTGTAAAGCCTACCCATGCCGTATTCAACGATAATGTGGCACAGATCAGAGTGACCACTTCGGATACAGATGTCTATGACACTATCACAATCAGCAAGCTTTATGACGGTGCAAAGGGAGATAAGGGAGCAACGGGTTCTGCCGGAAGTGGTGGACTCTCGGTTGTTCTTGGAAATGAAACACAAACTATTGCCTGTACATCAGCAGGAAAAACTGCAGCTGCATCAGTTATTAGCATTCCGTTTACAGGGTATGTTGGTATTACGCAGATAGCTACAACTTGCACAGTAGGTACATTACCAACAGGAATAACTCTTAAATCAAATACGGCTGCTACTGCAACTGCAGCAGGAAAGGTTGAACTTTCTGTAGCAGCCTCATCTGACCTTGGAGCAGCTGCAACCTTGACTGGAAACATTACTCTTACATTTACGATTTCAGGAAAGACCGTAGCAAAGGTATTTACCTGGACAAAGTCAAAGGCCGGAAGTAATGGAACTTCTGCAGTTGTTTTCTCAGTCTATGCACCAAACGGAACTATCGTGCAGAATCAGTCCGGCAAGCTTACCCTTGCTACATCTGCCTACAGTGGAACAACAGCAATCACAAGTGCGACCTATCAGTGGGCGAAGTATGTAAACGGTACATGGACAAACATCAGCGGAGCAACAGCATCCACACTTGAGGTTTCAGGTTCAAATATAGTTAATATCCAATCCTACAGATGTACTATGACCTATTCAAGTAAGACCTATGTTGATGTCATTACGGTAGAAGATAAGTCAGACCCTTATGTTTCTGAAATGCTTTCTATCGGTGGATTTACGGTCAAGAACAATCTCGGAGGTCTTGTGCCTTATGTCATTGTAAGAACCAATCAGCAGGAGGTTGATGAACTTAAGGGCATCATAAGCGAAACGGCTCCCTCAACACCGAAGAGTGGTGACTTCTGGTATAAGATTGACCATTCTGCAAAGACAGTTACCTTGATGAAATACAACGGAACTGCATGGGCAAATGCTACCGAAAAGCAGAGCCTTACTTATACCTGGTATGCGCAGGACAAGGACGGAAAAGAAGTGACATTCACAAAGACTGGAAAAGTCATCTATCTTTCTGCAGCTGATATCGACAGTCTGCTTACCCTTCAGTGCGATGTTTCTAATTGATGGGAGGTGTGAAGAATGGCACTTTTGACATCATGCCAGAATACCTTTCAGAGTGTTGTGGCTTATGAAGATGCTTTGGGTGATGTGGAAACATTGAAAATTCAGGTGCATGAGTGCTACTCGGAGATTACCAAAACATCAAATGAAATTATGAGTTCTGTCAAGGATACTTATATCGAAAAGTCAGATCTCGAAATGTTGCAGCAGGATTTCCAGACAAGCATCACACAAAATAGTAGTGAGATTCGTATGGACTTTACGGCTATAACAGATGAGATAAAAGATAATGTGGCATCCAACCAGGAGTTACTTGAAGAGTATATCCGTTTCAAAGGTGCCCTTATTGAACTTGGGAAAGTCGGTAATGCTTTTACTGCAGAACTGTCCAACGAAGAATTGGCTTTCAAAGAAAACGGACAGAAGATTGCCTATATCTCAAACAACAGTCTGGTTATCACAAATGCGGAAATCAGAAACAAACTGTCCCTTGGTAATGAAACCAGGGGATGGTTTGATTTTATACCTAGAGCAAACGGTAACCTCTCTATCAAATGGAGAGATCCGGTATCGTAAAGGAGGAATGATTTATGGCTAAAAGCGGAAGTATCACCACAAATGAAAGTCACGGTCGTTCGGTAAAATTATCATGGACACTTTCAAGTCAAAGCGTAGAAAACAATCAATCTACACTATCTTGGTCTATTACCGGTGCCGGTTCTGCCAGTGGATGGGTAATGACTGGTGGATTTAAGGCTGTTATTAATGGAACTACAGTATATTCAACATCAACAGATACTAGAATCCAGTTATACAACGGAACATCCGTAGCTTCAGGTACTACAAAAATCACACATAACACTGACGGAACAAAGTCATTCAGTTTAAGCATTGAAGCGGGTGTTTATTCTTATGCAGTTAGCGTTACTGCCAGCGGAACACATACACTTGATTCAATTCCGAGAGCATCATCTATATCGGCAAGCAATGTGACAATGGGATCTGCCACAACGATAACTATCACAAGGGCATCATCCTCATTTACACATACAATAAAATACACCTTTGGAAGTGCATCTGGAACAATTGCAACAAAGACCACATCGACATCAGTATCATGGACCCCGGCGATATCTCTTGCAAATCAGATACCGAAGGCTATATCAGGAACTTGTACGATAACTTGTGAAACCTATAGTGGGTCAACAAAAGTAGGCTCAAAGACGTGTACCTTAACCCTTTCAGTACCATCATCGGTAAAACCCACTATTTCAAGTTTAGGTGTAGCAAGAGTCGATGGAACAGTACCTACTGACTGGGGTATATATGTGCAGTCAAAATCTAAAGCAACACTTACTATCAATGGAGCTGCTGGTAGCTATGGTTCGACCGTATCATCATATTCGATTTCAGGGGGTGGCTTTTCAAGTACAGCATCAAGCTTTACAACGGGATTTCTAACAACATCTGGTACGATAACCTTTACGGCAAAGGTTACTGATTCAAGAGGACGAGTATCAGATGCAAAAACTGTGTCTATTTCTGTTGTTGCATATTCTAATCCTACTTGTTCCAGTCACATTTCACAGAGGTCAACAAGCGGAGGAACAGTAAGTGATGATGGCACGTATATACGTGGATTGATTTCATATTCGTACTCTTCATGTAGTAGTAAAAATACGCTGACGAGAGCGACCTATTATAAGAAGTCATCTGCAAGTACCTGGATAAATGCCAACAAGAGTTTTTCTTCGGGAACAGCTTTTGTATATGGTGGAGGAGCAATTTCAACAGAGAGTTCTTACGATGTGAAGTACACCTTGAAAGATGCATTTACAACGGTAACTATCCTGGATACCGTATCAACGGCAGCAGTTCTGATGGATTTTAAGGCTGGAGGCAAGGGACTGGCAATCGGAAAGGTTGCGGAAAAGGATAATACATTTGAGGTTGCTTTAGCAGAGCATCATACTGCGAATATTACGATGGAGAAGTCATCTCCAAGTGTCACACTTACCAATGGTACAAATTCAGTATCTCTTCATGTTGGAAGTGGTGGCGTGAACAGAGGTGTCTATGACAACACGGGTGATAAGTGGCTTATTTATCAGAATGCAAGTGGAGCAAATATTCCACAGAGTTTATTTATCGGTGGACATTCAACTGCAATAGGAACAGTTACGGATTCAAATTCTACTACTGCAAAATCTTGTGCAAGTGGCTCATGGGTGGATACAAACTCAGCACTTACTTTGACAGCTGGTGTATATGTTTTTGCATATAGTATTATTTTTGCCGCCGGAACTGCAAAAAGACGCGGTTGTCGATTGGTATCTTCAACTGATGGTGGAACTAATTATGGATCTGTTGCGAATAGTCAGCTGTATGTGGGCGGAAGCACAACTAATCAAACAATAGCAGTTAATGGTGTTTGTATAACATATACAACATCATCGAAAGGACTGAAGATTAAGCTGCAGGCTTATCAAGATACAGGAGCAGCAATAAATGTTACATCATCATATTTACGTGCAGTAAGAATTGCATAGATCTTTTGGAATCAAGCATCTCTTCGGAGGTGCTTTTTTCATACCTATTTTTAAGAAATGGAGGAACTCATCAATGAAGGAATTCTGGAACGGAATACAGTTCGTATTCACTATGATTGGCGGCTGGCTTGGATATTTTCTTGGTGGCTGTGATGGACTTCTTATCGCACTCGTGATGTTTGTGGTCATGGACTACATCTCCGGTGTGATGTGTGCCATTGCGGACAAGAACTTATCCAGCGAAGTCGGATTCAAAGGCATCTGCAGAAAGGTGCTTATTTTCATTCTCGTGGGCATCGCAAACATTCTTGATGTCCAGGTAATCGGAACAGGCAGTGTTCTTCGTACTGCAATTATCTTCTTCTACATTTCCAATGAAGGAGTATCTCTGCTTGAGAACGCAGCACATCTTGGACTTCCTGTGCCAGAGAAATTAAAGGTCGTACTTAAACAGTTACATGACAAATCAGACAAGGAGGAATAAAACATGGGATACACAAACAGTTCAATGGTAGCCTATACCAAGTTAAGTCCTAATCATTCAGGACAGAGAACACACGTAATCGACAGAATTTCTCCCCACTGCGTAGTAGGTCAGTGTACAGCAGAAGGCTTGGGAGATTGGTTCTATAAATCATCTACGCAGGCATCTTCAAACTACGGTATTGATAAGAACGGCCGTGTTGGTCTTTATGTTGAGGAGAAGAACCGTTCATGGTGTACATCTTCAAATGCTAATGATCAGAGAGCAATCACTATCGAGTGTGCGAGTGATACCACAGAGCCTTATACGATGAACAACACCGTATATGAAACTCTTATCAAACTTTGTACTGATATCTGCAAGAGAAACGGAAAGAAGAAGCTTTTATGGTTTGCTGATAAGGACAAGTCCTTAAATTACGCACCGAAATCTGATGAGATGGTAATTACCGTCCACAGATGGTTTGCCAATAAAAGCTGTCCGGGAAACTGGCTTTATGCAAGACTTGGAGATGTTGCTGCCAGAGTTACTGCTAATCTTGGTGGTGCAGACACACCATCAAAGGGTACTCAGGCTACCGTATTTGCAAAACTTAGTGAAGTCGATGTTGTAAAGAAGGCAGGTGCATTGTTTACAGCTGATCAGAAGAAGAGCGGCATTCTTGCATCTGTGTCAATGGCTCAGTTCATTCTTGAGAGTGGATATGGCAAGAGCGAACTTGCACAGAATGCAAATAACTGCTTTGGCATGAAGACCAGTCTTTCCGGCAATACCTGGAGTGGCAGCACCTGGGATGGCAAAAGCAAATACACCAAGAAGACCCAGGAGGAATATACAAAGGGACAGATGACAACCATCACAGCTGATTTCAGAAAGTATCCTTGCATCGAGGATTCCATTGCAGACCATTCTGCATATCTTTTAGGTGCAAAGAAGGGTTCTAAACTTCGCTATGATGGACTTAAGGGATGCAAGGACTACAAGAAGGCAGCAAAGATAATCAAGGATGGTGGCTATGCTACAAGTTCTACTTATGTTGCAAATCTCTGCAGTATCATCGAAAAATGGAATCTTACTCAGTTTGATATAAAGAAAACAAGTTCTGCACCAGCTGATTCTGTTAAGACTTTCCCTGCAACACCTTTTACGGTAAGAGTCATCATCGACAACCTTAACTACCGTTCAGAGCCTTCTATGAATGGCAGAGTGAACGGACAGACTGGTATCGGTACATTTACTATCATGGAAGTTAAGAATGGCTGGGGAAGACTTAAGTCGGGTGCCGGATGGATCTGGCTTGAAAATCCTAGCTACTGTACTGTGGGAAAGACAGTAGCATCTGCAAATAAGACCTCGGGTACCAAAACGGTAGACGAGCTTGCAAAGGAAGTTATTAAAGGTTTATGGGGCAACGGTGCCGATAGAAAGGCAAAGCTTACAGCAGCCGGATATGACTACGCAAAGGTACAGAAGAGAGTAAATGAACTCTTAAAATAAAATAGTTCACAGTGCTATGAGCCTGTCTGCATTCTTCAGAGTGTGGGCAGGCTTTATTTTTTGGTAAAAAGCGTCCTTTTGATGGTTCTTTCAAGGCTAACAGTTAGGAAGAGCAAAACAGAGATGAAAAAAGAAAATAAAAAAGTTTTTCAAAAAACGTCCTTTAGAGCATCTTCCCAAGGCTAAAAGTTAGAGAGAAACAAATCTCTCGGAAACGGAGGTGCAGCGATGAAACATAATCTTCACATTAGTGTTTCAGACAAGCCACAACGAAACGGCATGGTTTCTTGTAAAAGCATCAGTTTGAGAGAACGATTCCTGCGTATGCTCTTTGGCAGAAAACAGAAGATCGTGATTCTTGTTCCTGGTGATGCAATCGAGGAACTGGCCATCACAAGAACAACGGAAGGAGGTAGACCATGAACAAAGTAACAGAATTACTTGACGCTGTTGTTGGTGTCATCACTTGTGTTCGTAACCTGGCAGACAGTCTTCAGGTAGTAGCTGATGTTCTTACAGATATGAAATCTGTGGAAGTAATCGAAGCACAGTCTGTAGCACAGATTCCTGAAAAGGCAGCAAAGCCTAAGAAAGAGAAAGCCAAGGTTTACACACTTGAAGATGTAAGAGGAGTTCTTGCAGAGAAGAGCCAGAACGGACTCACATCAGAAGTTAAGAGTCTGATCGCAAAGTTCGGAGGCAGTAGGTTATCCGACATCGACCCTAGCAACTATGAAGCAATCATCAAAGAGGCGGAGGCGCTTGGAAATGAGTAAACACGCATTCCTTTCCCCTTCAAGTTCTCACAGATGGCTTAACTGTACACCAAGTGCAAGTCTTGAATCAGAATTTGAAAACAAGACAAGCCATGCATCAGAAGAAGGAACTGCTGCTCACGCATGGTGCGAACACAAGCTTAAGAAGGCTCTCCGCAGAAGAAGTAAAAGACCTGTTTCATCCTATGACAGTGATGAAATGCAGGAACACACAGATGCATATGTGGACTTTGTCTTAGAACAGCTT
This sequence comes from uncultured Lachnospiraceae bacterium, assembly GCA_902789175.1. Lineage (GTDB taxonomy): Bacteria > Bacillota > Clostridia > Lachnospirales > Lachnospiraceae > Eubacterium_Q. Next base: position 106,570 of record CADANF010000010.1, read on the forward strand.
GACATTGCAAAGCAGAACTGCAAGGACCCATTGGTGCTGATAGAGCAACACGTAGACTTCTCTGAATATGTCCCGGATGGTTATGGTACAGCAGACTGTGTGATTGTTTCGGACGATAAGCTTCACATCATTGATTTCAAGTACGGCATGGGAGTTCTGGTAGACGCAACAGACAATCCACAGATGAAATGCTATGCACTCGGTGCCCTTGCAATCTATGACAGTTTATATGACATCAAGGAAGTATCGATGTCCATCTTCCAGCCACGCAGGGAGAATGTGAGTACCTGGACAATCCCGGTTGATGAACTGAAGACATGGGCAGAAGAAGTATTAAAGCCAAAGGCTGAAATGGCCTTGAATGGCGAAGGCGAATACTGTCCCGGCGAGTGGTGTACATTCTGCAGGGCAGCAGTCAGATGCAGAGCAAGAGCGGAAGAAAAGCTGAAACTTGCACAGGAAGAATTCAAACTTCCTCCACTTATTACAGATGAGGAAATCGAAGAAATCTTATCGGTTATTCCTGATCTCACAAAGTGGGCAAATGAGATTATGGCTTATGCTACCGAATCAGCTGTGAGCCACGGCAAGCAGTGGAACGGATTCAAGGTTGTTGAAGGACGCTCTGTCCGTAAGTACACGGATGAAGATGCAGTTGCCAAAGCAGCCAAGGAAGCAGGCTATAAGGATATTTACCGTCAGAGCCTTATCACTCTTACAGAGATGCAGAAACTGATGGGTAAAGCAACATTTGAAAAGGTACTGGGTGACCTTATCTACAAACCACCCGGAAAGCCGACTCTTGTACCGAACTCGGATAAGAGAGAGGCAATGAATATATCAGACGCTAAAAACGAATTTAAAATGGAGGATTAACGATTATGGCGAATGTAAGTAAAACAAAAGTTATCACAGGCAAGAACACAAGACTTTCTTATTTCCACGGATGGGAGCCTACATCTATCAATGGCGGTCCTGAAAGATACAGTGTATCTGTTCTTATTCCAAAGGATGATAAGGAAACAGTAAAGGCTATCAACGATGCAATTGATGCAGCTATTGAGGAAGGTATTGCAAAGTTCGGTGGCAAGAAGCCTAACAAGGCAGCAATCAAGCTTCCTCTTCGTGATGGTGACACAGAGCGTGAGGACGAGGCATATGCCGGACATTGGTTCATCAATGCCAACAGTAAGACAGCACCACAGATTGTTGATAAGGCAGTAAAGCCTATCCTTGACCGTGATGAGGTGTACAGCGGTTGTTATGCAAGAGTATCTCTTAACTTCTATGCATTCAACTCCAACGGTAATAAGGGCATTGCCTGTGGTCTTGGAAACATTCAGAAGATCAGAGACGGAGAGTCACTTGGCGGTCGCAGTTCTGCAACTGATGACTTCAGCACAGAGGAAGATGACGATTTCTTATCTTAATCTGAACTGACCTTTTAACTTCCTGCAGGCGGTGTGAAACACCACCGTCTGCGACTATTACGAATATACGAGGTAAACGATATGAACGAATTATATGAATTAGCAAAGCAGATTGATGTGATTATCGTCTTCTACATCTTTATGGGTGCTGGTATCTACGGCATTGTAAGTACCATCATGAATGGGATCTGGCTTGTCAAGGATTCCATCAAGAAACATAAAGCAAAGAAGAAATCTGCTGAAGAAACAACTGAAGAATAAAAGTATGCAGGCGGTGGAGGAATATGCTCTGCCGTCTGTTTTACTTTGGAAGGAAGTGAGAATGTGAAATCAATCAGTATAGATATTGAAACCTTTTCAAGCGTGAGCCTGCAGAAGTCCGGGGTCTACCGCTATGCAGAAAGTAATGACTTTGAGATTCTGCTTTTCGGATATTCCATTGATGGTGGCGAGGTCAAGGTTGTAGATCTGGCAATGGGAGAAAAGATACCAGACGATATTATTGATGCTCTTACAGACGATGAAGTTATCAAGTGGGCTTTCAATGCACAGTTTGAAAGAGTCTGTCTGTCCAGATATCTTCGTGATAATGGTGTATCTCTTGGAGGATATTGTCTTGATCCTGTGTCATGGCATTGCACGATGGTATGGGCTGCAACTCTCGGTCTGCCATTATCTTTGGAAGGAGTAGGAGCTGTTCTTGGTCTTGAAAAGCAGAAGTTGTCAGAGGGCAAAAATCTCATCAAATACTTCTGTGTTCCATGTTCTCCTACAAAGGTCAATGGTGGCAGAATAAGAAATATGGCATACCACGATTTAGATAAGTGGACACAGTTTAAGGCATACAACCTTCGAGATGTTGAAACGGAAATGGGTATCCAGCAGAAACTTTCTCGTTTCCCTGTCAGCGAAACCATCTGGGATGAGTATAACTTAGACCAGGAAATCAATGACCGAGGAATCGGTGTGGATATGACCTTTGTGGAGAATGCAATAGCATTTGATGAAAAGAGCAAAGCTGCACTTACAAAGCAGATGCAGGAACTTACCAGTCTTGAGAATCCAAACTCTGTACAGCAGATGAAGAACTGGCTTTCAGAAAATGGACTCGAAACAGACAGTCTTGGTAAAAAAGCAGTGGCTGAAATGATGAAAGATGCTCCTGAACATCTTGTTGATGTCTTATCTCTTCGTCAGCAGCTTGCCAAGAGCAGTGTGAAGAAATATACGGCTATGGAAAATGCCGTGTGCAGAGATAACAGAGCAAGAGGAATGTTTCAGTTTTACGGTGCCAACAGAACTGGCAGGTTTGCCGGAAGACTGGTGCAGCTCCAGAACCTGCCACAGAACCATATGCCAGATCTTGCCGTGGCAAGAGGTCTTGTAAGAACTGGAAACTTTGATGCACTTGAACTTTTATACGATGATATCCCAGATACCTTGTCACAGCTTATCCGCACAGCCTTTGTTCCACAGGGTGATAACAAATTCATCGTTGCAGACTTTTCTGCTATTGAAGCGAGAGTCCTTGCGTGGCTTGCTGGCGAAAGATGGAGAATCAAGGTATTTGAAGAAGGTAAAGACATCTATTGCAGCAGTGCATCACAGATGTTTGGAGTACCTGTTGAAAAGCACGGCATCAATGGTCACTTAAGACAGAAAGGTAAGATTGCTGAATTGGCACTCGGTTATGGTGGCTCTGTCGGTGCATTGAAAGCTATGGGTGCCATCGAAATGGGTCTTAACGAAGAAGAGTTGCAGCCACTTGTGTATGCCTGGCGAAATTCTAATCCTGCGATCACAATGTTATGGTGGGATGTTGATAACTGTGTAAAGGAAACTGTCAAGAAAAGAATTACAACACAGACCCACGGTATCCGTTTTGAGTATGAGAGTGGATTCCTTTTTATTGTTCTTCCATCCGGCAGAAGGCTTGCGTATGTAAAACCAAAGATGGGTGTGAATCAGTTCGGTGGTGAGTCCGTTACCTATGAAGGTGTAGGCGGAACAAAGAAGTGGGAAAGGCTCGAAAGCTACGGTCCCAAGTTCTGTGAGAACATTACGCAGGCAATTGCAAGAGATGTTCTGATGTATGCCATGCAGACATTAAGGTGCTGCAGAATCGTTGCTCATGTGCATGATGAGGTCATCATTGAGTGCAGAAAGGATATGTCCCTTGATGCCGTATGTGAGCAGATGGGAAGGACACCACCCTGGGCAGAAGGACTTCTTCTTCGTGCCGATGGATATGAATGTCAGTTTTATCAGAAAGATTAATAGAAAACGTCCTTTTTTACCTCCTGCCAAGGCTACCTGGTAGGAGGTGATTTTTTATGCAGATTACAAAGTTAGAAGAAGGTGCCGTAGCACCAAAGCCGGACACAAAGGTGTTCACACAGGAAGAATTGCAGCAGGAATTCGACTTTATTCTTGCTGAAAAGATAGTCCGTAAGATGGCAGAAAAGGGTCTTATTTCTGATGATGAATTGCACAAAATATCGGAGAAAAATCGACTTATTTTCTCTCCGTATTTAAGCGAGATTTATCAGTAATTGACTTGATATATATCGGTATCTACGGGAATATGTCCATGCGAAAGTGAGGTGATTGATGTGAAAAATGTAACGAAAATAGACCAGGTAGACCTTTCGATTTTTAAGAAGTTGAGAGTTGCTGCATACTGCCGAGTATCTACCGACAGTAACGAACAGGAACTCAGCCTGGATACACAAAAGAACCACTATGAAAGTTACATCAAAGCGAATAGCGAATGGGAGTACGCAGGCATTTACTACGATGACGGTATCAGCGCTACAAAGACAGTAAAGCGAGATGGCTTGTTAAGACTTGTTGAAGACTGCGAGAAGGGTCTTATCGATCTTGTTATTACAAAGTCCATCAGCAGATTCAGCAGAAACACTACCGACTGCCTGGCTCTTGTAAGAAAACTTCTGAACTATGATGTTTACATCATTTTTGAAAAAGAGAATATCCACACAGGTTCAATGGAGAGTGAACTGATGCTTGCAATCTTGGCCAGTATGGCAGAGAGCGAGTCACGTTCCATTTCCGAGAATGAGAAATGGAGCATTAAGAAAAGGTTCCAAAATGGAACTTATGTGATTTCTTATCCACCGTATGGTTATGCCAATGTTGATGGTGAGATGGTAATTGTCCCTGAACAGGCAGAAGTTGTAAAAGAGATTTTTGCAGGCTGCCTTGCCGGAAAGAGTACGCACATCATTGCAAAGGAACTGAATGAAAAAGGTGTTCCTACCAAGAAAGGTGGCAAGTGGACTGGTGGCACGATCAACGGCATTCTTACAAACGAAAAGTACATAGGAGATGCCCTTTTCCAGAAGACCATCACAGATGCAACTTTCAAGAGAAAGAGAAACTATGGCGAAGAAGAACAGTACTATTGTGAAAACCATCACGAGCCTATCATTGACAAGGACACCTTTGAAAAGGCTAAGGAAGCAATAAGGCAGCGAGGACTTGAAAAAGGAAACTGCAGTGAGGATACATCAAAATATCAGAACAGATATGTCATGTCCGGCAAAATCAAATGTGGAGAGTGCGGCAGGTCTTTCAAGCGAAGATACCATTACACTTCACACGGCAGAAGCTACAATGCATGGTGCTGTGGCGGTCATTTGGAAGATTCCAAATCCTGCTCTATAAAGTACATCCGTGATGATGACATGAAGAGAGTTTTCCTAACGATGATGAATAAGCTGCGTTTTGGAAATGACCTGGTATTGAAACCACTTCTTATAGCCATCACAACAGACAATTCTAAAAAGAACATCCACAGTGTAGAAGAAATCGAAAAAGAGATAGCTACCAATGAAGAACAGCGAAAGCAGCTGAACACACTTCTTACAAGAGGGTATCTTGAAAGACCAGTCTTTGCCGAAGCTCATAACAAGCTGATTACGGAATACGAACATCTGATAGCAAGGCGAGATATGTTATACAGAATGGACGATGCCGGATATACGATGGAGCAGAAATTAAAAGAACTGGTGGATTTCCTTAATGGAGCTGAACCGTTTACCGAATGGGACGATTCCTTATTTGAAAGGTTCGTGGAAAAGGTAAAGGTGCTGTCCAGGGATGAAGTTGAGTTTGAATTAAAATTCGGCTTAAGGCTGAAGGAAAGGATAGATTGATATGGCACACATACCACTTGGGTACAAAATAGTTGACGGATGTGCTGTAGTCGATGAACCGACTGTCGAGCAGATCAAGGCAACCTACAGATACTACTTTGAAGGCAAATCACTGGTTGATGCTGCCAAGGAAGCAGGATTTAAGATGAACCATGCAACGGTCAAGAGAATGCTTTCCAATAAGAAGTATCTGGGAACTGACTATTACCCACAGATTATTGATGAAGAAACCATAGAAAGGTTTCAGGAAGAACTGACACGAAGGGCAGGCAACCTTGGAAGGCTTAACAGGAAATGCAAGGAGAGAAATATTACGATACCTACATCATTTAGGTTCAAGCCTGCAGAACTTACCTTTGCCGATCCCTTTGTGCAGGCAGAATACATTTACAGTTTGATAGAGAGCGAGGAATAACACATGGCAGGAGCAAAGAACATAACAGTTATCCCGGCAAGAAAGCGTGTAGGTAATACAGCCACTGCTGATAACAAGCCAAAGCTAAAGGTCGCAGCGTACTGTCGAGTAAGTACAGACAGCGAGGAACAGGCTACAAGCTATGATGCACAGGTTGAGCATTACACGGAATTTATAAGAAAGAATCCTGAATGGGAGTTTGCCGGGATTTATGCTGATGACGGTATCAGTGGAACAAACACTAAAAAACGAGAAGAATTTAATCGAATGATTGAAGATACGATGGCAGGCAAAATCGATATGATCATCACAAAGTCAATCAGCCGATTTGCAAGAAACACCCTGGACTGCCTTAAGTACATAAGACAGCTGAAGGAAAAGAACGTGCCGGTATTCTTTGAAAAGGAAAACATCAATACGATGGATTCCAAGGGCGAGGTGTTGCTTACCATCATGGCCTCCCTGGCACAGCAGGAATCAGAATCCCTTTCCAAGAATGTTAAGATGGGACTTCAGTTTCGATACCAGAATGGAGAGGTTCAGGTCAATCATAACTGGTTCTTAGGATACACGAAGGACGAGAATGGACACCTCATCATTGATGAAGACCAGGCAATCATTGTAAGACGAATCTTCCGAGAGTACCTGCAGGGAGCAAGCCTTAAGACCATAGCAGACGGACTTATGGCAGATGGCATTCCTACAGCAACCGGGAACAAGAAGTGGCGTGGAGACGGTATCAGAAAGATACTTACCAACGAAAAGTACATGGGTGATGCCCTTTTGCAGAAGACCTACACGGTTGATGTTCTTACAAAAAAGCGAGTATCCAACAACGGTATTGTTCCACAGTATTATGTTGAGAACAACCACGAAGCGATCATACCAAGACAGCTGTTCATGCAGGTACAGGAAGAACTCTTTCGCAGGGCACACCTTAAAACAGAAGGTGGAAAGACCAAGAGAGTCTACAGTAGCAAGTATGCATTATCGAGCATTGTCTACTGTGGCAAATGTGGAGATCTTCTTAGAAGAGTGGCTTGGAAGGCCAGGGGCGCATCCTACAACAAATGGAGATGTGCCAGCCGAATTGAAAAGGGTCCGAAAAAAGGATGCGATGCCGATGCCATCAGTGAAGTTGAACTTCAGAATGCAGTGGTAAGAGCCATCAATAAGACCCTTGGAGGACGAGAACAGTTCCTGGTACAGTTGCAACACAATATCGAAGATGTACTGAATGGGGACTCCACAGCAACACTTGAGTACATCGACCAAAGGATGGCAGAACTTCAAGAAAAGCTTGTAATGTGTGTGAACAAGAATGCCGAGTACGATGTAATTGCAAATGAGATTGATGCCTTAAGGGAAAAGAAGGCAGCAGTTGTAACCAGGGATGCAGAACAGGAAATGTTAAGAAAACGAATCGATGAGATGCGACAATTCCTGCAGACGCAGACAAACCGTGTTACAGAGTATGATGAGCAGATGGTCAGAAGGCTTATCGAGAAGATTACTGTCTTTGATGACAAGCTTATCTTTGAATTCAAATCCGGCATGACGCTTGAACTTAAGAGATAATTTAATATGGAATATGATGCGGACACCTTGCAGCAATGCAGGGTGTTTTTTTTCGTTCATAGAAAATTTACAGAATGAAGCAATGCTAGGATTGAAATCATCAACCAAATGGTTTATAATTGTGTATCATGAATGGGGTGGTGGCTTATGTATAGTGAAAACAATATGAAAGAACAATTGAAACCATACTTTACTCAAGATATAAGAGGTTATTATTTTGATAAAGAACGTAATGATTATTTCTTAAGAGGAGTAGTAGGTGTAAAA
>CADANF010000011.1 GCA_902789175.1 uncultured Lachnospiraceae bacterium
AGCGTATTTTGATCAGTTTGTTAACTGGTTTTTAAAGTCCGGACTTATATCAAGTATTCAGCTGGAATGTGCTTATTTGTTATTAAGCTTGTTTTGGGTAGCTGAAGCTTGGGATGATGAAAAGGAAGAAAACAACTCTGAGGTAGAAACAAATCCAGAGACAACGCCAGAAACTAATCAGGAAGCCACACCAGAGACGAATCCAGGAGATGGACAGATTGGTGGAGGAGAAAATCCAAGAGAAAAAAGTCTAATAAATGTGTCTAATACGAGTGTTAAACACATTCTAAATAACCATAATCCTAACAGGGTTGCGAAGCAATTACCATATAATGGATATAAAATACGAGAGCACTCAACATATTTCAACAAAGACTGGAGTGATACACAAATTGTAGAGGCAGTTGAATATGGGTATAATGAAGCGTTGAGTCAAGGAATGGGTAAAGGAAAATACACATTTATATATAATGGAGAAACTGTAACTGTATGTTTAGAGGATGGCCTTCTACAAACGGCCTATGGCGACTATAAGTATACATTAAGTGATTTATTGGATATTTTGAAGGGAAAATAGTATGTATTTAAGTTGGAAGTTTAATAATGAAGCTAAAGATATCTCATTAGAAGAGTTTGAAAGAGAAAATGAATTTATTTTCGGTTTTATTATGTTGAAACTTGGTGATTATCAATTGGGATATATAGCTGACTCATCACCTTATGATGAAGGCGATGAAAATATATCTAGCTATGTTATCAGTTTAATTAAGTGTGGAATTGTTTTATATCTAGGACAAGAATTTAAAATACAGCTTTTGAGTAGCAATTTACTAGACTTACAAGCAAAAAGTAACGGAACAAATGTATATATTAAAGTAGTACATAACGAATCAGGTGAAGTGGAGTACTCCTATGAAATTTTATTTAAAGATTTAATCAAAGAAATAAAAGATAATTATCATAAATATATAGGAGATATTCAGAAAATGAATAGCGATTTGCTCGAATCGAGGATTGTTAAATTAACAAATAAGTATTATGAAATTCTAATGAAATTATTACATTGAAAGTATTGTACCAAGTAGCGTTATATCGCTTTTTGATCTTTAAGATAGATGATGGACTCGCTAGGTATTTAATGGACGGATGGGGATGGGGAGATTGTCCCAAATCCATTTGAATAATGAGGAGAAATCATAATAAGAGTAAAAGATTTTAAAGTTGAAGATTATTATTATCCTAGTAGAAGATTTCAATTATTGTTTTATCAGGTATCTCATGGTGAAATGATAATAAGAAGTCATAAAAATGATACCTGCAGAGAAATTAATCATAATCATTCAATTGATATATACTTTGGTGACGTAACATATATGGAAATTCCAAGAGATTTAAATGGTATTATTTTTTAAATTCAAAAATAGAAAAAGAGATTACAGAAGATGAAATTATAGTAATTATATCGAATGCAAAAGAATATTATATTGTCGCATCCGTTATATCTGTATTAAAAAATGATTTATCATATATGGAATTGCCCATACATTGTTTTTTACATGACGATAAATAGTGGTTATAGCATTTTAATTGGATATCAGTAAGCAAGGGGAATGGAGAAAAAATAGTTATGTTAAAAATAGAAAGTGATGATGGTTTTTATAAAATTATATTATGATGTGGGTGTCAAAAGTCGGTCTTCAAATTCCGACTTTTGACACCCACATCATAACATTATATTCCCATTACCTCGTGAACTGAGGAAATATAGGATTAAAAAATGCGATACATTTATTGTGCCGCATTTTTTTGCGGAATGATATAATTTTATGGTGATAAAATATGGGGAGATTAGGCGCAGAGTATTATAAAAGAAGATGATATAAAGGAGAAAATATGGCAAAGGAATTAAAAGAAAGAAAAGATATGGATCCTAAATATATGTGGGATCTCTCAACCTTATTTGGAAGTGATGAGGCTTGGGAAGAAGCGTTAAAAAATGTGGATTCTTGTATAAAAAAAGTAGCAGACTTTGAGGGAAAGCTTAATAGTGCTGAAAATATCAGGAAATATGCTGAGGCACGTACAGAGACAGAAAGAAAGACAAATAATCTTTTTGTTTATTCATATTTAAGAAAATGCGAAGATGCAAGAAATCCAAAGGCACAGGAAATGTATCAGAGAGCTTATGCAAAGCAGGTTGAATTTATGGCTGCAATCTCATTTGCAGAGCCGGAGATACTTTCCCTTCCTGAAGAGGTTTTAGAGTCGGTTACTAAAGATCCGCTTCTTTCTGATTACGAAAGAATGATGACAAAGCTTTTAAGAGAGAAGCCACATAAGCTTTCGGCAGCAGAAGAGAAAATTATTGCCAGTCTTGAAGAAGCTCTTAGTACAGGCAGAGATGTTTCAGATAACCTGCAGGATGCAGACCTTACTTTCGAGCCTGCTTTAAATAAGGACAATGAATCAGTAGAGATTTCTCAGTCTAACTATATTCTTTGTCAGTCAGGGGAAGATAGGATCTTAAGAGAGAATTCATTTAAGAGCTACTATAAATCATATAAGCAGCATATCAATACCCTCGCAGCAGCCTATAACGGAAATGTCAAGTATGCTACAGTTGTGGCTTCTTTAAAACATTTTGGTTCATCAAGAGAAATGTTTATGGCTTCAGAAAATGTACCTGTTTCAGTTTATGACAGTCTTATCAAGGTTGTAAGAGACAGAATGAAGGACATGTATAGATATGTGGCTTTAAGAAAGAAGATACTGGGCTTAAGTGAACTGCATTATTATGATATATATGCACCTCTTGCAGGAGAATTTGAGAAGAGCTATAGCTATGATGAAGCTGTTAACGAAATGCTTCTTGCTACAGAACCACTTGGTAAAAAATATACAGATGTAGTGAAGAGAGGCGTTGAGACTGGCTGGATAGATGTATATCCAAACAAAGGAAAACATAGTGGTGCATATTCTTATGGTACATATGATTCAGATCCATATATCCTTACTAATTTTGTAGGAAATATTGATAGTGTATCAACTCTTGTCCATGAGATGGGACATTCAATGCATAGCTATTTTTCAAATCACTGCCAGCCACCACAGAATTCTGAGTATACTATATTTGTTGCAGAGGTAGCTTCAACCGTTAATGAGAATCTGCTTATTGAAAGGCTGCTTAGAGAAAATAAGGAAAAGTTAGATAAGGAAGGGTTAAGCGCAGAAGAAAGGAAGGCTTTAAAGACTGAAAGGATATCACTATTAAATCAGTATTTAGAAGGATTTAAAGGTACTGTATTCCGTCAGACTATGTTTGCTGAGTTTGAACTTCGTGCTCATAAAGCCGCTGAAGATGGAGAAGCATTAAATGCAGAAAAGTTAAATTCTATTTACGAGGAACTTATCCGTGATTATTTTGGAGAAGAACTCGTGATAGATGAAGAAGTAAAATATGAATGGGCGAGAATCCCTCATTTCTATACTCCATTCTATGTTTATAAATATGCTACCAGTTACTCAGCTGCAGTTGCTATTTCAGAAGCTATCCTTAAGGAAAATGATAAGATAAATGCAGTATTAGAATTAGGTGGTGCAGAGGCAGAAAAAATTGCAGGTGTTGATAAATCAGACTTAAATCCTGCAGTTAAGAGATTTATAGAATTCCTTTCAATGGGAGGAAGCCGTGATCCTCTTGATGAGCTGAGTCATGCAGGGGTTGACCTTAGTAAGCCTGAAGCAATAGAAAAGGCTCTTGATAAATTCAAAGCTGTATTAGACGAAGTAGAATGTCTTATAAATGAATAAGTTTTAACATAATAGTTTGGCTATTATATTAAAAGATAGTTAGAATAAAAATAAGTCGTTGGTACAGATAATTTAATCTGTTTCCAACGACTTATTTTTTAATGCATAAAGTAATCTGCAATTCCGTATATAGCCAGGAAGCCAACTATTAAAGGAAGAATAAAACGATAATAGAAGGAAATCCATTTGGCCATTTTTACACCTTTTCCAGTATTAACTTCCTCAAGATATTTTTCAAATCCCCATCCGCGTTTTGAAGTACAGAAAAGGATGATAACAAGAGAACCTACTGGAAGGCATATATTACTTACAAAGAAATCTTCAATGTCCATAATGCACTTGCCCTGTTTAAAAAGGTGAGCATTCTGCCAAAGGTTAAATCCAAGGGCACAAGGTATGGAACCAATTGAAATAACAATACCATTAATAAGGGCTGCCTTTTTACGGGAGATTTTAAAGATATCAATTGCAAAGCTGATATCATTTTCAAATACACCAATCATAGTTGAAAGGGCGGCAAATGTAAGGAAGAGGAAGAAAAGACTTCCCCAGATTCTGCCACCTGGCATTGAAGCAAATACTCGAGGTATTGTAAGGAATATAAGATTTGGACCCGCATCAGGTGCAATTCCGTAGGCAAAGCATGCAGGGAATATTATAAGACCTGAAACGAAAGCTACAAATGTATCAAGGCCGGCAACAATGGATGCTTCGCCCAGGAGACTTCTTTCTTTTCCGATATAACTTCCGAAGATAAGCATACTTCCCATACCGATACTGAGGGTAAAGAAACTCTGGTTTAATGCCTTATATATGATGTTACCTAAACCATTTGCTTTAATATTCTTAAGAGATGGTTTTAAGTAAAATGATATTCCTTCTGCGGCACCTGGAAGTGTAAGACTTCTGATACCAAGAACTAACATGATGACTATAAGAGCTATCATCATATATTTTGTAATAGTTTCAACACTCTTTTCTAAACCTGCAGAACAGATTAAAACGGTAAGGGCCATGATACAGAGCATGGCGATAATAAGAATGTGAGGACTAGACATCATGTTTTCATGTATAGAACTGATCTGATCTGAAGAAGTTGCTTCAAATTTTCCTTTTGCCATAAGGTAAAAGTAATAAAGAAACCATCCGCTTACAACCGAATAAAACATAAGAAGTATATAATTACCAGCCATGGCAAGATATCCTATGAGATGCCATTTGCTATTGGAAGGTTCAAGAGCCCTAAAGGCAGGTAGGATGGATTTTTTGCTGGCACGTCCTATGGCATATTCCATTGTGATGATCGGTATCCCTAAAATACAAAGAAATAAGAGATATATCAAAACAAATAATCCACCACCGCATTGTCCGGTGATATAAGGGAAGCGCCATACATTTCCGATTCCTATGGCACATCCTGCAGAGAGTAAGATAAATCCCAGACGGGATCCTAAACTTTCACGTTCTTTCATTAATAAGATTCCTCATTTTAAGTTATATTTTTTGACACGGTGATTCACTGCTTTGATTTAACGCGTCACAGCGATATATTTTCTCAAAAACTAATGAATTTTACAAATTTAAAAAACAAAAAAGAGTTGGCCTATAAGAGAATTTTAAAGAAAAAATTATGCTGTATCACCTAAGTGATAAGAAGAGTTGAGCCCAAAAAATAAAGTGACAAAATAGATAAAGTTTAAAATATGATTTTCTTTAATGAGCATTTATGAACAAAAAATAATTTGAACTGGCTACTATGTGTGCTATAATACGATGCAAAACGTAAAAAAATATTGTAGAACAAAGCATTTGGTGAAAATTTTATTTTTACAGGCAGAAAGGAATCGTTATATGAAAACAAAAGTTTATATCGATGGACAGAGTGGAACAACAGGTCTCCAGATCTATGACAGAATCGGTGCAAGAGAAGATCTAGAACTTCTTAGAATTGATGAAGATAAGCGCCATGATAAAGAAGAAAGACGAAAATTCCTTAATGCTGCTGACATTGTTTTTCTTTGTCTTCCGGATGATGGGGCAAGGGAAGCAGTATCAATGATAGATAATCCTGATGTACGAGTAATTGATGCATCAACAGCACATAGAACAAATGATGACTGGGTATATGGTTATCCTGAACTTTCAAGAGAACAGAGAGAAAAGATAAGAAATGGTAAGAGGGTGGCAAATCCGGGATGTCATGCAACAGGTATCATCAGTACAACAGCTCCCCTTGTAAAGATGGGAATACTTCCTATTGATTATCCACTTAGCTGTTATTCACTTTCAGGCTATTCAGGTGGCGGAAAGAAAATGATAGCTGATTATGAAGCAAAAGATAGAGATAAAAAATATGACGCACCTTGTAATTATGCCTTAGGGCTTACTCATAAGCATGTTCCTGAGATAACAAAGATCGCAGGATTAAAATATGCGCCTGTATTTATGCCGGTTGTAGATGATTATTATAAGGGAATGGCATCCAGCGTAATGCTTCATAACAGACTTCTTAATGGAGTAAAAACACCGGAAGATATCTGCAAAAAGCTTCAGGAATATTATAAGGATGAACATTTTGTAAGAGTCCTTCCATTTGGTGAGCATGATGCAAGAATTTACAGCAATGCACTGGCAGGAACTAACTATCTTGACATAATCGTAGATGGAAATGAAGAACATACATGCCTTATAGCATTATTTGATAACCTTGGCAAGGGTGCTTCAGGGGCTGCTGTTCAGAATATGAATATCATGCTTGGTATTGATGAAAATACAGGACTTGAATAATAGGCCTTAAAAAACATTTATAGAAACAGGTAATTATGGATCAGAATTTTATGAAGACGAGGAGAGTTTTTCCTCTTGTTATCGCCATGGCTTGTCCCATGGCGATTTCAATGCTCGTCAATTCTTTATATAACATAATAGACAGCTATTTTGTAGCAAAGATAAGCGAGGATGCAATGACTGCACTCTCGCTTTGTTATCCTGTGCAGAATATGATTACTTCAGTAGGCGTAGGATTTGGCATAGGAATAAATGCAGCTATAGCCTATTATCTTGGAGCAAAAGACAAAAAAACTGCTGATGCAGCGGCATCTCATGGCCTTATCCACAGCGTGATCCAGGGAATTCTTCTTACTTTTATAACCATAGGCATAATGCCATATTTCCTTAAAACTTTTACAGAGAATAAGGATATAATCCAGTTTGCTCTTGATTATTCAAGAATAGCATTTCTTGGAGCTGTTATCATTACAACACAGATTGCCTTAGAAAAGACATTTCAGGCGGTTGGAATGATGAAGGTTTCAATGGCGGCTATGATGGCAGGATTTATAACCAATATAATTCTCGATCCTATGATGATATTCGGTTTTGGACCAATCCCTAAGATGGGGATAAAGGGAGCAGCACTTGCCACAGTTTTAGGCCAGATGGTAACACTTATCATTTATATCCTGGTATTTAAGAAAAAAGGAATAGGTGTCACATTTGACTTTAAAAATATGAAGGAAAGCCGCTTCATAGTAAAGCGTCTTTATTCTGTTGGAATTCCGGGGACCCTTAATATGGTGCTTCCGTCAGTACTTATCACTGCCCTTAATGGGATACTCTCAAATGATACTTATGTGCTTTTGTTAGGCAGTTATTATAAACTTCAGACTTTCCTATATCTTACTGTAAATGGAATAGTTCAGGGTATCAGGCCTATAGTAGGATATAACTATGGGGCAAAGGAAATGAAGCGGGTAAAGCAGATCTTTTTTACTGCTTTAGGACTTGCTGCATTTGTCATGCTTATAGGGACAGTTCTTTGCCATATGATTCCGGGAGAATTAATAGGGATATTTGTAAAAACAGAAGAAACAGCAGCTCTTGGAGTAACAACTTTAAAGATCATCAGTTTAGGTTTTATCATATCTTCTATTTCAGTTATTGCCTGCGGAACTCTTGAGGGACTCGGAAAAGGACTGCCATCGCTTATCATTTCGGTATTTAGATATGTTGTAGTTATTATACCGGTGGCTTATATCCTAAATACTAATTTGGGCGTTAATGGAGTCTGGGCGGCATTTCCTGTTACAGAGATAATAGTTGCGATAGTATCATTCGTGATAATCTGTAAAGTTTTGGGAAAAAAGGAAAAATTCAGAGGACGATATAATAATGACTATAGTCCAAAGTATAAAGAACCTTATGATATCTATGCTAAAGCAAGAGATCATGCCAGAAATATAAAGAAAAATTCAAATAAATAGCTAAATTGTTCAGAAAAAGTTCACTCTTTATAGGGGTTAAGACATTGACGTGGTAGGATATTCACCATATACTGATTGTACAAAATGTATTAATAAGACTAGAATCT
The DNA here is from genome assembly GCA_902789175.1 of uncultured Lachnospiraceae bacterium. Taxonomy (GTDB): domain Bacteria; phylum Bacillota; class Clostridia; order Lachnospirales; family Lachnospiraceae; genus Eubacterium_Q. The sequence goes on from CADANF010000011.1 coordinate 8,180, forward strand.
TATCCGGCTTTTAATGAGGGAGAGAACGACATGATTTCAAAGTTTAGCGTAAAAAGACCTTACACAGTTTTTGTAGGGGTAATACTCGTGGTTGTATTAGGGATAGTTTCCCTTTCAAAAATGACAGCTGATCTGCTGCCTAATATGACATTTCCATATGTTATCGTTATGACAACGGATTTTGGCGCCAGTCCGGAAGAGGTAGAAATGAATATTACTGCCCCTTTGGAAGCGACTCTTGCCACAACGTCCAATCTAAAAAATATAAGATCGGTTTCTTATAATAGTTATTCTACAGTAATTCTTGAATATGAGCAGTCTTCTAATATGGATTCTACCATGATAGAGATCCAGCAAAAGATAGATCAGGTAAAGGGAAGTTTTCCGGATACAGCTGGAAATCCTGTCCTTATGCAGGTGAATCCTGACATGATCCCTATAATGGTTGCAGCTGTTGCTGTTGAAGATATGGATAAGTCTGAGATCACTGACTATGTAAATAATACCATTAAACCACAGCTTGAATCTGTTGAGGGTGTTGCCTCTGTGTCCGTTTCCGGCGGAATAGAAGAAAAGATTGAAGTGACTCTCAATCAGAAAAAAATAGATGAACTTAATGCAAAGATAAAATTAAAGATCGATGATAAGTTTGTTGAAGCAGAGAAGAAGATAAATGATTCAAAGAAAGAACTCAAGGATGGTAAAGATGCGTTAGAAGAAGGAAAGAGTGCCTTAGCGTCACAGATCAGTGAAGGGGCAACTATGCTTGATACAAAGAAAGTTGAACTTTATACTACTGAGTCTGAATTAAAAGCCCAGCTTTCCGATCTTAAAATGTCAGTAACTGCAATAGAATTACTTATAAGTCAGCTTACATCTATCAATACTACAGTAATAGAGACAGAGACAAAGATTAATCAGACTGCAGCCCAGATAGAGAATATAGAAGGTATGTTAGAAATATATGGCATATCTGAGGAACAGTTTGAGCAGATGTCAGGCATGACTATTGCCGAGGCAACGGAACAGATTGAAAAATTAAAAGAGGAAAGAAAAGCGGCGGAAGAAAAACTTGCTGAGCTCACTTCTTCTCTTTCTAAGAATTTTACAGATGCTTTAAATGAATTTGGTATTGAATTAGGTGATATAAGTAATCTTTCTGATGCAATAGTTAAACTTTCTGAACTTGATGTTCAGATGAAACTTGGTATTGAAACAATAAATAGTGCACTTGAACAGATCGAATCAGGTAAATCTACTCTTGATGATGCGATGCAGACTTTAAATGAGAGTCAGATACTTGGAACTCTTAAGATAAGTGAAGCTGCATCCCAGATAGCTACAGGAGAGATGGCTCTTACTCAGGCTGAGACAGAAATCGATAAACAGAAAAAGGCGGCTTATGAGCAGGCAGATCTTAATAATGTCCTTACAAAAGATGTATTAAAACAGCTTATTACAGCGCAGAATTTTGAGATGCCAGCAGGTTATATCAATAGTCCTGATGGAAAATATATGGTAAAAGTCGGAGACAGGATAGGGAACATGGAAGAGCTTTCCAATGTAGTACTTATAGATCTCGGACTTGAAGGGATCGACCCTATAAAAATGTCAGATATAGCTGATGTTAAGATGACAGATGATTCAGATTCTGTATATGCATCAATTAATGGCAAACCCGGAATGCTTCTTACTTTCCAGAAACAGACAGGATATTCCACAGGAAATGTTACTGATGCAATTCAGGAAAAGTTTGAATCTATAAAAAAGAGTGTAGATGAAAAGGTATCATTTGCAGTGCTGATGGATCAGGGCGTTTATATTGATATGATCGTTAAATCCATAATGCAGAATATGATCCTTGGTGGACTTTTGGCAATTGCGGTGCTTCTTCTTTTCTTAAAGGATTTCAGACCAACTATAATCATTGCCTGTGCAATTCCGTTGTCGGTAATATTTGCAATTGTTTTAATGTACTTTGGTAAGATCACTCTTAATGTAATATCTATGTCCGGTCTTGCACTGGGTATAGGTATGCTTGTCGATAACTCCATAGTAGTTATTGAAAATATATATAGACTTCTTAATGAGGGAATGTCTATTAAGAAGGCGGCAGTTTATGGAGCAAAAGAGGTCGCCGGAGCTATCACAGCTTCAACCCTTACTACAATCTGCGTTTTTGCCCCTATTGTATTTACAGAAGGAATTACAAGACAGCTTTTTGTAGATATGGGACTTACCATTGCATTTACACTTACAGCCAGTCTCCTTGTGGCATTAACTTTAGTTCCTGCTATGGCATCGGGACTTATGAAGAAGACTAAAGAGAAAAAACATCCATTTTTCGACAGATTCCTTGATAAGTTTGTAGTGGTTGTTGATAAAGCTCTTAAACATAAAGCAGTCGTGTTGATAACTGTAATAGCGCTTCTCGTTTTAAGTGGTTCCTTTGCCCTTAAAAATGGTACGGCCTTTATGCCGGAAATGACTTCAACCCAGGTAACTATCACTCTTAAAGCTCCAAGTGGAGAAAAGAGAGCATTTGAGGAGATGACAGCAGATTCAGATAAACTGATACAGAGAATCTGTGAGTTCCCGGAGGTTGATACTGTGGGAGCTATGATTGGTGGTAATAGTATGATGAGTGGAATGTCTCTCGGGGGCAGTTCTTCTTCAGGAGATAACACTATTACCATGTATGCTCTTCTTAAGGAAAATAACGGTTCTTCAAATGATGAAATAAAAGAGAAGTTTGAAGAAGCTGCAAAAGATCTTAATTGTGAAGTAGATATTAATACAGATATGATGGATATGAGTGCTTTATATGGTTCAGGGGTTACAGTTAAGATTCTTGGACGTGATATAGAGACACTTCAGAAACTTGCGGCAGAGACTTCGGTTATAGTTAAGAATGTTCCTGGTACTATAAATGTAGATGACGGTCTTTCAAATTTAACAAAGACACTTACTGTAAGAGTAGATAAGGATAAGGCGGCTAAATATGGAATGACAGTGGCTCAGGTATTCCAGCTTATTTATAAGGAGACTGCCACAGAAACAGCTGCAGCAACCATAAAGACTGAGATAAAGGATTATTCGGTTTATATCAGTTCTGATAAGGATCAGAAATTAGATAAGGATGATTTAAAAGATATAACATTCACTTATACAGATAAGATTACTCAGAAGTCTGAAGAGATAAAACTTTCTGAGATAGCAACATTTGAAGAGACAGATGAATTAAGCGCCATTAATAGAGACTCTCAGAACCGCTACATTTCTGTAACGGCAGAAATAGATGAAGATCATAACGTTGGTCTTGTGGGAGAAGAAATAAACAAGGCTTTAAAAAAGCTGAATGTTCCGGAAGGCTATAAGATTGAGATGGCAGGTGAAGATCAGGCTATAAATGATGCCATGGAGCAGCTTATGCTCATGCTTCTTCTTGCGGTAATATTTATCTATCTTATTATGGTAGCCCAGTTCCAGAGTCTTCTTTCACCATTTATTATAATGTTTACAATTCCTCTGGCCTTTACAGGAGGACTTATGCTTCTCTGGATCACAGGATCAGAGATCAGCGTAATATCTCTTATCGGATTTGTTATGATATCTGGTATCATTGTTAATAACGGTATCGTGCTGGTTGATTATATAAATCAGCTGAGAAGAGAAGGGTGGTCAAAGAGAGAAGCTATCATCGAGTCTTCAAAAACAAGACTCCGTCCTGTACTTATGACGGCACTTACCACTATAATCTCCATGTCTACTATGGCTATCGGAATGGGGATGGGAGCAGAGATGGCTCAGCCTATGGCGGTTGTTGTAGTTGGCGGTATGATTTACGGTACACTTCTTACTCTTGTGGTGGTTCCTTGTATCTATGATATCTTTATGAAGGAAAAAGATATGAGAGATGAAAATCTTGATGATGATAGATTTGACAAGGCGAAAGATGAACTAGATAAAGAACTGGATGAAGATGGAGTGCATGATGAATTCAGTGATATTAAGGATCCTGCGGTAGAAAAAAATAAAGAGCAGGATAATGATCAGGGTAAGGAAAAAGTTATAATCCAGGATGCCTGGGGAAGAGAAATGAAATAAAAAGTAAGGAGATTAAATGGATACTATTGAGGATATCAGAGGTTCTGCGGGAACTCTTGAAAGGAGGGTGGTAGACCGCCTTATAGAGAAAAAATATCATATCAGTTTTGCTGAATCCTGTACTGCAGGTATGGCAGCGGCTCGACTTGTAAATGTTCCGGACGCCTCAAAAGTATTGGATGTAAGTTTTATAACTTATGCCAATGAAGCAAAGATGAAATATCTTGGTGTGAGTCAGGAGAGTATTGAAAGATATGGTGTTGTAAGCGAAGAAGTGGCAAAACAGATGGCAAAGGGAGCGGCGTCTTCCATGGGGGCTTCGGTAGGAGTTGGAATTTCCGGAATTGCCGGACCTTCCGGTGGAGTGCCGGGAAAACCAGTAGGCACAGTATGTTTTGGATTCTATATAAATGGAAATGTATATAGTTTCACGGAATACTTTGGAAATCCGGGAAGAAATTATGTAAGGGATGAAAGTGTTACTTTTGTGTATGAAAAGCTTATAGAACTTCTTTAAATATTGTGCTACACTAAAATTTGCACATATAAACTTCAGTTTAACCCGGCTGAAAGAATGTGATTATACTAATAGATGAACGGAGTTTAATAATAAGAAAAATGAAGTATGATGTTATTATAATTGGTGCAGGCCCAGGCGGAATATATTCAGCATATGAGCTTGTAAAAAAGAATTCTGATCTTAAGATCGCAATCTTTGAAACAGGAAATTCTCTTGAAAAAAGAAAATGTCCTATTGATGGGGTAAAGATTAAGAACTGCATCAATTGTAAGAGTTGCGCCATTATGAATGGATTTGGTGGAGCCGGAGCATTCTCAGATGGTAAATATAATATAACAAACCAGTTCGGTGGAAATTTATATGAATTCATCGGAAGAAATGAAGCAATCGAGCTTATGAGATATGTTGATGATATCAATATGAGTCATGGGGGAGAGGGAACAAAGCTTTATTCTACAGCAAATACAGCTATAAAGAGAAGATGTCTCGAAGTTGGACTTCACCTTCTGGATGCGCAGGTTCGTCATCTGGGAACAGATATAAATTATGTAGTTCTTGAGAGACTCTTTGATGAATTAAAGGACAATGTAGAATTCCATTTTAACACACCGGTTGAAAAGGTTCTTATGATCGGTGAAGAAAATGAAGGCTTTAAGATCCTTGCAGGAGGGCAGGAATATGAATGTAAGAAATGTATCATTTCTGCAGGACGTTCCGGTTCACACTGGATGGAAACAGTCTGCTCAGATCTGGATATCCCAACAAAGTCAAATCGTGTAGACATCGGTGTAAGAGTTGAGCTTCCAGCAGAAGTATTTAAGCATCTTACAGATGAATTATATGAAAGTAAGATCGTTTATAGAACAAACAGATATGAAGATCTTGTAAGAACATTCTGTATGAATCCAAGAGGTGTTGTTGTTAACGAGAATACAAATGGTATCATTACAGTTAATGGCCACAGCTATGAGGATCCATCAAGATATACAGATAATACTAACTTTGCTCTTCTTGTATCAAAGCATTTCTCAGAGCCATTTAAGGACAGTAATGGATATGGTGAGAGTATTGCAAGACTTTCAAATATGATCGGTGGTGGTGTTATCGTTCAGCGTTTTGGAGATCTTGTAAGAGGTAGAAGAAGTACAGAGAAGAGAATTCAGGAGAACTTCGTTGTTCCAACACTTACAGCGACACCTGGGGACCTTTCACTTGTTATGCCTAAGCGTATCCTTGATGGTATAATTGAAATGATCAATGCACTGGATAAGATTGCGCCAGGTACAGCAAATGATGATACTCTTCTTTATGGTGTTGAAGTTAAGTTCTACAACATGGAAGTATCTATAAATGAAAATCTTGAGACAAGACATCCTGGACTTTATGTTATCGGTGACTGCAGTGGTGTTACTCACTCTCTTTCACACGCATCAGCAAGTGGTGTTTATGTAGCAAGACATATCTTAGAAAATATGTAATTGATATTTAAAGGTTTAGATCATGAATGGATATAGTCCGGAACTTACAACTTTATGCTATATAGAAAAAGATGATAAATATCTCATGCTTCACAGAGTAAAGAAAGATCATGATATCAATAAAGATAAATGGATCGGAATAGGAGGACATTTTGAACAGGATGAAAGTCCTGAGGAATGTCTCTTACGTGAAGCGAGAGAAGAGACAGGACTTATTCTTAAGTCCTATAGGATGAGAGGTATAGTGACCTTTATATCAGGAGACGGATGTACGGAATATATGTCTCTTTATACGGCAGATGATTTCACTGGTGAGATCGGTGAATGTAATGAAGGGACCTTGGAATGGATTGAAAAAACCAGAGTCTATGACTTAAATATCTGGGAAGGAGATAAGATCTTCTTTAGATTACTTGAAGAAGACAGAGGATTCTTCTCACTTAAATTAGTCTATGACGGACATGGAAACCTTATAGAAGCGTCTCTGGATGGTCATAAGATGGATTTAAGCAAATAAAAAAGACTTGCGGCGCGCCGCAAGTCTTTTTTACTAATGTCTTGAACCTGGTTTTAAAGGAATAAGTCTTCCGACTGTATCATAATAGATGGCATAGTCTTTTCCAAATTCCATTCTGAGCCATTTCTCTTCTGTCTTTTTAAGAGTGATGGTAAATGCAATCCAATATATAAATAAAAGAATATAAAGATATACATTTCCATAGATGAAAAGTGCTGCAGCATTTAAAAATAAAGCTGCTGTATCCATAGGATTTCTTACATAGGCATAAACCCCATCGGTTATCAGACGACAGTGAGTAACTGCATTTTCAATCTTTGAGTCATTCTTTGCTTTAGAATATAAAATAAAGGCAAAGAATATAAGGGCTATAGCAAACATTATGTATAAGCAGCGCTCCCAGGTGCGTGTTGTAAGCCCGTTTGAAAGGAATCCTGTCAGCGCACATATAAGTATCATCAAAGCAGTCAAAATAAATGATGCCACCGCAACAAAAAATGCAGCGGATTTATAAGGATACTTTTGTTTTGAGGTTACAACTATAGGATCTAAATTATATATGTCATTTTCGGGTATATCATTATTTATTTCTTTAATATCTTCCATACTGACTTCCTCATTATTTTTTAATGTTTGGGATGTTTAAAACAGCTTTATTATACCACAGGATTGATAGTTTCAACATATTTTGTTTGTAGAATAGAGAAATTTTAAGTATAATAACTGTTAAGTATGACCATTTTTAGAAATGGCTGATAGAATATTGTTAGAAAGAGGTAAAGCTGTATGTCATATATGGCTTTGTATAGAAAATTCCGTCCGGACAGCTTCGATGAAGTTAAGGGACAGGAACATATAGTTACTACACTTCAGAATCAGATAAAGCATGACAGGATAGGACATGCCTATCTTTTTTGTGGAACAAGAGGTACAGGCAAGACCACTATTGCAAAACTTATGGCAAAGGCGGTTAATTGTGAGAATCCTCAGGATGGAAGTCCTTGTGGAGAATGTTCAAGCTGTAAGGCGATAGCCAGTGGAACTGCTCTTAATGTTATAGAGATAGATGCGGCATCAAATAATGGTGTAGATAATATCAGACAGATAAATGAGTCAGTACAGTATTCACCTTCACAGGGTAAATATCTTGTATATATAATCGATGAAGTGCATATGCTTTCAACAGGCGCATTCAATGCTTTATTAAAGACCTTAGAAGAGCCGCCTTCATATGTTATCTTTATACTTGCCACGACAGAGGCTCATAAGGTACCTATAACCATAAAATCCAGATGTCAGAGATATGATTTTCACAGGATATCCATTGAGACGATTTCTGATAGACTTGCGGATCTTATGGAAAGAGAAGGGATTCGTGCCACAAAAGAAGCTCTTGATTATGTAGCAAGAGCAGCTGATGGTTCTATGAGAGATGCCCTTTCAATATTAGATGAATGTGTATCATTTAATCTGGGTGAAGAACTTACTTTTGACAGAGTATTAAAGACCATTGGCGCTGTGGATATAGAAGTTTATGTAAAACTTACCAAGGCCGTAAAAGAGGATGATACTAACAAGGTCATGACTCTTATAAATGATGTGGTATGGCAGGGAAGAGATCTTACTAAATTTGTAGATGACTATATCTGGTTTATGAGAAATATGCTCTTTATCAAATTATCACCGGAAGTTGCAAAAAATCTGGAACTCACGGAAGAGAATATTTCAATGTTAAAGGAGCTGGGAGAGGATTTTATTGAAGAAGATATCACCAGATATCTTAATGTTCTCCAGGAACTTTCTGTAGCAGTAAGAAATTCCACCATTAAGAGGATAACTCTTGAGATGGGTATGATAAAGATGATGAGACCGGAGACTGGAAACCAAAATGAGGACATTTTGGCAAGACTTAACAGGCTTGAAAAAAGGTCTGATGAAATGCAGGCAAAGACAGTTACTCTTGCTTCAGATCTTAGGAATCTTGAAGAAAATGGAGTCGCACTAAGAGGTGTTAAGCCGGTTGCAAAAAAACTTTCAGAACCGGAAGACATTTTCGATGGGATGAGTGATAAAGAAAAGTCAGATCTTGTTATGTCAAACCTAAGGGAAGAATTTCCGGGGGTGGAATTTGAAGAGATTGAAGAAATAGCAAGATCCTGGAAAAAAGAAATACTTCCGAAGCTTAAAAGGCCGGTTAATACGTACCTGGCAAGAGCGACAGTTATACCTCTTCATAAAGCAGAGGGAGAGGATACCTGTGGATTAGGGATCGTTCTGAATTCTGCCAATAAGAATTCAGTTGATTATACATATTTTCATCCAAAGGCTGAGCCGGGAGAAAAACCTAAAGATAATCTTGGCAGGCTGAATGAAGAGATATGTGAGATATTACAGAAAAATATCAAGTTGCAGCTGGTGGAACAAAAACAGGACACTGCTGAAAAACGCGTTTTTGCGGGACTTGATTTGAATAAGATCAAATTCGATGTAGAATTTGAAGATGATTAATGATCAATTAAGGAGGATAAAAATAAATGGCAAAAAGAGGCGGATATGGCGGAATGGGAATGATGCCAGGAAATATGAATAACCTTTTAAAGCAGGCTCAGAGAATGCAGAAGCAGATGGAGGAAACTCAGGCTGCTCTTGAAGAAAAAGAATATGAAGCTACATCAGGTGGTGGAGCTGTTAAAGTTAAGATGAATGGTAAGAAGGAAATTACAGAAGTAAAGATCGATCCAGACTGTGTAGATATTGAAGATATCGAAATGCTTGAAGATCTTGTTCTTACAGCTGTTAACCAGGTTATTGAGCTTCAGTCAAATGACGAGAAGAACTCGATGGGACAGATCGCAGGTGGTCTTGGAGGAGGACTTCCATTCTAAATGGGTATTTACGGAGATGAAGTAGACCGTCTTATAGAAGAGTTGGGCAGACTTCCGGGAATTGGAAGCAGGACAGCTCAGAGACTTGCATTTCATATCATTTCACTTCCGGATGAGAAAGCAGAAGCATTATCTTCAGCTATTGTAGCAGCCAAGAAGAAGATAAGATACTGCAAGACGTGTTTTACTATTACAAATCAGGAAGAATGCCCTATATGCGCTTCAGAGAGGCGTGACCATGGCGTCATTATGGTGGTGGAGACCCCAAGAGATGTGGCGGCATATGAAAAAACGGGAAAATATGAAGGGGTTTATCATGTGCTTCATGGAGTTATTAATCCAAGCCTTGGTATTGGACCTCAGGATATTAAATTAAAGGAGCTTATGATAAGGCTCAGGGGTGATGTGAGAGAACTTATCATTGCTACAAATTCAAGTGTTGAAGGTGAAGCAACAGCGATGTATATATCCAAGATGGTGAAACCGGCAGGTATAAAAGTGAGCAGGATTGCCAGCGGTGTGCCTGTAGGAGGAGATCTTGAAAGTACTGACGAGATTACACTTCTTCGTGCTCTTGAGGGACGTACAGAGCTCTAAGATTTCAAACTATATAAAGCAGGAGGGATATTAGTATGAAAAAAATTGGTATGCTGACTAGTGGTGGCGATTGCCAGGCGCTTAATGCGACAATGCGTGGCGTTGCCAAAGGACTTGAAAATCTCTTTGGAGAAGTAGAGATTTATGGTTTCCTTGATGGTTATAAAGGTCTTATCTATGGCAACTATAAAAAGATGAAACCTATGGATTTTACCGGTATATTAAGTAAGGGTGGTACTATCCTTGGAACATCCCGTATGCCATTTAAGATGATGGAGCAGCCAACTGATGATGGTGTTGAAAAGATTCCGGCTATGATCAAGAATTATAAGAAACTTGATCTTGATTGTCTTGTTGTACTAGGTGGAAATGGATCACAGAAAACAGCTAATCTCCTGAGTGAAAAAGGACTGAATGTTATAGGTCTTCCAAAGACTATAGATAATGATCTTTGGGGTACTGATGTTACATTTGGATTCCACAGTGCTGTAGATGTTGCTACACAGTGCATCGACTGCATTTATACAACGGCAGAGTCTCATAGCCGCGTCTTTGTTATTGAGATAATGGGTCACAAGGTAGGATGGATCACTCTTTATGCCGGAATTGCCGGTGGTGCGGATGTAATCCTTCTTCCTGAAGTGCCATATGATATTAAGAAAGTATATAAAGCAATTGACAAGAGAACCAAGCAGGGTAAGAGATTTACTATTATCTGTGTTGCTGAAGGTGCTATATCAAAGGAGGTTGCAAAACTTCCTAAGAAGGAAAGAAAAGAAGTTCTTGCCAAGTCAGAATATCCTTCAGTTGCATATGAGATAGCTGCTAAGATCACAGAAAAATATTCTTCAGATGTTAGAGTTGCCGTTCCGGGTCATACTCAGAGAGGCGGAAGTCCTGATGCTTATGACAGATTCATTTCATCAAGATTTGGTGCATGTGCTGCCGAGCTTATCAAGGCTGAAGATTTCGGAAAACTGGTTGTAATGAGAAATGGTGAAGTAACAGCAATTCCTCTTTCAGAATCTGCAGGCAAGTTAAAATACGTCGAAGTGGATGATCAGGCTATCAAAGAAGCAAAGACTCTTGGCATATGCTTCGGAGATTGATAAATGCGTCTTAGATTATTAAAGGTCATTTTAGGAGCAGCTCTCTTTTTATTAGTATTTGTGGGAGCTGCTCTCGTGACGAATTATATAAATAACAGAGGAAGAGACAGTGTCTCTGTAGAAATGCCGGGGGAAACGCTCCCGGCTGTTTTTAGTGAATTATCGGATGAGAAGATAAATTATATGCCGGCCTATAAGACTGTACTTAATACCAGTCTTTATAGAGATTCCATTTACCCCCTTTCGGAAGATAAGAAGATAGTGATCCTTGTTTTGAACCGTGGAAAATCAAATGGAGCTATTAATTATGAGCTCCGTGATGAGTCTGGAGAGACTCTCATTGAAAAAGGTGAAATGAATTATGTTGGCGATAGGGATAATTATAACCGGTATGAGGCCAGCATCAGAATGGATCTTAAAGAGGGCGAGGAGTATAGCTTTATAGTTAAGACCAGATATGAAAAGCAGGACCTTTATTTTTATACAAGGGTGATCAGACTAAAGAAAAATGAGCTTTCATTCCTTATGGATTATGCAGAGGAATTCAGCAAGGCTACATTTACGGCGGATAAGAAGACTCTTTCTACTGAACTTGAACAAAAGGCTGATGAATCTGGAGGATCCATAGCAGAGAATTCAGATGAGGGTGAAGGTGATGAAAGTGCATCGATAAAGGCCGCAACAGCAACAGATGCAGGAAAGGTAAGCGCCGAGGATATAGAAGCGGTTCTTAAAAATACAAATCAGACAGAGGACAGGAATTATCTTGGAGTTGTATCTTTGGGTTCTACCTTTGAAGCGGTAACCTGGGGAGGACTCAAACCGGAAAAGGTTGGAGAGACCATAAAAACTGTAAAAGAAGTAAGTGAAAACAGCGCAGTGATCTCTTTTAGTTACGTAGTAACTGCATTTAATTCTGATCAGTCTCAGAATATATATTACAGTGTGGAAGAGATATATGAGCTTTCATTTGCGCCAGATACAGGAAAGGCTAATATTTCTGACTATCATAGATATATGAACAGGGCTTTTTCTGGAAGTCAGTTAGTTCAGGAGAATAACAGCATCAACCTGGGGGCGGTGGATTCTTATAATCCGGAATATATTGCTACAGAAGATTGCGAGAAGATAGGTTTTGTGGCGGATGAATGCCTTTGGTATTTTGATTATAACGAAGGATGGATAACAAAAGTTTTTGGCGAGGAAACATCAGCTGCTTCTCCTGCTTCAAGGGGAATGAAGAGATATGACATAATCTGCCTTAAAATGGATGAAGACTATATTGATTTTGCAGTATATGGCAGGATCCCATCAGGACAAAATGAAGGACATGAGGGAGTAGAGGTTTATAAATACAGCATAAAAGATCATAATCTTTGCAGTATTCTTTTTCTTGAAACAAATCTGTCTTATACAGTGTTAAAAAACAGTGTGGGTCGTCTGGCTACATATAACGAAAATACTGGTATATTCTATACTATAATAGGTCAGGATCTGGTGTCATATAATACATTTTCAGATGAAGTGGAACATATTACAACGGGGCTAAAAGAAAGCGATATAAAGAGTTCAAAAGATAGAACTGTTGCAGCATTTCCGAATTCTTCTGATGAGACAAAGGTGACAGAGATAAGCCTTATAGATCTTTTAAATGGAGCTACGGATAAGATAACTGCAGAGGGAAAAATTCTTACTCCTTTAGGATTTATCGGAAATGATTTTGTATATGGCGTTTCAACTAAAGAAAATGTTACTGTTGGTGCAGATGGCATTGCATCATTTCTTTTTGATTCTATAAATATCATTAAGAGAGATGGAAGTCTTGCGAAAAAATATGAAAAGCCGGGTGTTCTTATATCAGATCTCACATTTTTAAATAATACAATTTATTTAAGTCGTGTTGAAAAAAATGATGGAAATATATCAAAGCTTGAGGCGGATTATATTTCCTATAAGACTGAGGATAATAACAGGATAATAACCAGTGAGCTTAATAAAACATCTCAGACTTTAAATGAGTTGAATCTTAAGTTCCCGGATTTTATCTATATGTATTCGAATCCAACGGAACGTGTTACAAAATATGACAGGAAGGGATCTACAAAGACCACTGTAACTGGAGATATAAGTAGAGATATAGTATATGTCTTTCAGGGAAGAGGAATTGAGATGGAATCTAAATCTATCGGCAGAGCTGTTAGAAAAGTAAATAATAACGGCGGATATGTGGTTGATAGTGATGGAGATATAATCTATCGTCATAAGAAAGGCGCACTGTATCTTACAGTGGCTGGAAAGTTTGATTATAAGACAGCTGCGTCAGATGCAGAAAGCTTTACTGCCTGCCTTTATATGGGACTTGCAGCATCTGGAAATAAGGTCGAGATGAGTGAACTTCTTGATGTGACAGATTGGGAAAAGGCTTTTGATGAGTTTGGAGGAAGTGCAAGAGGTCTTAATCTCACAGGAGCTGATCTTGATACAGCGATACTCTATCTTAGTGAAGGTATCCCTTTTGCGACTAAGATCGATGGAAGATATGTCATGGTTGTAAGTTTCAATAATGAGGCCATTAGATACTATGATCCTGTTCAGGGAACAGAAGTAAGAGTGAATAGAAATTCTTTTAAGGAGGATGTAGAAGAGGCGGGGAATGAATTTTACCTTTATATGAAATAAATTGGATATGTGAAAAAATGTGAAAACCACGTAAATTCGCGGTTTGCGAGCACTGGTCACAGAAAGTTCACAATTAAATCACAAAAATGACTATACTTTTTCATAATTTTCTAGTATTGTCTAATTGTTCCAATTTTGAAGGAATCTATACCTTCCCCCACATTTTTCATACCTTTTTTTTAGGGCCGTCTGTTCTTGACGGCTCTTCTTATTTTCTTTGAATAAGTTCGTTGCACTTGTTGTCTGCCTATTTTTTCAGCTATCGTTGTCATAAGAAAAATCATGTGTTAATATGTAAAACAATTAAGTTTTAAAGAATACTAGGAAGAAGGAGACTCGTACAATGAAAACACCATTTGTTACAAAAGAACAGATTGAAGACATCGTAAAGAAATATCCTACACCTTTTCATATTTATGATGAAAAGCAGATCAGGGAAAATGCTAAAAAGATGTATAAAGCTTTTTCTTGGAATAAGGGATTTAAGGAATATTTTGCAGTTAAAGCAACTCCAAATCCAACAATCTTAAAGATACTTCATGAGTGCGGATGTGGAACAGACTGCTCATCTCTTGCGGAGCTTGTAATGTCAGAGAGATGTAATATCATGGGAAATGATATCATGTTTTCATCAAACGATACTCCGGCCGAAGAATTTGCATATGCAGCAAAACTTGGGGCAACTATAAATCTTGATGATATAACTCATATTGATATGCTGAAGGAAACATGTGGAATTCCAAAGAGAATTTCCTGTCGTTTTAATCCAGGTGGAAAATTTGCCATTGCTAATACCATAATGGACAATCCGGGTGATGCTAAGTATGGTATGACACCTGAGCAGATCATTGAAGCATATAAGAGACTTAAAGATGAAGGCGCAGAGGAATTTGGTATGCATGCCTTCCTTGCAAGTAATACAGTTACAAATGATTACTATCCTACGCTTGCAAAAATCCTCTTTGAAATGGCAGTAAAGATCAAGGAAGAAACAGGAGTAAAGCTTTCATTTATCAACCTCTCAGGAGGTATCGGAATACCATATAAGCCTGATCAGGAAGGAAATGATATCGAAAAGATCGCTGAGGGTGTTCATAAGGTTTATGATGAAGTTCTTGTTCCGGCTGGTATGGGAGACGTAGCTATCTTTACTGAGTCAGGAAGATTTATGCTGGCACCATATGGACATCTTGTTACAAAGGCAATTCATGAAAAACATACTTATAAAGAGTATATTGGTGTAGATGCCTGTGCTGCAAA
Organism: uncultured Lachnospiraceae bacterium; assembly: GCA_902789175.1. Lineage (GTDB taxonomy): Bacteria > Bacillota > Clostridia > Lachnospirales > Lachnospiraceae > Eubacterium_Q. The sequence continues at coordinate 23,332 of CADANF010000011.1, forward strand.
TCTTATGAGACCAGCTATGTATGGAGCATATCACCATATCACCGTACTTGGAAAAGAGGATCAGCCTTTAGATCATAAGTATGATATTACTGGTTCTCTTTGCGAGAATAATGATAAATTTGCTATTGATAGAATGCTTCCAAAGATTGATATGGGAGATTATCTTGTGATCCATGATACAGGAGCTCATGGCTTTGCAATGGGTTATAACTATAATGGAAGACTTTGGTCTGCTGAGCTTCTTCTTCGTGAAGATGGTTCAGTGATCCAGATCAGACGTCCTGAGACAATTGAAGATTATTTTGCAACATTAGATAATTATTGGGATATAGAATTATAATCTGATGAGCATAAAAAAATAAAGGGTGCCGCTCGATAAGCGTCACCCTTTTCCTCACTTATAAGGTTTCTGGTTCAGGATAATCCTCGCCCAATGTATCAACTGTAACTTCTTTCATTACAACTGGTTCAAGTGGACTGTCCTGCCATCCTGTAGGAGTTGTAGCAATCTTATCAACTACATCCATTCCTTCGATAACCTGACCGAAAGCAGCATACTGTCCGTCAAGGTGAGGGGCAGCTTTATGCATGATAAAGAACTGAGATCCGGCTGAATCGGGATTCATAGCGCGGGCCATTGAAAGAACTCCTGGCTCGTGAAGAAGGTCATTAGCTGCAAACCCGTTTCGACTGAATTCGCCTTTGATAGAGTATCCTGGTCCACCGGTTCCGATTCCGTCCGGATCACCACCCTGGATCATAAAACCTTTGATGATTCTGTGAAATGTAAGGCCGTTATAAAAGCCTTTTTTTACAAGAGAAATAAAATTGTTTACTGTGTTTGGAGCCTTTTCAGGATACAGCTCAGCCTTAATGATAGAGCCGTCGTTCATAGTAAATGTAACTATTGGATATGCCATTTATTCACCGTTCCTTTTCTTGAAATTGTATATAAAAGATGGTAGTATAATATCATTATATTATAATTACTTCAAGTGTACCCTTTTTAAGGGGGGACGCGGGTTTTACGAGGAAAAAACATTGGTTAAATTTGTCAAATGGATGATTGGAATTGTAGCGGCAATGCTACTTTTTATTGTTGTCGCAACATATATAGGAGACCTTAAGGTTGCCTATAACAATGAACTTACTAATACAGCGACTACGAAGGGGGAAGATGTAACTATTACAATCCCGGAGGGATCATCATCAAAGGAGATAGCAAAAATTCTTAAGGCCAATGGTCTTATAAAATTTGAGAAAGCGTTTCTTGAAAGACTGCAGGATTCAGAATATGCAGGACGTCTTCAGGCTGGAACATATACCCTTAATACAGGCATGAATACTCTTGATATGATGGCTATGATGAGCGTAGCTGTTGACTCTGATGCTGTGCTTCAGAAACTTGTTGTTCCGGAAGGTTTTACTGTTGATCAGATAGCAGAGAGATGTGAAGAACAGGATATCTGTTCTGCAAAAGAATTTAAAAATGCATGTCGGTCTGTGACAAAATCTGATTTTAAATATTTAGAGGATGTTCCGGAAGGTGCAAATGTCAGATATAAGGTTGAAGGGTATCTTTTCCCGGCTACATATGACATTACAAAAGATACAACAGCAGAATCGCTTGTGGCATGGATGTTAGATACATTTAAAGCTAATTACACAGAAGAAATGCAGGCTAAGGCTAGTGAGATGGGGCTTACATCATACGATGTGGTGAATCGTGCGGCTATGATCGAACGTGAATGTAAATATGAACAGGAACGTCCAAGAATTGCAGGAGTTATCAATAATCGTTTAGATGAAGATATGAAGCTGCAGATAGATTCAACTGTACTTTATCCTTTGACAGATGGCTTATACAATAAGTCAGAAGTAACATATGGGGATCTTGAAGTTGAATCACCATATAATACATATAAATATTCGGGAATGCCGGTTGGACCAATATGTAATCCTGGTCTTTCATGTATAAATGCGGTACTTAATCCTGAAAGCCATGAGTATTTATATTACCATGTAATCAACGAAGAAACTGGTGAACATGAATTCTATGAGACATATGAAGAACATATGGATTCTCAGGGAGGGGATGGCGCTGAGAGTTCAAATTCAGATGAGAGCGAAGGCTCAGATGATTCAGATGACGAATAGTTTTTATGCATACCATTAAATAAAAGTACGGACACTGTAAATTTAGGAGGTTTTGGTTATGAGAAGCTTTAGCTTTAAAGCAAGAAATATAGGAGATGAACATTATCTTACCTACACAATGGGGGAAGGAACAGAAGTTGACGAAGATGTCCTTAACTATTGCGAGGAAAATGAAATAAAAGGACTTGTAAAGATTATTTATGAGGAAGATGATGACTATGATTATCTTACTTATGACATAACAGGAAAGGTTTCTCTTGATAAATTTCAGCAGAAGCCATTTAAAAAGGAACAGGCTCTTAAGATTATAAGAAATATAGCCCTTGGAATCATTGATTGTAAGGAACAGGCTATAAAGATCTCATATCTTTTACTTAATAGAGGGTTCATTTATGTTGATCCACAGACATTAAATGTCCAGTTTATCTGTCTTCCTGTTGAGAGTAGTGCTTCAGTAGCGACAGAGTTTAAGGGATTTATAAGACAGTTCATTGCTTCGAGTCAGTATGACATTGAAGAAGATCTCACATATGTAGGTCAGCTGCTCACATATATCAACGGTGAGGGGTTCAATTTAAGAGGCATTATAGGTCTTTCTGAAGCTCTTATGGAGGATGCCGGAATTGAATATGAAGCTGAAGATGATGCAATTGCAACCGGCGAAGGTGAAGAAGTTGTGATTGTTACAGAGCAGCCAACGGAGAGTGTTGGAAGTGTTATGGATAATCTTGGAGATGCAAATGCTCCACTTCCAGAAATCGGTGATGATGAGGAAGAAGATGTTGAAGATGAGGATGTTGATGTGGCAGATATTGATGCTGCAGACATTCCAATTCCTGCAGTAAAGGCTGAGGAGCCAGTTCAGGAAGAAACTGAGGAAACAGCTGATGAAGATGAAGGAATCGAACTTGAAGAAGTAAAAGAAGTAAAAGAAGAGACTGAAGAAGTCGTTAAAAATAATAAATACAGCCTTGTTGCTGATGAAGAAACAGACGAAGACGATGAAGAAGATGAGGAGTCACAGCGTATGGCTGCAATGGACGATAACGCTCAGGCGGCTATCGAGGCCAGAATAAAAGCTCTCGCAAATGGCGAAGTTGCTTCAAAGAGTGAGGCTAAGGCTAAAGCTGAAAGTGATGTACTTAAGTCTGAAAAACCAGAGATGAAGACTAAGATAAAAATCAATCGTGCAGCTATAGTACAGAGTGCAGCACAGAATACAGAGGAAGCTGAGGCTGCTGCAACAGAAGAAGAAAAGACATCTGCTGAAGATGAAGTTAATGTATCAGAGGAGGGGGCTGAGACGGAGACAACAGTGACAGCAGAACCAGAGACACCAGAGAAGCCGGTGAAAGTTACAAGCTTAACTGGTAAGGAAGGGGCTATCAAAGTTAATCCTTACCTTGTAAGAGTAACAACAGAAGAAAAGACTATCATCAATAAAGATGTCTTTAAGATTGGTAAAGCTAATCGTGGTGTAGATTATCATATAAGTGGTAACGGAGCTATATCAAGACAGCATGCGGTGATCACAAAGAAAAAAGATGGCTATTATATCAAAGATAATAAGTCAACTAACCACACATATGTAAACGATAAAAAACTCGAAGATGGGGAAGAAATCAAACTTCATAAGGATGATATTGTAAGATTCGCAGATGACGAATATACATTCAAATACTAAACTTGCCTAATATTATTTCGAGGGGAAGGTGCGTGCAATGCAGAAAATTAAATTTAATGTAGAAAAAGAAGTTAATATTATCAAGCTTACCTATGTTCTTGAGCCAGCAGATGTTGTTGATGATAGAGCATTACAGAGATTCAATAAGGATACAGCACCAGGAATAGCAGAATTTAAATATTCTGATGAAAACGGTATAAGAAAAGTAACTAGTGAAGTTCCTGACTATCCTAAATTGGGAAGCTTCATAAAGAAGAATCTTACTAAAGTTGAAGTGCTCAAGATATTAAAGAATCTTATGGTTTCTTATTCTATCGGAAATCAGGGTATCCCAGTTCATACAGTTATTAAGGATTTAGATTATATTTATATAAATCCTGAAAATTGTGAGACTGTAAGTGTACTCGTGCCTATCAAACAGGAGGGCGCAAAGGTATCTGAGGTATCATGTTTCTTAAGAGAATTGATCTCAAGAATGAGATTTGATCAGAATGATAAAGATAATTACGTTGCACGCATTCTTACAGAGTTGAATGTGGATCAGTTTGAATACGGAAGATTCAATGGTCTGATAGATGTAATGCTTTCAATGGCAGCGCCGGCACAGCAGGCGGATAATGTATCTCCGGTTAAGACTGAAGAGAATACGTCACAGCCAATGAATAATACGACTCAGGGGTCGGTTAAGATTAATAGAATGGCAGTTATGATGAACCGTGGAGCACAGGCACAGGATATGTCACAGCCGTCTCAGCCAAATCAGGGAATGGGCCAGCCGTCTCAGCCAAATCAGAGAATGGGCCAGCCAGCACCACAGGCATTCCAGCCAAATTCAGGAATGGGCCAGCCAGCACCACAGACATTCCAGTCAAATCCAGGAATGGGCCAGCCGGCACCACAGGCATTCCAGCCAAATCCAGGAATGGGCCAGCCGTCTCAGTCAAATCAGGGAATGGGCCAGCCAGCACCACAGGCATTCCAGCCAAATCCAGGAATGGGCCAGCCGTCTCAGCCAAATCTAGGAATGGGCCAGCCAGCACCACAGGCATTCCAGCCAAATCCAGGAATGGGCCAGCCGTCTCAGCCAAATCAGGGAATGGGCCAGCCGGCACCACAGGCATTCCAGCCAAATTCAGGTATGAATCAGCCTGCATCAGGCTTTACAAATAATAATGGACAATTCTTTAAACCTACACCAGAACCTGTCAAAGCAACGAAACAGCCGGCAGCACCAGAACCAGTTAAGGCACCAGAGCAGCCAGTGGCACCAGAAGTTGTCAAAGTACCGGAGCAGCCAGCAGCACCGGAAGCTGTCAAAGTACCGGAGCAGCCAGTGGCACCAGAACCAGCTAAAGCACCAGAGCAGCCTGTGTTCTCAGAGAAGGCACCTCAGATCCTTCCAGAGGAACAGCCTAAGGCACCTACATTTAATCCGGAGCCAGGTAAGCCTGCAATTCAGTCTGGACTGGACTTTGAACAGACAACAATAATTAAAGATTATGACAAAACAGAGCCGCTCAGTCAGGGAGAATCAATTGAAAACCAGCTTAGAATGGCTTTTGGTTCAGCGTCAAAACCAGCAAGAGAACTTGCTGCAACAGGAAGCACAGATGTATTATCTGATGACCATGATAGCAATATTCCTGAACCAAATTTCGTGCGTGAGAGAACAGGTGAAAGATTCTTTATCACTAAGCCGGTATTTAAGATCGGTAAATCAAGACTTCATGCTGATTATGCCATAGATGGAAATACAGCTATAAGCCGTATCCACTGTCTCATAGTTCAGAAGAATGGAGTTAATTATATAAAAGACAATGCTTCAACTAACGGAACATTTGTTGATGAAAACAAAGTTGAGGCCTCACAGGAAGTGCTTCTTAAGGATGGAGCTACAGTAAGACTTGGTGATGAAATATTCACTTTCCATCTTAAGAGAAGATAAGAATAACGTAAAAACGCTGCTTTTTTAGGCAGCGTTTTGTGGGATATAGAGTTTTATGTGAAATGGGGTTTTTTAAGAAGTAAAATGAACTTTATTGCGACATATAATACAGATATTGGGATTAAAAAGAATACAAACCAGGATTCACTTGCTATAAGAATAATAGATTCTCCTTTGGGAAAGGTGGCATTTGCTATTGTATGTGATGGCATGGGTGGACTTTCAAAGGGAGAACTGGCAAGTAAGGAAGTTATAATGGCTTTTACTGACTGGTTTGATAATGTCTTCGCCACTGAAATAAGTCAGGGGCTTTTTAGTGTATCTAATCTTCATAACAGATGGAATGAAATTATTTTAGAACAGAATAAAAGGTTGGGAAGATATGGCGATGAGAACGGCATAATGCTTGGAACCACTGTATCAGCCATGCTTATGATAAATGAAGAATATTATATCGTGCATGTAGGAGACAGCCGTATATATGAGCTTAGCGATGTATGTAAGCAGCTTACCAATGATCAGAGCTTTGTTGCCAGAGAGATTGCGATGGGGCGCATGACACCTGAACAGGCGAAGAATGATCCAAGAAGGAGCATACTGCTTCAGTGTGTTGGAGCTTCAAATGTGGTTGAACCTGATTTCCTTAAAGGAAGTCTTAAGAAGGACGCGGTATATATCCTTTGTTCTGACGGATTCAGACATCAGATCTCAGATGAAGAGGTAATGGAAAGACTTAGTCCTGAGGCGGCAGACAGTGAAAAAATGTTAAAGTGTGGATGCATATATCTTACTGAATTAGTTAAGAAGAGAAGGGAAACAGATAATATAACTGTTTCAGCAATAAGAACGTTATAATAGGGGTTAGGGAATGGCGACAAAAGTAGGTACAATACTTGATGATAAATATGAAATACTTAAAGAGATAGGCCGCGGTGGAATGTCGATCGTTTATCTTGCGTTTGACCACAGACTTAATAAGCAGTGGGCAATAAAAGAGATTAAAAATGATGGATCAAAAAGCACAAAGACTCTCCTTAAGGGCTTGGAGAGAGAAGCCAATATCCTGAAGAATGTAGATCATCCTGTTCTTCCAAGAATTGTTGATATTATCAACAGCAATGGCGTTATCTATGTTGTAATGGATTTTATAGAAGGAACAAACCTTGCGGAAATCTTAAAGAAAGAAGGAGCTCAAAAGCAGGAAGATGTTATTGAGTGGGCAAAACAGCTGGCTTCAGCTCTTGATTACCTTCATTCTATGAATCCACCTATCATATATCGTGATATGAAACCGGGAAATGTAATGCTTAAACCGGAAGGTGGAGTAAAACTTATCGACTTTGGTACAGCAAAAGAATTTACTCAGGAAAATAATGCAGATACTACGGCTCTTGGTACAAGAGGTTATGCTGCGCCGGAACAGTTTGGTGATGCACAGGGGCGTGGGTTATATAAAACAGATGCAAGAACAGACATTTATAATTTAGGGGCAACTCTGTATCATATGGTTACAGGGATGAATCCTTGTGAACCTCCATATGAGATAAAACCTATCAGAAGATGGAATGCATCTCTTTCAGCAGGTTTAGAACAGATCATTCTTAAATGTACCCAGCCCAACCCTACAGACAGATATCAATCCTGTTCTGAACTTCTTTACGCTCTGGATCATTATACAGAGCTGGATGAATCCTATAAATCAGAAAATAAACTGAAACTTGCTCTTTTCGGCATATGTGCTGCTCTTTCTATAGTAGGAGCAACTGTATCTACTATGGGATATAAGGGAATGAAGCGAGTGCTTCAGGAAAATTATACAGCTTACATTGATCAAGGTAATACATATAAGGTACAGAAGAATTATCAGGAAGCTGCAGAGCAGTATAAATTAGCATTTGACCTTAAGGGAAATGAAGCAGATGCATATGTAAGTTACATAGATCTTTATATTGATGCATCAAAGGATAAGGATATCGATGAAAAAGATGCATTAAAGCTTCAGGATGGCTTAGGAACTATTGCCAATCGAGTTAATAACAGTACTGCCGGGGCGTCAAAAAATCCGGAAGTGCTTTACAGACTGGGACTGGCTTATTTTGCTGAGTTATCAGATTATAAAGCTGCATATAAATATTTCAGCATGATCGATGCAGAAGATCCTACCTATGGAGAACTGGCAAGATATTACGGAAGCATATCACTGATTCTTTCCAGTAACAGTGTAAATGTTATGAACTTAATGGAAGAAGTAAATGGATTTGCTGATTATAACATGACCAAGTTTATTAATAGTGATGAGCAGAAATTCATCAACTATGAAATGCTTGGAAGGATCTATGCTACCTATATCCAGACAGAGGGGGTTGCAGAAAAAGCTGAAACTGTAATGAGTCAGGCTGTAACAGATCTTGCAGATTATGATGGTGATAATGCAACTAATTTTGATTATGAATTTAATAATTCACTTTCAGAAATATATTATCAGTTAGGAAAAGAAAATCCTTCATTCTATGAATTGGCAATAGATGCTTGTAATGAGGTGGCTTCACAGGCGGTTGGAAACTTAAGCATTGCCAAGAATTCCATAGGAAATGATACTATTACAGCTTATCGTGTCGCTTATATGAATAAGATGTGCCGTATAGCAGAAATCTATGGTATTGAAGGAAAGAGTGATAAAGCCGAAGAGACATATATTCAGGCGGAAAAAGTATTAAGAGGTGAGGGAGAGGTAGCATCAGACTACCTTGCCAAGGTTTATACTGAACATCTAACATACTTATATAATACATATACGACCAAAGACGGAAATGACATTACCAAGTGGCCTAGACAGGATGCTGCTAAGATAATTTCAGTATATAACGAAGGTTCAGCTGTAGAAGGAATAAGCAAGATGTCAAACTGGATAAAGAGAGTTCCTGATATGGAAACATTAAAATCGCAGTTTGGTAATTCTGAAGGGGGGGCTGAATAATGAGTACATACAGAATAATGTTCATTGGCGGCATGGTAGCTTTTATCATGTTTTTGATACTGGCAGTGGTTATCTTTATAGTGCTGAATATTCCAAAGGCCTTCGGTGTAGTTACCGGGCGGGCAGAAAAGAGGGCAATCGAACAGATCAGAAAAGCTGGTTATGAGAGAATGTCAAAACAGGAAGCAATCCGCAATTCCAGTGGACGTATCAAAGCCAGAGAAGCTGATATGAATACGGATAAACAGAAAAAACATAGAAAGAAAAAACAGGGAGAAACCAGTGAAAAATTAGAGGCGCTGGATCCGGAAAAAGAAAAGAAGATAGCCAAAGAAGCGGCTAGAGAGGCGGAACTTAGAAAAGAAGAAGAAAGAAGAGTATTTGAAGAGAACCAGAGAATCAAAAACACAATTAAAAAAGCTGAAGGACCAACGGATGTACTCGAAGAAAGGATCAAGCAGGGAGAAGAAAAAACAGCAGTGCTTGATATAGAATCAGGAGAAGAAAAAACAGCAGTGCTTGATATAGAATCGGGAGAAGAAAAAACTGATCTTCTTGATGATCTAAACGGTGAAGAAGAGACCGAGCTTTTGGAGGACTTAAGAAGTGAAGATACAACTGATGCACTTTCTTCATATAATGCAGAAGCCGTAACAGATGCACTTTCAAGCGGTGAAAGTGATATGGATGTATTAGGAAATTATAGCCCGGAAGAAACAGCGGTTCTTAAAGATATGCACAATACAAGATATTCTGCTACCGGTGTAATTAAAGTTTTATACAGTGAGACGGTGGTACATACTGACGAAATTCTGGATATATAGAAAAGGGAGAAAAAATATGATAGCTAAAAAAAGCATAAAAACAAGGGCGATGGCGCTTGTGCTTGCACTTGCTATGATAATAAGCGTGACTTATATAGACGGCAGAAAAAAGAGTGTATCAGCAAGAGGCGGAGTTATCGTCAAGGGAGAATTTGATGATGTCATTATTACTCTTGAAGGTGATGACATTCCAATTATTAAGTTTGACTCAGGAGATTTAGGTGGGGCATCTATTAGTATGAGAAATTTAGAAGCTACCGTCTTAAGTCCTGCTGTTTATGCGGTAGAGGCGCCTAACATTAAAATTGAAAGTGATTTAGATTCCGAATCTGAATACAAAGATTATGTTCCGGTGGCTTTTTTTACAGATGATGAATATTCTAAAGAGCTTACAACTGATGTAAAGATTGAAGAGGGCGATGTAAAAGAGCTTGAAATTGGAAAGTCTTATAATCTTTACTTTGCATTTGAAAAAACAAATGATGAAGGCGGATATGAGTATAAAGAGATCACTAAGGGAGCAGTTTACTCTATAAATTATGTAAATGTTAATGATGCCCTTAAGTTTATGCTTAGCAAAAATGAGGCAGGCAGAAACTATAGCTTATCACTTAAAACTGATAAGACTAATATAAAGAAACATATTGTTGGATATTTCTATTATTACGTTGGAGATAAGGACACAGTTGCTGATATTTCTTCATCTGAATGGAAATATAATGGAGAACTTACTGATGTAAATATTTCTGATGTTACTAATAAGACTTATCATGCTTTCTATCAGTATGAGATAGATGGAACTGATATCAAAGAAACGGGTAAGGTTGGAAATGGCCTTGATCCAGTACCTGCTATAGTTACTCCTTCTGTAACTGTTACACCAGAAAAAGAGGATCCTAATAAGGCACTTATTGAAGATACAAAAGAAGATGGCGTTATAGTATCGTCTAACGTATCAAATCTTACAGCTTTAAGTACTGTGACAGTAACATTTAAGAGCGATACAGATAATACAGAGATTGAAACAACAACTTTAGATGGAATTGCAGATGTTAAAGAGGAAGAAAAGGACGCAGGACGAGTCGTTAGAAGTCTTTACAGTGCTGGAGATTCTACATCTTTTGTAATTAAGAATTCCAATGAAATTTCTGGGGCAAAGAATTACATATTTGCTTTTAAGGCAGAAAATGAAGAAGAAACATACTATGCACTTACAATCAATTATACAGATGTAAATCCTGCTATCACTGTTACAAAACCTGAAACAAAAACAGTGATCAATTCGGAAAGTGAAGAAAAGACAAATGTTCCAGTGGAAGCAAGCGCTTCCATAAAGGGAGCATCTACTCTTTCGACTATCGTATCTGCAAGATATTTTAATGATGAAGAGTCAAAAGATCTTACTGTTGGGGCATTAAAAGATGGTAATTATCCTATAACAGGAAATGTCAAAGTAGAAAACGATGGCGTATATAAATATAAGATAGAGGTTGCAAATAACGAAGGCGTAAAGGCTGTTTCTGATGAGTTTGAGATAGTTAAGGATACAGTTAAGCCTGAAATAACAGATCTTACAATTAAGCAGGATGGAAATATAATTTCATCAGCAGAAAAGGTTACAAGTGCTAAAGATGTAGAGGTATCATTTAAAGTCAGTGATTCAGGCAGTGGCGTTAAAGAGGTAACTTTTGACGGAACTGCACTTGTACCGGATTCAAACGGTATTTATAAAAAAGCAATTGAAAAGGCTGCGTTAGAAAAGAATAAAGAATATCAGTTTACAGTGATTGCTTCTGATGTAGCTGGTAATAATAATGACAGCATTGTAACAATTCCTACTTATGAAGATAATGTAGATATTGAACTTAAAGAAGTAAGCGTTAATGATGAGAAGAAAGCTGTTAATATTTCTGAAGGTGATGTAGATCCGGAAAATAACATTACTAATAGTGAGGACTTAACTTTTAAATTTGATATTAAGACAGATGTCTTACTTACAGATAGTGTTATAGCAAAAGTAAGGATCAATGCCAGTGAACAGAGTGTAGATACAGCGGATATAGAATTAACAAAGGCTGGTTCTAAATCTTCGGATTCATATTATCATTCAACACTTTCTATTCATGTAAAATTAAATAAGGATGCTGTAATAAACGGCCTTTCTGTCGGCCTTACAAATGTAAATGGTGTAAGTAACGAGGCTAAAGTTGGAGTTGTAAATGTGGATATGACAGCTCCGGATCCTGCAATCGAAGAGGTTGCAGAGGAAACATCTAAGGGTTTTACAGTAGATGGAAAAGACTGGTACAAGAAGCTGGTTGTAAAGGTTAATTTTGCTGATACAACAGAAGGTTCTTATAAATCAGGAACAGAAGCTGTAACAATAACCGGAGTTAAAGATGAAGAAGGAAAGATAAAAGATGGAAAAGTCCTTGATCTTTCTTCAGGAACTGTAGTTGCTACAATTAAAGATTCTGCAACAACAGATGGTACCTTATTTAAGGTATGGGCAAAGGATAAAGCAGGAAATGAAAAAGAGACTGAAGACGTAACATTTTATGTGGATTCTGCTGTTCCTACTGTAAAAGAAGAAAAGAATCTTTCTCTTGGTTCAGGTGTTGAAAAGGATAAAGATTATCAGACAGGAAATCCAGAGATTTTCTTTGAAGCAGAAGATAATCTTGGAATATATCAGTATAAGGTCAGTGTGAAATACGCTTCTATAACAAAAGAAAAGACCTATGTATGGTCAGAAGACGGTATTTATAAAGATGGAACAGCTGACTATAGTGATGTGGATATAGCTACAGTATTTGGTAAAAAGAATGAAAGTTCTCTTTATCCTGAAGACGGTACATATGTAGTAAATGTTACTGCCTACGACCGTGCAGGAAATGAAGTTAAAGCACTAGAGAAGAAAGTAACAGTAGATAATACAATACCTAAGAATGACATCAAGATTAATAATAATTTAGCTTTAGTTTTCAATGATGAACTTTATATCCCTCAGGCAACAGATATAGTTATGGGATATAACTATGGAAAGTTCTATAATAAAGAATTGAATCTTGATTTCTTTGTAACTGATGCAAATGTTAAAAAAGAAGATATAACAGTCACTGAAAAGGGCGATGGCACTGAAGAAACAGTAAGTCTCGAGTGGATAGACACTGATTATGGCTGGTATGCAAGCTATGTTTTGGGTGGAGAAGGAAAGCATTTAATAACCATCCAGGCGAAGGATCAGGCAGAAAATATTTCTGTTACAAAGAATATTTTAGTTGTAATTGATGAAACTAAACCTTCAGCCATAGCTGGAAAAGAATTTAAAATAGGTGACGGATCTGAATCGATAAAGGGAGATCCAGAAATCATATTTGATGCAGTTGATAAAGCTGAGGCAGAAGGAACGACTGTAAGTGGAATCTATGAATATGTAGTAAAGGTAGATTCTACAACAATGAATTATACAGGTGACACTGAACAGGAAGCCTCTCTTCCATCTGTTCTTAAACTTAGTACAGTATTAGGAAATACACCTGCAGAAGGAGAGCATACAGTTTCTATCGAAGTTAAAGACAGAGCGGGAAATGTGTATCAGGCAGGTGAAAAGAAGGTTATCATTGATAACACTGCTCCTGTAGCTGAAATAACAGGAGTTTATGGAACTTGCAATTATATCGATCAGTATAGTCAGTTTTATACAAGTCATAGTAATTTAGATAGTTATTTCTATGGAGTTTATTATACTGGCGTAGTTAAGATTGGGGCTAGTATAAAGGATAACCATCTTTCAACTGATAAGGCTGGAAATATAGTTTTTACTGATGAAATACTTGATGCAGATGGAAATGTTTTAAATGAAGAAACAAAGAATATAGAAGTTGCTGAATGGGAAAAAAAGGTAGTTGATTCGGATGCTTATTATATTGTAAAAGATCTTGAAATATCAGAAGAAGGCAGACATAGAATAAGCGTAAAAGCAAGAGATGATGCCGGAAATGAATCTGAAATAGCAAAGGTATCATTTGTAATTGATGGAACAAAGCCTGTTGAGGTAACACCATTAAAGGTTGGAGATCAGAATGCAGCAGTTCAGGTTGGAGATCCTGCCATTAAATTCAGTGCAGTTGATGTTAAAAAAGAAGAATCACCTGTGGGAACAGTAGCAAGTGGAATTAACCATTACATAGTACATGTTGATTCAAAGAGTGTAAGCTACTACGGAAATGAAGAAAGTGAGGCAGGTCTTCCGGATGATTTAAAACTTAGTACAGTACTTAATGATGAAAATGTAGAGAGTTTTGTAACTCCTGAAGGGGCTCATGAGATTTATATTGAGGCATATGATAAAGCCGGAAATGTAATGACCACAGAGAAAAAGACTGTGATAATCGATAACACAGCGCCAAAAGCCGATATAAAGGTAAGCACAAATAATTCTACATTTGATAAATATAAGACTGAGTATAAGTCAAAGGGAATTGTTGAGGATTATTTCTATGGTTCTTACTATAACGGAGATGTAACATTTGACGTTGTTGTTGAAGATGAAAATATCAACATAGCAAGTGAGAATATTACAGTTACAGATTCTCTTGGAGATGAGTTAAGCCCAGAGTGGACTGAAACAATCAGTGGAGGAAAGAAAGGCTATAAGGCTGAAAACCTCTTGGTTTCAAGCGAAGGAAATCATACAATTACTGTAACAGTGACTGATGATGCTGGAAATAAATTAGAAAAAACAGTTACAGCAAGCTTTATCATTGATAAGACCAAGGCTGATAACGGAAGTCTTACTATAGGAAATGGAAAACCTGTACAGAGCGGTGATCCTGTTCTTACCTTCAGCTATCAGGATAATATAAGTGGAATAGATACATATGATATTAAAGTAAAGAATTCAGATAAGGATTCTTATATCGAAACCACAAAGCAGGATAAGACTTCTGGTGTTAAAGTATCAGAGATAATCGATAAAGTGCCTGAAGAAGGACTGTTAGATGTTACAGTCTATGCAAATGATAAAGCAGGTAATAAGACTGATGATACATCTTCAGTAACAAAGTCAGTTATCATTGATAATACAAAACCACTTAATGATATTTATATTGTGAGTGGAAATGCGCCAAAGCAGAGCAGTGGCTATGAAAACAGTTATAAATGCCAGGACCCTGAAAGAGGAGATTCAACTTACGGTCAGTACTTTAACACTAGTGTAAAGATCAAGGCTTATATCAAGGATAGAAATGTAAAGGCTTCTGGTATAACAGTTACTGATAATGGAAATACAGTTAATGTAAACTGGACTGAATTACTTAGTTCTGGCGAGAGTACTGGTTTTGAATCTGCAGAATTAACTATTTCTGAAGAAGGTCATCATGCCGTAGTGATAAAGACAGAGGACGAAGCAGGTAATAAATCTGTGGAATCAAAGATTGACTTTACTATCGATAAAACAAAACCGGTGGTTACTGCATATGTAAATGGTGAAGAGTACTCATCTGATGATAAGTATATGGCTCTTGACAGAGTGAAATTCTCTGTTGCAGTATCAGACAGCCATAAGGATACAAAAGATGTATATAGAACTTATCATTATACAAAGCTTTCGGGAGATTCTCCTGAAAGTTATGAAGGCTATCTTTCTGAATCACAAGGCATTTATCAGGTGGATGAAAAAACTGAAAATGGTATCTATAAGCTTACTTATAAGGCAACTGACCTTGCAGGTAATGAAAGTGATGTAAAGACTGTTGAGATAGTTCTTGATAACACACTTCCAAATGCGGATATCTACATTTCAACTCCAAATCCAGCCAAGTTTGACAAGTATAAGAATAGCTACAGTGATAAGGCGACTCTTGCTTATCCTGAGGGACTTACTTATCAGTATGGTCAGTACTATAACAGAAATGTAGATATAACATTTAAGGCTTCTACATATGAATTTGCTTCAGTAACAGTAACTGATAATGGAGAAGATATAACACCTTCTTTCAGTGACGAAAAGGCTGGAGTAAAGACGGGACATGTGACTATTTCTGATGAGGGAAGTCATGATATAAGAATGATCGTTAAGAATAAGGCAGGATCTCAGTCGGAAGTAAGAAGTGTAAGCTTTGTTATTGATAAGACGGCTCCTGTTATAAATACAGCTCTTGATAATATCAATGTAACAAATGGTTCAGATGAGAGATATTTAGATCATGATGGAAGTCTTTTGGTAAGTGTGAGTGATGCAAATGCGGATGGAGATGATCTTACAAGAACTCTCAGCATAACACGTCCACAGCAGGGAACCGAAACCAGTGAAGCAAAAATCTCTGAGGGAACAACATCCTATTCTACAGAAGCAGATTATGAGGTGAAGTTTGTAGCAGTTGACAGAGCTGGTAATAAGAGTGAAGAAAGAATCGTAAGATTCAGAGTTGATAAGACAGCTCCTGTACTTACTATTGACGGGGTACTTAAGGATAGTGTCAACCAGAAAAATGTTACTGCATCTTATAATATCGATGAAGCATTCTACAGCGACATGGTATCAGCAAAGGTTGATGTCTATAGAAAACTTGATGGAACAGCTGAAACACTTCTTAGAACAGTAGAATTAAAGCCAACATCTGATCCATATTCATTATCGGAAATGTTTAATGAAGATGGTGAATACAGATTTGTATTCTCTGCAGAAGACAGAGCTGGTAATAAGACGGAATATGCTTACAGCTTTAAACAGGATGGAACAGCTCCTGTGATAGCCCTTTCAGGTGTAAGCAATTATGATAAGACAGTTGATCCAGTAACATTACATGTAATGGTTCAGGAGAACTTCTTTACAACTAATACCATTAACTTAAGTGGTACAAGACGAGACGCAGATGGAAAGACATATTCCATTGAATTTACATCTTATAACATAAACGAATCAAGTAATTCAGAATTCAGTCAGTTATTTGAAGAAGATGGTATATATGATATTACAGTTGTTTCTAAAGATGCAGCAGGAAATGAATCAAAACAGTCTGTGCATTTTACTATAGATTCAACAGATCCTGTTATAGGAAGTCTCGAAAGATTTGATGGAAAGACATTAAGTGGATTTAAGTGGACTGATAAAGATGATGATGTAGTTAAAGACCTTACAACCTGCCAAATCAAGATTTATCTTGATGGAACAGAATATGACGGTCTTTCAAAGTTAGAGGACGGCAGCCACATATTAAAGGTTGAAGCAGTGGATGAACTGGGTAATACATCTGTTAAAGAAGTATCATTTATGCTGGATACTATAGCTCCTGTTATCATGATCAGTGGTATAGAGAATGGAGAAGTGATAAGAGAATCAAGAGAGATCAGCATCGCACTTCAGTTAGAAGATGATACTATTGAGTCAGTAAAACTTAATGGCAAGGATATTGCAGTTTCAGATAATAAAGCAGTTCTTACAGTAGATGAACCTGGTGACTATAAACTGGTGGTTGTTGCAAGAGATGCTGCAGGAAATGAAACGGTCACAACATATGAATTTACATTTAAGAAGAAAGTAAATTACATGCTGCTGATAATCCTTGGAAGTGCAGGACTTCTGGCACTTATTGCTCTTATAGCGGTGGCAAAGAGAAGAAGAAAAAAATAATCTGGACGGAGATTTTTATGGCAGAAAGATTTAAGGCGGCGGTATTTGACATGGATGGGGTCATATTTGATTCAGAAAAGATCTACCGACAAAGTTATTATAAGGTGGGAGAGATTTATGGCTTTTCAAAGGAAGATACCGACAGATTTTGCGAAGTCTGTGCAGGGGGCACAAGGGAGAAAAATGCATTAAGGTTTAAAGACATCTTTGGCGATGCAGTAGATTACAGTATCTATAGAGCCAAGGCCCATGCCCTGGTGGATGAACATGGTCAGACTTTGGGATTTGAGTTAAAAAAAGGTGTTAAAGAAACCCTCAGCAGTCTTAAAAGTGAAGGGGTAAAGATTGCCCTCGCTACATCTACAGCAAAAGAAAGAGCAGAACATTATCTTTCTGAACATGATATCTTAAAATATTTTGATGAGATAGTTTATGGAGATCAGGTTCTGCATGGAAAGCCGGAACCGGATATTTTCCTTAAGGCCTGTGAAAAGCTTAATGTAAGTCCCGGGTGTGCTGTTGGAATAGAAGATTCCATAAATGGAGTCAGAGCATCTCATAGTGCAGGGCTTTATACAGTGATGGTGATCGATCTTATCATGCCAAATGATGTGGCAAGACAAAATACTGATCAGATAAGCGAAACCATAACAGAAATTCTTCCTTTGTTCGGGATAGAAAATAACAGATAAAAAAACTAAAGAGAAATAAGAATGGGCTTGAAAATATATACTTTTCAAGCCTATTTCTATGTGATATAATACCAAAGAATAACGAAAAGTATCGGTAAACGAGGCTTAAGGAGGCACAGAATGGAAAGAATTAAAACTTTAACACAGAACACATTCAAGAATACTCTTGTTAAGGGAGGCTGTGGTGAGTGCCAGACATCTTGCCAGTCAGCTTGCAAGACATCTTGTACAGTAGGAAACCAGAGCTGCGAGAATAAATAATAACGCAGATTATTCGGTTCTTATAAGTTAGAAGCGTAAGCTTTTAACCAAATTAAAAGGGACTGTCCCCCTCTTGGATAGTCCCTTTTACATTGTTTAGACATATGAATTATCGGAAGGATATTTAATTTAATGGTACATCAGTTTAAAAATAACGGCTACAATATTGTTCTTGATGTCTGCAGTGGTTCAGTCCATGTAGTAGATGATCTGGTTTATGATATAATCGAGGTCTTTGAAGGCAGAAGTAAAGAAGAAGTAGCTGCAAAGTTAAAAGAAGAGGGGAAAGAATATAAGGAAGAAGATATCTATTCAGCTTACGGTGATGTTCAGAGTTTAGTAGATGCAGAACAGCTTTTTACAGAAGATATATTCCAGACTGAGATTTTAGACTTTAAGAAGAGAAAGACTGTTGTAAAAGCCCTTTGCCTTAATGTTTCACACGATTGTAACCTGGCTTGTAAGTATTGCTTTGCCGGACAGGGTGAATATCATGGTGACAGAGCACTTATGAGTTATGAAGTTGGTAAGCAGGCATTGGATTTCCTCGTAGCTAATTCAGGTTCAAGAAAGAATTTAGAGGTGGATTTCTTTGGTGGGGAACCACTTATGAATCTTGATGTAGTTAAGCAGTTAGTTGAATACGGAAGATCTATTGAGGAAGAAAAAGGAAAGAAGTTCAGATTTACTCTTACAACTAATGGAGTTCTTCTGGATGATGATTTCGTTGAATATGCAAATAAAGAACTTAAAAATGTAGTTCTTTCTATAGATGGTAGAAAAGAAGTAAATGATAGAATGCGCCCAACAAGAAATGGTAAGGGCAGCTACGATATAATAATGCCTAAGTTTAAGGAATTCGCAAAGAAACGTCAGGGTGAATATTATATCAGAGGTACATTTACACATAATAATCTTGACTTCTGTGATGATGTGGTTAATTTTATTGAAGAGGGATTTAAAGAAATCTCTATGGAGCCTGTTGTGGCAGCCCCTGAAGAACCATATGCAATAAGAGAAGAAGATGTTCCGGTAATTAAAGAACAGTATGATAAATTAGCAAAGATTCTTGTTGATAAAGCCAAAGAAGGAAAACCTGTGAATTTCTTCCATTTCAACATTGATCTGGCTGGAGGTCCTTGCGTATACAAGAGACTTTCAGGATGCGGTTCAGGTACAGAATATCTTGCCGTAACACCTTGGGGAGATCTTTATCCTTGTCATCAGTTTGTTGGACAGGAAGACTTTAAGCTTGGTGATGTATGGCATGGAATCGACAATGAAAAGATAGTTGAGGAATTTAAATGTAATAATGTTTATGCAAAAGATAAGTGCAAAAATTGTTTTGCAAGATTCTACTGCAGCGGGGGTTGTGCTGCAAATGCATATCAGTTCCATAATAAGATTCTTGAGGCCTATGATATTGGCTGTGAATTAGAACAGAAGCGTATTGAATGTGCGCTTATGATGAAGGCTGCTCTTAGTGATGTTCCCGGCGTTGCTGAAATGAGTCAGACTTCAGAATATAAATGTTAACTAGAGGGAGAGAAGCAATGAAAAATGCAAAAAGAAATGCCATAATTACTTTGCTTATCATAGCTCTTTGCGTAGCAGGGCTGATATATATGGTAATGAATGGTGTGGGAGCAGAAAAAACAGGACGTGCAGAGGATATTCCTCTTGGACTTGACCTTCAGGGTGGTGTCAGCGTTACATATCAGATCGAAGATGAAGATCCAGATTCCAGCGCCATCAATGCTACTAAGGAAAAACTCCAGAAGAGAGTAGACGGTTACAGCACAGACGGATCAGTTTACCTTGAGGGCGATGACCGTATCTCAGTAGAAATTCCGTTAGACACAAGCAAGTATGATGCAAATCAGATCCTTGATGATTTAGGAAGACCAGGAACTCTTGAATTCATCGATTCAGAAAACTTTGCATTAGCAGATGCTAATGGCGATGGTGCTATCGATGATACAGCAGTTGAAGGTGAGACTTATAAAGCAGCTCTTACAGGAGCTGATGTTAAGAATGCTCAGGCTGGTGCAAGAAAAGATAATATCTCAGGAGCTCAGGAATATGTAGTACAGCTTCAGTTCACTGATGAAGGAGCTGCAAAATTCGCTGAAGTAACAGGTGCTAACGTTGGTAATGTAGTTTATATCGTATATGACAAGAAGGTAGTTAGCTATCCTCGTGTAAATGAGGCAATTAACGGTGGTTCAGCAGAGATCAACAATATGTCAAGCTATGAAGAAGCAGAAGAGCTTGCTACAACAATCAAGATCGGTGCTCTTCCACTTACACTTAAGGAACTTCGTTCTCAGATCGTAGGTGCAACACTTGGTAGTGAGGCTCTTTCAACATCACTTAAGGCCGGTATTGTTGGACTCATCCTTATCTTCGTTATAATGATCTGTGTATTCAGGTTCCCGGGATTAGTTGCTGCAATTGCACTTTGCATTTACACATTACTTGAACTTTTCTTCTTAAATACATTCCATATCTCACTTACACTTCCAGGTATTGCAGGTATCCTGCTTTCAATAGGTATGGCTGTTGACGCAAATGTCATCATTTTCACACGTATCAAGGAAGAAATCGCAGACGGAAAGACAGTTAAGACAGCTATAAAGAATGGTTTCGGAAAAGCATTCTCAGCTATTTTTGATGGAAATATCACAACAATCATTGCCGGTGTAGTACTTCTTCTTATGGGATCAGGTACTGTAAAGGGATTTGCAAGAACACTTATTCTTGGTATCATCCTTTCAATGTTCACAGCTCTTGTTATTACAAGACTTCTTTTAAATGCATTCTGTGACCTTGGAATAAATAATAAGGCATTTTATGGAAAAGCTAAGGAACCAAAGGTTGGTAATTATTCAAAATATTTCAAGATTACAGCTCCAGCTTCAATAGCTGTTATCGCTCTTGGACTGATCTTCCTTATTGTTAATAAGAACATGGGCAGCCGTGGTTCAGCGCTTAACTTCTCACTTGAATTCAGTGGTGGTACTTCTACATCTGTAACATTTGATAAGGCTTATACACAGGCTGAAGCTGAGAAGGATATCATTCCTGTGATCCAGGAAGCTGCTGGAATTAAGAGTAACATTCAGGTTCAGATAGTTGATAATTCTAATCAGGTAATCTTTAAGTCAGAAGAGTTAAATGAGACACAGCGTAAGGCTGTAAATGAAGCTCTTGGCGAAAAGTTTGGCGTTAAGGATGCTGATGTTGAATCAGAAAATATCAGCAGCACTATCTCAAATGAAATGCAGCGTGATGCAATCCTTGCGGTTGTTATCGCTTCAATCCTTATCCTTATCTACATCGCTTTCAGATTCGATGATGTAAGATTTGGTGCCAGTGCGGTTATTGCTCTTGTGCATGACGTACTTGTAACATTTATGGTATATTCAGTGGCATATCTTTCAGTAGGTGGTACATTTATTGCTTGTATGCTCACTATTGTAGGTTACTCTATCAATGCGACCATCATTATCTTCGACAGAATCCGTGAGAACTTAAAGGAAAGTTCTATCGAAAAAGATGGTGTTGATGGTATCGTAAATAAGAGTATCTCACAGACATTATCAAGAAACGTATATTCTACACTTACAACATTTGTAACTGTACTTATGCTTAATATCATGGGTGTAGCTTCACTTAAGGAGTTCACATTCACACTTATGGCAGGTCTTATCTGCGGTATGTATTCTTCAATCTTTATCACAGGACCACTTTGGATGGTACTTAGAAAATATGTAGGTAAGAAAGAAGACAAGGCTAAAGCAGCTAAGGCTAAGAAAACAGCCTAATATAAGTATTAGATAAAAAATAATAAAAGAAAGGGAGCGGAAGGATTTTTTCTACTCCCTTTCTTTATTAATTAGTAATGGAGCGATGAAATAATGGACGCTGAGTGGAGAGTTTATTCAAAGCGTGCAGATTTTAACTATCTTGCGAAAAAATATAATATCGATCCGGTTGTTGCCAGAGTATTAAGGAACAGGGATCTTACAAGCGAAAAAGATATAGAAATGTATCTCTATGGCACATTAAATGATTGTCGTGATCCTCATCTTCTCCTGGATATGGATAAAGCTGTTGATATAATGGCTGAGAAGATAAAGGGAAAAAAGAAGATAAGAATTGTTTCAGACTATGATGTGGATGGAGTCACATCAAATTACATATTATTTCATGCCCTTAAAACTATAGGGGCAGATGTTTCTTATGATATTCCTGATCGTATCAAAGATGGATATGGTATGAATATCAGAATAGTTGATGAGGCTTTTAAGGCAGGAGTAGATACGATAATCACCTGCGATAATGGAATTGCAGCATTTTCTGCAATAGATAAAGCAAAAGAATATGGTATGACTGTTATCGTAACAGATCATCATGAGATTCAGGAAAAATTACCAAATGCAGATGCAATAGTTGATCCTCATAGAGATGGGGATAACTATCCTTTTAAGGGGATATGCGGTGCAATGGTTGCATATAAATTTATAAGATGTCTCTATGAAAAACAAGGTAAGGAAATCGATGACAGGGAATATATAGAATTCCTTGCTACAGCTACTGTATGTGATGTTATGCCTCTTAGAGATGAGAACAGGATATATGTAAAAGAGGGATTAAAAGAGTTAAAGAATACAAAGAATATAGGTTACAGAGCTTTACTTAAGGCAAGGGGGCTTGATGATGGAAGAGATATCACTTCTTATCATCTGGGTTTTGTTCTTGGCCCATGCATTAATGCGGAAGGTAGACTTTCGTCAGCTGTTAATGCTCTTAACCTCTTTCTTTCTGAAGATGAAGATGAGGCCTACGCTATGGCACTTCAGGCATCAGAGATAAATGATGAAAGAAAGAGAATGACAGAAGAGGGAACAAAAAAGGCAATATCAATGGTTACAGACGATGAAGCATTATCGAAGGATAATGTGCTTGTTCTCTATATATCAGGGCTCCATGAAAGTCTTGCAGGAATAGTTGCTGGAAGGGTAAGAGAAGCATTTTATAAGCCGGTCATAGTATTTACAGATGCTGAAAATAATGGAGAATTTCTTAAAGGTTCGGGACGATCTGTGGAAGGCTATAATATGTTTGAGGAGCTATGTAAGGTGTCAGATCTTCAGGATCATTTTGGCGGACATCCTATGGCAGCAGGAACTACTATCCACAAGGACAATCTTTTAGAATTCAGAAAAAAACTGAATGAAAATGAGAACATGTCTCTGGATGTGCTTACTCAAAAGATTTATATAGATGTACCGATGCCTCTTTCCTATCCTACTATCGGACTTATCCGGCAATTAGAGGAGCTTAGTCCATTTGGGACAGCAAATGAAAAACCTTTATTTGCGGAGACAGGACTTCTTGTTACAGGAGTGAGGATCTTTGGAAAGAATGGTAATGTCATGAAGATCGCTGTAAAAGAAAAGGATGGACGCACAGCAGAACTTACAAGCTTTGATGTTAAGGGTTTTACAGACTATATAAAAAAGTGGTTTAGCATTGAACAATGTGATAAAATGTTAAAAGGAATACCCTCTGATATAGTGCTGGATATGGCTTATCAGCCGGGGATAAATGAATACAATGGGCGGATATCTGTCCAGAATATATTAAAAGCATATAGAATACATGGAGATAAATAATAGGAGAGTAAAAACGAATGAAAAAAGTTGAAGATTATATTAAATCTATACCTGATTTCCCACAGCCGGGAGTTCTTTTTAGAGATGTAACCAGCGTACTTGATGACGCTGAAGGCTTTAAGCTTTCAATAGATGAACTTAATAAGCTTTTAGAGGGCGTTGATTACGACCTTATTGCTGGTGTTGAATCCAGAGGATTTCTCTTTGGATCACCACTTGCATATATCAATAATAAAGCATTTGTTCCTGTAAGGAAGAAGGGTAAACTTCCAAGAGAGACAGTTGAGGCAAGTTATGATCTTGAATATGGACAGGCAACAATAGAGATCCATAAAGATGCCATTAAGCCAGGACAGAAGGTTGTAATAATTGATGACCTTATCGCAACAGGTGGAACTTGTGAAGCGGCAGCTGAATTAGTTGAAAGACTTGGCGGTACAGTTGCAAAGATGATATTCCTTATTGAATTAGAAGATCTTAAGGGTAGAGAAAAGCTTTCAAAGTATGAGGTAGGATCAGTAGTAACTTATAAAGGCAAGTAGAAGGAAGTGAAGCTTATGTCAGATGAAGTTAAAGAAGTAGTAGATGAAAAAGCAAATAGCGGACCTCTTGCTACACCGGAAGATTTTACTCCACCGGACGAGCTTTATAAAGATCTTGTAGAGAAGGTTAAGCTCTATCATCCATCAGATGACTTCTCAATGATCGAGAAAGCTTATCGTGTAGCTGATAAAGCACATGAGGGACAAAAACGTAAGTCGGGTGAACCATACATAATTCACCCTCTTTGTGTTGCAATAATCCTTGCTGAACTTGAAATGGATAAGGAAACCATTGCAGCAGGCCTTTTGCATGATGTAGTAGAAGACACTGCAATGACAAAGGAAGAGATAGCTCATGAGTTTTCTGATGAAGTTGCACTTCTTGTGGATGGTGTTACAAAACTGACACAGCTCAGTCTGACACAGGATAAATTAGAGATCCAGGCAGAGAACCTTCGTAAGATGTTCATGGCCATGGCCAAGGATATCAGAGTTATAATCATCAAACTCGCAGATAGAATGCATAATTTAAGGACTCTCCAATATCAGTCTCCGGCAAAACAGCAGGAGAAAGCAAGAGAGACCATGGAAATATATGCACCACTTGCTCATAGATTAGGTATTTCCAAGATCAAGGTTGAATTAGATGATCTCTGCATGCAGTATCTTTATCCGGGCTTATATAAAGAGCTCTCTATCAAGATAAATGAGATGATGATGGAGAGGGAAGACTTTATCCAGGAAATGGTTGCTGAAGTAAAGATTTATATTCAGGAAGCAGAGATCGATGCTGAGATTAATGGACGTGTAAAGCATATATTCAGTATATTTAAGAAAATGAAGACTCAAGGCAAGACCATAGATCAGATCTATGATATATTTGCCCTTCGTATCATTGTGGATAATGTTCGTGACTGTTATGCGGCTCTTGGTATGATCCATGCTAAATATAAGCCGATTCCGGGACGTTTCAAAGATTATATCGCCATGCCAAAGGCGAATATGTATCAGTCTCTTCATACTACAGTTATCGGACATGGCGGAAGACCATTTGAGATCCAGATAAGAACAAAAGAGATGCACCGTACCGCTGAATATGGTATCGCAGCTCACTGGAAATATAAGGAAAGTGGATCAAAACAGGTCAGCAGGGAAGAAGAAAAGTTAAACTGGCTTCGTGAGATCCTTGAGTGGCAGAAGAATACATCAGATAACCATGAATTCATGAATGCCATAAAGATGGATCTGGATTTATTCCAGGATCAGGTTTATGTATTTACTCCTGCCGGAGATGTTAAGACTCTTCCAAGTGGTTCTACACCTATAGACCTCGCTTATCTTATCCATACAGCGGTTGGTAATACAATGGTTGGTGCCAGAGTAAATGGTATCATGGTGCCTATAGAGACCAAGCTTAAGAGTGGTGACAGAGTTGAGATCATCACATCCCAGAACTCAAGAGGTCCAAGTATGGACTGGCTTAAGGTTGTAAAGAGTTCTCAGGCAAAAACCAAGATCAATCAGTGGTTCCGCCAGGAACATAAGACTGACAATATCCAGAAGGGTAAGAATGCAGTAGAAGATTACTGTAAGACTAAGGGAATAGACTTAGTCACACTTCTTACTCCGGAATATATGGCAAGCGCCCTTAAGAAGTATAATTTCTCTGACTGGGATTCACTTATGGCTGCTGTTGGACACGGCGGTATCAAGGAAGGTCAGATAGTAAATAAACTTATTGAAGCAAGAGATAAAGCAACTTCTTCAAAGAAGAGTGATGATGAAGTCCTTGAAGAATTAAAGGATGGAAGAAAGAAATTTGAGATTCCAAAGGGTGGAATAAAGGTCAGAGGAATCAAAGATGTGGCAGTAAGATTTTCAAGATGCTGTTCGCCTGTTCCAGGAGATGAGATCGTTGGTTTCATTACAAGAGGAAGAGGTATATCTATCCACAGAAGTGACTGCGTAAATATCATCTGTATGGATGAAGCTGACAGAACAAGACTTATAGATGCTGAATGGGAAGATGGTTCCGGTTCAGAAAATGCAGTAGCTGAATATATGACAGAGATAAATATCTATGCAGCCGGAAGACAGGGCATTGTATTTGAAATCTCTAAAGTATTCAATGAGGAAAATATTGCCATTAAGGGTATGAATGTCAGAAGCAACAAACAGGGAAAGATGACTATATCTATCCAGTTTGCAGTCAAATCAAAGGATCAGCTGGCAGTCCTTTCATCAAAGATCAGAAATGTTAATGGTATTATTGATATCGAAAGGACAACGGGTTCATAATGATACAGATCATACAGAATACACTTGGTTCAGTAATGACCAATGTTTATACCGTATATAATGAAGAAAGTAAGGAAGCCTTTATAGTTGACCCATCAGCCTCTTCAAAAGTTCTTATAGGACAGTTAGAAAAAAGAGGGCTTAAGTTAAAGGCGATACTTCTTACTCATGCACATTTTGACCATATCGGTGCAGTTAATGACCTTAAGAGTTATTGTCCTGAAGCAAAGGTCTATGTAGGAGAGATAGATGAGGAGATGCTTAGTGATCCACGTCTTAATCTCTCAGAGGCATTTGAAGGAAATCCTGTAATAGTAAGAGCAGATAAAACTGTTAGGGATAATGAAGTGATAAGTATCCTCGGAATGGATATTAAATGTATCCATACTCCGGGACACACATCCGGAAGTATCAGCTATTACGCTGAAGATATAAAGACTGTATTTTCAGGGGATACATTATTCTCAGGCAGTGTAGGAAGATCAGATTTTCCTACAGGAAATGAAAATACGCTTCTTAAGTCTATTGAAGAAAAATTATTTACATTACCGGAGGACACCAGTGTCCTTCCGGGACATGATAGCCTCACTACTATCGGACGTGAGAAGAAATACAATATGTTTTTTAACTAGGACGTATTATGATATTACTTGTTCAGAATGAAAATCTATATGAGAATGATTTCCGGGCTATGATCCAGGCTTTTTTTCCTGCGGAGAAGATAGTTGCTCTGACACCACCTGAGGTGGCAGAATATGATTCGAAGCTGCTGGCAGAGTACCGGATCATTTTTACTGCTCTTTTTCTGGAGCAGCATATTAAACTTAAGGTAGAAGAGGGAACAAAATATATCTTTTCTACATATCTCCATGGAGATCATCATAAAAAAGAAATATTTAGAAATAAGATAAAGCTTGCAAGTTACAGACTTCTTTCAGAGTATACAGGAAAGACTCTTCCCTGGGGAAGTCTTACAGGTATGAGGCCTACAAAGATTGCTTCAAAAGCTCTTGCGGCAGGCCTTAATAAATCTGAAATAATAGAGCATTATAAGAAAGTTTACGAAACCACAGAAGAAAAGGCCGACCTTTCAGCGGATGTAGCTATAGCAGAAAGAGATATCTTAGGATCGGTGGATTCAAGTACTGATTACTGCCTTTATGTGGGAATACCATTCTGCCCTTCAAGATGTCTTTATTGCTCCTTTGCCTCTTATTCCATAACGGAATTTAGTGACAGAGTTGATAATTATCTTGATGCATTAGAGAAAGAACTTATGTTTATTTCCTACGTAAATAGGGACAGAAATCTGGTTTCTATCTATGTAGGAGGAGGAACACCTACCTCTCTTGATGAAAAGAGGTTTGAGCGACTCCTTACTATGATCCAAAACATTTTTGACTTTTCTAAATTGTTAGAGTACACTGTTGAGGCAGGACGCCCTGATTCTATTACTTTAGAGAAGTTAAAATCCATGCGACGACATAAGGTTACAAGGATCAGCATAAATCCTCAGACCATGAATGATAAGACCCTTGAACTTATTGGAAGAAAGCATAATACCCAGCAGGTTTATGAAGCATTTTCAATGGCAAGACAACAGGGTTTTAAGCATATAAATATGGATATTATTGCAGGACTTCCTGGAGAGGATAGATACTCCATGGAACATACTCTTAAGGAGCTATCAAAATTAAAACCGGACAGCCTTACGGTACACAGTCTGGCTATAAAACGCGCGGCAAGATTAAGCGAGGAAATGGATCGTTTCAGAAGTGTCATCGGAATGGATATGACTGAGGCACTGGATATGGCTCATGAAGCCGCAGAAAAGATGGATCTCTATCCATATTATTTATATAGACAAAAGAATATTGGCGGCAATCTTGAAAATGTTGGTTATGCCCGTAGAGGTATGGCCTGTCGTTATAATGTTCTTATTATAGAAGAAAAACTTGATATATTTGCAGCCGGTGCTGGTGCAGTTACAAGACTTATGACCTTGGATAAGGATAAGAATGTGATTAAGACAGACCGGGTTGAAGATGTAAAAAGTGTAGTAGATTATATCGAAAGGATCGATGAGATGATCGAGCGAAAGAGATCTGCTACAGGAGATAAAAGAATTTTGGAGGAAACCTTATGATTACTCAGGCACCTAGAGGAACAGCAGACTGGTTTGGGAAAAGAATGAGTACCCGTACCAAGGTGGAGGAGATAGCGAGAGATCTTTGCAGAAGATACAATATTAAAGAGATCATCACTCCTATGTTTGAGCATACAGTGCTTTTCCAGCGTGGAGTTGGAGAAACAACAGATGTAGTTCAAAAAGAAATGTATTCATTTGTAGATAAGGGTGGCAGAGGGATCACTTTAAAGCCTGAAGGAACAGCAGGAGCTATGCGTGCTTACTGTGAAAATAAATTATACAGTGAGCCTCAGCCGGTTAAGATGTTTTATGTTACACCTGCGTTTAGATATGAGAAACCGGAAAGTGGAAGACTTCGCCAGCACCACCAGTTCGGTGTTGAGATCGTAGGTTCAGAAAATCCTATATGTGAAGTTGAGCTTATAACACTCATTTCAACATTTATAAATAAAATTGGACTTAAGGATGCTAAGCTTCATCTTAATTCTATCGGTGATGAGAACTGTAAGCCTGTTTATAACAAGGCCCTTGTATCTTATCTTGAGGAGCATAAGGAATGTCTTTGCCCTACATGTCAGGAAAGAATGTACAAAAATCCTCTCCGGGTACTTGACTGTAAGGAAGAGGGATGCAAGAAGATAGTTGAAAATGCTCCAAGAACTATTGATTATCTTTGCGGTGATTGTAAGAATCATTTTGATACACTTTGCTCAATGCTGGATTCTCTTGGAATTCCTTATGAAGTAGATACAGGAATCGTAAGAGGTCTTGATTATTATACAAAGACTGTATTTGAATTTGTTAATTCAGAGGGCTTTACTCTCTGTGGTGGCGGCCGTTATGATAATTTAGTACATGAGATCGATGGAAAGGAAAGTGCTCCTTCAGTTGGTTTCGGTATGGGTATCGAAAGAATCCTTTATTTCCTTGAAAAGGAAGGCATCGACTTAGTTAAGGATGAGAGTATCGATCTCTTTGTTGGTATCATGGGAGACGGTGCAAGAACAGCTGCATATAAGACAATCTATGATCTTCGTATGAAGGGATTTTCAGTTGAAACAGATTGCCTTGGAAGAAGTGTTAAAGCTCAGATGAAATATGCAAATAAGCTTAATTCCAGATTCTCAGTGATCGTTGGTGATGATGAGGTGGCATCGGGAAAATGCCGTTTAAAGAATATGGAGACAGGCGAAGAAAGTGAAGTAACATTTGAAGGTATTGCAGATATCATTGGTATGTGATAAAATTCATTTTTATTTCGTCTCAAGCTATTATATACAAGCAATTTGGAGGAATCAGATATGGCTGAATCAATGAAGGGTTTACATAGAACCCATAGATGTACGGAAGTATCAAATAAAAATATAGGCGAAGAAGTAACTGTTATGGGCTGGGTTCAGAGAAGCCGTAACAAAGGTGGTATCATTTTCACAGATTTAAGAGATAGAAGCGGTATTCTTCAGATAGTATTTGAAGAGGCAACTGCAGGAACAGAAGTATTTGAGAAGGCAGCCCGCCTTAGAAGTGAATTTGTTATAGCAGTAACAGGTAAGGTTAATGCCCGTGCAGGTGCTGTAAATACAAACCTTGCAACTGGAGATATTGAGATAGTAGCAACTGCTTTAAGAATTCTTTCAGAGGCAGATACACCTCCATTCCCGGTTGAAGATGGAATCAAGACTAAGGAAGATATCAGACTTAAGTATAGATTCCTTGATTTAAGAAGACCTGAGCTTCAAAGGAAGATCATGCTTCGTTCAAAGGTTACTGCTGCAATCAGAAAATTTATGACAGATGAAGGTTTCCTTGAGATAGAGACACCTATGCTCTGTAAGTCAACACCGGAAGGTGCCCGTGACTACCTTGTACCAAGCCGTATCCATCCGGGAAATTTCTATGCACTTCCACAGTCACCACAGCTCTTTAAGCAGCTTCTTATGTGCTCTGGTTATGACAGATATTTCCAGATTGCAAAATGTTTCAGAGATGAAGATTTAAGAGCTGACCGTCAGCCTGAATTTACACAGGTTGATATGGAACTTTCATTTGTAGATATTGATGATGTTTTAGATGTAAATGAAAGGCTTTTAAAGAATATTTTTAAAGAGGCTATCGGCGTAGATGTTGCTCTTCCAATCGAAAGAATGACATGGCACACAGCTATGAACCAGTACGGTTCTGATAAGCCGGATCTTAGATATGATATGCATATCACTGATCTTGATGACGTAGTTCGTAACTGTGATTTTTCAGTATTCACAGGTGCTATCGCAGCAGGTGGTTCAGTCAGATGTATCACAGCTAAGGGTCTTGGCGGACTTGCAAGAAAGAAGATAGATGCTCTTACAGATTTCGTTAAGGGTTATGGAGTAAACGGCCTTGCATATATCTCAATTCCTGAAGAAGGCGAAGAGAAGTGTTCATTTGCCAAGTTTATGAAACCGGAAGAACTTGAAGCAATAAAGAATGCCGCAGGTGCTAAGGCTGGAGATCTTGTTCTCATTATTGCCAGCCCTAAGTGGAAACTTACAGTTGAAACTCTTGGCGCTCTCAGAAATCATGTAGCTGATGTATATGGTATCTATGATGAAGCAAAGAAAGAATTTGACTTCAGTTTCAAGGATGAATATAGATTTGTATGGATCACAGAGTTCCCACTTCTTGAGTGGAACGAAGATGAGAATAGATTTGTAGCTATGCATCATCCATTTACAATGCCTATGGAAGAGGATATCGAAAAGATCGATTCTGATCCGGGAGCAGTACGTGCAAAGGCATATGATATTGTTCTTAATGGCGTTGAGATCGGTGGTGGTTCAGTCCGTATCCATCAGGATGACATACAGGAACTTATGTTTAAGACTATCGGTCTTACTGAGGAAGAGGCAAATGATAAGTTCGGCTTCCTTCTTACAGCATTTAAGTATGGTGTACCTCCTCACGCAGGTCTTGCATATGGTCTCGACAGACTCCTTATGCTTATGACTAAGGCTGATACTATCCGTGACGTTATGGCCTTCCCTAAGGTTAAGGATGCTTCAGATCTTATGACAGATGCACCAAATGTTGTTGACCCAGTTCAGTTAGAGGAACTTTGCATTGATATCAGTGCTGCAAATAAGACTGAGGAAGAGTAAATCTGTCTCATAATAAAATAATACTGAAAAAAGTCAGTTAATAAAAAAGAGAAGCATTGGCACTTAGCTGGTGACTTCTCTTTTTTTGCTGTTCATTCCTTATTTTTAGCAGTTTATACCGAAAAAGTTCAAGTTGAATAAAAAAATGCTATTATCTTATTTGGGTTAATTGGCGAACGCCCATCATTGAGCAAGGAATTTTCGAGAGGTGTGACTTATGGTACAGGGCAATTTAGTAGTTAGGTTATGCGTTTAACGTATTGATTTTTTTCTTTTTAGTTTTATAATTTGTTTTGTGAAAAATGTTTGGGACAATTTTTTCAAAATATAAGAATATAGAGCTTTGAGTCTGAGGCTTTATGAATCTTGTGTGATTTTCTAATAATACCCAAACATAATAAGTACCGGGTTCAGTATTTTATACGTAATTAAATAGACTAACTATTAAAAGTCAATAGAAAAACAGCGATTTTTGAATAAAACATCATGAAATGTTTTAGATAGCT
Organism: uncultured Lachnospiraceae bacterium; assembly: GCA_902789175.1. Taxonomy (GTDB): domain Bacteria; phylum Bacillota; class Clostridia; order Lachnospirales; family Lachnospiraceae; genus Eubacterium_Q. The sequence continues at coordinate 55,821 of CADANF010000011.1, forward strand.
TGGAGGCAGACTTGAGCCTC